>NZ_JBMKJF010000004.1:0-489060 GCF_049236945.1 Enterobacter cloacae complex sp. SHL020
TGTGTAAGCGCAGCGATGCGTTGAGCTAACCGATACTAATGAACCGTGAGGCTTAACCTTACAACGCCGAAGCTGTTTCGGCGGACGAGACGACACAATCAAATTTCAGCCTGATACAGATTAACAGAATTTGCCTGGCGGCTTTAGCGCGGTGGTCCCACCTGACCCCATGCCGAACTCAGAAGTGAAACGCCGTAGCGCCGATGGTAGTGTGGGGTCTCCCCATGTGAGAGTAGGGAACTGCCAGGCATCAATTAGAAGAACCCCGTACCGTAAGGTGCGGGGTTTTTTGCTTTGTGCTTACCCTCTCTGGCCTTTCTCTTAATCCCTTATCCTGCTAATGGAATGTGTGATCCCTGTCGCAATGTTATTTATAACAAAATTATAACATTTCATTTACGAGGTAATTGAGTCTCCTGGCTCAATACGCCGCTGTTTATGGCAGGAGCATAATCACAATGACAGAAAGCATTACATCAAACGGGACGCTGGCTAACAGTGATACCCGAAGAAGGGTATGGGCAATCGTCAGCGCCTCTTCAGGGAATCTGGTTGAATGGTTCGACTTTTACGTCTACTCATTCTGTTCACTCTACTTCGCACATATTTTTTTCCCATCCGGCAACACCACAACGCAGCTGCTACAAACAGCGGGGGTTTTTGCTGCAGGGTTTTTAATGCGACCCATTGGGGGCTGGCTGTTCGGCCGCATAGCGGATCGTCGCGGCCGTAAGGCTTCTATGCTGATCTCGGTGTGCATGATGTGCTTTGGTTCTCTGGTGATCGCCTGCTTACCGGGATATGAATCGATTGGCACCTGGGCACCGGCGCTACTGTTACTGGCCCGCTTATTTCAGGGATTATCGGTGGGCGGTGAATACGGTACCAGTGCGACCTACATGAGTGAGATTGCACTGGAAGGCCGTAAAGGTTTTTACGCCTCATTCCAGTACGTCACGCTGATTGGTGGTCAACTGCTGGCCATTCTTGTGGTGGTGATCCTGCAGCAAATTCTGACGGACGAACAACTTCATGCCTGGGGATGGCGAATTCCTTTCGCGATGGGCGCAGTAATGGCGGTTGTCGCACTTTGGCTACGCCGTCAGTTAGATGAAACCTCTCAGAAGGAAGTCAGAACGCTGAAGGAGGCGGGAACATTCAAAGGGTTATGGCGTAACCGCAAAGCTTTCCTTATGGTGCTGGGCTTTACTGCGGGTGGCTCTCTCAGTTTCTACACGTTCACGACCTATATGCAGAAGTACCTGGTGAACACCACCGGCATGCACGCAAACGTTGCCAGCGTAGTCATGACCGTGGCGCTGTTTGTCTTTATGCTCATACAACCTATTATCGGTGCGTTCTCGGATAAAATCGGTCGACGTACGTCGATGCTGATTTTTGGCGGCCTGTCGGCGTTATGTACAGTACCTATTCTGTCTGCCCTTCAGCATGTGACTTCGCCGTATGCGGCGTTTGCGCTGGTGATGCTGGCGATGGTGATTGTCAGTTTCTATACCTCTATCAGTGGGATACTGAAAGCTGAAATGTTCCCGGCGCAGGTACGTGCTTTAGGGGTAGGGCTCTCTTATGCGGTAGCTAATGCGCTATTTGGCGGCTCGGCGGAGTACGTTGCGTTGTCGCTTAAATCATGGGGAAGTGAAACGACATTCTTCTGGTACGTAACGATAATGGGCGCACTGGCTTTTGTTGTTTCCCTGATGCTGCATCGCAAAGGGAAAGGCATTCGACTTTAATAGCGCGCCATCTGCCACACGGCATAGCCGGTCGTTGCGCCGGCGACATCCCAGGCGAAATCTTTCCAGCTCCAGCCGCTCCCTGCGGGGCGGCTATCCCACAGCTCTTTTGATGCTCCAAGACCCACTGAGAACATCAACCCTATCGCCGCACTACGATCCCGGCTGTATCCCTGATGCTGCGCATATTCATTACCGGCTGCGGACAACATCGCGGAAGCGAGGAAATGCTGGGCTTTATCCTGTCCAGACCAGTTATCGTTGGCCATATGGCTACAGCCGCTCAGAAAGAAGACGCTCAGTAACAGAGGAATACGCATCAACGGGCTCCATAAAAAAGCCCTGCGGGTGGCAGGGCCTGGATATTACAGAATACGGCTGATAAGTCGGTCGATACGGATACGACGTAAGCGGCGGATAAGCTTGCGGACTTTCACCGGGTAATCGGCAATGCTCTGCAATTCGCGGTAATGATTCACCACAGTAGTATGCGTACGAATCAGCTCCAGCTCACGTTCACGCTGTGCGGCTAACTCATGCTGCGGGTCATGGATCAGGATAGCGTTTTCCAGATCCAGTCGCCACGCGCGTGGGTTGAGGTTGTTACCGGTCAGCAGCATCCACTCATCGTCGACCCACATGCCTTTAAGATGGTAACTGTTGTCTTCGTCTTTCCAGAGGCGTACTACCAGCTGGTCAGTGTTGACGTAATACTGTAAACGGCTCAGGAAACGGCGCAGGTTAATCTCGTAGAGATAAGGCAGCGCACCGATGATTTTGAACGGCTGATCTTCAGGAATGAAGAAGTCGTTTGCAGTTTTATCGCCAACGATGATTTCCACTTTTTTACCGTCGCGCAGCAGCTGAATGATATTACGCACCAGCACGGCAGGAAGGTTAAAGTACGGCGTACAGATGGTGAGTTTCTGCTCTGCACACGGCATCAGATGGAAGATCGTTTTGTTAAGCAGGCTTGATTTGCCGAGCCCTACCAGCGGGGTAACGGATAACTCTTCGTTGTTCGCATCGCCCTGGAAATGATAGACCGCATCACGCAGCTCCTGACGGAAGGCGCGAACATCGTTTTTGATTTCCGGGCTTTTAGGACGCTCGGGATCGTCAAGGCGATTAACACCACGGCCATGGACCAGATTTTTATCAACCCAGTTAAACATGATATCGGCCATCTGCGGATTACGGATCAGATGGTAGCGGTCGTAGCGATATTTATCGAGCTGATGAAGGTAAACATCATTCAGACTTGCACCGCTGTACAGCACGCTGTCATCAATGATGAACCCCTTGAAATGAAGGACGCCGAGCGCTTCACGGGTATTTACCGGGACGCCATAAACAGGCACATCAACGCCAGGATTTTCCTGCGCCGTACGGCAATACCAGTCGGCATTAGTGTTTGAGGCGGCAGCGCCAATACGGCCACGCTGAGCGCGATGCCAGTCTACCAGCACGCGAACATCAAGTTCTGGTCGCTGACGTTTGGCTTCATAGAGCGCGTTCAGGATCCCGCGCCCGCCTTCATCCTGTTCAAGATACAGCGCCACAATGCAAATGCGTCGCGTGGCGCTGGCAATCTTTTCCAGAAGCGTCTCCCGAAAATGAGCGGGAGCGTAAAAGAACTCTACATCATCAACTGACTGAGAAATCTTCGGTAGTTGAGCAAGGTGTTGTTGATGTTTATTACGCTTAAATTTTGACAACATCACAGTGCGTTTCTTCTCTGTTCATTGAAGGGTTGTCTGTACCATGCAAACAACATAAGCGGACAATGATACCACCAGTCCCGTCCAAAGTGGGTAACATTTCCAGTAGCTTACTCGCGTTTGTCTGCTGATCTCAGACTGAGGGACAAGGCCACAATACCTTCGTCCAGCTGAATATCAACGTCAAACCCAAGTTTTCGCGCCAGGGTCACCATACCGCGATTGTTAGGCATAGTAATGCCATTGAGGCGTAACAATCCGTGATCTCGCGTATAACCGATGAGTTTTTCCAGCAGCCGTCTTCCCAGACCCAGGCCTTTAAGATCGGAGCGCACCAGCACCGCAAACTCCGCATCGACGTTATCCGGGTCAGAAATCGCACGCGTGACGCCGAGGATCTCATCCCCCTTATCGGAGCGACGAACGGCAACAAACGCCATTTCTCGATCGTAGTCGATCTGGGTCATATTGGCTAAATCATCGTGGGTAAATTCGTTGATTTCGCTAAAATAGCGATAATAAAGATCCTCTTTCGTGACCAGAGAGATAAAGGCCCGCAGCTGAGGCTCATCTTCCGGCAGAATAGGGCGGAACAAGGCGCGTTCCCCATTCTTCATCTCAACCCACTCCTCCAGCTGCAGGGGATACGGGCGGATCGCCAGACGGCTCTCTCTGTCTCCTTCGAATGGCGCGATATCCAGGGTCACGTCCAGCGCCGTAAACTCATTGCCCGAGGCGAGCAGCGGATGAATGTCCAGCCGCTGGATTTCGGCACAATCCACAATCAGGTTAGACACCTGCACCAGGAACTGACTTAACCCGGCAATATCAAGCGGGCGCAGCGCACTCCGGCCACGGATCTTTTTACTTTTAATCGCCTGGATGATCAGATAACGCGCCAGGTTCATGTTCAGCGGCGGTAGCGCCACCACCGCCTGCTCCTCCGGACGCCACTCAACGCCCCCCTCTCCCAGCATGATGAGCGGCCCGAAGACGGGATCGTGTTCGACCACCACCCGTAATTCCTGAGCCCCTGCGCGGTTGGCCATGCTTTGCACCAGCAATCCGTAGATCCTTGCCTGCGGCCAGGCCATTTTGACCCGGTCGAAAATAGCATCAGCTGCCTGCTGCACCTCTGTTGCCGTACGCAGGTATAACATAACCCCCTGAACATCAGACTTATGCGGGATATCCGGGGAACGCAGCTTCAGGGCCACCGGATAGCCAATCTGTTCGGCTATGTGCACGGCCTCTGCGCTGTCGCTGGCGATCCAGGTCGGCAGGGTTTGCATCCCGTAGCTGCCCAGAATGGGCTGAACCTCATGCGTATCAAGCGAGATCGCGCCCTCTTCGATAGCCTGCTGCAACAGCCGGTGAACGTCGACGGTGTTCGCCGTCAGATTCCCCGGCAAAGCCGGCGTCTCACGCAGTTGTTTCTGGTTGCGGCGATATTCCACCATATGCATAAACGCGGTGATGGTGCCTTCCGGCGTGCGGTAGGTTGGCAGCCCGGCCTCGCTGAACAAGCGCCGCGCCTCCTGAGAGGAAAACTCACCGCACCAGTTGGTGAGCAGGGTAACGTATTTACCGCGTGGATGGTTGCGCACGGCGTCAATAAGCGCGCGCGCGCTTTCACTGCCCGGCGCGACCGCGCTGGGGGAGTGGATGATCATCAGCGCATCGAAATCCTGGCTATCCAGCAAAATGGAGATCGCCCTGATATAGCGGTCGCTGCTGGCGTCATCGCGCAAATCAAGCGGATTGCCGGGCGTCACGCTGGTCGGAAGCGCTTCTTTCAGGCGCTGCAGCGTCTCTTCACTCAGCGTTGCCAGCTTGCCGAAGCGGCGCCACAACTCGTCAAGCGCGAGCGCGGCAGGGGCCGCACCGTTACTGACAATCATTAGCTTCTCGCCGCGCAACGGGCGCATATGGCTTAACGTCTCAACGGCAGAAAAAAGCTCGTGCGTATCCTGTACCCGCAGCAACCCCGCGCGCTGGATGGCGGCGTCCCAGGCGGGATCCATACCGGAATGCGAATGGAGTAGACGCTGTGCCGCAGGGCTTCGTCCGCTTTTGATCACCAGGATCGGCTTATTGCGCGAAGCGCTTCGCGAAGCCGAGACAAAACGACGCGCGTCGCTGAGGTGCTCAAGATAAAGCAGGATCGCGCTGGTTTTGCCGTCACGTGCCAGAAAATCCAGTAGCTCATCAACGTCGATATCCAGACTGTCGCCCAGGGCAATGAAGTAGGAGAATCCCATTTCACGCTGCTGCGCCCAGTCGAGGATGGTGTTCGATACCGCAGCCGACTGCGAGATAAACGCCAGTTTGCCTTTGCGGATCGGAACCGGAGAGAAACTGGCATTCAGCCCCTGCCAGGGGGCGAGAAGGCCCAGACTGTTTGGCCCAAGAATGCGCATTTGATAGCGGCTGGCGCAGGCCAGAAGCTCGGCTTTCTGTTCAGGCGGAGACGAGAGAATAATGCAGGTTTTACACCCTTTCTTGCCGAGTGATTCCAGCAGTTCCAGGTTACGCTTCGCGTTTGTACAAAGTACGGCAAGATCCGGCACGAAAGGCAGGCTCTGTACATCAGGCCATGCAAGCACTCCCTGAACCGCCTTATACGACGGCGTGACGGGCATGACGGGACCATTAAATCCCCCAGCCAGCAGGTTGCGCATCATCAGATAGCCAGCACGATCCGGTTTCATTGATGCGCCGATGACGGCAATGGATTTAGGACGAAGTAGCGCTTCTAACCCTCGCTGGCTCATGCAGGCCTCCTGTGAATGCAAGCGACCTGATGATTTTAAACGCTTTCTGGCTCGGGCGCTGTGACGCTGCCCTTATGAACGGTTTTTCCCGCCAGATAGCGCTCCCGGAAGCATGAGAAATGGTTGCCCAGGGCGCCAGCCGCAGCGGTATCTCCCGCTAAATCCAGAAGCGCGATGGCCACTTCGGCGGTGCAGTATTGTCCGTCAGCATGCGCTTCACGCAGGCGGTAGGTGGAGACGCGAGAAAGGTCGACAGAAATGACCGGCAGCGCGTCGAGATAGGGGCTTTTGCGAAACATTTTTCGCGCTTCGGTCCAGGTGCCGTCCAGCATGATAAACAGCGGTGGTTTACCGGATGGCGGCGCTGAAAGCACCTGGCGCTCCGCGCCTGCATAAGACGCGGGGAAAACGACCATCGGCTGATAGTCGGGGCTGGTCACTAAATCGAGCAGGGCCTGAGGCGGCTCCGTACGGGACCACTGAAACGCGGCGGTATCCGGCAGAATATCGGCGATAAGACGGCCCGTATTGCTGGGTTTCATCGGCTCGGTATCGAACATGACCAGACAAAAACGGCTCTGTGCCGTACTCGGAGCGAGCGTCTCGCACAGACAAACCTTCAGCGGCAGCAGGCAGCGCTGACAGCGGCGAATACGGTTGCCTCGGGCGAGGAACGGTCGAGTGGCGCGCGCAAGGCGTTCGGCGCGTAATCTAAGGACAGCGTTATCAGTCATGAGCGAAATGCAGGAAAAACGCTATTTTCGCAGAGGCGGGAGCGGGGCACAAGACGTGCCCCGTGAATGTTACAGCGACTCGTTTAACCAGCTTTCAAAAGGCGCTTTTGGAACCGCACCGTTGAGCATATCGATCGCTTCGCCATTTTTGAAAATCATAATGGTCGGGATGCTGCGAATACGAAAACGTGCGCTTAGTTCGGGTTCGGCTTCAGTATTGACCTTAACGAACCGCATTTTTCCGCTACGCTCTTCAGCCACATCTTCGAAGATCGGCGCGAAGCTACGGCATGGGCCGCACCATGGCGCCCAGAAATCGATCACGACAGGAAGATCGTCCTTAAGGAGTTTGTCCAGCGTAGCACCCGTCGCGTTAATGACCTCGCCATCAAATAATTCATGGCCGCAGCGTCCGCATTTCGCACCATCTTCAATCCGAGCGTCCGGAATGCGGTTAAGAGCCTGACAGTTGGCACATACGGTATTCATAACTAACCTCTGATAGAGCCGTGGGACAGCGGCACAACGCCGATAATGTTTCTAATATGTTACATATTATCAATGAGCCTGTTTGAAACAACAATGCGTTTTATTCAATGAGAACAATAGTCACAGGCTTTTGTACGAAATTATGGCTATGCGCTGGCACATCGGGTAATCTGCGCGCTTCGCGCAGCGCTGGTGGAGAAAAGCATGAACGACGAAATGAAAAACAAAAGCGGCAAGGTCAAAGTGATGTATGTCCGCAGTGATGATGACTCTGATAAACGCACCCAAAATCCGCGTACCGGAAAAGGTGGCGGGCGTCCGGCGTCTTCTCGTGCAGACGGTGGCCGTCGCCCCGCCCGCGATGACAGAAATAACCGCGGTGATGACCGCAAACGTGACGATCGGAAACGCGATGACCGTCCGCGTTCCGACCGCCCACGCAGTGACCGTCCACGCGACGATCGTCCGCGTGATGATTTCTCACGTGATAACGCCTCCCCGTGGCGCACCGTTTCTCGCGCCCCTGGCGATGAGACGCCGGAAAAAGCCGATCACGGCGGCATCAGCGGTAAAAGCTTTATCGACCCGGAAGTACTGCGCCGTCAGCGTGCGGAAGAGACCCGCGTGTATGGCGAGAACGCCTGCCAGGCGCTGTTCCAGAGCCGTCCTGAGTGTATCGTCCGCGCCTGGTTTATCCAAAGCGTGACCCCGCGCTTTAAAGAAGCGCTGCGCTGGATGGCCGCGAACCGTAAAGCCTACCACGTGGTGGATGATGCGGAGCTGACCAAAGCGTCCGGTACTGAACACCACGGCGGCGTCTGCTTCCTGATCAAAAAGCGTAACGGTACGACCGTGCAGCAGTGGGTCAGCCAGGCGGATGCCGATGACTGCGTGCTGGCGCTGGAAGATGTGGGCAACCCGCACAACCTGGGCGCAATGATGCGCAGCTGCGCGCACTTTGGCGTGAAAGGCGTGCTGTTGCAGGATGCCGCGCTGCTGGAATCCGGCGCCGCGATCCGTACTGCTGAAGGCGGAGCCGAGCACGTACAGCCGATCACTGGCGACAGCGTTCTGGACGCCCTCGAGCAGTTCCGTAAAGCGGGTTATTCCATCGTGACCACCTCGAGCCATGCCGGTACGCCGCTGTTTAAAGCGACGTTGCCGCGCAAAATGGTGCTGGTATTAGGTCAGGAACGTGATGGTCTGTCTGACGCGGCGCTTTCCAGTGCGGATCTGAGCGTCTCTATCGACGGAACTGGCAATGTGGAAAGTCTGAACGTATCCGTTGCGACCGGCGTACTGCTGGCCGAATGGTGGCGTCAGAACAAGGCATAAGCCTCTTAATGTGCCGGGTCAGGCCCGGCACATTCAAATCCTACTCGCTCTCTGCCGGTAATACAGGCATCCAGTCAATCGGCTTTTCGCCACGTTTTTCCAGCCATTCATTCGCCAGAACAAAATGATTACTGCCAAAGAAACCGCGATGCGCAGACAGCGGTGACGGGTGCGGTGCCTTGAGCACGTGATGACGCTGACGATCGATAATCGCCCCTTTCTTCTGCGCGTGAGAACCCCAGAGTAAAAACACCACCCCTTCACGATGCTCGTTGATAAGGCTGATGACTTTATCGGTAAACGTCTCCCAGCCCAGACTGGCGTGCGAGTGCGCCTGACCCGCCCGTACGGTAAGCACCGTATTCAGTAACAGCACGCCCTGGCGCGCCCAGCTTTCCAGGTAACCGTGGTTTGGCCGGGTAAAACCGGGCACGGTTGCTTCAAGCTCTTTATACATGTTGAGCAGAGAAGGGGGGATAGCCACACCCGGACGAACGGAAAACGCCAGCCCATGCGCCTGCCCGGGGCCGTGATAGGGATCCTGACCCAGAATGACCACTTTCACATCGCTCAGTTCGGTGTAGCGAAAGGCGTTGAACACGTCTTTCTGCGGCGGGTAAATCGTCTGTCCGGACTGACGCTCAGCGGCAACGGTGCTGAGCGTATTGATAAAATAAGGCTGCTGCTTTTCTTCTGCCAGCACGTCATGCCAGGTTAAAGGTGTCGTCATCTCGCTCTCCTGCGAATCTCAATCTGTGACTAGCTTACCTGTTTAGCCCCGGTGAGCAAAATTACGTGCTGAAATACGTGCTAAGTGGCTAAATTTATTTTGAAAAGATACAGAGTGAGTTTAATTGGTAAGGCTGTGAAATTGATCTAAAACAATAAATTCAAACCACACTCTTTATGTGGTTGGTGTTTTTGTTGATTTAAATCAATAAATCACCGGGGTGTGAATGTTATATATACACACAAGAAACAATGGTTTTACCAATTGGCCGCGAAAGGCCAGCATCAGTTAATGTAGCCTAGGGAGGCAACACATGATTACAGGTATCCAGATTACTAAAGCTGCAAATGACGATCTGCTCAACTCTTTCTGGCTGCTGGACAGCGAGAAAAACGAAGCGCGCTGCGTCGTTGCGAAAGCGGGTTTTGCTGAAGATGAAATCGTGCCGGTGAACAAACTGGGCGAAATCGAATACCGTGAAATTCCAATGGAAGTGAAACCGGAAGTGCGCGTGGAAGGGGGTCAGCACCTGAACGTTAACGTGCTGCGCCGCGAAACGCTGATGGATGCCGTTGAGCACCCAGAAAAATACCCACAGCTGACCATCCGCGTGTCTGGCTATGCGGTTCGCTTTAACTCACTGACTCCAGAACAGCAGCGCGACGTTATCGCTCGTACCTTTACTGAAAGCCTGTAACGGCTTCAGTAGGGGGGAATAAAAAAGCCGGGGATTTCCCCGGCTTTTTTTTACTCTTCAGTTTTCGTCTCTTGTGCGGCAGAGCTTGGCTTACGTCGCTTACCAATATTCTTGGTATCGCGGTGGCGCTGCTTCACACGCGGTTTCTCTTTTTCTTTCTCTTTTCTCTCCGCACGTTTTGCGAGCGCTTTCTTGGACGGTTTACCCGTCATCTTTTCACTCGGCGCACGCGTGGTCGGGCGGAGTTCGTCAATAACGCGCGCTTTCAGCGGCTCATCAACATAGCGGCCAATCTTCTGCAGCAGCAGGTAGTCATGCGCTTCGACCAGTGAAATCGCAATCCCTTTGCGGCCCGCGCGGCCGGTACGGCCAATACGGTGCAGGTAGGTATCTCCGCTGCGCGGCATATCGAAGTTAATGACGTGGCTGACGTCCGGGATGTCGATTCCGCGAGCGGCTACGTCTGTCGCAACCAGTACGTTAACGCGGCCATCGGTCAGGCGCTTGATGCCTTCGGTACGCTTGATCTGCGCCATCTCGCCTTCAAGATAGCAGTTGTTGATCCCGGCGTTACGCAGCATTTCAGCCAGCTCGTGCACGCGCTCGCGCTTGCGCACAAATACGATTGTGCGCAGTGCATCTTCCTGTTTGAGCAGGTGTTTCAGCAATTCGACCTTGTGCTCGAGGTTATCCGCGCGGTAGTACCACTGGTGGATCTTCTTACGCTCGCGGGTGGACGGCGTCGCCGAGACTTCCACCGGATCTTCCAGCAGACGCTCTGCGAAGTCCTTGATCGCTTCCCCTTCGAGAGTGGCAGAGAACAGCATCGTCTGGTTACGCCAGCGCGTTTCCCCTGCAATGTGTTCGATATCCTGTGCGAAGCCCATGTCCAGCATGCGGTCGGCCTCGTCGAGGATCAGCGTTTCAACCGCGCGGCAGTCGAAGTTCTCTTCTTTAATGTATTGCAGCAGGCGGCCCGTCGTTGCAACGACGATGTCCTGGTTTTCGCTGAACACTTCGGCGTGGTTCATATACGCAACGCCGCCGGTGATGGTGGCGATATCCAGATGAGTATTTGCCGCGAGTTCACGCGCGTGATCGGCAACCTGCATTGCCAGTTCGCGCGTAGGCGTCAGGATCAAAATACGCGGCGGGCCAGATTTTTTACGCGGAAAGTCGAGCAGATGCTGCAACACAGGCAGCAAATAGGCTGCTGTCTTCCCCGTGCCGGTTGGCGCAGAACCGAGCACATCGCGGCCCTCAAGCGCAGGCGGAATGGCCGCTGCCTGAATGGCGGTCGGGCGTGTAAAGCCTTTGCTCTCAAGTGCATTGAGCAGGCTTTCATCGAGTTCAAGTTCGGAAAAAGTCGTTACAGTCATGTTCTACCTCTGTGTGGGGCGCTGATTATAGACGTTACGGCTGTAATCTTCATCTGTTTGTATGGATATCGCTTTTCGGCCACTTCGCTTTCCCCTATGCTACTCCAGTTTCACTTAGAAGGTTGTCCTGACATGTCTCAACTCAAAGCGCAGCTGCGCCGCGATGGTTTTACCTTTAAACAATTTTTTGTCGCTCACGATCGCTGTGCCATGAAGGTCGGTACAGACGGTATTTTACTGGGAGCGTGGGCGCCTGTCGCAGGTGTTAAGCGTATTCTTGATATCGGTACCGGCAGCGGGCTGGTGGCGTTGATGCTGGCGCAGCGTACGGAAGAACATGTCATCATTGATGCCGTCGAACTGGACGCGCAGGCCGCAGAGCAGGCGAGTGACAATATGGCCGAATCCCCCTGGGCAGCCCGAATGAAAGTGGACTGCGCAGATGTGCTCGCCTGGGCGCCTGAACAAACCGCACGTTACGATTTGATCGTCAGCAACCCTCCCTACTACGAGCCCGGCGTTGAGTGCGGGACACCCGAGCGTGAACAGGCGCGTTATACCGGCTCCCTCGATCATAAAGCGCTGCTTACCAGCGCGGCAGAACTCATCTCCGAAGAAGGTTTTTTCTGCGTGGTCCTGCCAGAGAGTACCGGCAACACGTTTATCGGCATCGCGCAGGAGATCGGCTGGACGTTACGTCTGCGTACCGATATTTCGGATACGGAAGGTCGACTGCCGCACCGCGTGCTGCTGGCGCTCTCGCCAAAAGAGGGTGAATGCTTTAATGACCGAATGGTAATCCGTGGGCCAGACCAGCGTTATTCCGAAGATTACACTGCCCTGACCCAGGCGTTTTATCTGTTTATGTAAACCTGCGGGGCGAGTATCGACGGGCCGGACTCAGCCAGCTGATCAGGGTAGTCCAGGGTATAGTGCAGCCCGCGGCTCTCTTTACGCATCATCGCGCAGCGAACAATAAGCTCGGCAACCTGCACCAGATTGCGCAGCTCCAGTAGGTTATTGGATACGCGGAAATTGGCATAATACTCATCAATTTCCTGCTGCAGCATGGTGATGCGGCGCAAGGCGCGTTCCAGGCGTTTCGTGGTGCGCACAATCCCCACGTAGTCCCACATAAACAGCCGTAGCTCATGCCAGTTGTGCTGTATCACGACCAGCTCGTCCGGGTTATCCACGCGGCTTTCATCCCAGGCAGGCAGGTGCTCTGTCTCGCGGGCGTAAGGCATGCGCTTCGAGATGTCTTCCGCCGCTGACCAGCCGTACACCAGACACTCAAGCAGCGAGTTAGAGGCCATACGGTTCGCGCCGTGAAGTCCGGTATAGCTGACCTCACCGATAGCATACAGACCGTCTACGTCAGTACGTCCATGATCGTCAACCATTACGCCGCCGCAGGTATAGTGTGCCGCTGGCACAATGGGCACCGGATCGCGCGTTAAATCAATGCCAAGATTGAGCAGCTTTTCATAAATCATCGGGAAATGCTGGCGAATGAACTCTGCTGGCTTATGGCTGATATCGAGATACATGCAGTCCACGCCAAGACGCTTCATTTCATGGTCGATGGCGCGAGCAACGATATCGCGCGGGGCCAGTTCGCCCCGGGCGTCAAAGTCGGGCATAAAGCGGGAGCCATCAGGGCGTTTCAGATAAGCGCCTTCACCGCGCAGGGCTTCCGTCAGCAGGAAGTTGCGCGCCTGAGGGTGGAACAGGGCGGTGGGGTGAAACTGATTAAATTCGAGATTCGCCACCCGGCAGCCTGCGCGCCAGGCCATAGCGATACCGTCTCCGGAGGCAATGTCCGGGTTCGTGGTGTACTGATACACTTTAGAGGCGCCGCCCGTCGCCAGGACTACAGCCTTTGCCTGACAGGTTTCCACCTTCTCTTTATTTCGGTTCCAGACCCAGGCGCCCACCACGCGACGCGTGCCGGGCAGGCCAATCTTGTCAGAGATAATCAGGTCAACGGCATTGCTTCGCTCGAGAACCCGAATATTAGGATGGTTCAGCGCTTTGCTGACCAGCGTGGTTTCCACTTCTTTTCCGGTGGCATCCGCTGCGTGCAGGATGCGGCGGTGGCTATGGCCGCCTTCGCGAGTCAGGTGGTAGCTCTCTTCACCGTTGGGTTGAACCTGAGTATCGAACAAGACGCCCTGGTCGATGAGCCACTGAACGCAGTGACGGGCATTGCTGGCGACAAACTCTGCGGCGTGTGCATCCACGATCCCGGCCCCGGCAATGAGCGTATCTTCGACGTGGGAAGCAATGCTGTCTGTCTCATCAAACACGGCGGCAATGCCGCCCTGGGCATAAAACGTGGAACCTTCACTTATAGGTCCTTTACTCAGAACGATAACGTTTTGATGCTCGGCCAGGCGCAGCGCCAGAGAGAGACCGGCAGCGCCGCTACCGATGATCAGTACATCACAATGGAGTTCAGATGTTGAGTTCATGATTGTTGTTTAATTTACTAAACAGTGTTGGGTCAGAATAGCACCTGAATGCGATTTATCGCACGTATTTTTTTAGAGGCTGTCGCAATGGCTAAACGCGTAAGCGGAGGTAAACGGAGGGTAAATGAGTGAAATTATTTTGCGAAGCAGATCGTTAGCGTCAGATTTTGTGGTGAAATAAAGCCTGTGTTGCGTTACTCTTCTGGCGGGAAAAAGATGTTTCTTGTCAGAAAGTGGTGCGTATCGTGAACAGACTTATAATGAGAGAAAATGAACAGTCTGCGGCGCGATGAACAAAAACAAAGGCGTTACGGAACTTATTGAAGATCAGACACTCTAATTCGGTGCTTGCTCAAAGTGCGGTATTTTTAGAGTGGCGTTTCGATAACGCGTGGAATTTAGGTTTGGGGAGACATTACCTCGGATGAGCGAGCAGTTAACGGACCAGGTCCTGGTTGAACGGGTCCAGAAGGGAGATCAGAAAGCCTTCAACTTACTGGTGGTCCGCTACCAGCATAAGGTGGCGAGCCTGGTTTCCCGCTATGTACCGTCAGGCGATGTGCCTGATGTGGTGCAAGAGTCTTTTATTAAGGCCTATCGCGCGCTGGATTCTTTCCGGGGAGATAGTGCTTTTTATACCTGGCTGTACCGTATTGCGGTCAATACGGCAAAGAATTATCTGGTCGCTCAGGGTCGTCGTCCGCCTTCAAGTGATGTGGACGCAATAGACGCCGAAAACTTCGAAAGTGGCGGCGCATTGAAAGAAATTTCGAACCCTGAGAACTTAATGTTGTCAGAAGAACTGAGACAAATCGTTTTTCGCACGATCGAGTCGCTCCCGGAAGATTTACGCATGGCAATTACGTTACGGGAGCTGGATGGTCTGAGCTATGAAGAGATAGCCGCTATCATGGATTGTCCGGTCGGCACGGTACGTTCACGAATTTTCCGTGCGCGAGAAGCTATTGATAATAAAGTTCAACCGCTTATCAGGCGTTGACGATAGCGGGATACTGGAAAAGGTATTAGGCATGCAGAAAGAAAAACTTTCCGCTTTAATGGATGGTGAAACGGTAGATAATGAGTTGCTCAACGAGCTGTCTCATTCTCCCGAAATGCAAGAGACCTGGGAGAGTTACCATCTCATCCGTGACACCCTTCGCGGTGACACCGGCGAGGTTCTCCATTTCGATATCTCAGCCCGCGTCATGGCGGCTATTGAGAATGAGCCTGTTCATCAGACCACTCCGCTGATTCCTGAAGCTCAACCCGCACCTCACCAGTGGCAAAAAATGCCGTTCTGGCAAAAGGTGCGTCCGTGGGCCAGCCAGCTTACCCAAATGGGTGTGGCTGCATGCGTATCGCTTGCAGTTATTGTTGGCGTCCAGCACTATAATACTCAGTCTGAAACTAATCAGCAGCCAGAAGCGCCAGTGTTTAACACACTGCCGATGATGGGCAAAGCCAGCCCGGTAAGTCTGGGCGTACCGGCTGATGCATCCGCCAGCGGCGGCCAGCAACAGCAGGTTCAGGAGCAGCGCCGTCGCATTAATGCGATGTTGCAGGATTACGAGTTGCAGCGTCGCCTGCACTCTGAACAGCTTCAGTTTGAGCAGGCGCAGACACAGCAAGCTGCTGTGCAGGTGCCCGGAAACCAAACTTTAGGAACGCAATCGCAGTAATGAAGCAACTTTGGTTCGCCATGTCTCTGATGGCGGGTAGCCTGTTCTTCTCTGCCAACGCCTCGGCTGATGTTTCATCCGGGGCGTTGTTGCAGCAAATGAATCTGGCCAGCCAGTCACTCAATTATGAGTTGGCATTTATCAGCATCAATAAGCAGGGCGTCGAGTCGTTACGCTATCGTCATGCCCGTCTTGATAACCAGCCGCTCGCCCAGCTTTTACAGATGGATGGCCCGCGTCGGGAAGTGGTTCAGCGTGGTAACGAAATCAGCTATTTCGAGCCGGGTCTGGAGCCTTTCACGCTGAATGGCGATTATATCGTTGATTCTCTGCCGTCACTCATTTACACCGACTTCAAACGGCTTGCCCCTTACTACGATTTTATTTCGGTAGGGCGTACCCGCATCGCGGACAGACTGTGCGAGGTCATTCGCGTTGTTGCCCGGGATGGAACGCGCTACAGCTATATTGTCTGGATTGATGCCGAAACCAAACTCCCCATGCGTGTTGACCTGCTCGACCGTGACGGTGAAACGCTGGAACAGTTCCGGGTTATCTCCTTCAGCGTGAACAATCAGGTTGGCAACAGCATGCAGAATCTGGCTAAGGCCAGCCTGCCGCCGCTGCTTTCTGTTCCTGCCGGGGATTCCGTTAATTTCAACTGGGTACCTGCCTGGATCCCGCAAGGGTTTAGCGAAGTGTCCAGCAGCCGTCGTCAGCTGCCAACCATTGAAACGCCGGTGGAATCGCGTCTCTATTCGGATGGTTTGTTCAGCTTCTCGGTGAATATCAATCGCGCAACGGCAAACAGCGCCGAACAAATGCTGCGTACCGGGCGCCGTACGGTGAGTACAACGGTACGCGATAACGCAGAGATCACCATTGTGGGAGAACTCCCTCCGCAGACGGCGAAGCGCATCTCCGACAGCATTAAATTCAGGGCTGCACAATGATCAAAGAGTGGGCGACGGTTGTCTCCTGGCAAAACGGCATTGCGCTGGTAAGTTGCGATGTTAAAGCCTCATGTAATAGCTGCGCATCCCGTGCCGGCTGCGGCAGCCGCGTGTTGAATAAGCTCGGGCCACAAACATCGCACACGATTTCTGTGCCAAGCGAACAGCCGCTGATGGCGGGGCAGAAGGTGGAACTGGGCATCGCGGAAGGCAGCCTGCTCAGCTCCGCTATGCTGGTGTATCTCTCTCCGCTGGTCGGCCTGTTTATCATGGGCGGCCTGTTTCAGATGCTGTTTGGTACCGATGTGGCCGCTATGTGCGGTGCTGCATTGGGTGGCGTGGGGGGATTCTGGCTTGCCAAAGGGCTATCTCCGACGCTTGCCGCGCGCGAGGAGTGGCAGCCTGTCATTCTCAGCGTTGGGCTGGCACCAGACCAGCTTCGTGTTGAAACGCTCTCTTCTGAGGCCCGGTGATCCATCGGGCTTTATCATTTTTTACACCCTAAAACAGAAAACGGCCTTTCTTCACGTTATACGTGCTTCTAAGTGCATTTCCAGGTAGCGAGGATGTAGTGTAGAATGCTGCGTTTTCGCACTGAAAAACGTCAGGCTAAGAACAGCGGCCTCCAGGAATTCGTAAGGCATAATTATTTAACTATATGAAGAACATACGTAACTTTTCGATCATTGCTCACATTGACCACGGTAAGTCGACGCTGTCTGACCGTATTATCCAGATTTGCGGTGGCCTGTCTGATCGTGAAATGGAAGCCCAGGTTCTGGACTCCATGGACCTGGAACGCGAACGCGGTATCACCATCAAGGCGCAGAGCGTTACGCTTGATTACAAAGCGGCTGATGGTGAAACCTATCAACTGAACTTTATCGACACCCCAGGCCACGTTGACTTCTCCTATGAAGTTTCACGCTCGCTCGCGGCCTGTGAAGGCGCGCTGCTGGTGGTGGATGCCGGGCAGGGCGTTGAAGCCCAGACCCTGGCAAACTGCTACACCGCGATGGAAATGGATCTCGAAGTTGTGCCGGTTCTGAACAAGATCGACCTGCCAGCCGCCGATCCTGAACGCGTAGCGGAAGAGATTGAAGATATTGTCGGCATTGACGCGACCGATGCCGTGCGCTGCTCCGCGAAAACCGGTGTGGGCGTGACCGACGTGCTGGAACGCCTGGTACGTGACATTCCGGCCCCGGAAGGCGATCCGGATGGCCCGCTGCAGGCGCTTATTATCGACTCGTGGTTCGATAACTATCTGGGCGTTGTCTCTCTGGTGCGTATTAAAAACGGCACCATGCGTAAAGGCGAAAAAATTAAGGTAATGAGTACCGGACAGGTCTACAACGCCGACCGTCTGGGCATCTTCACGCCAAAACAGGTTGACCGTACCGAGCTGAGATGCGGCGAGGTAGGCTGGCTGGTCTGCGCCATTAAAGACATCCTCGGCGCGCCGGTGGGCGATACCCTGACCGGCGCCCGTAACCCGGCAGATAAAGCGCTGCCAGGCTTTAAAAAGGTGAAACCGCAGGTTTACGCCGGTCTGTTCCCGGTCAGCTCTGACGACTACGAAAACTTCCGTGACGCGCTCGGTAAACTGAGCCTGAACGATGCCTCCCTGTTCTATGAGCCAGAAAGCTCAACGGCGCTGGGCTTCGGCTTCCGCTGTGGTTTCCTCGGTCTGCTGCACATGGAGATCATTCAGGAGCGTCTGGAGCGTGAATACGATCTGGATCTGATCACCACGGCGCCGACCGTAGTTTATGAAGTTGAAACCACCTCGAAAGAAGTGATCTACGTCGATAGTCCGTCCAAGCTGCCGCCGCTGAACAACATTCAGGAACTGCGTGAGCCTATCGCAGAGTGTCACATGCTGCTGCCGCAGGAATTCCTGGGTAACGTCATTACGCTGTGTATTGAGAAGCGTGGCGTGCAGACCAACATGGTTTACCACGGTAACCAGGTGGCGCTGACCTATGAGATCCCGATGGCGGAAGTGGTACTCGACTTCTTCGACCGTCTGAAGTCGACCTCCCGTGGCTATGCGTCACTGGATTACAACTTCAAACGCTTCCAGGCCTCCAACATGGTGCGTGTGGACGTGCTGATCAACGGCGAGCGTGTGGATGCGCTGGCGCTGATCACCCACAACGACAATGCGCCGTACCGTGGCCGCGAGCTGGTTGAGAAAATGAAAGATCTGATCCCGCGTCAGCAGTTCGATATCGCGATTCAGGCGGCGATTGGCAACCACATTATCGCGCGTTCAACCGTGAAACAGCTGCGTAAAAACGTTCTGGCGAAGTGCTATGGCGGTGACGTCAGCCGTAAGAAAAAGCTGCTGCAGAAGCAGAAAGAAGGTAAGAAGCGTATGAAGCAGGTCGGTAACGTCGAGCTGCCGCAGGAAGCATTCCTTGCCATCCTTCATGTTGGTAAAGACGGCAAATAACCCTAAGGAGTTGGCATGGCGAACATGTTTGCCCTGATCCTGGTCATTGCTACCCTGGTGACAGGTCTGCTGTGGTGTCTGGATAAGTTTATCTTCGCCCCAAAACGTCGTGAACGTCAGGCTGCCGCACAGGCAGCCACTGGAGATGGGATTGACGCGAAAACCCTGAAGAAAGTCGGCCCGAAACCGGGCTGGCTGGAAACGGGCGCCTCGGTATTTCCGGTGCTGGCAATTGTTCTGGTGGTACGTTCGTTTATTTATGAGCCGTTCCAAATCCCATCAGGTTCAATGATGCCAACGCTGCTGATTGGTGATTTTATTCTGGTAGAGAAGTTTGCCTACGGCATTAAAGATCCTATCTACCAGAAAACGCTGATCGAAACCGGTCATCCGAAACGTGGCGACATCGTGGTGTTCAAATATCCGGAAGATCCGCGCCTGGACTACATCAAGCGCGCGGTAGGTCTGCCGGGTGATAAAGTGACTTACGATCCGGTTGCGAAAGAAGTCACCGTTCAGCCGGGCTGCAGCTCCGGTACCGCATGTGAAAACGCGCTGCCAATCACCTACTCAAACGTTGAGCCAAGTGATTTTGTGCAGACCTTTGCCCGTCGTAACGGCGGCGAAGCGACCAGCGGATTCTTCCAGGTACCGAAAGGTGAAACCAAAGAGGACGGCATCCGTCTGGTTGAGCGCAAAGAGACGCTGGGCGATGTGACGCACCGAATCCTCACCGTGCCAATCGCGCAGGATCAGCTGGGTATGTACTATCGCCAGCCGGGCCAGCAGCTGGCGAGCTGGATTGTACCGCCAGGACATTACTTCATGATGGGTGACAACCGCGATAACTCTGCGGACAGCCGTTACTGGGGCTTTGTGCCGGAAGCGAATCTGGTCGGCAAAGCCACCGCCATCTGGATGAGTTTTGAGAAGCAGGAAGGCGAATGGCCGACCGGTGTTCGCCTGAATCGTATTGGCGGAATCCATTAATTCTCAATAAATGAACGCGTAGCCGCTTTAATTAGCGGCTGCGTGAATTATTTCCACGATAAATCTCTTCGAACTAACGACATCCCCTGTCGTTGTGTATAGAATATTCCCCCGAAGTTTAAGGTTGGCCCTGCAAGGGTGCCACGGCACACGAAACCGCGTTGGTTTTCTCAGGTCGGTTTCGTGTGCTGCATTTTTGACGCATTCATTTATTGGTATCGCATGAACCCCATCGTAATTAATCGGCTTCAACGGAAGCTGGGCTACACTTTTCATCATCAGGAGTTGTTGCAACAGGCATTAACCCACCGCAGTGCCAGCAGCAAACATAATGAGCGTCTCGAGTTTTTAGGCGACTCTATTTTAAGTTTCGTGATTGCGAATGCGCTTTATCATCGTTTCCCGCGTGTGGACGAGGGTGATATGAGCCGCATGCGTGCCACGCTGGTTCGGGGTAATACCCTTGCGGAAATCGCGCGCGAGTTTGAACTGGGCGAATGTCTGCGTCTTGGACCGGGTGAACTGAAAAGCGGCGGCTTCCGTCGTGAATCTATTCTTGCCGATACGGTCGAAGCATTAATTGGTGGTGTGTTCCTGGACAGCGATATCCAGACCGTAGAAAAGCTGATCCTGAACTGGTATCAGACCCGTCTGGACGAAATCAGCCCGGGCGATAAACAAAAAGATCCGAAAACGCGTCTGCAGGAATATTTGCAGGGTCGTCATCTGCCGCTGCCGTCTTATCTGGTGGTACAGGTGCGTGGCGAAGCGCACGATCAGGAATTTACCATCCATTGCCAGGTCAGTGGCCTGAGTGAACCGGTGGTGGGCACAGGTTCAAGCCGTCGTAAGGCTGAACAGGCTGCCGCCGAACAGGCGTTAAAAATGCTGGAGCTGGAATGAGCGAAGATAAAACCTATTGCGGATTTATTGCCATCGTCGGACGTCCGAACGTTGGCAAATCCACCCTGCTGAATAATCTGCTTGGGCAGAAGATTTCTATCACTTCGCGTAAGGCGCAGACCACGCGTCACCGCATCGTCGGCATCCATACTGAAGGCGCGTATCAGGCGATCTACGTCGATACCCCTGGCCTGCACATGGAAGAGAAGCGTGCCATCAACCGCCTGATGAACAAGGCGGCGAGCAGCTCGATCGGCGATGTAGAGCTGGTGATTTTCGTTGTGGAAGGCACCCGCTGGACGCCGGACGACGAGATGGTGCTGAACAAGCTGCGTGACGGCAAAACGCCTGTCATCCTCGCGGTCAACAAAGTTGATAACGTGCAGGAAAAGGCCGACCTGCTGCCGCATCTGCAGTGGCTCGGTAGCCAGATGAACTTTCTCGACATCGTTCCGCTGTCTGCTGAGACCGGTCTGAACGTTGATACCATCGCGGGCATCGTGCGTAAGCACCTTCCGGAAGCGATTCATCACTTCCCGGAAGACTACATCACCGATCGCTCTCAGCGCTTTATGGCGTCTGAAATCATCCGTGAAAAGCTGATGCGTTTCCTGGGCGCTGAACTGCCTTACTCCGTTACGGTGGAGATCGAGCGTTTCCAGACCAACGAGCGCGGTGGCTACGACATTAACGGCCTGATCCTCGTTGAGCGCGAAGGGCAGAAGAAGATGGTGATCGGCAACAAAGGGGCCAAGATCAAAACCATCGGCATTGAAGCCCGTAAGGACATGATGGAGATGTTCGAAGCGCCGGTTCACCTTGAACTGTGGGTGAAAGTGAAATCTGGCTGGGCCGATGATGAGCGTGCTCTGCGCAGCCTCGGTTACGGCGAAGACCAGTAACTTAAGACGACGAGCATATGGATGGATGGCAGCGCGCCTTTGTCCTGCATAGTCGTCCCTGGAGCGAAACCAGCCTCATGCTGGACGTCTTCACGGAAGAGTCGGGCCGCGTGCGCCTTGTTGCGAAAGGCGCACGTTCCAAACGTTCTAACCTGAAAGGTGCTCTACAGCCTTTCACGCCGCTGTTGGTACGCTTTGGTGGGCGAGGGGAAGTGAAAACCCTGCGCAGCGCCGAAGCCGTCTCTCTGGCGCTTCCTCTTTCCGGCATCACGCTCTACAGCGGTCTGTATGTCAACGAACTCATCTCACGGGTTCTTGAGCATGAGACCCGCTTCTCTGAACTTTTCTTCGATTATCTGCACTGTATCCAGGCGCTGGCTGGCGCATCGGGCACGCCCGAACCCGCCTTGCGTCGTTTTGAACTGGCGCTGCTGGGCCACCTCGGATACGGCGTAGATTTTCTGCACTGCGCGGGCAGCGGGGACGAGGTAGAAGACACCATGACCTACCGCTACCGTGAAGAAAAGGGTTTCATTGCCAGTATCGTGATCGACAACAGCACCTTTACCGGGCGCCAGCTCCGGGCGCTGTATGAGCGCGAGTTTCCCGATCAAGATACCTTGCGCGCAGCAAAACGCTTTACCCGGATTGCCCTCAAGCCGTATCTTGGCGGCAAGCCCTTAAAGAGCCGCGAATTATTCAGGCAGTTTGTGCCTAAACGTTAGACCACAGAATCGAAAAGAAAACCGAGGATTGTCATGGCTGAATTACTGTTAGGCGTCAATATCGACCACATCGCCACGCTGCGTAATGCGCGTGGCACGGCGTATCCCGATCCGGTTCAGGCAGCGTTTATCGCTGAACAGGCTGGCGCCGACGGCATTACCGTTCACCTGCGCGAAGACCGTCGCCATATCACCGATCGCGACGTGCGCATTCTGCGTCAGACGCTGGACACCCGTATGAATCTGGAAATGGCGGTCACCGAAGAGATGCTGGCCATTGCCTGCGAGACCCAGCCGCATTTCTGCTGCCTGGTGCCGGAAAAACGCCAGGAAGTAACCACCGAAGGCGGTCTGGATGTAGCCGGTCAGCTCGACAAAATGCGCGATGCCTGCAAGCGCCTGGCGGATGCCGGTATCCTGGTTTCTCTGTTTATCGACGCCGATTTCGCCCAGATTAAAGCGGCGGCCGACGTGGGCGCACCGTATATCGAAATCCACACCGGCTGCTATGCCGATGCCAAAAATGATGCCGAACAGGCGAAAGAGCTGGAGCGCATTGCCAAAGCGGCGACGTATGCCTCAAGCCTGGGTCTGAAGGTTAACGCCGGTCACGGCCTGACCTACCATAACGTGAAGGCCATTGCCGCCCTGCCGGAAATGCACGAGCTGAACATCGGCCACGCCATCATTGGCCGTGCGGTGATGAGCGGACTGAAAGAGGCGGTTTCAGAAATGAAACGCCTGATGCAGGAAGCGCGTCAGTAATGGCCATTCTGGGCTTAGGCACCGATATCGTTGAAATAGCCCGTATTGAAGCGGTAATCGCCCGTAGCGGCGATCGCCTCGCAAGACGCGTGCTGAGCGATAACGAGTGGGCCATCTGGGAAGCGCATCAGCAGCCGGTGCGCTTCCTGGCAAAGCGCTTTGCGGTAAAAGAGGCGGCAGCCAAAGCCTTCGGGACCGGCATTCGTAACGGCCTGGCGTTTAACCAGTTCGAAGTGTTTAACGATGAGCTGGGCAAACCGAGCCTGCGTCTGTGGGGAGAAGCGCTAAAGTTGGCGGAAAAGCTAGGGGTGAATCACATGCACGTGACGATCGCAGATGAACGCCACTATGCCAGCGCAACGGTGATTATCGAAAGTTAAAGTTTGTCCGCGTGGTGCATCAGGACAAACTTATCCCAGAGCTGCTCTTCGCTCTCGACGTGGGCCGGATCCTTCAGGATGGTATTCGGGATCGGGCACACTTTCTGACAGGTCGGCGTTTCATAGTGGCCGATGCATTCCGTGCAGCGGTCGCTGTTAATCTCATAGATGCTGTCGCCCATCGAAATCGCCTGGTTCGGGCATTCGGGCTCGCACATATCGCAATTAATGCATTTTTTGGTAATTAACAGCGCCATCAGGAAATTCTCAGAAACAACACAAACTGGGCGGGCATTATACGCGTCAAACCAGTTTCTTTACCAGTTCTTCGCTGTGACGAATGCGCTCGGGCGCGCGCTCCAGATCCTGCTGCACCAGCGCCATAAACAGCAGGTCCGTCAGCATCATTTGCGCGCTGGTGGACGAGATAGCCGCGCTGCGCGTGGCCTGCTCTTCGGCAATGGTATATAAACAGCGCGTTGCCCGCTGCTGCAGGGCATTCGGCGTAAAACCGGTGATCGCCAGAATTTTACCGCCGACGCGCAGCGCTTCATCGGTCGCCATATTGATTTCACGGCGCTCGCCGGAGTAGGAGATGGCCAGCAGCAGATCGTCAGGATCCATCGCCTGTACGGTCGCCAGCAGGGCGTGCATATCCTGCTCGACGATGGCGTTAAGCCCAATTTTCGTTAGCTTCCAGCCAAAGTTACGCGCCACAAGTCCGGACGCGCCGATACCGGTCAGAATGATCCTCCGCGCGCCGCGCAGCATCGCCACGCTCTCCAGCAGCTTCTCTTCGGTGTTCACATCGAGCGTCGCGTGCATGGCCGCCACGTTCTCTTTGATGAGCTTTTCGCCAACCAGCCGCATCGGGTCATCGCCGCGGATCTGATTATGCACCGGCATGGACTGCGGGTTGGGGTTGCTCACCAGCGCTTCACTGATCGCCAGCTTGAGGGCGGGGAACCCCTTAAAGCCAATCTTCTGGGCAAACTTCACCACGCTCGACTGGCTCACGCCGGCTTCACTCGCCAGCTGCTGCGAGCTGAGGTGGCGCGCGCGATCGGGTTGAGAAAGCAGAAAATCCGCCAGCTTCTTGTCGCTTTGGGCAAAGCCTGCGTAGCGCTGGCGAATGCGAATTAAACAGTTCATAGGGTCTCCTGGCGAAAATGTGATTATCTGCGCAAATACGAATTTTGCTCGCCTGAATGAATTTTATATTCCATTATAGTGTGATTATTATGAATTAAAAATTCTTGAGGTACAAAAATGAATCTTGGCTCACTTGTTTCTGAAACGCGTAACCCGCAAACCATGGATCTGGATGCACTCTCCACCCTGGAGCTGGTTAACCGCTTTAATCAACAGGATACGCTGGTAGCGCAGGCAGTGAAAGAGACATTACCCGAGGTGGCGAAAGCGGTCGATGCGGCGGCGAAAGCCCTTAAAGCCGGCGGTCGCATTATCTATATGGGGGCAGGCACCAGCGGGCGTCTTGGGGTGCTGGATGCGTCTGAATGTCCGCCAACCTTTGGGGTTCCGCACGGTCTGGTCGTTGGGCTGATTGCCGGTGGACCCGGCGCGCTGCTGAAAGCCGTTGAAGGAGCGGAAGACAATGCACAGCTGGGCGAGGATGACCTGAAGGATCTGAATCTGACCGCGAAGGATCTGGTGGTTGGGCTGGCGGCATCCGGGCGCACCCCGTACGTCATTGGCGGGCTGGAATACGCCAACCGGACGGGCTGCACGACGGTGGCCATCTCCTGTAATCCTGGCTCACCGATTGCGCAGGTGGCCGCTATCGCTATCTCTCCGGTTGTCGGGCCGGAAGCGCTCACCGGCTCCACGCGCCTGAAATCCGGGACCGCGCAAAAGCTGGTGCTCAATATGATCTCCACCGGCGCGATGGTGAAGTTCGGCAAGGTTTATCAGAACCTGATGGTGGATATGCAGGCCACCAACGTCAAGCTGGTGGACAGAGCCTGCCGCATGGTGATGGAGGCGACGGGGGCAGGCCGTCAAGAGGCTGAAGCGGTACTCAAGCAGACCGATCACGATGTTAAACCGGCCATTTTGATGATCCTGAGCGGGCTGGATGCGGCGAGCGCGAGAGCCAAACTCGATGCGCATAACGGCTTCTTACGGGCGGCATTAGAAAACTAACAGAGGCGTCTATGGACAAAACAGCAGCGCTCGCCAGCGATATCCTGCAGGGGATTGGTGGGGAAAAAAATATTCAGCGTCTCGAAAACTGCATGACGCGCGTGCGCGTCGAGGTGCATAACGACGACCAGCTCGACGTGCCGCGTCTGAAGGCGCTTTCCGGCGTCAGCGGCTACGTGAAACAGGGTCAGCAGCATCAGCTGATCGTCGGGCCAGGGAAAGCGGCGCAGGTTGTCGATGCCATGCGCGCGCTGATGGGCGTTAACGCGAGCGCGTCGATTAACGATGCGGAACGCACCAGGGCGCAGGCGAAGGCCAAATACAAAGCCCCCATGAGCGATGCGCTGCGTCAGCTGGCAAACGTCTTTATTCCGCTGATCCCGGCGTTTATTGCCTCGGGCCTGATCACCGGGATCATCAATATCCTCAAGCGACCGGATATTGTGGGGGATTTCGCCACGCAGTATCCGAACCTGCTGGGGATTCTGGGGATCTTCGGCAGCGCTGTGTTCGCCATCATGAACATTCTCGTCGGGGTGAATACCGCGAAGGTGTTTGGTGGATCGCTGGCGATGGGCGGGGTCATGGCGGGCATTTTGTCCAGCCCGCAGCTGGCGCAGATCACGCTGTTTGGTGAGGCGCTCCAGCCCGGGCGCGGCGGGGTGATCGCCGTGCTGCTGGTGGTCATCCTGATGTGCTGGATCGAGAAAAGGCTGCGCGCGGTTTTGCCCGGGTCGATCGAGCTGATTCTCAACCCGCTGCTGACCACGCTGATTACCGGTAGCGTAGCTATTGTGGCCCTCCAGCCGTTAGGCGGGTGGATCTCTGAAGCCATCGCTCACGGTGCGTCTCTGGCTATTGACCGCGGCGGCCTGTTAGTGGGCGCTGTGCTTTCCGGTACCTTCCTGCCGTTAGTGCTGACGGGGCTCCATCAGGGGCTGGTTCCCATCCACGTCGAGCTTGTACAGGCGCACGGCTACAACGCGCTACTGCCTATCCTGTCGATGGCGGGCGTGGGGCAGGTCGGCGCGGCGATTGCCGTACTGATGAAAACCCGCAACGCGCGTCTGAAAAAAATGATAAAAGGCGCGCTCCCGGTTGGCCTGCTCGGTATTGGCGAGCCGCTGATTTTCGGCGTTACGCTGCCGCTGGGTAAACCGTTCCTCGCGGCGTGTCTGGGCGGCGCGGTAGGCGGGGCGCTGATCAGCTACTGGAAAGTCGCTACCGTTATCACCTTTGGGCTTTCCGGTTTACCGCTGGCATTAACCATCGTGACCGGAAAAGTCATGCTCTATCTGTTAGGCTATTTAGTAGCGGTGATCGCCGGGTTCCTTTTTACCTGGCTATTAGGATTCAACGACCCAGAGGAGTAAGGTTTGGCAAATCACGCGCGTCGCGTTGTCTTTTTCGATTTGGATGGAACGCTGCATCAGCAGGATATGTTTGGTACGTTTATGCGTTACCTGCTGCGGCGTCAGCCTTTGAATGCGCTGCTCGTGCTACCGCTCTTACCGGTTATCGGGATCGCGCTGCTGGTGAAAGGCCGGGCGGCGCGATGGCCGATGAGTCTGCTGCTGTGGGGATGTACGTTTGGGCACAGCGAAGCGCGGCTCAAGCAGCTCGAAAAGGATTTTGCGCACTGGTTCCGCGGTCACGTTGCCGCCTTTCCTGTTGTACAGGCGCGCCTGACCAGCTACCTCGACGCGAACGATGCCGACATCTGGCTGATTACAGGTTCCCCGCAGACGCTTGTGGAGCATGTCTACTTTGATACCCCCTGGCTTCCGCGCGTGAATCTTATCGCCACGCAAATTGCCCGCGGTTACGGCGGCTGGGTGCTGACCCTGCGCTGCCTGGGGCATGAAAAAGTGGTCCAGCTGGAGAAACGCATCGGTACGCCGCTGCGCCTGTACAGCGGCTACAGCGACAGCAAGCAGGACAACCCGCTGCTCTATTTTTGCCAGCACCGCTGGCGCGTCACGCCCTCAGGCGAACTTCAGCAACTCGAATAGTCTTCTCTAAAACGGGCGTGTATAATGCCGCCCGCTTTTCGACTGGAGTATCAGCCTTTGTCCAACCCTGAACACAATCATGAATACTGGATGCGCCATGCGCTGACGCTGGCTCAACGCGCCTGGGACGAGGGCGAAGTGCCCGTGGGCGCGGTGCTGGTTCATAACAACCAGGTGGTTGGCGAAGGGTGGAACCGTCCTATAGGCCGCCACGATCCTACTGCGCATGCCGAAATCATGGCGCTTCGTCAGGGAGGACTGGTGCTGCAAAACTATCGTCTGCTTGATACCACGCTGTATGTGACGCTGGAGCCGTGCGTGATGTGCTCCGGGGCGATGGTGCACAGCCGGATCGGGACTCTGGTCTTCGGCGCCCGGGATGAAAAAACCGGCGCGGCCGGTTCACTGATGGACGTGCTGGGTCACCCGGGTATGAACCACCAGGTGAAGACTATCGGTGGGGTGCTTGCACCAGAGTGTTCGGGGCTATTAAGCGATTTCTTTCGAATGCGCCGTCAGCAGAAAAAGCAGCAAAAGGCAGAACTGAAGCTGTCGGACGATTAAGCTCGTCCGGCGCCACGACCGGGTAGCTTTGAGCCAGCCGTTTGGCCTCCGTCGCCTCTTTCTCTTTCTCCAGCAGATACCCGACCAGGCTAATCTGATATTTACGGATATTTTCCACGTAGGCGTAGGCTTCATGTCCGCGCGCGTAGCCGTATGTCAGCTTGTTATACCATGGCTTCTGGCTCAGCAGCGGCAGCCGCTGCTTCACGTCTGACCAGCTGTCCGGGTTACCTTTCGTTTTGGCCGTCAACGCTCGCGCATCAAGCATATGCGCGTAGCCCATATTGTAGGCCGCCAGCGCAAACCAGATCCGCTCTTCTTCCGGCACCGTTTCCGGTACTTTAGCCATCATATCCTGCAGGTAGCGCGCGCCGCCGCTGATGCTCTGTTCGGCGTCGGTACGGTCATTCACGCCCAGGCTCAGCGCGGTATTTTTGGTTAACATCATCAAACCACGTACGCCCGTGGGCGACGTGGCCTGGGTATCCCAGTGGGATTCCTGATACGAAATAGCCGCCAGCAGTTTCCAGTCAATCTCCTGGGCGTATTTTTCGAACAGCGGCTGCAGGTCCGGCAGGACGCTGTCTACCGCGCGCAGGAAGCTGCGGGTGTCAACGTAGTCAAAGTCATCGCCGTGCCCGAGGTACTTCTCCTCGAGACGCGCCAGGGTACCGTCTTCATTGATGGTGTTGAAGAAATCAAGCATCGCGGCAGAGAAGGTCTGATCGTCATCAAGCTGGCTAAACCAGGTCACGGGCTGCTCGTCGGTGACGTCCAGCGCCACGGCGATTTCAGGATGCACCCGCTGGAACAGGCTGATCGCGACCGAATCGGCGATGGTGTAGGGCACCTTCTGATCTTTTACCTGCTCCAGCAGCTCCGTCGTGCCGAGTTTCGGATCTACCGTCCAGCTCAGGTCGGGATATTTCTTTTCCTTAAGCTCCCGCAGATCGTCAATCACCACGTGGCCGGGCGCAATCGTCAGCTGCCGATCGTTAATTGAAGCCAGCGAGCGCGGGCGCAGGCTCCCGACGCGGTAAACCAGCTGCTGCGAAACGGAGTAGTAGGTCGGGCCAGGCTGGTAGTTCTTGCTGCGCTCGCTGTTATACACCAGCCCGGCAGCAAGCATATCGGCATCGTCGTTATCGAGGTCATCAAACAGCTGGTTGATATTCTGGCGGACGGTGATTTTGAGCTTCACGCCAAGATAATCGGCGAACTGTTGTGCCAGTTCATAATCCAGGCCAATGATTTTGCCGTTGATGTCGCTGTAAATCAGCGGGGAGTTGAGGGTACTGACGCGCAGTTCCCCCCGCTCCTGAATGGCGGCGATACGGTTTTCGGCTTTGCCGAACCAGGGGATGGAAGGCCAGAGGGCCACTGCCAGCAGCAACGTTACAATGCCGATGAGCAGATAATTAATCTTTAATTTTTTCAATTAGTTAATTCTCTGCGACGCCGGTTGCCTCAGTCTGCTGTAGCCATGTTAATCATAAGGTTTGCCATTGAATGAGCGGCATTTTGCGTAAACTTGCGCCACTTGGCAACCAATTAGAGAGACAGGTCACATCTATTGTTAAAATTTTATTTCGACGCAAACGGTTTCGTCGGCGCTCAGGATTCTCTATAATGACGCCCGTTTTCCCCCCTTGCGCACACTGTAAGCGCCCCGGCGCTTCGAAGACGAGAGACTTATGATGGAAATTCTGCGTGGTTCGCCTGCACTGTCTGCCTTCCGTATCACTAAACTGCTGGCACGTTTTCAGGCGGCCGACCTTCCGGTAAGCAATATTTACGCTGAGTATGTCCATTTTGCTGACCTGAATGCCCCCCTGAATGCAGAGGAGCGCGTACAGCTGGAACGCCTGCTCAAGTATGGCCCAAGCCTGAGCAGCCATACGCCAACCGGCAAACTGATCCTTGCGACGCCTCGTCCGGGCACCATCTCCCCCTGGTCTTCCAAAGCCACCGACATCGCCCACAACTGTGGCCTGAACCAGATTAACCGTCTGGAACGCGGCGTGGCGTACTACGTGGAAGCCTCTACCCTGAGCGACGCGCAGTGGCAGGCGGTTGCGGCTGAACTGCACGATCGCATGATGGAGAGCGTATTTGCCTCTCTCGATGACGCGCAGAAGCTGTTCTCACACCATCAGCCTGCGCCGGTACAGAGCGTAGACCTGCTGGGGCAGGGCCGTCAGGCGTTGATTGACGCCAACCTGCGTCTCGGCCTGGCGCTGGCAGAAGACGAAATTGATTACCTGCAGGATGCGTTTGTTAAGCTCAATCGTAACCCGAACGACATCGAACTTTACATGTTCGCGCAGGCTAACTCTGAGCACTGCCGCCACAAGATTTTCAACGCCGACTGGATTATTGACGGCGAACAGCAGCCGAAGTCGCTGTTCAAAATGATCAAAAACACCATGGAGCAAACCCCTGACCACGTGCTGTCTGCCTACAAAGACAACGCCGCGGTAATGGAAGGTTCCGAGGTGGGCCGCTTCTTCGCCGATCGCGAAGCAGGGCGCTATGACTTCCATCAGGAGCCCGCGCATATCCTGATGAAAGTGGAAACCCACAACCACCCGACCGCGATCTCCCCGTGGCCGGGTGCGGCGACCGGCTCCGGCGGTGAAATCCGTGACGAAGGGGCGACCGGCCGTGGCGCTAAACCAAAAGCGGGTCTGGTCGGTTTCTCCGTCTCCAACCTGCGTATCCCGGGCTTTGAACAGCCGTGGGAAGAAGATTTCGGCAAGCCGGAGCGCATTGTAACCGCCCTGGATATCATGACCGAAGGTCCGCTGGGCGGCGCGGCGTTTAACAACGAATTTGGTCGTCCGGCGCTGAACGGTTACTTCCGTACCTATGAAGAGAAAGTGGACAGCCACAACGGCGAAGAGCTGCGCGGCTACCACAAGCCGATCATGCTGGCGGGCGGGATCGGCAACATCCGTGCCGATCACGTGCAGAAAGGCGAGATCGTCGTCGGCGCGAAGCTGATCGTGCTCGGCGGCCCGGCGATGAACATCGGTCTGGGCGGTGGCGCGGCCTCCTCTATGGCCTCCGGCCAGTCTGATGCGGATCTCGACTTCGCCTCCGTGCAGCGCGACAACCCTGAGATGGAGCGCCGCTGCCAGGAAGTGATCGACCGCTGCTGGCAGCTAGGCGACGCCAACCCGATCCTCTTCATCCACGACGTGGGCGCGGGAGGTCTGTCCAACGCCATGCCGGAGCTGGTGAGCGACGGCGGCCGCGGCGGACGCTTCAACCTGCGCGACATCCTGAGCGATGAGCCGGGCATGAGCCCGCTGGAAATCTGGTGTAACGAATCCCAGGAGCGCTACGTGCTGGCGGTTGCCGCCGATCAGCTGCCGCTGTTTGACGAGCTGTGCCGCCGCGAGCGCGCGCCGTATGCCGTCATCGGTGAAGCGACCGAAGAGCAGCACCTTTCCTTAAGCGACACCCACTTTGACAACCAGCCGATCGATCTGCCGCTCGACGTGCTGCTCGGTAAAACGCCGAAGATGACCCGCGACGTAACCACCCGTAAAGCGGCGGGCAAAGCGCTGGATCGCCAGGGCATCACCGTGGCAGAAGCGGTCAACCGCGTGCTGCATCTGCCTGCTGTGGCAGAGAAAACCTTCCTGGTGACCATCGGCGACCGCACCGTGACCGGTATGGTATCGCGCGATCAGATGGTCGGCCCGTGGCAGATCCCTGTCGCTAACTGCGCCGTGACCACCGCGAGCCTCGACAGCTACTACGGCGAAGCGATGGCTCTCGGCGAACGTACCCCGGTGGCGCTGCTGGACTTCGCTGCTTCTGCCCGTCTGGCGGTCGGTGAAGCGCTGACCAACATCGCCGCGACGCAGATTGGCGATATCAAACGTATCAAGCTCTCCGCCAACTGGATGGCCGCTGCCGGCCACCCTGGCGAAGATGCTGGCCTGTATGAAGCCGTGAAAGCGGTGGGCGAGGAGCTGTGTCCTGCCCTCGGCCTGACCATTCCGGTGGGCAAAGACTCCATGTCGATGAAAACCCGCTGGCAGGAAGGCAGCGAGCAGCGCGAGATGACCTCTCCGCTGTCGCTGGTGATCACCGCGTTTGCCCGCGTGGAAGACGTGCGTCACACCGTTACGCCGCAGCTTGCGACCGAAGACAACGCCCTGCTGCTGATTGACCTGGGTAAAGGTCACAACGCGCTGGGTGCTACCGCGCTGGCGCAGGTTTACCGCCAGCTCGGCGACAAGCCAGCCGACGTGCGTGACGTGGCCCAGCTGAAAGGCTTCTACGACGCGATTCAGGCGCTGGTGGCGCAGCGTAAGCTGCTGGCCTACCACGACCGTTCCGACGGCGGCCTGCTGGTGACGCTGGCAGAGATGGCCTTCACCGGCCACTGTGGTGTGGAAGCCGACATTGCAACGCTGGGCGAAGACCGTCTGGCGGCGCTGTTCAACGAAGAGTTGGGCGCCGTGATTCAGGTGCGCGCGGCAGATCGCGACGCGGTTGAAGCGATTCTGGCGAAGCACGGTCTGGCAGACTGCGTGCACTATCTGGGTAAAGCCGTTCAGGGCGACCGCTTCGTGATTGAAGCTGACGGTCACGCGGTCTTCAGCGAAAGCCGCACCACGCTGCGCATGTGGTGGGCGGAAACCACCTGGCAGATGCAGCGCCTGCGTGATAACCCGGAATGTGCCGATCAGGAGCATAACGCGAAAGCGAATGACCAGGATCCAGGCCTGAACGTGAAGCTCTCCTTCGACATTAACGAAGACATCGCTGCGCCGTACATTGCGACCGGCGCGCGTCCAAAAGTGGCCGTGCTGCGTGAGCAGGGCGTTAACTCCCACGTTGAGATGGCGGCTGCCTTCCACCGCGCGGGCTTTGACGCTATCGACGTCCACATGAGCGACCTGCTGGCCGGGCGTACCGGTCTGGAAGATTTCCAGGCGCTGGTGGCGTGCGGCGGCTTCTCCTACGGCGACGTGCTGGGCGCGGGCGAAGGCTGGGCTAAGTCCATCCTGTTCAACAGCCGCGTGCGTGACGAGTTCGAAACCTTCTTCCACCGTCCGCAGACCCTGGCGCTGGGCGTGTGTAACGGCTGCCAGATGATGTCTAACCTGCGTGAGCTGATCCCGGGCAGCGAAGCCTGGCCGCGCTTTGTGCGTAACCAGTCAGACCGCTTCGAGGCGCGCTTCAGTCTGGTGGAAGTGACCCAAAGCCCGTCTCTGCTGCTGCAGGGGATGGTCGGTTCTCAGATGCCAATCGCCGTTTCCCACGGTGAAGGTCAGGTAGAAGTGCGTGACGCTGCGCATCTGGCTCAGCTGGAAAGCAAGGGCCTGGTGGCGCTGCGCTTTGTCGATAACTTCGGCAAGGTGACAGAAACCTACCCGGCTAACCCGAACGGCTCCGCCAACGGTATTACGGCGGTGACCAGCGAAAGCGGTCGCGCGACCATCATGATGCCGCACCCGGAACGCGTGTTCCGTACCGTGAGCAACTCCTGGCACCCGGAAAACTGGGGCGAGGATAGCCCGTGGATGCGTATCTTCCGCAACGCGCGTAAGCAGCTGGGTTAAGTTTTAGCCCTACCCCCTTCCAGGCCCGGTAAGCGAAAGCTTCACCGGGCTTTTTATTTATGTCGCAATTACGCGACAGACCCGCAATATGGCTGTCTCCAAAAGGCGACACTTAAGTAATTGATTTATATGTGGCAGTAAAGGTTCCCGTTAAGGTGTTGCTTAATAGCGACACTTAGCCTGAAAATCATTCAACCGATAATTAACGCGTTAAACGAGTAAAAACTATATATTTCAATATGTTAATATTTTATTTTGCATTCTGGCACGGGTGTTGCATAATATTAACCAGTGGCTCATTCACCTTCTTATGTCAGCCCCTTCGGGACGCGCTACATAAACTTCGAATGACGCACAAAAAGGTGCCTGCCGTCCAACTACTGATCATAGCGATGCTTTATCAGGCCAGGGCGAAACGTCGAGTTAGGCACCGCCTCATTCCATGACAAAGCCGGGTTTTTACCCGGCTTTGTTGTATCTGAAGGGCAGACTCAGTTACGCTCTGCGTAAACCCCCATTAAGAGAGTAATGCGTTGAAACGCTGGCCCGTTTTCCCCCGCTCCCTGCGGCAGCTCGTCATGATGGCCTTCCTGCTGATCCTGCTGCCGCTGCTGATCCTTGCCTGGCAGGCGTGGCAAAGCCTGAACGCGCTGAGCGCGCAGGCGGCTTTGACCAACCGCACGACGCTCATCGACGCCAGACGCAGTGAAGCGATGACCAACGCCGCGCTGGAGATGGAGCGTAGCTATCGTCAGTATTGCGTGCTTGACGATCGGACGCTGGAAAAGGTTTATCAGAGTCAGCGTAAACGCTACAGCGAAATGCTGGACGCTCACGCGGGGGTCTTACCTGACGACAAGCTCTATCAGGCATTACGTCAGGATTTGAACGATCTCGCGCAGCTGCAGTGCAGCAACAGCGGCCCGGATGCCGTTGCTGCCGCGCGCCTCGAAGCTTTTGCCAGCGCCAACACCGAGATGGTGCAGTCAACGCGCGCGGTGATTTTCTCTCGCGGCCAGCAGCTCCAGCAGGAGATTGCCGAGCGCGGCCAGTTCTTCGGCTGGCAGGCGCTGGTGCTGTTTTTGGTGAGTCTCGGGCTGGTTCTGCTCTTTACCCGCATGATCATCGGCCCGGTGAAGGGCATTCAGCGTATGATCAACCGTCTGGGGGAGGGGAAATCGCTCGGGGATACGGTCGCCTTTAAAGGTCCCCGCGAGCTGCGATCCGTCGGCCAGCGCATTATCTGGCTGTCCGAACGCCTGGCGTGGCTCGAATCTCAGCGCCATCAGTTCCTGCGCCATATCTCTCATGAGCTTAAAACGCCGCTGGCCAGCATGCGCGAAGGGACGGAGCTGCTGGCGGACGAAGTGGCCGGGTCCCTTACGCCAGAACAGAAAGAAATTGTCGAGATCCTGGATAACAGCAGCCGCAATCTGCAAAAGCTGATTGAGCAACTGCTGGATTACAATCGCAAGCTGGCTGACGGGGCGGTCGTACTGGAAAACGTTGAAATTGAGCCGCTGGTGGATATGGTGATCTCCGCCCACAGCTTGCCAGCAAGAGCTAAAATGATGCATACCGGCGTCGAGCTGAATGCGCCTGCGTGCCTGGCTGAACCCATGCTGCTGATGAGCGTTCTGGATAATCTTTACTCCAATGCGGTGCACTATGGTACTGAATCCGGTAACATTTATATCCGAAGTAATACGAATGGTTCACGGGTGTTTATTGACGTCGCAAACACCGGCACCCCGATCCCCGATGACGAAAAAACCATGATCTTCGAACCCTTTTTCCAGGGGAGTCATCAGCGGAAAGGCGCGGTTAAAGGAAGCGGTCTGGGCTTGAGCATCGCCCGGGACTGCATACGACGCATGCAGGGTGAGCTAAACATTGCCGCGGACGAACGTTCAGATGTTTGCTTCCGTATCGAACTGCCCGTGAGCCGGAAAAATCAATAAAATGAATCTATGTCTGGTGAGTATGTCACACGTCTTTTTCCGCGCCGTACGCGCGGTGTTTTCCAGCAAAACGCTTCGCCTGAGCCTGCCCTGTTTATTTCTGGCAGGGTGTGTTTCCCATGCGCCGCAAAGTGCCATTAGCGATAAGCAGGAAGATAAATGGCCGGATAACCAGCTGGCCGATTTCCTCTCAACCCGCTGTGACGACATCTGGAACCTGTCAGGACATGACGTTGAAAGCAACCCGCTCTTCTGGCTGCGAGGAATAGACTGCGCCCAGCGTCTGGCGCCGGTAGACGCCCGCTCGAAGGCGGCGATGCTGGATGACGACACCTGGCAGGACGCGTTCAAGCGTGGGATTTTACTCGCAGATGCGAAAATCACCCCCGTTGAACGCCGCGTCAATGTCACCCGGCTGGACACGTTTGTTGTCAATCTTCCCGTGCAGGTACGCCCGGTATATCAGCTCTGGCGCGATGGGCAAACATTACAGCTTCAGCTGTCTGAAGAGCGCTCCCGCTACAGCAAGCTGCAGCAGTCAACCGACAGCGAGCTTGATACGCTGCGCCAACAGCAGCAACATTTACGTACGCAGCTGGATACCACGACGCGTAAGCTGGAAAACCTGACCGATATCGAAAGGCAGCTCTCGTCGCGTAAATATCAGCCGGGGAGTTCATCCGCTGTGCCGGACAGCGATACGCCGAAACAAGAGGATGTGAAGCATGACGAGCCGTAAACCTGCCCATCTTTTACTGGTGGATGACGATCCCGGGCTGTTAAAGCTGCTGGGGATGCGTCTGGTGAGTGAAGGCTACAGCGTCGTGACCGCCGAAAGCGGGCTGGAGGGGCTGAAGATCCTTAGCCGCGAGAAAATCGATCTGGTGATAAGCGACCTGCGGATGGACGAAATGGATGGCCTGCAGCTGTTCGCGGAGATCCAGAGGCAGCAGCCGGGTATGCCCGTGATCATTCTGACGGCGCACGGGTCGATCCCGGATGCGGTTGCCGCGACGCAGCAGGGGGTCTTCAGCTTCCTGACCAAGCCGGTGGACAAAGACGCGCTTTATAAGGCTATCGACAGCGCGCTGGAACACGCCGCCCCGGCGGGGGATGAAGCGTGGCGGGAGTCTATCGTCACCCGCAGCCCCATTATGCTGCGTCTGCTTGAACAGGCGCGGATGGTGGCGCAGTCCGACGTCAGCGTGCTCATCAACGGCCAGAGCGGAACCGGGAAAGAGATCCTGGCGCAGGCGATCCATAACGCCAGCCCGCGCAGTAAAAACGCCTTTATCGCCATTAACTGCGGCGCGCTTCCGGAACAGCTGCTCGAATCTGAACTGTTTGGTCACGCCCGCGGCGCATTCACCGGCGCGGTGAGCAGCCGGGAAGGGCTGTTCCAGGCGGCGGAAGGCGGCACGCTGTTCCTGGACGAGATTGGCGACATGCCAGCGCCGCTGCAGGTCAAACTGCTGCGCGTATTGCAGGAGCGAAAAGTTCGCCCGCTGGGCAGCAACCGCGATATCGATATTAACGTGCGCATTATTTCCGCCACCCACCGCGACTTGCCAAAAGTGATGGCCCGCAACGAGTTTCGCGAAGATCTCTACTACCGTCTGAACGTGGTGAATCTGAAGATCCCGGCGCTGGCGGAGCGCGCGGAAGACATTCCGCTGCTGGCGAATCATCTTCTGCGCCAGGCGGCCGATCGCCATAAACCATTCGTGCGCGCGTTCTCCACCGACGCGATGAAGCGGCTGATGGCTGCAGGCTGGCCGGGTAACGTGCGCCAGCTGGTGAACGTGATTGAGCAGTGCGTGGCGCTGACCTCCTCACCGGTGATCAGCGATGCGCTGGTGGAGCAGGCGCTGGAAGGGGAAAACACGGCCTTGCCGACGTTCGCGGAAGCGCGGAATCAGTTCGAGCTGAACTATCTGCGCAAGCTATTGCAGATCACCAAAGGCAACGTGACCCACGCGGCGCGCATGGCCGGACGCAACCGCACCGAGTTCTACAAGCTGCTGTCGCGCCACGAGCTGGAAGCAAACGATTTTAAAGAGTAATGCCGTATGATACTGTGAGCAATCGATTACGAGGCAGCTTACAGGCAAGAGTTTAAGGACCCACCATGAAAAAGATTGATGCGATTATTAAACCTTTCAAACTGGATGACGTGCGTGAAGCGCTGGCGGAAGTCGGCATCACCGGGATGACCGTGACGGAAGTGAAAGGTTTTGGTCGTCAGAAAGGCCACACCGAGCTTTACCGTGGCGCAGAGTACATGGTCGACTTTCTGCCGAAAGTAAAAATTGAAATTGTGGTCAGCGACGATATCGTCGATACCTGCGTGGATACCATTATCCGCACGGCGCAGACGGGCAAAATCGGCGACGGTAAAATCTTCGTCTTTGACGTGGCGCGCGTGATCCGTATCCGTACCGGCGAAGAAGACGACGCTGCGATTTAACAATGCCAACGGTTTTGTAGGCCGGGTAAGGCGCTGCCCCTACCCGGCGAAAAAAAAAGCCCCTCTAACGAGGGGCTTTTTTATTACAGAACTTTATGCGGCCCAAAACATTCGTAATGAATGTTGTCTTTGTTCACACCCAGCTCCACCAGCTGCTTCGCGGCATACTGCATAAACGCCACCGGCCCGCAGACGTAGAACTGCATGTCCGGCGCGCTAAACGCACCTTCCATCTGGCTTAAATTCATCAGGCCTTCGCTGTCAAACCGCGCGGCCGCGCGGTCTGCTTCCGTCGGCAGGCGATACCAGGTGTGCGCGGTGAAGCGCGGCAGGGACGCCCCGAGCGTTTTCACTTCATCCGCAAAGGCGTGCACGTCGCCGTTTTCCGCAGCGTGGAACCAGTTGACCTGCGCACCGTGGTTGGCTTTCGCCAGCGTATCGAGCATCGCCAGCATTGGCGTTTGGCCGACGCCCGCAGAGATCAGCGTAACCGGGATATTCGCTTCAACGGCCATGAAGAAATCGCCCGCCGGCGCGGCCAGATGGACCACGTCGCCCACGTTAGCTTCGTTGTGCAGCCAGTTGGAAACCTGACCGCCGTCCTCGCGCTTCACCGCAATGCGGTAGCCTTTACCGTTTGGCTTACGGGTAAGAGAATACTGGCGGATCTCCTGATGCGGGAAACCTTCAGGCTTCAGCCACACGCCCAGATACTGGCCCGGCTGGTAATCGGCAACCGGCTGTCCGTCCACTGGCTCAAATTCAAAGCTGGTAATCAATGCGCTGCGCGGGGTTTTCTCGACGATACGGAACGCGCGCGTCCCTTCCCAGCCGCCATTTTTGCTGGCGTTTTCGCTGTAGATTTGCGCTTCACGGTTGATGAATACGTTTGCCAGCACGCCGTAGGCTTTCCCCCACGCGTCCAGCACCTCCTGGCCCGGGCTGAACATCTCGTCCAGCGTTGCCAGCAGGTGCCCACCCACAATGTTGTACTGCTCGGGTTGGATCTGGAAGCTGGTGTGCTTCTGCGCGATTTTTTCCACCGCGGGCAGCAGTGCCGCCAGATTTTCAATATTGCTGGCGTAGGCCGCGATGGCGTTGAAAAGCGCTTCGCGCTGATCGCCGTTACGCTGGTTGCTCATGTTGAAAATTTCTTTGAGCTCCGGGTTGTGCGTGAACATGCGATCGTAGAAATGGGCGGTGAGTTTAGGGCCGGTTTCCACCAGCAGGGGAATGGTGGCTTTAACGGTGGCGATGGTTTGAGCGTCGAGCATGAGCGCATCCTTCTGATGTGACTTTAATGATGTATTTTAAATGCATCTTATAAAAAATACCCCTGCGTTGTAAATGGTTCTTTGCAAGATGAAAAATATGCATCACAAACCTGAAAAGAAATCCGCTGGAAAGAGGGAGAGCTTTATTCCTCAAACCCTTGCGTGGCGTGCAGGAAAACGTTTGCGTAAAATCGTTTGTCAAGACCTGTTATCACAGAACTAATCAGTTATACTGTTGCCCGTTGTCCAACAGGACTGCCTTTTCAGGCCAAAATTTACTTGTTAGCTGAGTCAGGAGATGCGGATGTTAAAGCGTGAAATGAACATTGCCGATTATGATGCCGAACTGTGGCAGGCTATGGAGCAGGAAAAAGTACGTCAGGAAGAGCACATCGAACTGATCGCCTCCGAAAACTACACCAGCCCTCGCGTTATGCAGGCGCAGGGTTCTCAGCTGACCAACAAATACGCTGAAGGTTACCCGGGCAAGCGCTATTACGGCGGTTGCGAGTACGTTGATATCGTTGAGCAGTTGGCTATCGACCGTGCGAAAGAACTCTTTGGCGCTGACTACGCAAACGTGCAGCCGCACTCTGGCTCTCAGGCTAACTTCGCGGTCTACACCGCGCTGCTGCAGCCGGGCGATACCGTTCTGGGTATGAACCTGGCGCAGGGCGGCCACCTGACTCACGGCTCCCCGGTTAACTTCTCCGGCAAACTGTACAACATCATCCCTTACGGTATTGATGAGTCCGGTAAAATTGACTACGAAGACATGGCGAAGCAGGCTAAAGAGCACAAACCGAAGATGATCATCGGTGGCTTCTCTGCTTACTCCGGTATCGTTGACTGGGCAAAAATGCGTGAAATCGCGGACAGCATCGGTGCTTACCTGTTCGTCGACATGGCGCACGTTGCGGGCCTGATTGCCGCTGGCGTTTACCCGAACCCGGTTCCACACGCTCACGTTGTGACCACCACCACCCACAAAACCCTGGCGGGTCCACGCGGTGGCCTGATCCTGGCGAAAGGCGGTGACGAAGAGCTGTACAAAAAACTGAACTCTGCTGTATTCCCAAGCGCGCAGGGTGGCCCGCTGATGCACGTTATCGCGGCAAAAGCGGTCGCGCTGAAAGAAGCGATGGAGCCTGAGTTCAAGGTTTATCAGCAGCAGGTTGCTAAGAATGCCAAAGCGATGGTGGAAGTGTTCCTGAACCGTGGCTACAAAGTGGTATCCGGCGGTACTGAAAACCACCTGTTCCTGCTGGATCTGGTTGATAAGAACCTGACCGGTAAAGAAGCTGACGCAGCCCTGGGCCGCGCCAACATCACCGTGAACAAAAACAGCGTGCCAAACGATCCGAAGAGCCCGTTCGTGACCTCCGGTATCCGTATCGGTTCTCCGGCCGTAACTCGCCGCGGCTTTAAAGAAGCGGAAGTGAAAGAGTTGGCTGGCTGGATGTGTGACGTTCTGGACAACATCAATGACGAAGCGGTTATCGAGCGCGTCAAAGGTAAAGTTCTGGATATCTGCGCACGCTTCCCGGTATACGCATAATTCATCTGCCTTGCAGAAACAAAAAAGGCCGCACTTGCGGCCTTTTTTTATGGCTTAACGCCGATCGAGGGAAATAGCCCCCGGACCGACAATCGCCAGCAAAATAAAGGCGCCAGCAATACTGACGTTCTTATAGAAGTTAATCATATTCGGCACGACCGCATCACCTGTCATATCCCAGTAGTGGTGCCCAATCACCGCGGTTCCGAGGGTATAGAATACGAACAGTACCGCGAGAGGACGGGTGAAAAAGCCCAGCACGATCAGAATGGCGGCAGGCACTTCCATCACCACCGCAATAATGGCCGCCAGCATGGGCATCGGCGTACCCAGCGAGGTCATATATTGTACGGTGCCGCTAAACCCCGTCAGTTTTGGATAGCCAAAGATGATAAACAGCACGACAAGCGCGATGCGCGCAATCAACAGCAAAAGGTGACGTGACTGACCGAAATCGAAATAACGTAATGAGTTCATGGCAGAAAAACCTCTGCAAGTGGAGTAATTTAAACGTAATACATATTTTCATTCCCTGCCATAAGCCAGACGACTGCACGAAATGTTAAAATCTTGTTAATTTATAGCAGGCTATCGACTTGCTTAATTTTTATATTCTCGCCAGACTATGGCCTCGATTTCGGGAGGGATTCATGGTCTTGCATTCCACGCGCTGGCTGGCGCTCAGTTATTTCACCTATTTCTTTAGCTACGGCATTTTTCTGCCTTTCTGGAGCGTCTGGCTTAAGGGTATCGGCCTGACGCCCGAGACCATCGGTGTCCTGCTCGGGGCCGGGCTGGTGGCGCGTTTCCTCGGCAGCCTGCTGATTGCACCGCGCGTCAGCGATCCCTCCTTACTGATCAAGGCCGTGCGCATTCTTGCGCTGCTGACCCTGGTCTTTGTTGCCTGCTTCTGGGTCAGCCACCAGTTTGCCTGGCTGATGGTGGTGATGGTCGGCTTTAACCTGTTCTTCTCACCGCTGGTACCGCTGACGGATGCCCTGGCGAACACATGGCAAAAGCAGATCACCATGGACTATGGCCGCGTGCGCCTGTGGGGCTCAATTGCCTTTGTGATTGGCTCGGCGCTGGTGGGGAAACTGGTCAGCCTTTACGATTACCGCGCCATTCTCGCCCTGCTGAGTATCGGTATTGCCTCGATGCTGCTGGGCATGCTGCTGCGACCGTCGGTGATGCCGCAAGGGGAGAGCCGCCATCAGGAGAGCGCAGGTTGGCCCGCCTGGCGGAGCCTGGTGGCCCAGAGCTGGCGTTTTCTGGCGTGTGTCTGTCTGCTTCAGGGGGCGCATGCGGCGTACTATGGCTTCAGCGCCATCTACTGGCAGGGGGCGGGATATTCTGCTTCCGCCGTGGGCTATCTGTGGTCGCTGGGCGTGGTGGCCGAAGTCATCATTTTCGCCCTGAGCAAGAAATTATTCCGTCGCTTTGGCGCGCGAGACCTGCTGCTGCTTTCCGCCGTGTGCGGCGTGGCGCGCTGGGGGATTATGGGCTGGACGACCGATCTGCCTTGGCTGATTGTGGCGCAAATTCTTCACTGCGGCACCTTTACCGTGTGCCATCTGGCGGCCATGCGCTATATCGCAGCGCGCGAGGGCGGAGACGTTATTCGTCTGCAGGCCGTCTATTCGGCGGTCGCGATGGGGGGCAGTATCGCGATCATGACGGTCTTTGCCGGGTTCCTCTATCAGCACCTGGGGCATGGCGTCTTCTGGGTGATGGCGCTTGTCGCCTTACCCGCCATCGTTGTTCGCCCTAAAGTGGCCGCTCGCGCCTCGCTATGATTCCAGCATGGCGCGAATATGTTCTTGCTGCTGCGCGTTCAATGTCTCAACGGCATGGATCAGCGGCGGCGAGAACAGCGGCAGGACGGTAGGGTAGGGGGTGATAACCAGCGCGGCCTCGCGCGGTGCCCCCTCTTTCTGGAAAGCCTGCAGCGTTAGATAGCGAATATTAAGCGGCAGCAGCGTCAGCTCGCGAAGCTGCTGTTCAATCAGGTCCTCGGTGGCTTTATCGTCTCCCGTCAGCAGGATCACCTGTTTTTCGTGCAGATCGGTCTCCTGCATCAGCCAGGCACCGAAAATCACCGCGACAAGACTCATCTCTTCATCAGAAAAACGCAGCCCAAACTCCGCTTCCAGCTCAAACAGCGCTTCCTTTGTGGTGCGTAACAGCCGGGGATAAAGGCGATGGATCTCCTCCGGCAGGCTATTGTCGATGCCGATTTCAAACAGCGAGCGGTCCAGCGCCTGAGCCAGATGGATATACAGCTGATCTGTCAGCCCTTGCTCATCGCTGAAGTTCATCCCGGTCTGCGAGCGAAAACGGGCGACCATGCGCACAATGGCCCGGCGCAGACGCTGATCCTGCTGGTGCTTATCAAGCACCGGATCGGGCGTGCGGAGCATCATAAACAGCAGCGCCAGAAACAGCTGTTCATCCCCGTGCGCACCCTGCGGGACGCGCCGTTTCCAGTGACGTACGATCTCCTGGGCCGTAAAATACTCCCCTCTCGACTGGGTCCAGCTGCGCTGCACGTGGGAAAACTGCGGCGTATTCCCGAGCTGGTGCTGAATAAGACAGTATTGCAGATAGAGCTGTAAAAACTGGACGTCGCGGCATTCAAACTGGCGCTGCAGCTTGCGAGAGCAGAAGCCGATCAGCGCCCGCAGGTTCGCATCATCGTAAAGCGGCCGCGCAATGCCGTGTTGTTTAAGCGCGGTTTTTAATGCGGGGGTAAACTGGTGCGAGACAAACTGCGGGCAAAGCCGCAGCGCCCGGCGCAGCCAGTGCAGCAGGCATAAACGCTGATTCAGGGCTGTGCCTTCAATCCGGTAGCTGCCGTCGTGGTGCGTGACGATATCCAGCCGGTGATAGCGCTGGATTTCATCGCGCGTCTCGGCTATATCTTGCCGTGCCATCGCGTCGTCCACGCCGTTAGCAGCGATAATGCTCTGTGCGGTGACGGCAGCATCGGGCAGGTAAAGCATCAAAAGCACCTGGCAGCGGCGCTGCGAACTGGAAAGCACAGATGGAATTTCAAGCGTCGTCATCATCTGTCGGGTATCCAGTGTGAATGTTTGATAAGAATAGCTAAAGGACGAGCGCTGAAAAGCGCGCCGGCAGGCCTTTCACTCAGGATTGCTGGGGAACATCACAGAATTTTTGACGTGAGGAATTGATGCAAACAGTTAAACAAAGTGCGATGGCGTTATTTTTGGCGGTTATCAGCTTCACCGCCAGCGCACACCCTCACAGTTTTATTGACCTCCAGACCGAGCTGGTTACCGACGGCACGCAGCTGAGCGGCCTGAAGATGCGCTGGACGATGGATGAAATCACCTCGGCCGATCTGCTCTACGATGCGGGAAACGCGAAGCCCGGCGATGAAATCTGGAAAAAGCTGGCGGCGGAAGTGATGGCCAACGTGCTGGGCCAGCACTATTTCACCGAGTTCTGGCACAACGGGCAAAAGGTCAAATTTCTGAACCGGCCAACGGAATATGGGATGACGCGTGACGGGCATCAGGCTGTGCTGACGTTTGTGCTTCCGTTGGCACATCCGCAGCCGCTGGCCGGACAAACGTACACGTTTTCCACTTTTGACCCTACCTACTATGTCGATATGCGCTATGACAAAGACGGCGACGTACGATTGCCGGACGCGCTGCAAAAAAACTGCAAAATTGGCGTACACACCCCAAAACCCAGCGAGGAGACGCTGAACTTTGCGGTCTCGCTTGATAAAGAAGATGCCCCACCTGAGGACATGGAGTTGGGTAAACAGTTCGCGCAGGAGGTGACGTTACAATGTCAGTGATCTCCTCTCCGGTTCGAAAACCTCGCCGCTGGCTGCACCTCTGGCCGCTGGTGCTCTTTTTGCTGTTAGCCGTTTGCGGTTCGCTCTGGCTATGGCAGGCCTGGCCGCAGGTCATGATGAAAAGCATTATCTGGCAGCGTGAGGTCAACCAGCAGATGAGCGGTCTGCTGAAGGCGGTGGCGGAGAACCCGACCAAAGCGGGTGGTTCCCTGCTGGCATTCAGCTTTATCTATGGCGTTCTGCACGCGCTGGGGCCGGGGCACGGCAAAATCGTGATAACGACCTGGCTCGCCACCCATCCGTCGAAGCTGAAATCGAGCATCGGCCTGACGCTGGCCTCCTCGCTGCTTCAGGGCGGCGTGGCGATTGCGCTCGTCGTGGTCGTGCTTTCGCTGTTGCAGCTTCCCGCGCGCCAGCTGCACATGAGCAGTTTCTGGCTGGAGAAGGGGAGCTACGCGCTGGTGGGCGTGCTGGGGCTGATCCTCTGCTGGCGGGCGCTGAAAAAGCTGCACGCGCTGCTGCGAAAACCGAAATTCAAAACCTTTACGCCGCGCCACGTTCATGATGAAAACTGCGGCTGCGGGCATCAGCATTTGCCCACGCAGGAACAATTGCAGAACGGTGACGACTGGCGCGCACGGCTGATGATTGTTCTCTCGATGGGCATGCGCCCGTGTTCGGGGGCAATCATGGTGCTGCTGTTCAGCAAGGTGATAGGCGTGTTTGGCTGGGGAATGCTTTCCGCGCTGGCGATGGCGGCAGGAACCTCTCTCACCATTTCGTCTTTAGCGCTGCTGGTTCACAGCTTCCGTCAGCTGGCGGTCAAACTCAGCGGCAATAAAACGCCGGTGCTGTGGCGGCAGGTAGGGTGGACAACGCTTGCGCTGGCGGGCGGAGTGATTCTGCTGGTGGCGGCAGTGACGATGTGGATGAGCGCCGTGCCGGTGGGAAGGGGATTGCGGCCGTTTTAGTTGGGATCCCCTCTCCCACAGGGAGAGGGAATGACCGGGATTAACGCTTCAGCGCATCGCTCAGTTCATCACGCATGTTGGCCAGCATGGCTTTAACAACGCGTGGGTTACCCGCAACGACGTTGCCGGTAGACATATAGTTATGGCCGCCGGTGAAATCACACACGATGGCGCCTGCTTCACGTGCGATCAGCTCGCCCGCAGCAAAGTCCCACGGCTTCAGCGACAGCTCGAAGTAACCGTCAACGCGGCCTGTTGCTACATAGGCCAGATCCAGTGCGGCAGAACCGGTGCGGCGGAAGTCCGCGCATTCGGTGAACAGTTTGCCCAGGATATTCATATAGGTGGTCGCGTGCTGTTTCGCCTTGAACGGGAAACCGGTCGCCAGAATGGTGCCGTCCAGATCGCGTGCGTTGCTGCAGCGCAGACGGTAGCCGTTCAGCTGTGCGCCCTGACCGCGGGTAGCGGTGAACAGTTCATTACGCATTGGATCGTAAACAACGGCGACTTCAGTACGGCCTTTAATGCGTACTGCGATAGACACAGAGAAGTGTGGCAGGCGTTTGACGAAGTTGGTGGTGCCATCCAGTGGATCGATAACCCATTGAACATCCTGATCGGTACCTTCATGTTCACCGCTTTCTTCGGTGATGATGGTGTGCTGCGGGTAAGATTTGCGGATCGTTTCGATAATAATCGCTTCTGCGGCTTTATCGACGTTAGTCACGAAATCATTGCTGCCTTTCTGGCTGGTTTCTACGGAGTCTGGCGTTTCGTAGTGTTTGGCAATTACATTACCCGCCTTGCGCGCTGCGCGCACGGCGATGGTCAGCATCGGATGCATCGGTCTCTCTCACTGGATGTTAAAGAACAGGAAAATCGGCGCAGAGTATAGCAGTGGGATCGGATTATGTCTCCCGTTTATGATAATATGCCGGAATATTCTTTAGACGCTGAATTCAGACATTAAAAATTATGCTGCAAAACATTCGAATCGTGCTGGTCGAAACATCGCACACCGGCAACATGGGCTCCGTTGCCCGCGCTATGAAAACCATGGGCTTAACGAACCTGTGGCTGGTTAACCCGCTGGTGAAACCTGACTCGCAGGCTATCGCCCTGGCGGCAGGTGCCAGCGACGTGATCGGCAACGCCCAGATCGTCGATACCCTTGACGAAGCGCTGGCCGGCTGCAGCCTCGTTGTTGGCACCAGCGCGCGCTCACGCACGCTGCCGTGGCCGATGCTGGATCCGCGCGAATGCGGGCTGAAAAGCGTCTCAGAAGCAGAACAGGCTCCGGTTGCGCTGGTGTTTGGCCGCGAGCGCGTTGGCCTGACCAACGACGAGCTGCAGAAGTGCCACTATCACGTCGCCATCGCGGCGAACCCGGAATACAGCTCGCTGAACCTGGCGATGGCGGTGCAGGTTATTGCCTATGAAGTGCGTATGGCGTGGCTGGCGACGCAGGAGAAACAGGCAGAGCCTAAAGAAGAAACGGCCTACCCGCTGGTGGACGATCTTGAGCGCTTCTACGGTCACCTGGAGCAGACGCTGCTCTCAACCGGCTTTATTCGTGAAGGTCACCCGGGCCAGGTGATGAACAAGCTGCGCCGTATGTTTACCCGCGCTCGCCCGGAAAGCCAGGAGCTGAACATCCTGCGCGGGATTCTGGCGTCGATTGAGCAGAAGAATAAAGAGTAGTGTCGATTTCCCCCTCTCCCCGCGGGAAAGGGCTAGGGTGAGGGCATCAGACCGCACCTGGGTTATGAAGGCACGGAACGTTAAATACCTGACTAAAACAGTCAAGTAAATAGTTGACCATTTTAGTCAGGAATGTCAGACTTGGCCCTGCTATGCAATACCCCCATTTTACAATAAAAAACCCCGGGCAGGGGCGAGTTTGAGGTTAAGTAAGACATGAGACTGACATCTAAAGGGCGTTATGCCGTGACCGCGATGCTGGACGTTGCGCTCAACTCCGAAGCGGGCCCGGTTCCGTTGGCTGATATTTCTGAACGACAAGGGATCTCCCTCTCTTACCTGGAACAGCTGTTCTCCAGACTGCGTAAAAATGGACTGGTTTCCAGCGTTCGTGGCCCAGGCGGCGGTTATCTGCTGGGTAAAGACGCGGGCAGTATTGCAGTTGGTGAAGTGATTAGCGCAGTTGACGAATCCGTTGACGCGACCCGTTGCCAGGGTAAAGGCGGCTGCCAGGGCGGCGATAAGTGCCTGACCCACGCGCTGTGGCGCGATCTGAGCGACCGTTTGACCGGCTTCCTGAACAACATCACCCTCGGTGAGCTGGTGAATAACCAAGAAGTTCTGGATGTCTCTGGTCGTCAGCACGGTCAGGATTCCCAACGCAGCACCCGCGCGCAGGACGCTATCGACGTCAAACTGCGCGCGTAATAAAACGATAAAGATTTCAGAATCAGGCCGGGGCGAAGACTCGCCCCGTGTACTCGGTCGTACATCCAGCCGGTTGCCTGATTCCTTGCATTGAAGCGATGTACGGAGTTTAAAGAGCAATGAAATTACCGATTTATCTCGATTACTCCGCAACCACGCCGGTGGACCCGCGTGTTGCCGAGAAAATGATGCAGTGTCTGACCCTGGACGGAAACTTTGGTAACCCAGCTTCCCGTTCACACCGTTTTGGCTGGCATGCTGAAGAGGCGGTTGATATCGCCCGTAATCAGATTGCTGACCTGGTGGGTGCCGACCCGCGTGAGATTGTATTCACCTCCGGTGCGACCGAATCCGACAACCTGGCGATCAAAGGTGCAGCCAACTTTTATCAGAAAAAAGGCAAGCACATCATCACCAGCAAAACTGAACACAAAGCCGTGCTGGATACCTGCCGCCAGCTGGAACGTGAAGGGTACGAAGTGACTTACCTGGCGCCACAGAGCAACGGGATCATCGACCTGAAAGAGCTCGAAGCGGCCATGCGTGACGACACCATTCTGGTTTCTATCATGCACGTTAACAACGAAATCGGCGTCGTTCAGGACATCGCGACCATCGGCGAAATGTGCCGCGCGCGCGGTATCATCTATCACGTTGACGCGACCCAGAGCGTGGGCAAACTGCCTATCGACCTGAGCCAGCTGAAAGTGGACCTGATGTCCTTCTCCGGCCACAAAATTTATGGCCCGAAAGGGATCGGCGCGCTGTACGTTCGTCGTAAGCCACGTATTCGCATCGAAGCACAGATGCACGGCGGCGGTCACGAGCGCGGTATGCGTTCCGGCACGCTGCCTGTTCACCAGATCGTGGGCATGGGCGAAGCGTACCGCATTGCGAAAGAAGAGATGGAAACCGAGATGGCACGCCTGCGCACGCTGCGTAACCGTCTGTGGGACGGCGTGAAGGATATGGAAGAAGTGTATCTGAACGGCGATCTCGAGCAGGGCGCACCGAACATCCTCAACGTCAGCTTCAACTATGTTGAAGGCGAATCGCTGATTATGGCGCTGAAAGACCTGGCCGTTTCTTCCGGTTCTGCCTGTACGTCTGCAAGCCTGGAGCCATCCTACGTGCTGCGCGCGCTGGGCATGACCGACGAGCTGGCGCACAGCTCTATCCGTTTCTCTTTAGGTCGTTTCACTACCGAAGAAGAGATTGACTACACCATCAAGCTGGTTCGCAACTCCATCGGCCGTCTGCGCGACCTTTCTCCACTGTGGGAAATGTTCAAGCAGGGCGTGGATCTGAACAGCATTGAATGGTCACATCACTAATCGGTACATAAGGAGAATTCAATCATGGCATACAGCGAAAAAGTCATCGATCATTACGAAAACCCGCGCAACGTTGGCTCTTTTGACAACAGCGACGAATCTGTCGGTAGCGGCATGGTTGGCGCACCGGCGTGTGGCGACGTGATGAAGTTGCAGATCAAAGTCAACAATGAAGGTATCATTGAAGACGCGCGCTTCAAGACCTACGGCTGCGGTTCTGCTATCGCGTCCAGCTCCCTGGTCACCGAATGGGTGAAGGGCAAGTCTCTGGACGAAGCACAGGCAATTAAGAACACGGATATTGCTGAAGAACTCGAACTGCCACCGGTGAAAATTCACTGCTCAATTCTGGCAGAAGACGCGATCAAAGCCGCCATTGCGGATTACAAAAGCAAACGTGAAGCAAAATAATTGAGGTTTGAGTATGTCGATTACCCTTAGCGACAGCGCTGCCGCGCGAGTAAGCTCTTTTCTGGCGAACCGTGGTAAAGGCTTTGGCCTGCGACTGGGCGTACGTACCTCCGGCTGTTCTGGTATGGCTTACGTACTGGAGTTTGTTGACGAGCCGGCGTCTGATGACACCGTGTTCGAAGACAAGGGCGTTAAGGTGGTGGTCGATGGCAAAAGCCTGCAATTCCTCAACGGCACTCAGCTGGACTTCGTTAAAGAAGGCCTGAACGAAGGGTTCAAATTCACGAACCCGAACGTCAAAGACGAGTGTGGTTGCGGCGAAAGCTTCCACGTTTAACCGCGCGTCATCCGAAACCCCACCGTGGCTTACCTGCTGCGCGTGGGGTTTGTTCTAACAGGCTACCCCTGAGATTGTTATGGATTACTTCACTCTCTTCGGACTACCCGCTCAATACCCGATTGATCTCCAGGCGCTGACGATCCGTTTTCAGGATCTTCAGCGTCAGTACCACCCGGATAAATTCGCCAGTGGTACTCAGGCAGAACAGCTGGCCGCTGTATCGCACTCTGCGACCATCAACCAGGCCTGGCAGACGCTGCGCCATCCGCTGAGTCGTGCCGAGTACCTGCTCTCGCTCCACGGATTCGATCTGGCTAGCGAACAGCACACCGTGCGCGACACGGCGTTTCTGATGGAACAGCTGGAGCTTCGCGAAGAGCTGGATGAGATTGAACAGGCCAAAGACGAAGCGCGTCTGGAAAGCTTCATCACGCGCGTGAAGGGCATGTTCGATACCCGCCATCAGCAGATGGTGGAGCAACTGAACAACGAGACCTGGGACGTGGCGGCAGACACTGTGCGCAAACTCCGTTTTCTCGATAAACTGCGAAGCAGTGCTGAACAACTCGAAGAAAAGCTGCTCGATTTTTAATTTCGGAAGCAATTATGGCCTTATTACAAATTAGTGAGCCTGGCTTAAGTGCCGCACCGCACCAGCGTCGTCTGGCGGTGGGTATCGATCTGGGCACCACCAATTCCCTCGTGGCGACCGTGCGCAGCGGCCAGGCGGAAACGCTGGCTGACGAGCAGGGCCGCCATCTGCTGCCTTCCGTGGTCCACTACCAGCAGCAGGGTCACGCGGTCGGCTATGACGCCCGCGCCAACGCCGCGCGCGATCCGGCCAACACCATCAGCTCCGTGAAGCGCATGATGGGCCGCTCGCTGACCGATATTCAGACCCGCTACCCGCATCTGCCGTATCAGCTGCAGGCCAGTGAAAACGGCCTGCCGATGATTGCGACCGCGGCCGGTCTGCTGAACCCGATTCGCGTTTCCTCCGACATCCTCAAAGCGCTGGCGGCGCGCGCGACCGCAACGCTCGGCGGCGATCTGGACGGCGTAGTCATTACCGTTCCGGCCTATTTTGACGATGCACAGCGTCAGGGCACCAAAGACGCCGCGCGTCTGGCGGGCCTGCACGTGCTGCGCCTGCTGAACGAACCCACGGCGGCGGCCATTGCCTACGGTCTTGATTCCGGTCAGGAAGGAGTCATTGCGGTTTACGATCTCGGCGGCGGTACCTTTGATATCTCGATCCTGCGCCTGAGCCGCGGGGTGTTTGAAGTGCTGGCGACCGGCGGGGATTCCGCGCTGGGCGGCGATGACTTCGACCATCTGCTGGCGGATTACATTCGCGAGCAGGCGGGCATCAGCGATCGCAGCGATGCGCGCGTCCAGCGTGAACTGCTGGATGCGGCGATTGACGCCAAAATCGCCCTGAGCGATGCGCAGACGGTTACCGTAAACGTTGTGGGCTGGCAGGGTGAGATCGCCCGCGACCAGTTCAGCGATCTGATTGCCCCGCTGGTGAAGCGCACCCTGCTGGCCTGCCGTCGCGCATTGAAAGATGCGGGCGTTGAGGCGAACGAGGTGCTGGAAGTGGTCATGGTGGGCGGTTCGACCCGCGTGCCGCTGGTGCGCGAGCGCGTGGGCGAATTCTTTGGCCGCACGCCGCTCACCTCCATCGACCCGGACAAAGTGGTTGCCGTGGGCGCCGCAATCCAGGCCGATATTCTGGTCGGCAACAAGCCGGACAGCGAAATGCTGCTGCTGGACGTCATTCCGCTGTCGCTGGGTTTAGAAACCATGGGCGGCCTGGTGGAGAAAGTGATCCCGCGTAACACCACCATTCCGGTGGCGCGCGCGCAGGAGTTCACGACCTTCAAAGACGGCCAGACCGCGATGTCCATCCACGTAATGCAGGGCGAACGCGAGCTAGTGCAGGACTGCCGCTCTCTGGCGCGCTTTGCGCTGCGCGGCATCCCGGCGCTGCCTGCGGGTGGGGCGCATATTCGAGTCACCTTCCAGGTGGATGCGGACGGCCTGCTGAGCGTCACCGCGATGGAAAAATCCACCGGCGTGGAATCGTCCATCCAGGTGAAGCCGTCCTACGGCCTGACCGATGGCGAAATCGCCTCCATGATTCAGGATTCAATGAGCTACGCCGAGCAGGATGTGAAGGCGCGTATGCTGGCTGAACAAAAAGTTGAAGCCGCCCGCGTGCTGGAGAGCCTGAACGGCGCGCTCGCTGCCGATGCCGCGCTGTTAAGCGCCGCTGAGCGCCAGGTGATTGACGACGCTGCCGCGCATTTAAGCGCAGTAGCAGAAGGCAATGACGCTGACGCAATAGAAGAAGCCATTAAAAACGTTGATAAACAAACCCAGGACTTTGCTGCTCGCCGCATGGACAAATCTGTCCGCGTCGCGCTGAAAGGCCAGTCCGTGGACGAGGTTTAATATGCCAAAGATTGTTATTTTGCCTCATGCGGACCTCTGTCCGGATGGCGCTGTTCTGGAAGCGAAGACCGGTGAAACCATTCTCGATGTTGCCCTGCGTGCAGGTATCGAAGTGGAACACGCCTGTGAAAAATCCTGTGCCTGCACCACCTGCCACTGCATCGTGCGTGAAGGTTTTGATTCTCTCGCTGAGAGCACCGAAGACGAAGACGACATGCTGGATAAAGCATGGGGCCTGGAGCCAGACAGCCGCCTGAGCTGCCAGGCGGCGGTGACCGATGAAGATCTGGTCGTGGAGTTCCCACGCTACACCATCAACCACGCACGCGAGCATTGATATGGGACTGAAGTGGACAGACAGCCGTGAAATCGGCGAAGCGCTCTACGACGCGAACCCGGATCTCGATCCGAAGACCGTACGATTCACCGACATGCATCAGTGGATCTGCGATTTAGAGGATTTCGACGACGATCCAAACGCATCCAATGAAAAAATTCTGGAGGCGATTCTGTTAGTCTGGTTAGATGAAGCAGAATAATTTCCACGTCATGCTTCACGTTGCCGATGCGTTGGCTGCGCTTGTTCACCCCGGTCACAGAGTTATCTCTGCTCCCGGGGATTCACTCGCTTGCCGCCTTCCTGCAACGCGAATCATTTAGTGGAAAGAGACTCTATGGGCTGCCTTCAGGCGGCCCGTTTGCTAATAAGGATAAATAAAATGACCGAAGCGATGAAGATTACGCTCTCTACGCAGCCAGCCGATGCGCGCTGGGGCGAGAAAGCCAGCTACAGCATCAACAATGACGGCATAACCCTGCACCTGACGGGCAACGACGATTTGGGTCTGATCCAGCGCGCCGCGCGTAAAATTGACGGCCTGGGCATTAAGCATGTCTCCCTGGAAGGCGAAGGCTGGGACACCGACCGCAGCTGGGCATTCTGGGCAGGCTACAAAGGGCCGAAAGGCACCCGCAAAATTGAGTGGGCGAACCTCGACGAAGCCGGTCAGAAAGAGCTGGAAAGCCGCCTGCAAATCATCGACTGGGTGCGCGACACCATCAACGCCCCGGCGGAAGAGCTTGGTCCGGAGCAGCTGGCGCAGCGCGCGGTTGACCTGCTGTGCGGCGTGGCCGGCGACAAGATGTCCTATCGCATTACCAAAGGTGAAGACCTGCGCGAGCAGAATTACATGGGCATCCACACCGTGGGCCGTGGTTCCGAGCGCCCTCCGGTCCTGCTGGCTCTGGATTACAACCCAACCGGCGATAAAGCGGCGCCGGTCTTTGCCTGCCTGGTCGGGAAAGGCATCACCTTCGACACCGGCGGCTACAGCCTGAAGCAGAGCGCGTTCATGGACTCCATGAAGTCCGACATGGGCGGCGCGGCAACCATCACCGGCGCGCTGGCGTTTGCCATCACTCGCGGTCTGAACAAGCGCGTGAAGCTGTATCTGTGCTGCGCGGACAACATGGTGAGCGGTAACGCCTTCAAGCTGGGCGACATCATTCGCTATCGCAACGGCAAAAACGTCGAAGTGATGAACACCGACGCCGAAGGCCGTCTGGTGCTGGCCGATGGCCTGATCGACGCGTCTGCCCAGAAGCCAGAGCTAATTATCGACATGGCGACCCTGACCGGCGCGGCAAAAACCGCCCTGGGTAACGACTACCACGCGCTATTCAGCTTCGACGACAAGCTGGCCGCTCGCCTGCTGGCAAGCGCCGCTGCGGAAAACGAGCCGTTCTGGCGTCTGCCGCTGGCCGAGTTCCACCGCAGCCAGCTGCCGTCCAACTTTGCCGAGCTGAACAACACCGCGAGCGCGGCGTACCCGGCGGGTGCAAGCACGGCGGCAGGCTTCCTGTCCCACTTCGTTGAGAACTACCACGAAGGCTGGCTGCACATCGACTGTTCCGCAACGTACCGTAAAGCGGCAGTTGAGCAGTGGTCCGCGGGCGCGACCGGTCTGGGCGTGCGTACCGTGGCGAACCTGCTGACGGCTGAGTAATCGTTATTGCCCTCTCCCCTCTCCCAGGGGGAGAGGGGGAAATGCATCATCTGGAATTGTTATGTCCGAAACCAAAAACGAATTAGAAACCCTGCTGGAGCAGGCGGCGACCGAGCCCGCCCACCGTCCGGCATTTTTCCGCACGCTGCTGGAATCTACCGTCTGGGTGCCGGGCACCGCGGCGGAAGGTGAGCAGGTTGTCGAAGACAGCGCGCTGGATCTGCTGCACTGGGAGAAAGACGACGGCAGTTCGGTGATCCCGTTCTTTACCTCGCTGGAGGCCCTGCAGGAAGCGGTAGAAGACGAACAGGCGTTCGTAGTGATGCCGGTGCGTACCCTGTTTGAAATGACGCTGGGCCAGACGCTGTTCCTTAACGCGAAGCTGCCGACCGGGAAAGAGTTTACGCCGCGTGAAATCAGTCATCTGATAGGTGAAGAGGGCAACCCGCTCAGCACCCAGGAAGTGCTGGAAGGGGGCGAAACGCTGCTGCTGTCTGAAGTGGCCGAGCCGCCCGCGCAGATGATTGATTCCCTGACGACGCTGTTCAAAAGCCTGAAACCGGTTAGACGCGCGTTTCTCTGCTCCATTAAAGAACGCGCGGACGAGCATCCGGTTCTGCTGATTGGTATTGAGGCGGACGGCGATATCGACGAAATCATTCAGGCCGCGGGAAGCGTGGCGACCGACACGCTGCCGGGCGATGAGCCGATTGATATCTGCCAGGTGAAGAACGGCGAGAAGGGCATCAGCCACTTTATTACCGAGCACATCACCCCGTTCTACGAGCGTCGCTGGGGCGGCTTCCTGCGCGATCTCAAAACTAACCGCATCATCTGATTACGGCGGGGTGAATATCACCCCGTTGCTTCCAGCAGCAGTAAATCCATCAGCAGCACCAGATTCGACTCAAACGACGTCACCCCCGCGGCTTCGGCGGCGAAGTGTACCGCTTCGTCATAGAGGGCAAAATGCACGTCCGCCATCCCCGCCAGCGTGTTGGCCGAGGCGCGGGTAAACGCGACGATCGTCATGCCAACGTTTTTTGCAATTCGCGCTTTATCCAGCACCTGCTCCGTTTCGCCGCTGCGCGAGACGGCAATAAACACCTGATAGCGGGCGGCGTTGCTGAGAAAAATGTTCCGGCTGTCACCCGGTCCGGAGATAAACGCCGTTTTGCCCAGCACCTGCAGCTTCTTGGTCAGGTACTCCGCAAAGAGATAGGAAAACCCGGCCCCGTAGAGAAAGAAGCTCTCTTTCTGGCGCAGCAGGTCGGCAAACTGCTGGCGCTTCTCCTGCGTGACCCACTGGAAGGTGTGCTGATAGTTGGCGATAAACTGATTAAACAGCGCCGGGAGTTCAGGAGGAGATTGCCCCTGAACGGCAATATGCGGCGTGTCGGAGAGCAGCTGCTTGCAGTGCCAGATAAACTCGCTAAAGCCGCTGAACCCCAGCTTCTGGCACAGCCGCATGATGGTGGCGGTAGAAACAAACGTCGCCTGCGCCAGCTCGCGTACCGTGATGTTGCCCACCAGCAGCGGATGCTCCGTGAGGTGAGCGAGGACGCGATACTCCGCGCGGGTCAGCGACGCACCGCGCGTTAACAGCGTGGTCAGGCGATTATCCATTATTTCGCCGGTTCAACCGGCAGGTCGTCACGCGCGCCCCATTCGCTCCAGGCGCCGTCGTATAGCGTGACGTCGTTCGCGCCGAGCGTGGCGAGCGCCAGGATCACCACGCAGGCCGTGACGCCGGAGCCACAGCTGGCAATAATCGGACGGTGTAAATCAACGCCGGCACGGTCAAAAATGGCGCGCAGCTCGTCGGTGGTTTTCAGCTCGCCCTCAAACACCAGATCGCCCCACGGCACGTTCAGCGCGCCCGGAATATGTCCGCGCTTCAGCCCCGGACGGGGTTCGTCCGCTTCGGCATTGAAGCGAGGCGCTGGACGGGCATCGACGATTTGCGCCGTTTTTTCATGGCTCACGACCAGCACGTCGGTCAGGCGTTTTACCACGTGGGTGTCAAAGGTCGCGTCGAATTCACCTTCCGGCAGCGTTACGTCACCCTGCTGAAGCGGCAGCTCGTCGCGCTTCCAGCCCGCCAGCCCGCCGGCAAGAATCGAGACTTTTTCCACGCCGAAGTTTTTCAGCATCCACCACGCGCGCGGCGCGGAGAAGAGGTTACCTTCATCATAGACAACGAGGTGTTTGTCTTTGCTGACGCCCAGCTCGCGCATCGCCACGGAAAACGCTTCCGGGCGCGGCAGCATGTGCGGCAGGGGAGAGTTGTGATCGGAGAGGGTTTCAATATCAAAAAATACCGCGCCAGGCAGGTGCCCGGCACGGTATTCCGCGACCATATCGCGAAGGTGTTCCTGCCCAGCCGGGGCCATACGCGCGTCAATAATCTGAACTTCCGGATCGTCACCGTGCTCAATCAGCCAGTCGGCGGCGACAAAATATGAGGTGGACATGGGTTGCCTCCATTCTTTTCCGTAAAAAAGGATTGTCGGTGTTTTTTCTGACACCGACAAGCAAACCACGTTCAACTCGCGAGCAAGCCCCTATTTTTTCACCGGTTCGCCGTCTTGCCAGGCTTTTTGCAGCGCTGGCCAGTAGTCGCTGTTGGCCTCAATCATTTCATCCAGAATCGCCTTCGCGTGTTCCATGGTCGGCACGGTGCGGTTGAGGGTAAACGCCTGCAGGGCTTTCTCATAGCTGCCTTCGATAGTCGCCTCTACCAGCAGCTGTTCAGATGCGAGCTGCTGCTGCAAAAGGGTTTGATGGAACAGCGGCACCTGACCGACGCGAATCGGTTCCGGACCCTCGGAGGTGATATAAGCGGGAACCTCCACCACCGCATCGTAAGGCAGGTTGGTAATCGCCCCGCGGTTTTCCACCATCACCAGATGGCGGCTGTGCAGGTTAAAGGCCAGCGAGCAGGCGACATCAACGATAAACTCGCCGTGGACGCCCACGTGGAAGGCATCAGGCAGGATCCCGGTGCGCTTATATTCTTCGGCAGCGGCGAACAGCTTTTTCTCGCGCCCGTCCATCACTTCATTGGCGCGGGTATAGTCCGGGTTCTGGTGTTCCACAATCTGGTTCGGCATCAGGTAGTACTGCAGATACGGGTTCGGCAGATACTCCGGGAAATGGTCCATGATTGGCTTAATGTTGCGCCAGGTTTTTACCCACGACGGATCGGAATGCTGCGGATCGGTTTTGGCCGCATCTTCCGTCAGCAGGCCAAACTTCGCGATATGCTTACGCAGCTCGGGAAGCTTGTCTTCGCCGTCCACCAGCACGCGGGTAAACCAGCCGAAGTGGTTCAGGCCGAAGTAGTCCACCTCCAGCCTGCGGCGATCGACACCCAGAATCGCCCCCATATTGCGCATGGCGGCGACAGGCATATCGCAGATGTTCAGCACCCGCGCGTCCGGACGCAGCTGGCGCACGCCCTCCGCAACGATCGCCGCCGGGTTGGAGTAGTTCACGATCCAGGCTTTTTCGTGCGCGTAGCGATCCACCAGATCGATAAGCTCAACCATCGGCAGGATCGTGCGCAGGCCGTAGGCCAGCCCGCCGGGTCCGCAGGTTTCCTGGCCGACCACCCCGTGACGCAGCGGGATCTTCTCATCCTGCTCGCGCATCTTATACTGGCCGACGCGCATCTGGGCGAAGACGAAATGCGCGCCGCTGAAGGCCACTTCCGGGTCGCTGGTGACGGTGAACTTGATGCTCTGGCTGTGGTCGCGGATGACCTTTTCGACGACCGGCGCAATGGTGTTCTGGCGCGCCTCGTCGATGTCATAAAGGCGGATTTCGGCCAGCGGGAAATCCTGCAGGCGCACCATCAGGCTTTTCACAATACCCGGCGTGTAGGTGCTGCCGCCGCCGGCAATCGACAGAATGAATGGGGGTGTAAACATCTTTAGCTCCTTTCAGAGAAACGTCTCAACGGCTTCTCGCATTTTTTTGACGTGCAGCCCGTAGACCACCTGAACGTTGTTACCTTGTTTGATAATCCCTTTCGCGCCGGTCGCCTTCAGCCGCGGCTCGTCGATAATGGCGATGTCCTTCACCGTGACGCGTAAGCGGGTGTAGCAGTTGTCCACCACTTCAATGTTTTCCCGACCGCCGAGTCCCACCACGATGGATTCACCCAGCCCGTCGTTATTGCCCTTCGCCTGGTACTCCTGCTTGCTGTAGAGGCGCGTCTCTTGATCTTCATCCTCACGGCCCGGCGTTTTCATGTTGAAGCGCAGGATCAGGAAGCGGAACACCACGAAGTAGAGAGCGAACATGATCAGCCCAACCACGATGTACATCGGCCAGTTGGACTTCTCCGTGCCGAGCGGCAGGTTGTAGAGGATGAAGTCGATAATCCCGTTGGCACCGATGGCGTGAACGCCCAGCAGCGAGAACAGCATCATGCCGATGCCGGTCAGCACCGCGTGCACCACGAACAGCAGCGGAGCGACGAACAGGAAGGAGAACTCAATCGGCTCGGTCACGCCGACCAGCAGAGAGGTCAGCGCCGCCGGGATCAGAATGGCTTTCGCAATGGCTTTACGCTCCGGCTTTGCGGTCATATACATCGCCAGGGCTGCGGCAGGCAGGCCGAACATCTTGCTGATGCCGCGCGCGTCCCACACCACGGTGCTGCTGAGCTCCTTCACCTCCCGACAAGCCATTTCGGCGAAGTAGATATTGCGCGCGCCCTGATAGGTTGTGCCGCACACCTCCTGCGTGCCGCCCAGCTCGGTATAGAGGAACGGCGTATAAACCAGATGGTGCAGGCCGGTGGGGACCAGAATACGTTCCAGGAAACCGTAGATTGCCACGCCAAGCGGCCCGGAGCCTTTGATGGCCAGCGCCAGGGCGCTAATACCGTGCTGGGCAAAGGGCCATAGTTCACTCATAACCACGCCGAGCAGCATGGAGACGGGAAGCATGACGATGGCGACAAAACAGTGGCCGGAGTAAATCGCCATCGCGCCGTTAAACTGTACGCCGGAGTATTTGTTGTACAGATAGCCGGAGAGCGCCCCGGTCAGGATCCCGGCAAAAACGCCCATCTCCAGCACCTGTACGCCCAGTACCATGGTCTGCCCGGCCGCTTTCATCTGGGCCGCTGGCGCCAGCGCGCCCTGCAGCTGCAGCGTGACGTTCATGGCGTTGATGAACACGACAAAGGTCACCAGACCAATCAGCGCGGCATAGCCTTTATCACGCGTCGCCAGACCAATCGGGATCCCGACGGCAAACACCAGCGCCAGGTTGACCAGCACCGACACGGCAGATTTCGCGATAAGCTGACCAAGATGCTGAATCAGCGGATGGCCCAGAAACGGCAGGTATTCAGCGAGATTACCGTTACCCAGAACGTTACCAAAGGCGATAAACAGACCGACGATCGGTAAGATAAGGACCGGTCCATACAATGATTTTCCGAAATTTTGTAGGGCGTTCACGGCTCGTTTCATGGCTTTCTCTCTTTTTGAACCGCGCACTCGGGGTGCGTCATGGTCATAAAACTAGCAGCCTTCGGGCGAGCTTAGCCAGCTATCTTCTTGTTTTAAAAACAAATGACGTAAAAGGTAACATGTGACGTCATGTGCTGTGATCGCGGTTCCATCGCGGTGTAGCGACGTGATGCCGTTCTGCGAGGCGCTTTCCACATTTTAAAATTGGCCTTTTTGAATTAACGAAACTTGCGGATAATACTTATCCGGACGACGACCAACAGGCCCCCTCAGGCCAGGGACACAGGATGAAACCGTTTCGCTTAGCCGCGATCTCTCTCGCGCTGCTTACCACGTTTACGCTTGTCGGCTGTGATAACAGCGACGATAAATCTCAGGCTGCGGCTCCCGCGGCATCCACAGCATCAACACCGAAAGCTGCAGAAAAGCCCAATGCTGAAACGTTGGCTAAGCTTGCCGCCCAGAGTCAGGGAAAAGCGCTGACCCTGCTGGATACCTCAGAAGTCCAGCTCGACGGTGCCGCCACGCTGGTGCTGACCTTTTCTGTTCCGCTGAATCCCGATCAGGATTTCGCCAAAACGGTGCATGTCGTGGATAAGAAAAGCGGCAAGGTTGACGGGGCGTGGGAACTTGCGCCTAACCTGAAAGAGCTTCGCCTGCGTCATCTGGAGCCTAACCGCAACCTGGTCGTCACCGTTGAACGTGACCTGCAGGCGCTGAACAAGGCGACGTTTGGCATTGATTATGAAAAAGCCCTGACCACCCGGGACATTGAACCCACCGTTGGTTTTGCCAGCCGCGGCTCGCTGCTGCCGGGCAAAGTGGTGGAAGGTCTGCCGGTGATGGCGCTCAACGTCAACAATGTTGATGTCAACTTTTACCGCGTGAAGCCGGAATCGCTGGCCTCCCTTGTCAGCCAGTGGGAGTACCGTAACTCGCTGACCAACTGGGAATCCGATAACCTGCTGAAGATGGCGGAGCTGGTTTACACCGGTCGATTCGACCTTAATCCGGCGCGCAATACGCGCGAAAAATTGCTGTTGCCCCTGAAGGATATTAAACCGCTCCAGCAGTCTGGCGTTTATATCGCGGTCATGAACCAGGCCGGGCACTACAACTACAGCAACGCCGCAACGCTCTTTACCTTAAGCGATATTGGCCTGTCCGCTCACCGTTACCATAACCGCCTGGATATTTTCACCCAGAGTCTGGAAAACGGTGCGGCGCAGTCCGGCGTGACCGTCACGCTGCTGAACGACAAAGGCCAGACTCTCGCTGAGGCGAAGAGCGACGCTGACGGTCATGCGAAGCTTGAAACGGACAAAGAAGCCGCGCTGATTCTGGCGAGCAAAGACGGCCAGACCACGCTGCTTGACCTCAAGCTTCCGGCGCTGGATCTGGCGGAGTTCGATATTGCCGGTAGCCCCGGCTACAGCAAGCAATTCTTCATGTTTGGCCCACGCGATCTCTACCGCCCGGGTGAAACGGTGATCCTCAACGGCTTACTGCGCGACAGTGACGGTAAGCCACTTCCGGATCAGCCCGTGAAGCTTGACGTGCTGCGCCCGGATGGACAGGTCGCGCGTACGATTGTCGTCAAGCCAGAGAACGGACTCTATCGTTTTAACTATCCGCTGGACAGCGGGGCGGAGACCGGCATGTGGCATATCCGCGCCAACACGGGCGATAACCTGCAGCGCCTGTGGGACTTCCACGTCGAAGACTTCATGCCAGAGCGCATGGCGCTCAACCTGAGCGGACAAAAAACGCCGGTTTCACCGCAGGATAACGTCGACTTTAACGTGGTGGGCTATTACCTGTATGGCGCACCGGCCAACGGTAATTCTCTGCAGGGCCAGCTTTTCCTGCGTCCGCTGCGTGACGCGGTGGCTGCGCTGCCGGGCTTCCAGTTTGGCGATATCGCCGAGGAGAACCTGAGCCGCAGTCTGGATGAAGTTCAGCTTACGCTTGATGAGCAGGGGCGTGGGCAGGTTTCTACCGAAAGCCAGTGGAAAGAGGTGCATTCTCCGCTGCAGCTGATCCTGCAGGCCAGCCTGCTGGAGTCAGGCGGTCGTCCGGTGACGCGTCGCGCTGAGCAGGCAATCTGGCCGGCGGCTGAGCTGCCGGGTATCCGCCCTCAGTTCGCCAGTAAAGCCGTTTACGACTACCGCACCGATACCACCGTCAACCAGCCGATTGTTGACGAGAACGGCAATGCCAGCTTCGATATCGTTTACGCCGATGCCAGCGGAGCGAAAAAGGCAGCGTCCGGTTTACAGGTTCGCCTGATCCGCGAGCGCCGTGACTACTTCTGGAACTGGTCTGAGAGCGAAGGCTGGCAGTCTCAGTTCGATCAAAAAGATCTGGTTGAAGGCGAGCAGGAGCTGACGCTCAAGGCCGACGAGACGGGTAAAGTCACCTTCCCGGTGGAGTGGGGCTCTTATCGTCTGGAAGTTAAAGCACCTGATGAGATGGTCAGCAGCGTGCGCTTCTGGGCAGGCTACAGCTGGCAGGATAACAGCGACGGCACAGGGGCTGCACGTCCTGACCGCGTGACGCTGAAACTGGATAAGCCAGCCTATCAGCCAGGCGATACCATCAACCTGCACATTGCCGCGCCGGCAGCAGGCAAGGGCTATGCGATGATTGAGTCCAGCGAAGGGCCGCTGTGGTGGAAAGAGATAGACGTACCGGCAAACGGGCTTGATCTCGCTATCCCGGTCGACAAAGCCTGGAAACGTCACGATCTTTACCTTAGCACGCTAGTGGTACGTCCTGGGGATAAATCCAAATCCGCCACGCCGAAACGCGCGGTCGGCCTGCTGCATCTGCCGATGGGCGATGAAAATCGCCGTCTGAACATTGCGCTCGATAACCCGCAGAAAATGCGTCCAAACCAGACGCTCTCAGTGAAGGTGAAAGCCAGCGTGAAAGAGGGTGCGGTGCCGCAGAAAGTGAACGTCCTGGTCTCGGCGGTAGACAGCGGCGTGTTGAATATTACCGATTACGTTACACCGGATCCGTGGCAGGCTTTCTTTGGTCAGAAGCGCTACGGCGCGGATATCTACGATATTTACGGCCAGGTCATCGAAGGGCAGGGCCGCCTTGCCGCGCTGCGCTTTGGTGGTGACGGTGATGAGCTGAAGCGCGGCGGTAAACCGCCGGTGAACCACGTCACCATTATTGCCCAGCAGGCACAGCCGGTCACGCTGGATGCCAACGGAGAAGGCACGGTTGCGCTGCCGATAGGAGACTTCAACGGTGAGCTGCGTCTGATGGCGCAGGCCTGGACGGAGGACGATTTCGGCAGCAGTGAAAGCAAGGTTGTGGTGGCCGCGCCGGTCATTGCCGAGCTTAATACGCCGCGCTTCCTGGCAAGCGGGGATACCTCGCGGCTGACGCTGGATATCACCAACCTCACCGACCAGCCGCAAACGCTGAACGTTGCCCTGACCGCGACAGGAAAACTGTCGCTGGAAGGCGGGCAGCCGCAGCCGATTCAGCTGTCTCCTGGCGCACGCAGCACCCTGTTTATTCCGGTGCGTGCGCTGGAGGGTTATGGTGATGGCGAGGTGACCGCTCAGGTGACCGGCCTGCAGCTCCCGGACGAGACCTTTGCACCGCAGCAGAAGAGCTGGAAAATCGGCGTGCGTCCGGCGTTCCCGGCGCAGACGGTGAATACCGGTGCCATGCTGAACCCCGGCGAGTCCTGGACCGCACCGGCGCAGCACAGTAACGGTTTCTCTCCTGCTACCCTGCAGGGGCAACTGCTGCTGAGCGGCAAACCACCGCTTAACCTGGCGCGCTATATTCGCGAACTGCAGGCATATCCGTATGGCTGTCTGGAGCAGACCACCAGCGGTCTGTTCCCGTCGCTCTACACCAACGCGGCGCAGCTTACGGCGCTTGGCATCAAAGGTGATACGGACGATAAACGCCGTGCCGCCATTGATATCGGTATTTCCCGTCTGCTGCAGATGCAGCGTGAAGACGGCGGGTTCGCGCTGTGGGATAAAAACGGTCCGGAAGAGTACTGGCTGACGGCCTACGTGACCGACTTCCTGATCCGTGCGGGCGAGCAGGGCTACAGCGTGCCTGCCGATGCGGTGAATAATGCCAATAGCCGGTTGCTGCGCTACCTGCAGGACCCGGGCATGATGTCTATTCGCTACAGCGACGATACGCAGGCCAGCAAGTTCGCCGTGCAGGCCTATGCCGCGCTGGTGCTGGCACGTCAGCAAAAAGCGCCGCTGGGCGCGCTGCGTGAAATCTGGGATCGTCACGCTCAGGCGGCGTCCGGTCTGCCGCTGATGCAGCTGGGCATGGCGCTCAAACTGATGGGCGATGCCCCGCGCAGCCAGCAGGCGCTGGATCTGGCGCTCAAAACGCCGCGCAACGACAGCAAAACCTGGATGGCCGATTACGGTAGCCAGCTTCGCGATAACGCGCTGATGCTCTCTCTTCTGGAGGAGTACAAGCTGCTGCCGGATGCGCAAAATACGCTGCTGAATGCCCTGTCTGAACAGGCCTTCAGCCAGCGCTGGCTGTCAACGCAGGAGAGCAACGCGCTGTTCCTGGCAGGACGTTCGCTGCAAACCCTGTCCGGTACGTGGCAGGCGAAAACTTCGCTGTCTGAGACCGCATCAGGCGGCGATAAGTCACTGGTACAAAACGTGAGCGGCGACCAGCTTGGCGCGCTACAGGTGACCAACACCGGGACAACACCGCTATGGGTACGCCTGGACAGCACCGGTTATCCGGAATATGCCCCTCAGCCGAGCTCGAACGTGCTGCAGGTGGAACGTCATATCCTGGCAACCGACGGCAGCAGTAAATCGCTCTCTTCGCTGAAGAGCGGTGAACTGGTGCTGGTCTGGCTGGAAGTTAAAGCCAGCCAGAACGTGCCGGACGCGCTGGTGGTGGATCTCCTCCCTGCGGGTCTGGAGCTGGAAAACCAGAATCTGGCGAGCAGCAGCGCCAGCCTGCAGGACAGCGGCAGTGAGGTACAGAACCTGCTCAGCCAGATGCAGCAGGCGGACATTCAGCATATGGAATTCCGCGACGACCGCTTTGTGGCTGCCGTACCGGTAAATGAAGGCCAGCCGGTCACCCTGGTTTATCTGGCGCGCGCCGTGACGCCGGGAACCTACCAGGTGCCTGTTCCGATGGTGGAGTCTATGTACGTTCCGCAGTGGCGGGCAACGGGGGCGGCCAGCGGCCCGCTGATTGTTGTTCCGTAAAATGCGAATGGCATGTCTGACACGCTCCCGCTGGCTATGGCTGGCGGGAGCGCTTCTCGTTTTATGGGGACTGATTGTCGTCGCCGACCGCCTGTGGCCGTTGCCTCTGAAAGAGGTTAACCCCGCCCGGGTGGTGGTGGATGAGAAGGGCACGCCGCTCTGGCGTTTTGCCGATAGCGACGGGATCTGGCGCTATCCGGTGACGATCGAAGAGGTCTCTCCCCGTTATCTTGAGGCGCTCATCCAGTACGAAGATCGCTGGTTCTGGGATCACCCCGGCGTAAACCCGCTTTCTGTCCTGCGCGCCGCCTGGCAGGATCTCAGTTCTGGCAAAGTCGTCTCTGGCGGAAGCACGCTCACCATGCAGGTGGCACGCTTGCTGGACCCGCATCCGCGCACCTTCGGCGGTAAAATTCGCCAGCTCTGGCGTGCCATGCAGCTGGAGTGGCATCTTTCCAAACGCGAAATTCTCACGCTTTATCTCAACCGCGCGCCGTTTGGCGGCACGCTGCAGGGCGTCGGGGCGGCAAGCTGGACCTATCTCGGCAAACCGCCGTCGCAGCTCAGCTATTCCGAAGCGGCGCTGCTGGCGGTACTGCCGCAGGCACCCAGCCGCTTGCGTCCGGACCGCTGGCCTGACCGGGCCGAGGCGGCACGCAACAAAGTGCTCGACCGCATGGCGACGCAGGGCGTCTGGTCCGCAAAGCAGGTCAAAGAGTCCCGTGAAGAATCAGTATGGCTGGCGCCCCGGCAGATGCCGCAGCTGGCGCCGCTCTTTGCGCGGATGATGCTCGGTAAAAGCAGCGACACAAAAATTGTCACCACGCTGGATGCCGGACTGCAGCGGCAGCTGGAAGAGCTGGCGATGAACTGGAAATCCCGCCTGCCGGCACGCAGCTCGCTGGCGATGATCGTGGTCGATCATACCGATATGAAAGTACGCGGCTGGGTGGGATCGGTGGATATCAACGATGACACGCGTTTTAGCCATGTGGATATGGTCAATGCGATCCGATCCCCGGGATCGGTGTTAAAGCCCTTTATTTACGGTATGGCGCTGGATGATGGCCTGATCCATCCCGCCTCGCTGCTTCAGGACGTTCCCAGAAAAACCGGTGACTATCGGCCCGGGAATTTTGACAGCGGGTTCCATGGACCGGTCAGCATGAGTGAAGCGCTGGTACGCTCCCTCAACCTGCCTGCGGTACAGGTACTGGAAGCGTACGGGCCAAAACGTTTTGCCGGGATGCTGAGCAACGCCGGTCTGCCGCTGATCCTGCCAGCGGGGGCGCAGCCGAATCTCTCTCTGATCCTCGGTGGGGCAGGCGCGCGGCTGGCAGATATCGCTGCGGCCTACAGTGCTTTTGCCCGACACGGTAAGGCGGGTAGGCTACGCCTGCAGCCGGGCGATCCACTGACTGAACGTCCGCTGTTATCACCCGGCTCGGCGTGGATTATTCGCCGTATTCTGGCTAATGAAGCGCAGCCGCTGCCGGATAATGCGCTACCGCAGGTTGCGCCGCTGGCGTGGAAAACCGGTACCAGCTACGGCTACCGTGATGCCTGGGCCATCGGTCTGAATGCCCGTTATGTGATAGGCATCTGGACCGGACGACCGGACGGCACGCCCGTGGCGGGACAGTTTGGGTTTGCCAGTGCGGTTCCGCTGTTAAACCAGGTCAATAACCTGCTTCAGTCGCGCTCAACGGTAGACGAAGCCCGTCTGCCGCGCGATCCGCGTCCGGCAAGCGTCGGGCGGGGCGTGATCTGCTGGCCGGGCGGCCAGTCGCTGCCGGAAGGCAGTGAAAACTGTCGGCGTCGCCTGTCGACCTGGCTGCTGGAAGGGAGTGAACCGCCCACGCTGCTATTGCCCGAACAGGAAGGGATACGCGGCATTCGCTTTCCGGTCTGGCTGGATAAAACGGGTAAACGCGTGGCGGCAGATTGCCCTGATGCAACTGAAAAAGTCCTGGATGTCTGGCCGCTGCCGCTGGAGCCGTGGCTGCCGGCGACCGAGCGTCGCGCGGTACGGGTCCCTCCTTCATCAACCATCTGTCCTCCGCTGTCGCAGGACGCACCTGCGCCCCTCATTCTGACCGGCGTGCGTGAAGGGGCCGTCATTAAACGTCTGCCGGGGGAATCCCGCGTTTCGCTGCCGCTTCAGGCGACCGGCAATAGCGGTGAGCGCTGGTGGTTTTTGAACGGTGAACCGCTGAATGTAAAGGGAAGAGTTTACACATTACAGCTTGATAAATCGGGCGATTATCAGTTACTCGTTATGGATGAGACCGGGCAGGTCGCGACGGTGAATTTTACGCTGCAGTGATCTGAAAACAGCTTTCAGATGTGAGCTGTTGCTAAAACTCGTCTTATTTTAAAAAAATGTTACCTGAATCCATAGGCAATGGCGCTATTGCTCATTATAATCCGCGCCACACCATACTCAGGTATGCAAAACAACAGAACATTGACAGAGGTTATCATGGCTATTGAACGTACTTTTTCCATCATCAAACCAAACGCGGTGGCAAAAAACGTTATTGGCAGCATCTTCGCTCGCTTTGAATCTGCAGGGTTCAAAATTGTTGGCACCAAAATGCTGCACCTGACCGTTGAGCAGGCTCGCGGTTTCTACGCTGAGCACGAAGGTCGCCCATTCTTTGACGGCCTGGTTGAGTTCATGACTTCCGGTCCAATCGTGGTATCCGTACTGGAAGGCGAAAACGCAGTACAGCGTCACCGTGACCTGCTGGGCGCAACCAACCCGGACAACGCGCTGGCTGGTACTCTGCGCGCTGACTACGCTGACAGCTTCACCGAGAACGGCACCCACGGTTCTGACTCTGTTGAATCTGCTGCACGCGAAATCGCTTTCTTCTTCGCAGAAGGCGAAGTGTGTCCACGTACCCGTTAATTTAACGGTTTCGTTTACACATTATTTTCGTAAATGCCGCGTCCAGACGTGGCATCCCTGCGCCAGACTTTGTACAATGCAACGCCCCGGACGAGCAGACCGCTTTCCGGGGCGTTTCTATTCAACCCTCCATGGGCCATAACGTGTAACAACGAGGCCGGATAATATTATGTCTGAATTAGTGAATACCTCCGAAGTCGCCATTCCTGCGGTTCCCAATAAAAATGGAAAAATCAACCTGCTGGATCTGAACCGTCAGCAGATGCGCGAGTTCTTTAAAGAGATGGGCGAAAAGCCGTTTCGTGCCGATCAGGTCATGAAGTGGATGTACCATTACTGCAGCGACAATTTTGATGACATGACTGACATCAACAAGGTCCTGCGCAACAAGCTCAAAGAAGTGGCTGAAATCCGCGCACCGGAAGTGGTGGAAGAGCAGCGCTCAGCGGATGGCACCATCAAATGGGCGATTGCGGTCGGCGATCAGCGCGTTGAGACCGTCTACATCCCGGAAGAAGACCGCGCCACGCTGTGTGTCTCCTCTCAGGTAGGCTGTGCGCTGGAGTGCAAATTCTGCTCTACCGCGCAGCAAGGCTTTAACCGTAACCTGCGGGTGTCAGAAATTATCGGCCAGGTCTGGCGTGCCGCGAAAATCGTGGGCGCGGCAAAAGTAACCGGCACGCGTCCTATCACTAACGTGGTGATGATGGGGATGGGTGAGCCGCTGCTGAACCTGACCAACGTCGTTCCGGCGATGGAAATCATGCTGGATGACTTCGGCTTTGGTCTGTCCAAGCGTCGCGTCACGCTGTCTACCTCTGGCGTTGTGCCTGCGCTGGACAAGCTTGGCGACATGATTGACGTTGCGCTGGCGATCTCCCTGCACGCGCCAAACGACGAAATTCGTGACGAAATTGTGCCGATCAATAAAAAGTACAATATCGAAACCTTCCTCGCTGCGGTGCGTCGCTATCTGGAGAAATCCAACGCCAACCAGGGCCGCGTCACCATCGAGTACGTAATGCTGGACCACGTCAACGACGGTACCGAACATGCACATCAGCTGGCTGAACTGCTGAAAGATACGCCATGCAAAATCAACCTGATCCCATGGAACCCGTTCCCGGGCGCGCCGTATGGCCGTAGCTCGAACAGTCGTATCGACCGTTTCTCCAAGGTGCTGATGGAGTATGGTTTCACCACCATCGTGCGTAAAACCCGTGGTGATGACATTGATGCAGCATGCGGACAGCTGGCAGGTGATGTCATTGACCGTACCAAACGTACCCTGCGTAAACGCATGCAGGGCGAGACGATCGCGGTTAAAGCTGTTTGATTATTATGCACTCACGGCGCATCATCTGCGCCGTGAAGCATACTCTTACTGAATAATCAGTCAGATTCGTGATGACTGAACAATAATTACGGTGCGTTTCATCCGACTTTCGGGCAGTATGTAACGACGTAACAACAGTTTAGCCGTACGGGCAGGGCTGTACTGTCATCTCCGGGCTGACAGTCTTATACTCTCTGTTCAAGGTTAACTGACCAGAAGTTTCGCGGTGCGGGTGGCATTGTGACTCACCGGCACCTGAACCCTTATTTTTCACGTACCAGTAGTTGTAGCGAATGAATACTGAAGCCACTCACGACCAACATGAAGCACTTTCCACTGGCGTTCGTCTTCGCAACGCCCGTGAACAACTCGGACTCAGCCAGCAAGCCGTTGCGGAACGCTTGTGCCTGAAGGTTTCCACGGTTCGCGATATTGAAGAAGATAAGGCACCTGCCGATCTGGCTTCAACGTTCTTGCGCGGTTATATCCGCTCTTACGCAAAACTGGTCCATATCCCCGAAAACGAATTACTGCCAATGATGGAGAAGCAGGCACCGGTCCGTGCAGCAAAAGTTGCGCCGATGCAGACTTTCTCTCTGGGGAAACGTCGTAAAAAACGCGATGGCTGGCTGATGAGCTTTACCTGGCTGGTGCTGTTTGTGGTGATCGGTCTGACCGGCGCATGGTGGTGGCAAAACCACAAGGCCCAGCAGGAAGAGATTACCACTATGGCCGATCAATCCTCCGCCGAACTCAACCAGGCCGGAAGTGAGAACGGTCAGAGCGTGCCGCTGAATACCGACGGCGCAGCTTCCTCCAGCGAGCCACAGACCGCAGCGCCAGACGCGTCGGCGACCGATGCAGCACAGGCTCCGGCAGCAACGGCTAACACCGCTGCGCCGCAGGCTCAGGATCAAAACGCGGTTGTTGCCCCTTCTCAGGCGAATGTTGATACTGCGGCGAACGCGCCTGCGGCTACTCAGCCTGCAGACAATAGCGCAGCGACTCTGCCAACCAGCCCGGCGGGTACAGCGACAGCAGCCGATCCCAACGCGCTGGTGATGAACTTCAGCGCCGACTGCTGGCTGGAAGTGACTGACGCGACAGGTAAAAAACTGTTCAGCGGCCTACAGCGTAAAGATGGCACGTTAAACCTAACCGGCCAGGCTCCCTATAAACTTAAAATCGGCGCTCCGGCAGCGGTACAGATCCAGTATCAAGGAAAACCTGTCGACCTGAGCCGCTTTATCAGAACTAACCAGGTTGCACGTCTTACCGTTAATGCCGAACAATCAGCAGCACAGTAACAGACGGGCAACGCGGGAGATTTTTCATGCATAACCAGGCTCCGATTCAACGTAGAAAATCGAAACGGATTTACGTTGGGAATGTGCCAATCGGCGATGGGGCACCTATCGCCGTTCAGTCGATGACCAATACGCGCACCACTGATGTGGAAGCGACGGTCAATCAAATCAAAGCATTAGAACGTGTAGGCGCGGACATTGTGCGCGTCTCCGTCCCGACCATGGATGCCGCAGAGGCGTTCAAACTGATCAAACAGCAGGTCAGCGTTCCGCTGGTGGCTGATATCCACTTCGACTACCGCATCGCACTGAAAGTGGCCGAATACGGCGTCGATTGCCTGCGTATTAACCCGGGCAACATCGGTAACGAAGAGCGCATTCGCATGGTCGTGGACTGCGCCCGCGATAAAAATATTCCTATCCGTATCGGCGTTAACGCCGGTTCCCTGGAAAAAGACCTGCAGGAAAAATACGGCGAGCCGACGCCACAGGCGCTGCTCGAATCCGCGATGCGCCATGTGGATCATCTGGATCGTCTTAACTTTGACCAGTTCAAAGTCAGCGTAAAAGCGTCAGACGTATTTCTCGCGGTTGAATCTTATCGCCTGCTGGCAAAGCAGATCGACCAGCCTCTGCACCTCGGGATCACCGAAGCGGGCGGCCTGCGCAGCGGCTCTGTAAAATCCGCGATCGGTCTGGGGCTGCTGCTCTCTGAAGGGATCGGTGACACCCTGCGCGTCTCGCTGGCGGCCGATCCGGTCGAAGAGATCAAAGTTGGTTTCGATATTCTGAAGTCACTGCGCATCCGCGCACGTGGGATCAACTTCATTGCCTGCCCAACCTGCTCGCGTCAGGAGTTTGATGTGATCGGGACGGTGAATGCCCTGGAGCAGCGTCTGGAGGACATTATCACCCCGATGGACGTCTCCATCATCGGCTGCGTGGTAAACGGTCCTGGTGAAGCACTGGTGTCAACCCTGGGCGTAACCGGCGGTAACAAGAAAAGTGGTCTCTATGAAGATGGCGTTCGTAAAGATCGTCTGGATAATAGCGACATGATCGACCAGCTTGAAGCCCGCATCCGCGCCAAAGCCGCCATGATGGACGAAACACAGCGTATCAGCGTTCAGCAGGTTGAAAAATAACGTGATGGGAAGCATGCCGCTTCCCATGTATGATTGAACCCATTCTTTGGGTTTTTTTTGTATATAGAAAGAGAATAAACGTGGCAAAAAACATTCAAGCCATCCGCGGCATGAACGATTATCTGCCTGGCGAAACCGCCATCTGGCAGCGCATTGAAGGCACACTGAAGCAGGTGCTCGGCAGCTACGGTTACAGCGAAATCCGTTTGCCGATTGTAGAGCAGACCCCGTTATTCAAACGCGCGATTGGTGAAGTCACCGACGTGGTTGAAAAAGAGATGTACACCTTTGAGGACCGCAACGGCGACAGCCTGACTCTGCGTCCGGAAGGTACGGCGGGCTGCGTACGCGCCGGCATCGAACATGGTCTTCTGTACAATCAGGAGCAGCGCCTGTGGTATATCGGCCCGATGTTCCGCCACGAACGTCCTCAGAAAGGTCGTTATCGCCAGTTCAATCAGCTGGGTGTGGAAGTCTTTGGCCTGCAGGGCCCGGACATTGACGCCGAACTGATTATGCTGACCGCCCGCTGGTGGCGCGCCCTCGGTATCGCCGATCACGTTTCCCTTGAGCTGAACTCTATCGGTTCTCTGGAAGCACGCGCTAACTACCGCGATGCGCTGGTGGCGTTCCTGGAACAGCATAAAGAGAAGCTGGACGAAGACTGCAAACGTCGCATGTACAGTAACCCGCTGCGCGTTCTGGATTCCAAAAACGTGGATGTTCAGGCACTGCTGAACGATGCGCCTGCGCTGGGTGACTACCTGGATGAAGAATCTCGCGAACACTTCGCGGGCCTGTGCAAGCTGCTTGAAGCGGCAGGCATCGCCTATACCGTGAATCAGCGCCTGGTGCGCGGTCTGGACTACTACAACCGTACCGTGTTTGAGTGGGTGACCACCAGCCTCGGTTCTCAGGGCACCGTATGTGCGGGCGGCCGTTATGACGGTCTGGTTGAGCAGCTTGGCGGTCGTGCAGCCCCTGCTGTTGGCTTCGCGATGGGCCTTGAGCGACTTGTTTTGCTGGTTCAGGCAGTTAATCCGGAATTTAAAGCAGATTCCGTTGTCGATATATACCTGGTGGCTTCAGGCGCGGAAACGCAGTCTGCGGCGATGCAGCTTGCCGAACGCGTGCGCGATGCGCTGCCGGGCGTTAAGCTGATGACCAACCATGGCGGCGGCAACTTTAAAAAACAGTTTGCTCGTGCCGATAAGTGGGGCGCAAGTATTGCACTGGTGCTGGGCGAGTCCGAAGTGGCTAACGGCGAAGTGGTGGTGAAAGACCTGCGCTCTGGTGAGCAGACAACGGTAACGCAGGACGGCGTTGCGGCGCACTTGCGCACTCTATTGGGCTAAGGAGAAGGACTGCGTGGAAATTTACGAGAACGAACACGATCAGGTCGACGCGATTAAGCGCTTCTTTGTTGAAAACGGCAAAGCGCTGGTTGTTGGGGTTGTTTTAGGTATCGGTGCGCTGGTGGGCTGGCGTTACTGGAACAATCATCAGGCAGATTCCGCGCGCGGCGCGTCCCTGTCCTATGAAAATACCGTGAGCGCAATTCGTGCCGATCAGCCTCAAACGCTGACGGCGGCAGAAAAATTTGCGGCTGACAACAAAAACACCTACGGTGCACTGGCTGCGCTGGAAGTGGCTCAGCAGTACGTTGATAAGAACGAACTGGATAAAGCCGCTGCACAGCTCTCGCAGAGCCTTGCTGCGGCCAGCGATGAGAACCTGAAAGCGGTGATCAATCTGCGCCTGGCACGTATTCAGGTTCAGCAGAAAAAAGCTGACGATGCGCTGAAAACGCTCGATACCATCAAAGGCGAAGGTTTTGCTGCCATCGTTGCCGATCTGCGCGGTGAAGCACTGCTGAGCAAAGGTGACAAAGCGGGCGCGCGTAAAGCGTGGCAAGCTGGCGTAGAGAGCAATGCTTCACCTGCGCTGAGCGAAATGATGCAGATGAAAATAAATAATTTGTCCGTCTGAGAGGGACCCGATGCAATTGCGTAAATTACTTCTGCCAGGACTGCTTTCTGTTACGTTATTGAGTGGTTGTTCACTGTTCAGTGGCGAAGAAGACGTTGTGAAAATGTCCCCACTGCCGACGGTTGAAAACCAGTTTACCCCATCCACCGCGTGGGATGTATCCGTGGGCAATGGGATTGGTGATTTCTATTCCAACCTTCATCCTGCATATGCAGACAGCGTTGTCTATGCCGCTGACCGCAAAGGTACCGTGAAAGCGGTGAACGCCGATGACGGGAAAGAGGTATGGTCCGTTAACCTGGCGGAAAAAGACGGCTGGTTCTCCCGTAAACCTGCACTGCTCTCTGGCGGTCTGACCGTTGCCGGTGGCCATGTTTACGTGGGCAGCGAAAAAGCGCAGGTTTATGCGCTGAACAGCAGCGACGGTTCTATTGCCTGGCAAACAACCGTAGCGGGTGAATCCCTGTCTCGTCCGGTGGTGAGCGACGGCCTGGTGCTGATTCATACCAGTAACGGCCAGCTGCAGGCGCTGAATGAAGCTGACGGTCTGGTGAAATGGACCGTTAACCTGGATATGCCTGCGCTCTCTCTGCGCGGCGAATCCGCACCGGCTACCGCATTTGGTGCTGCCATTGTGGGCGGTGACAACGGTCGCGTGAGCGCAGTGCTGATGCAGCAGGGCCAGATGATCTGGCAGCAGCGTATCTCTCAGGCTACTGGCTCAACGGAAATTGACCGTCTGAGCGACGTAGACACAACGCCAGTCATCGTTAACGGTGTGGTTTACGCGCTGGCCTATAACGGCAACCTGACCGCGCTGGATCTGCGCAGCGGCCAGATCATGTGGAAACGTGAGCTGGGCTCTGTGAACGATTTCATCGTTGAGGGCAACCGCATCTATATGGTCGATCAGAACGACCGTCTGCTGGCTCTGAGCACCGAAGGCGGCGTGACGCTGTGGACGCAAAGCGATCTGCTGCACCGTCTGCTGACTGCTCCGGCACTGTACAACGGTAGCCTGGTGGTTGGCGACAGCGAAGGGTATATGCACTGGATCGATCCGGATAACGGCCGCTTTGTTGCACAGCAAAAAGTCGACAGCTCTGGTTTCCTGACCGATCCGGTTGTGGCCGACGGCAAACTGCTGATTCAGGCAAAAGACGGCACGCTGTACGCGATCACGCGTTAATTACCCGGCGGTTGTAGTATACTAAACGGCTCCTGTTCACTCAGGAGCCGTTTTGACATTTTTAAAAACGCCGCAAAAGCGACGTTATTTTGAATTTTATGAGGCTTCAAACATGGTACCTGTGGTCGCGCTTGTCGGGCGCCCTAACGTTGGAAAATCCACTCTTTTTAACCGTTTAACACGCACCCGTGATGCGCTGGTTGCGGATTTCCCGGGGCTGACGCGTGACCGTAAGTACGGTCGTGCAGAGGTGGAAGGACGTGAGTTCATCTGCATCGATACCGGTGGTATTGACGGCACAGAAGACGGCGTTGAAACCCGCATGGCGGAACAGTCGCTGCTGGCGATTGAAGAAGCGGATGTGGTGCTGTTTATGGTGGATGCGCGCGCTGGCCTGATGCCGGCGGACTCCGCTATTGCCAAACACCTGCGTTCACGCGAAAAGCCGACCTTCCTGGTGGCGAACAAAACTGACGGCATCGATGCCGATCAGGCCGTCGCGGATTTCTGGTCTCTGGGCCTGGGTGAGATCTACCCGATTGCGGCATCGCATGGCCGTGGCGTCACCAGCCTGCTGGAAACCGTTCTGCTGCCGTGGGTGGACGAAGTAAACCCGCCGGAAGAAGTAGACGAAGACGCTGAATACTGGGCGCAGTTCGAAGACGGAGAAGAGGGCGAAGAAGAGCCTGAAGACGACTTCAACCCGCAGGACCTGCCGATCAAGCTGGCCATCGTGGGTCGTCCAAACGTAGGTAAGTCTACACTTACTAACCGTATTCTGGGTGAAGAGCGCGTGGTCGTTTACGACATGCCGGGCACCACCCGTGACAGTATCTACATTCCTATGCAGCGCGATGAGCGTGAGTATGTCCTCATCGACACCGCCGGGGTGCGTAAGCGCGGGAAAATCACCGATGTGGTGGAAAAATTCTCCGTTATCAAAACTCTGCAGGCGATCGAAGATGCCAACGTGGTGCTGCTGGTCATCGACGCACGCGAAGGTATCTCCGATCAGGACCTCTCTCTGCTCGGCTTTATCCTCAATAGTGGGCGCTCACTGGTTATCGTGGTCAACAAGTGGGATGGCCTGAGCAATGAAGTGCGCGAGCAGGTGAAAGAGACCCTCGACTTCCGTCTGGGCTTTATCGACTTTGCCCGCGTGCACTTCATCTCTGCGCTGCACGGCAGCGGCGTGGGTAACCTGTTCGAATCCGTGCGTGAAGCGTACGACAGCTCCACCCGTCGTCAGAGCACCGCGATGCTGACCCGCATCATGAATATGGCTGCAGAAGACCATCAGCCGCCGCTGGTGCGCGGCCGTCGCGTGAAGCTGAAATATGCTCACGCCGGTGGTTACAACCCGCCAATCGTAGTAATTCACGGCAACCAGGTGAAAGACCTGCCGGATTCCTACAAGCGCTATCTGATGAACTATTTCCGTAAATCGCTGGACGTGATGGGCACGCCTATCCGTATCCAGTTCAAGGAAGGGGAAAACCCGTTTGCCAACAAGCGCAACACCCTGACGCCAAACCAGATGCGTAAGCGTAAGCGCTTGATTAAGCACATTAAGAAAAGCAAATAAGCTTTACCTGCTTCACGAAAGCCCGCGTTTATCGCGGGCTTTTTTTTGCCCAATCATACCGCCGGTTTTCTCTGTGTGAAGTCAATCACTATTCACTTTTAACCAAGTTTAAATCTAAGAAAGTAGACAATCGTCGAATTTTCATCTTAAAGTCCAGGGTCCGGTACTAGACAAAACTAGCGCCTGGTTATCAAATGGTTAACTAACTTTTCGCCGCATGTAAAAAATCGGCCAGATACGTAACTGGCCGGCGTACCTGCTGGTGTTTACAAGCACGACGACATACCTTTCGGGAGAATTATGCAATCCACTGTTAATCAAAAAGAGAGCCGAACGTTCTTCGGCCATCCGTATCCGCTCGGTTCCCTGTTCTTCACCGAGATGTGGGAGCGTTTCTCGTTTTACGGCATTCGTCCGTTACTGATCCTGTTTATGGCCGCCACCGTCTATGACGGCGGGATGGGCCTGGCGCGTGAAAACGCCTCGGCGATTGTCGGTATCTTTGCCGGTACCATGTACCTGGCCGCGCTGCCTGGCGGCTGGCTGGCGGATAACTGGCTCGGCCAGCAGAGAGCCGTCTGGTACGGTTCGATCCTGATTGCGCTCGGCCACCTGTCGATCGCGCTCTCTGCGGTAATGGGGAACAACCTGTTCTTTATCGGCCTGATGTTCATCGTGCTTGGCTCCGGGCTGTTCAAAACCTGTATCTCAGTGATGGTCGGCACCCTGTATAAAAAAGGCGACGCGCGTCGTGACGGCGGTTTCTCGCTGTTCTATATGGGTATCAACATGGGCTCGTTCATCGCGCCGCTGATTTCCGGCTGGCTGATTAAAACCCACGGCTGGCACTGGGGCTTTGGTATTGGCGGCATCGGGATGCTGGTGGCGCTGATTATCTTCCGCGTGTTTGCCGTTCCGGCGATGAAACGCTATGACGGCGAAGTCGGCCTCGACTCCACCTGGAACAGCCCGGTGGTGAAGCGTAACGGCGTGGGCGTTTGGCTGCTGGCGCTGGCGGCAGGCGTAGCAACGATCGTGACGCTGATTGCGCAGGGCGTGATTGTGATTAACCCGGTCGCGGTAGCCAGCGTGCTGGTCTATGTAATTGCGGCATCCGTTGCCCTCTACTTTATTTATCTGTTTGTCTTTGCGGGGCTGAACCGTAAAGAGCGCGCCAGGCTGCTGGTCTGCTTTATTCTGCTGATCTCCGCGGCGTTCTTCTGGTCCGCGTTCGAACAGAAGCCAACCTCATTCAACCTGTTTGCCAACGACTACACTAACCGCATGATTGGTGATTTCGAAATCCCGGCGGTGTGGTTCCAGTCAATCAACGCCCTGTTTATCATTCTGCTGGCACCGGTGTTTAGCTGGGCATGGCCGAAGCTTGCGAGCATGAACATTCGTCCGAGCAGCATCACCAAGTTCGTTATTGGTATTTTGTGCGCGGCGGCGGGCTTTGGCCTGATGATGCTGGCGGCACAGAACGTGCTGAGCAGCGGCGGAGCGGGCGTGTCGCCGTTCTGGCTGGTGGGCAGCATCCTGATGCTGACGCTCGGCGAACTGTGCCTGAGTCCGATTGGCCTGGCGACCATGACGCTGCTTGCGCCGGAAAGAATGCGCGGCCAGATGATGGGGCTGTGGTTCTGCGCCAGCGCGCTGGGTAACCTGGCAGCGGGCCTGATCGGCGGCCACGTGAAGGCCGACCAGTTGGATATGCTGCCGGATCTCTTCGCGCGCTGCTCCATCGCGCTGCTGATCTGTGCCGCGGTACTGATCGTCCTTATTGTTCCGGTGCGCCGCATGCTGGAAAATGCGCAGACTAAACCGGCAGCTGAAGCCTGATAATGTTCAGCCTACCGGGGCAGTTATCCTGCCCCGGTAAAACCCAACAGGAGAGAATATGTCGATTACCTGCCCGGAATGCCAGGCACCGCTGGAGCCCCAGAACGGCGTAGCGCACTGCGACAGCTGTAATAAAGATATTGCGCTTGTAGCCCGCTGCCCGGAGTGCCATCAGCCACTCCAGGTATTAAAAGCCTGCGGTGCGGTGGACTATTTCTGCCAGAACGGCCACGGTCTTATCTCTAAAAAACGCGTGGAGTTTGTTCGGGCCGAAGGTTAATCGCACACGCAGCCTTCGCCTTTCTGCCACAGCTCGACCAGCGACTCGGGGGCTTCCTGCTCGGGTACCAGCACGATGATATCGGCGTAGTGCGCCTGATTTTGCCCGGTCCAGATAATCTGGATGCGGAAATAGCGCTGGTCGCCGCTGCCGGGTGAAGAGGCTTGCCCCGGCGGCTGACCGCGCGGAAAAGCCTGCTCCAGGATGCTCACCAGTCGCTGGCGCTGGGCTTCATTGAGCGAGGAGAGCGCGATGGTGCGCTGTCCGCTCAGCCTGGGGATAAAAGCGACGCCGCCTTCCCGGGCCAGCTCAACCACGGCGTCATCCGTCAGTTCCGGAACCTGCATTTACAACACTCCCACCTGTTCCCAGGCTTGTTTAATGGCCGCTCCAACGTCACCGCCGGAGCGTTTCTCTCCGTGCGCGATCGTCAATTTTGCGAAGGCCTCAAAATCCGCATCCTGCGCCAGATTGCGATCGCAAACCGTGTCGTACCAGGCATAACCCGCTTTTTCCCAGGCGTAGCCGCCGATCGCCGTCGCGGCCAGATAAAATGCCCGGTTGGGGATGCCGGAGTTCAGATGCACGCCGCCGTTATCCTCGCGCGTTTTAATGAAATCTTTCATGTGCGCAGGCTGCGGGTCTTTGCCGAGCAGAGGATCGTCATAGGCGGTGCCGGGTTCAGACATTGAGCGCAGCCCTTTGCCGTTAATCCCTTTCGCCAGTAGCCCTTCACCAATGAGCCAGTCAGCTTTATCGGCGGTTTGCTTCAGATGGTACTGTTTGACCAGCGAGCCAAACACGTCCGACAGAGACTCGTTCAGCGCGCCCGACTGCTCAAAATAGATAAGCCCGGCTTCGGTCTCGGTCACGCCGTGGCTCAGCTCGTGCGCCACCACGTCGATGGCGATGGTAAAGCGGTTAAATATTTCCCCGTCGCCGTCGCCAAATACCATCTGCTGACCGTTCCAGAAGGCGTTCTGATATTCCCGACCGTAATGCACGGTGCCGGTCAAAATAAGCCCTTTATTATCGAGCGAATCACGCTGATATTCTTTCCAGAAGAAATCATGGGTAATACCTAAATAATTATAGGCTTCATCCACCGCCACATCGCCGTTCGACGGCTGGCCTTCGTAACGCACCTGCGTACCCGGCAGCTCCTGGGTTTGCTTCGCGTCGTAAATATCGCGCTCCAGCTGCCCGGCTTTATTCACGTGCGGCGCGGCGGGTTTGCCCGGCATGTGGGCCATCAGCGTCTGGACGTGGGTTAAGGTCTGACGGGCGCAGCGCTGCTGCGGCTCGGAACCGCTTTCGATAATACGACGAAGAATATAAGGGGGAATAACGCTATGAAGATGGGGCATGCTGCTCTCCTTATTAAAAAAGGGAATAGCAGCAGTATAGTAAGTAACCGGCGAAGAATTATCCGGTTTTACGCTGACGCGTCTTTTTCACCGGTTTAATTGATTTCACTTCGCTTTCAACCCAGCCGTCTGAAAGACGCGTCGTCAGCACATCGCCGGTATTCACCTGTTTGGTCTGCTTCAGCACTTTGCCGTCCGTCGCCGTCGTCACGCTATAGCCGCGCGCCAGCGTGGAGAGGGGGCTGACCGCTTCAAGATGGGTCACCGCATTGCCAAAACGTTCGCGGGTGGTGCTCAGCCGCGCCCGGATAGTTTCCGCCAGACGATACTCCAGCTGCTGGATCCGCGTTTGCGCGCGATAAATTTTCGGCTGCGGGTTCTGCTGGTTCAGGCGCTGCGTCACGCGCTGCTGGCGCGATACCGCGCGCTTAAGCTGCGCGTCCACCGCAACGTTCATGCGCTGACGCAGACGATCCAGCACGGTCTGCTGGCGCGCCAGACGCAGCTGCGGATGCTGCTGCTGAAGACGATGATGAAGCTGGGTAAAGCGGCGGGTACGGTTGGCAAAAAAGTAGTCCATCGCCATCTCAAGACGCTGCTGTACGTTCTGAATCTGACGCAGCAGCTCCAGCTGGTTGCGGCTGACCACTTCCGCCGCCGCGGACGGGGTAGGCGCACGCAGATCCGCGACGAAATCCGCAATTGTTACGTCCGTTTCGTGGCCGACGGCGCTCACCACGGGGATAATACTTGCAAAGATTGCCCGCGCCACGCGCTCGTCGTTAAAGCTCCACAGATCTTCCAGCGAGCCGCCGCCGCGTCCGACGATTAAGACGTCACACTCCTGACGCACGTTCGCCAGCTCAATGGCGCGAACTATCTGGCCCGGCGCATCGTCACCCTGAACGGCGGTCGGGTAGATGATGACGGGCAGGGAAGGGTCGCGACGCTTCAGCACGTGCAAAATATCGTGCAGTGCCGCACCGGTTTTCGAGGTGATGACCCCAACGCAGTGGGCGGGGGAGGGCAGCGGTTTTTTGAACTGCTGGTCGAACAGCCCTTCGGCAGAGAGCCTGGCTTTTAGCTGTTCATACTTCTGCTGCAGCAGGCCTTCGCCCGCGGGCTGCATGCTCTCGACGATAATCTGATAATCGCCGCGCGGCTCATAAAGGGTGATATTGGCGCGAACCAGAACCTGCTGGCCGTGCTGAGGACGAAACGTCACGCGACGGTTGCTGTTGCGGAACATCGCGCAGCGCACCTGGGCGGTGTCGTCTTTTAGGGTAAAGTACCAGTGACCGGAGGACGGCTGCGTGAAGTTAGAGATCTCACCGCTGATCCAGACCTGCCCCATTTCCTGCTCAAGCAGCAAACGCACCGTCTGATTCAGGCGGCTGACGGTATAAATTGAGGGGGATTGAGAGGATAACATGTGAGCGGGATCAAATTCTAAATCAGCAAGTTATTCAGTCGATAGTAACCTGCTGAGAGGCAATCGCAAGCTTTTTTATAAAAAAGTGTAGATGCAATCGGTTACGCTCTGTATAATGCCACGGCAATATTTAACCACCCAGGTCAGAGATATTGCCCATGCTACGTATCGCTAAAGAAGCACTGACGTTTGACGACGTCCTCCTCGTTCCCGCTCACTCCACTGTTCTGCCGAATACTGCCGATCTCAGCACGCAGTTGACTAAAACCATTCGCCTGAACATTCCTATGCTCTCTGCGGCAATGGACACCGTGACTGAAGCGCGCCTGGCTATAGCCCTGGCACAGGAAGGTGGCATTGGCTTTATTCACAAAAACATGTCTATCGAACGTCAGGCGGAAGAAGTTCGCCGCGTGAAGAAACATGAATCCGGTATCGTGTCTGACCCACAGACCGTTCTGCCAACCACAACGCTGCACGAAGTGAAAGCCCTGACCGAACGTAACGGCTTTGCCGGTTACCCGGTTGTGACCGAAGAGAACGAACTGGTGGGTATCATCACCGGTCGTGACGTGCGTTTCGTGACTGACCTGAACCAGCCTGTCAGCGTGTACATGACGCCAAAAGAGCGTCTGGTCACCGTTCGCGAAGGCGAAACCCGCGACGTGGTACTGGCAAAAATGCACGAAAAACGCGTTGAAAAAGCGCTGGTTGTTGACAGCAGCTTCCACCTGCGCGGCATGATCACCGTTAAAGATTTCCAGAAAGCAGAACGTAAGCCTAACGCCTGTAAAGACGAGCATGGCCGTCTGCGCGTCGGCGCTGCGGTTGGCGCAGGTGCCGGTAACGAAGAGCGCGTTGACGCGCTGGTCGCTGCGGGCGTTGACGTCCTGCTGATTGACTCCTCTCACGGCCACTCCGAAGGCGTTCTGCAGCGTATTCGTGATACCCGTGCCAAATACCCTGACCTGCAGATCATCGGCGGTAACGTGGCCACTGGCGCAGGCGCTCGCGCGCTGGCCGACGCTGGCTGCAGCGCGGTGAAAGTGGGTATCGGCCCTGGCTCCATCTGTACTACCCGTATCGTCACCGGCGTGGGTGTACCTCAGATCACCGCGGTATCTGACGCGGTTGAAGCGCTGGAAGGCACCGGTATTCCGGTTATCGCTGACGGCGGTATCCGCTTCTCAGGCGACATCGCCAAAGCGATCGCCGCGGGCGCCGCTGCCGTGATGGTAGGCTCCATGCTGGCCGGTACCGAAGAATCCCCGGGTGAAATCGAACTCTACCAGGGTCGTTCTTACAAATCTTACCGCGGCATGGGCTCCCTGGGCGCGATGTCTAAAGGTTCCTCTGACCGTTACTTCCAGACCGATAACGCTGCTGACAAACTGGTGCCGGAAGGTATCGAAGGTCGCGTTGCCTATAAAGGCCGTCTGAAAGAGATCATTCACCAGCAGATGGGCGGCCTGCGCTCCTGTATGGGTCTGACCGGCTGTGGTACCATCGACCTGCTGCGTACTAAAGCGGAATTCGTACGCATCAGCGGTGCGGGTATCCAGGAGAGCCACGTTCACGACGTGACGATCACCAAAGAGTCCCCGAACTACCGTCTGGGCTCCTGATAAGTTTCCGCGCCCGGCTTCTGCCGGGCGCTCTGTTTTTGTTTCACTTGCCTCGGAATTAGCGTCAATGACGGAAAACATTCATAAACATCGCATTCTCATCCTGGACTTCGGTTCTCAGTACACTCAGCTGGTGGCGCGTCGCGTACGTGAACTGGGCGTTTACTGTGAGCTGTGGGCGTGGGATGTCACGGAAGCACAGATTCGCGAATTCAATCCAAGCGGCATCATCCTGTCCGGCGGCCCGGAAAGTACCACCGAAGAGAACAGCCCGCGCGCGCCGCAGTACGTGTTCGAAGCTGGCGTGCCGGTATTCGGCGTTTGCTACGGCATGCAGACCATGGCAATGCAGCTGGGCGGCCACGTGGAAGGCTCTAACGAGCGCGAGTTTGGCTACGCACAGGTAGAAGTCGTCACCGACAGCGCGCTGGTGCGCGGTATCGAAGACTCCCTGACCGCAGACGGCAAACCGCTGCTGGACGTGTGGATGAGCCACGGCGACAAAGTTACCGCCATCCCGTCTGACTTCGTGACCGTTGCCAGCACCGAAAGCTGCCCGTTTGCCATCATGGCGAACGAAGAAAAACGCTTCTACGGCGTGCAGTTCCACCCGGAAGTGACCCACACCCGTCAGGGTATGCGCATGCTGGAGCGCTTCGTGCGCGACATCTGCCAGTGTGAAGCCCTGTGGACCCCGGCAAAAATCATCGACGACGCCGTTGAGCGTATCCGCCAGCAGGTTGGCGATGACAAGGTAATTCTCGGCCTCTCAGGCGGCGTTGACTCCTCCGTGACCGCGATGCTGCTGCACCGCGCCATTGGCAAAAATCTGACCTGCGTCTTCGTGGACAACGGTCTGCTGCGTCTGAACGAAGCCCAGCAGGTTATGGACATGTTTGGCGACCACTTCGGTCTGAACATTGTCCACGTGGAAGGCGAACAGCGCTTCCTGGACGCGCTGAAAGGCGAGAACGATCCGGAAGCGAAACGTAAAATCATCGGCCGCGTGTTCGTGGAAGTGTTCGACGAAGAAGCGCTGAAGCTGGAAGACGTGAAGTGGCTGGCGCAGGGTACCATCTACCCTGACGTGATCGAATCCGCGGCCTCTGCAACCGGTAAAGCACACGTCATCAAATCTCACCACAACGTGGGCGGCCTGCCGAAAGAGATGAAGATGGGCCTGGTTGAGCCGCTGCGCGAGCTGTTTAAAGACGAAGTGCGTAAGATCGGTCTGGAACTGGGTCTGCCGTACGACATGCTCTACCGTCACCCGTTCCCGGGTCCGGGTCTGGGCGTGCGCGTGCTGGGCGAAGTGAAGAAAGAGTACTGCGACCTGCTGCGTCGCGCGGACGCTATCTTCATCGAAGAGCTGCACAAAGCTGACTTGTACAACAAAGTGAGCCAGGCGTTCACCGTGTTCCTGCCGGTTCGCTCTGTCGGCGTAATGGGCGATGGCCGCAAGTACGACTGGGTTGTTTCCCTGCGTGCGGTGGAAACCATCGATTTTATGACCGCGCACTGGGCGCACCTGCCGTACGACTTCCTGGGCCGCGTGTCTAACCGCATCATCAACGAAGTAAACGGTATTTCCCGCGTGGTGTATGACATCAGCGGTAAGCCACCGGCTACGATTGAGTGGGAATAATCCCCTCTGAATTAACACCCAAACCCTCTGCCTGTGCAGGGGGTTTTTTATTGCCTTACTTCCCTTCCCCTAACCGATACGCCAGCGCCACCACCAGCGACTGCACCAGGCATAGTGTCGCCGACTGAGACCGAAACGCGTCCACCTGCGCCTCTTTCACCACAAAGCAGAGATCGCTGAACGTCGCCAGCGGGCTTATCTGACTGTCCGTAATCACAATCTGCCGCGCGCCAACGCTGGCGGCGGTTTCGCTGACCATCACCGTCTCTTCCGCGTACGGCGAGAAGCTTATCGACACCACAATGTCGCGCGCCTTAATGCGGCTGATCTGCTCGCGCAGCATCCCGCCCATACCGTCGAGCAGGATAGGGCGGCACTCCAGATGGCTCAGGGCATAGGTAAGGTACGCGGCGACGCTAAAGGAGCGGCGCAGTCCGGCGATGTAGATGGTGTCGGCGTCGGCCAATAGCTGTACCGCGCGCTCCAGCATCTCCGGTTCGGCGCGCGCGGCCAGCTGCTGGAGCGCCTGCGCGTTCGAGCGGGCAAACTCCTGCAGGATATCGAGCGGCGTTTCCGGCACGGCCTCGCTCTCCATTTCGCGAAACAGCCGGGCGCGGTCGCTGTAGCTGGCGGTCTCTTCAACCAGGTTCATGCGAAACAGCTGTTTCATTTCGTTGAAGCCGGTGAAGTCAAAGGCGTTGGCAAAGCGGATCAGCGTCGACGGCGGCACGTCGGCGCGCTCGGCAATGACGGCAACCGTATCGAAGGCCACGCTGTTGGTGTTGTCCAGCACGTAGCGGGAAACCTGCTGCAGCCTCTTGCTCAGGCTATCGTAGCGATCGCGGATTTGCTGCTGCAGTTCGTTCAGGCTGGTTGCTGTCGTCATCTTATCCCCCAAATACAGTCATATGATTCTAAACGCAAAACCGCGTCTTTTAAATGTCGGCCATCCATATGGCAGCAAAAATGAAACAGAAGCTTCAGTCATTTCCTCGCCCGAAATCCCTTAATAGCGCACGCGGCGTCAGTGGTGCTGGCTGTTAACATAAAAATCCATCCTTGATCACAATAATCATCATTTATTTTATTTCAACTTAAAATGGAATATTTGTTTCATATATAGTGTTCAGTACACGGTATTCAGGTAACAGTCACGTATCAACAGCGAGAGGTTAAGGATGGAGACGGTAGCGAATTTTATTCACGGCGAATGTGTCACCGGTTCAGGCCAGCGCGTTCAGGCGATCTTCAACCCGGCCACCGGCGAGCAGATCCGCCAGGTGGTGATGAGTACGGCACAGGAAACGGAGCAGGCGATTGCCGCCGCGCAGCAGGCGTTTCCGGCGTGGGCGCGCCATGCTCCGCTGAAGCGCGCGCGCGTGATGTTTCGCTTCAAGGCGCTGCTGGAGGAGAACATGGAGCGCCTGGCCCGCATCATCAGCGAAGAGCACGGCAAGGTCTTCTCCGACGCGGTGGGCGAACTGACCCGCGGCCTGGAAGTAGTAGAATTTGCCTGCGGCATCCCGCATCTGCAAAAGGGTGAACACTCTGCGAACGTCGGCACGGGCGTCGACAGCCACTCGCTGATGCAGCCGCTCGGCGTCTGCGCCGGGATCACGCCGTTTAACTTCCCGGCGATGGTACCGATGTGGATGTTCCCGATTGCGCTGGCGACCGGCAACACCTTCGTGCTGAAACCGTCGGAAAAAGATCCTTCTCTGGCGCTCGCGCTGGCGCAGCTGCTGAAAGAGGCCGGCCTGCCGGACGGCGTGTTCAACGTGGTGCAGGGCGATAAGGAGTCCGTTGACGTACTCCTGACCGACCCGCGCGTGCAGGCGGTGAGCTTTGTCGGCTCCACGCCGATTGCGGAATACATTTACCAGACCGCGTCTGCCCACGGTAAGCGCTGTCAGGCGCTGGGCGGCGCGAAAAACCACTGCATTTTAATGCCGGATGCCGACATGGAGATGGCGACCAACGCCATCATGGGCGCGGCCTACGGCGCGGCGGGCGAGCGCTGCATGGCGCTCTCGGTAGTGCTGGCGGTGGGAGATAAAACCGCCGATGACCTCTGCGCCCGGCTCGAAAAACAGATTGCCGCGCTGCGCGTCGGGCCGGGTCTGGACCAGACGCCGGAAAACGAAATGGGGCCGCTCATCTCCTCCGCGCATCGCAGCAAGGTGCTGGGCTACATCGACAGCGGGGAAGCGCAGGGAGCGAAACTTCGCGTGGACGGTCGCGGCTTCAGCGTGAAGGGCCACGAGCAGGGCTACTTCGTCGGCCCGACGCTGTTCGATAACGTCACTCCTGAAATGACCATCTATAAAGAAGAGATTTTTGGCCCCGTGCTTTCTGTGGTGCGCGTAGCAGATTACGCCAGCGCGGTGGATCTGATTAACCGCCATGAATATGGTAATGGCTCGGCGATCTTCACCCGCGACGGCGGCTGCGCGCGCCGATTCTGCGAAGAGGTGCAGGCGGGCATGGTGGGGGTCAACGTGCCGATCCCGGTGCCGATGGCGTTCCACAGCTTCGGCGGCTGGAAGCGTTCCATCTTTGGCGCGCTCAACGTGCACGGCAACGACGGCGTGCGCTTCTACACCCGAATGAAAACCATCACCGCGCGCTGGCCGGAAATGCAGCAGGAGACAGGCGCTGCGTTCTCTATGCCAACGCTGGGCTGACAGGAGGTTTTATGCAAACCGAACGTATGACCATGGCCCAGGCGCTGGTCCGGTTCCTTAATCAACAGTACGTCAGCGTGGACGGCAACGAAACGCCCTTCGTGGAGGGCGTGGCCACCATCTTTGGGCACGGCAACGTGCTGGGTATCGGCCAGGCGCTGGAGCAGGACCCCGGCCATTTGCAGGTAATGCAGGGCTGTAACGAGCAGGGGATTGCCCATATGGCGACGGGATTCGCCAAACAGCACCGCCGCCAGCGTATTTTTGCCGTTACCTCCTCGGTCGGGCCGGGCGCCGCCAATATGGTCACGGCGGCGGCGACGGCCACGGCGAACCGCATCCCGCTGCTGCTGCTGCCGGGAGATATCTATGCCAGCCGCCAGCCGGACCCGGTGCTGCAGCAGATCGAGCAGTATCACGACCTCAGCATCAGCACCAACGACTGCTTCCGTCCGGTCTCCCGCTACTGGGACCGCATCAACCGCCCCGAGCAGCTGATGAGCGCGATGTTAAGCGCGATGCGAACGCTTACTGACCCCGCAGATACCGGAGCGGTGACCATCTGCCTGCCGCAGGACGTGCAGGGAGAGGCCTGGGACTACCCGCTGAGCTTCTTCGCGCGTCGCGTGCACCACATCGAACGCCGTCCGCCCGATCCGCAGCGTCTGGCGCAGGCGCGGGCGCTGATCGCCCGCAAGCGTCATCCGCTGGTGGTGTGCGGCGGCGGCGTGCGCTATTCCGGCGCGCATGAGGCGTTTCGCGAATTTGTCGAGACGCTGCGGCTGCCGTTTGCCGAAACCCAGGCCGGAAAGGGAGCGCTGGTAAGTGACCACCCACTTAACCTGGGCGGCGTTGGGGTGACGGGCGGAATGGCCGCCAACCAGCTCGCGCCGCAGGCCGATTTAGTGATTGGCATCGGCACGCGCCTGACCGACTTTACCACCGGCTCCAAGGCGCTCTTTTCCCATCCGGACGTCGAATTCCTGCTCCTGAACGTGGCCGAGTTTGACGCCCTGAAGCTGGACGCCACCGCGCTGATTGCCGATGCCCAAACCGGGCTCCAGGCATTGACCCACGCGCTTGGGGATTACCGCAGCGGCTGGGGAGAGGCGATCGCTCAGGCGAAGTCCGTCTGGCGCGAGGAGTGCCGCCGCCTGTGGGATCGCCAGTGGCGCCCTGACGACGCGCCCGAAGTGGCGGGGCACCTGGATGCGCAGCTGGCGGAATACGGCGAGGTGCTCAACACCCGCCTGACCCAGACGCGGGTGCTGGGGCTGATCAACCAGCATATTGAAGATAACGCCATCGTGGTGGGCGCGGCCGGTTCGCTGCCGGGGGATTTACAGCGCCTCTGGCAGGTCAAAACGCCGGACAGCTATCACCTGGAGTACGGCTACTCCTGCATGGGCTACGAGATTGCGGCGGCCCTCGGCGCGAAGCTCGCCAGACCCGAACTGCCGGTGTACGCCATGGTGGGGGATGGCTCCTACATGATGCTGCACTCCGAGCTGCAAACCGCGGTACAGGAGGGGATTAAGGTCACCGTTCTGCTGTTTGATAACGCCAGCTTCGGCTGCATTAACAACCTGCAGATGGGGCACGGTATGGGCAGCTTTGGCACGGAAAACCGCCACCGCAACCCGAAAACCGGACGGCTTGACGGTCCGCTGGTGACGGTCGACTTCGCGCAAAATGCGGAGAGCTACGGCTGCCGCGCGTGGCGGGTGAACGATGAGCAAAGCCTGCTGGCGGCGCTTGAGGCGTCGCGGGCGCATCCCGGCCCGACGCTGCTGGACATCAAGGTGCTGCCGAAGACCATGACCCACGATTACGCCTCGTGGTGGCGAACCGGTGATGCGCAGGTGGCGGCGTCGTCTGCCGTGCGTGAGGCCGCTGAGCAAACCCAGGCGCAGGTGAAAAAAGCCCGCCAGTATTGAGTTTTTCCGTCTTAACGAAATTTTCATTTCATTTTTCTTTTTCCCCTCACCCTAACCCTCTCCCACCGGGAGAGGGGACGGATCGGTGTGGTTTTTTCTCCCTCGCCCCTTTGTAATGGCGGGGGCATCCCTACCGCCATGTTGTGAGATTGATAACAAAATTTATCTCATTCATCTCAAAAGTGTTAACCCGCACTCAAAAATATAATTTTCACTATTTATAAAAATGAAATAAATGTTTTATTTATAGGGTCGTTAGTTCACAGCATTCACCAACACCGGGAGCCGTTATGTTTAACATTGCTTTACTGGGCGCTGGCCGAATTGGCCAGGTACATGCAGCTAACATCGCCAGCCACGGCGCGACCACGCTCTGGTCCGTGGTTGACCCGAATCAGGAATTTGCCACCCGTCTCGCCGCGCAGTATCAGGCCCGCCAGCAGAGCCTGGAAGAAGCGATGACCGACCCTAACGTTCACGCCGTGCTGATCGCCTCCGCCACCGATACCCACGCGGACCTGATTGAAATGGCCGCCCGCCACGGCAAGGCCATCTTCTGCGAAAAGCCGGTACATCTCGACCTCGCCCGCGTGCGCGACTGCCTGAAGGTGGTCAAAGAGTACGACGTGCCGCTGTTTATCGGCTTTAACCGCCGCTTTGACCCGCAGTTCCGCCGCGTGAAAACCGACGCGCAGGCCGGGCGCATCGGCAAACCGGAATCGCTGCTCATCATCTCCCGCGACCCGTCTCCCCCGCCTGCTGAGTACGTGCGCGTCTCCGGCGGCATGTTCCGCGATATGACCATTCACGACTTTGACATGGCGCGCTTCATCATGGGCGAAGAGCCGGTGTCGGTGTATGCCCAGGGCAGCAACCTGGTGGATCCGGCGATTGGCGAGGCGGGGGATATCGATACCGCGTTTATCGTTCTGAAATATGCCTCCGGCGCGATGGCGACCATCGTCAACAGCCGCCGTTCATCTTACGGCTACGACCAGCGCCTGGAGCTGCACGGCTCCGAAGGGCTGCTGTGCGCGGGCAACATTCTGGAAAACCAGGTGCAGCATTACGGCAAACAGGGCTGCACCAGCGCGCTGCCGGAACATTTCTTCCTGCAGCGCTACAAATCCGCTTACGCCGCGGAATGGGAACACTTTGTCGCGGTCCTGCGCGGGGAAGCGGTGCCTGACTGCAGCGGCGATGATGGTGAACGTGCGCTGTACCTCGCGGATAAAGCGCTGGAGTCACTGCGCAGCCAGCGCGAGATCGTCCTCTAAACACAACAACCCTACACAGAGAGAAATAATAATGAAAAAACTGATCGTAGCCGCCCTCATCGCCATGACGTCCGGGGCCGCCCTCGCCGAAAACGAGCAAATTGTCTTCAGTACGCCAAACCTGGCCATGCCGTTTGAAGTTCACATGCAGCGCACGGCGGTGAAAGCCGCAAAAGAGATGGGCGTGAAGCTTCAGGTGCTGGACGGGCAGGGCAGCTCGCCGAAGCAGGTAGCTGACCTGGAAAACGCCATCACCCGCGGGGCGCAGGGCTTTATCGTCTCCCCGAACGACGTGAACGCGGTCTCCAGCGCGGTGGATGAAATTCAGGATGCGAAGCTGCCGGTGGTCACCCTTGACCGCTCCGTCGACAGCCAGAAGAAAGTGCCGCACTTTGGCGCCAACAACTACAAGGGCGGCCAGGCGATTGGCGATTTCGTCAAAACCAAATTCCCCAACGGCGCGGAGATCATTCTCCTCACCGGCCAGCCGGGCTCCTCTTCCAATATTGAACGCACCAAAGGGATCCGCGACAGCCTGAAGGCGGGCGGGGACAAATACAAGATCGTCGCCGATCAGACCGGCAACTGGATGCGTTCTGAAGGGATGCGCATCGTTGAAAGCGTTCTGCCTTCGCTGCCGAAACGTCCGCAGGTAATCCTCTCCGCCAACGACGACATGGCGCTGGGCGCGATTGAAGCCCTGCAGAGCCAGGGCGTGAAGCCGGGCGAAATCCTCGTGACCGGGTTTGATGCGGTGCCGGAAGCGCTGGCCCGCGTGCGCGACGGCTGGCTGGCGGTGACGGCGGATCAGCGTCCGGGCTTTGCGGTGCAGACGGCGATGAGCCAGCTGGTGGCCAACGTGCGCGAGAAAAAAGCCATCACCGGGGCCGACTACCCGCCGACGCTGATCACCAAAGAAAACCTGCAGCAGGCTGAGCGTATCGGTGAGGCCGGTAACTGATATGTCCCGAGCCGCCTCCGGCGGCTCAACATGAGGAGGAGCAGACCGATGTCGCAACCCTTACTGAAAGTGACCGACCTGGCAAAAAGCTTTTCCGGCGTCTGGGCGCTGAGCAGCGCCCAGCTGACCGTCGGCGCGGGGGAGATCCACGCCCTGCTGGGGGAAAACGGAGCGGGAAAATCCACGCTGCTGAAGGCGCTCGCGGGCGCGCAGCCGCAAACGCGCGGGGAGATCTGGTTCAACGGCGAAACGCTGCCGGTGGACGACTCCCCGGTGGAACGGCAGAACAAGGGCATTATCACCATCTATCAGGAGTTCAACCTGCTGCCCAACATGACCGTCGCGGAAAACATGTTTCTCGGACGCGAGCCGCGTAAACGGAACCTGATCGTCGACGAAAGGGCGGTCAACCAGGAGGCGCAGGTCATTCTCGATTATCTCCAGCTGAACGTTGCGCCGACCACGCCGGTCGCCCGCCTGAGCGTCGCCCAGCAGCAGATGGTGGAGATCGCCCGGGCGCTGACCCTCAACGCCCGCCTGATCATCATGGATGAACCCTCCGCCGCGCTGAGCGACAGCGAGGTGGAAAGCCTGCACCGCGTGGTGCGGGAGCTTAAAAACCGCGGCGTGAGCATTATTTACGTTACCCACCGCCTGCACGAAGTTTTTCAGCTCTGCGATCGCTTCACCGTTTTCCAGGACGGCCGCTTTACCGGCACCGGCGCGGTGGCGGAGACCAACGTCGAGCAGTTGATTCGCCTGATGGTCGGGCGCGACGTGGCCTTTAACCGTCGCCCCGCCAGCGAAACCCATCATGAGGACAAACCCGTCCGCCTGGCGGTGAAGGGGCTGAGCCGCGAAAAGCCGCCGCTGGATCCACACGGCATCGCCCTGCACGACATCAGCTTCCACGTCCACGCCGGGGAAGTTCTGGGCATTGCCGGGCTGGTGGGCGCGGGACGTACCGAAGTGGCGCGCTGCCTGTTTGGCGCAGACGCCTTTACCGCCGGGAGCTTTGAGCTGGACGGCGTGCCGTACCAGCCGCGCGACCCGCTGTATGCCCTCGATCAGGGCGTGGCGCTGGTACCGGAAGACCGCAAAAAAGAGGGGGCGGTGCTGGGGCTGTCGATTCGCGACAACCTGTCGCTCTCCTGCCTCTCCTCGCTGCTGCAGTGGCGCTGGTTCGTAAACACCCGCAAGGAGGACGACCTGATTGAGTCCTACCGCAAGGCGCTGCAGATCAAAATGGTCGACAGCGCGCAGGAGGTGCGCAAGCTCTCCGGCGGCAACCAGCAAAAGGTGATCCTCGCGCGCTGCATGGCGCTCAACCCGCGGGTGCTGATCGTTGATGAGCCGACGCGCGGCATCGACGTGGGGACCAAATCGGAAGTGCACCAGGTGCTGTTTGACATGGCGAAAAAGGGCGTGGCGGTGATCGTGATCTCCTCCGATCTGCCTGAGGTGATGGCGGTGTCCGATCGGATCATCACCCTCAGCGAAGGCCGGGTGACCGGCGAGATCCACGGTGACGACGCTAACGAAGAACGGCTGATGACGATGATGGCCATCAACCACAACGCCCTGAACGCGGCATAACGGAGTTTCTCATGACGCAGATGATTTCTAAAACGCAGGCCCCGGTCAAACGCGCCGGACGCATCGATCCCATCGCCTTCTTCGAGCGCTTCGGGGTGCTGATTTTCATGATCCTGCTGCTGATCTTCTTCCAGTCGCAGAACAGCAATTTTTTCTCTGAACGCAATATTTTCAACATCCTGACCGAAGTGTCCATCTACGGGATCATGGCCGTGGGGATGACCTTCGTCATCCTGACTGCCGGGATTGACCTCTCCGTGGGCTCCATTCTGGCGGTCTGCGCCATGACCGCGGCGTACGTAATTAAGGGCGACAACTTCACCACCGTCGACCCGAACGCCTGGGGCGGCATGAGCTGGCTGATTGGTCTGGGGATTTGTCTGGCGATGGGCACGGCGATTGGTTTCCTGCACGGTCTGGGCGTCACCCGCCTGCGCCTGCCGCCGTTCATCGTGACCCTCGGCGGGATGACCATCTGGCGCGGCCTGACGCTGGTGATCAACGACGGCGCGCCGATCGCCGGTTTCGATCAGGGCTACCGCTGGTGGGGTCGCGGGGAGCTGCTCGGCATCTCCATTCCGATCTGGATCTTCGCCATCGTCGCCCTCGGCGGCTATCTGGCGCTGCATAAAACCCGCTGGGGCCGCTTCGTCTATGCCATCGGCGGTAACCCGGAGGCGGCGCGCCTGGCGGGGGTGAACGTCAAGCGCGTGCTGGTCAGCGTCTACGTGCTGATCGGCTGTCTGGCCGGGCTGGCGGGCTTCATTCTGAGCGCGCGTCTGGGGAGCGCCGAGGCGGTGGCCGGGATCTCCTTTGAGCTGCGCGTCATCGCCTCGGTGGTGATCGGCGGCACCTCGCTGATGGGCGGCTACGGGCGGATCGGCGGCACCATTATCGGCTCCATCATCATGGGGATTCTGATTAACGGCCTGGTGCTGATGAACGTCTCGGCCTACTACCAGCAGATTATCACCGGATTAATTATCGTTCTGGCGGTGGCGTTTGATACCTACGCCAAGAGCCGTCGCGGCGCACTGTGAGGATCACGATGAAAGAGGTTCGTATTGGATTAATTGGCACCGGTTATATCGGCAAGGCGCACGCTATCGCCTACGCCCAGGCCCCGACGGTGTTCAACCTGCGCGGCAGGCTGGTGCGCGAGATGGTGGCGGAAGTCACGCCGGAGCTGGCGGCAGAGCGCGCGCAGGCGTTTGGCTTCAACCGCTCCACCGGGGACTGGCGGGCGCTGGTGGCCGACCCGGCCATTGACGTGGTGGATATTTGCTCGCCGAACCACCTGCATAAAGAGATGGCGCTGGAGGCGATCCGCCACGGCAAGCACGTCTACTCGGAGAAGCCGCTGGCGCTGAACGCCCACGACGCGCGCGAGATGGTAGACGCGGCGAAGCGGGCCGGGGTGAAAACGCTGGTGGGGTTCAACTACATGAAAAACCCGACGGCGCAGCTGGCGAAGGAGATTATTGCGCGCGGCGAGATTGGCGAGGTGATCCACTTCTACGGCACCCACAACGAAGATTATATGGCCGACCCGCTCTCGCCTGTTCACTGGCACTGCTTCAAAGAGACCGCCGGGCTGGGGGCGCTGGGCGACCTCGCGGCTCATATCGTCAATATGGCCCAGTACCTGGTCGGGGAGATCGAGCAGGTCTGCGGCGACCTGAAGATCGTGGTCCCGGCGCGCCCGGCGAAGGCCGGATCGTCAGAGATGATTGCCGTCGAAAACGAGGATCAGGCCCACGCGATGGTGCGCTTTGCGGGCGGCGCGCAAGGGGTTATTGAAACCTCCCGCGTTGCCTGCGGCCGCAAGATGGGGCTGTCGTACGTCATCACCGGGACGAAAGGCGCCATCAGCTTCACCCAGGAGCGCATGGCCGAGCTGAAGCTCTATCTGCATGACGATCCGGTGAATCGTCAGGGGTTCCGCACGCTTCTCGTCGGCCCGGCGCACCCGGACTACGCCGCGTTCTGCATGGGCGCGGGCCACGGGATTGGCTTTAACGATCAAAAAACGGTGGAGGTGCGCGACCTGGTGGACGGGATTGCCGCCGACGCGCCGATGTGGCCGGACTTCGAAGAGGGCTGGAAGGTGTCGCGCGTGCTGGACGCGATCGCGCTCTCTCACCAGGAAGGCCGATGGCTGAACGTGAACGACATTGTCTGATGAGGTATCAACGTGGAAAAGCAGTTTGATGTGATATGCATGGGCCGCGTGGCGGTAGACCTCTACAGTCAGCAGATTGGTGCCCGCCTGGAGGACGCGTCGAGCTTCGCCAAATATCTCGGCGGGTCGTCGGGTAACGTGGCGTACGGCACCGCGCGCCAGGGTTTACGTTCGTCGATGCTGGCGCGCGTCGGCGATGAACATATGGGCCGCTTCCTGCGGGAAGAGCTCAACCAGGTGGGCTGCGATACCAGCCATCTGATTACCGATAAACAACGCCTCACGGCGCTGGTGCTGCTCGGCATTAAAGACCGGGACACCTTTCCACTGATTTTTTATCGCGATAACTGCGCGGATATGGCGATTACCGCCAGCGATGTGGACGAAAGCTACATTGCCTCCGCACGTTGTCTTGCCATCACCGGGACTCACCTTTCTCATCCGCAGACCCGCGAGGCGGTGCTGACGGCGCTGGGCTATGCCCGCCGTCACGGCGTGCGCGCGGTGCTGGACATCGACTACCGTCCGGTGCTGTGGGGGCTCACCGCCTTAGGCGACGGGGAAACGCGCTTTATCGCCGCCGATAAGGTCACCCGCGAGCTGCAGGAGGTGCTGCACCTCTTCGACGTCATTGTCGGCACCGAAGAGGAGTTTCACATTGCGGGCGGCAGCACGGATACCCTGCAGGCGCTGGAGCAGGTGCGCGCCGTCAGTGACGCTGCGCTGGTCTGCAAACGCGGCGCGCTCGGCTGCTCGGTCTATACCGACGCTATTCCGTCCCGGCTGGACGACGGCCTGACGGTGACCGGCGTGCGCGTGGAGGTGCTGAACGTTCTTGGGGCGGGGGACGCGTTTATGTCCGGCCTGCTGCGCGGCTACCTGAACGACGAGGGCTGGGAGCAGGCGTGCCGCTACGCCAACGCCTGCGGCGCGCTGGTGGTCTCGCGTCACGGCTGCGCCCCGGCGATGCCGAGCAAAATCGAGCTGGATGACTATCTCTCCCGCGCCGCGATGGTGCCGCGCCCGGATCTTGACCCGCGTCTTAACCATCTCCACCGGGTGACCACCCGCCGCCGCGAATGGCCGGAGCTGTGCGTGATGGCCTTCGATCACCGCAGCCAGCTTGAGGATATGGCGATGCAGTGCGGCGCGTCGCTTAAGCGTATTCCGGCGCTGAAGCAGCTGATCCTGCAGGCCAGCCGCGAGGCGGCGAGTCGCGCCGGGCTGGAGGGCAAAGCCGGCCTGCTGTGCGACGGCACCTTTGGTCAGGACGCGCTGAACGCCATCACCGGGGAAGGGTGGTGGATTGGTCGTCCCATTGAGCTGCCGGGCTCCCGGCCGCTGGAGATGGAGCACGGCAACATCGGCACCCAGCTTATCAGCTGGCCGCAGGAGCACGTGGTGAAGTGCCTGGTCTTTTTCCATCCGGAAGATGCCCACGGCCTGCGCCTGGAGCAGGAGCAGAAAATCGCCGAGGTGTACCACGCCTGCTGCCGGTCCGGGCACGAGCTGCTGCTTGAGGTGATCCTGCCCGCGACCATGCCGCGCAGCGACGAGCTCTACCTGCGCGCTATATCCCGCTTCTACAACCTGGGCATTTACCCGGACTGGTGGAAGCTGCCGCCGCTCTCCGCCGACGGCTGGACGGCGCTGAGCGAGATTATCGAACGCCGGGACCCGCACTGCCGAGGGGTGGTGATCCTCGGTCTGGACGCTCCGGCGGAACAGCTGCGCGCCGACTTTAAAGCCGCAGCGGGGCAGACGCTGGTGAAAGGCTTCGCCGTGGGGCGCACGCTGTTTGGCGATGCCTCCCGCGCGTGGCTGAAGCACGATATTGACGATGTGCAGCTGGTGGCGCGCATCCGGGACAACTACCTGCAGCTTATCGCCTGGTGGCGCGAGCGCGGACACGCATAATGGAGACGACAATGAGTGTGCAATTAGGCATTAACCCGCTGACGTGGACGAACGACGATCTGCCTTCTCTCGGCGCGGAGACGTCGCTGGAGACCTGTCTGAGCGAAGGTAAAGAGGCCGGTTTTGCCGGCTTCGAGCTGGGCAATAAATTCCCGCGCGAAGCGCGCCTGCTTGGCCCCATCCTGCAGCGCCACGACCTGCAGCTGGTCTCCGGCTGGTACTCCGGCCGCCTGCTGGAGCGCAGCGTGGAGGAGGAGATCGCCGCCGTGCAGTCCCACCTGACGCTGCTGCGCGAGCTGGGGGCGAAGGTGCTGGTGTTTGCGGAAGTGAGCGGCTGCATTCACGGCGAGCAGCAGACCCCGGTGCATCTGCGCCCGCGCTTCCCGCAGGAACGCTGGAAGGAGTACGGCGAGAAGCTCACCGAATTTGCCCGCTATACGCAGCAGCAGGGCGTGCAGATTGCCTACCATCACCATATGGGCACGGTGATTGAATCTGCCGAGGACGTGGACAATCTGATGACTCACACCGGGGAGGCGGTCGGACTGCTGCTGGATACCGGCCATCTGACCTTTGCCGGGGCCGATCCTCTGGCGGTGGCGCAGCGCTGGGCGTCGCGCATCAATCACGTTCACTGCAAAGACGTGCGCGCCGACGTGCTGGCGGACGTCAAAAACCGCAAAACCAGCTTCCTCGATGCGGTGCTGAGCGGCGTGTTTACCGTGCCGGGCGACGGCTGCGTCGATTACCCGCCGATTATGCGGCTGCTGAAGGCGCAGGATTATCACGGCTGGCTGGTGGTCGAGGCCGAGCAGGATCCGGCGATTGCCCATCCGCTGACCTACGCCCGTCTGGGGTATAACAACCTGAGCCGCCTGGCGCGCGACGCCGGACTGATTTGAGGAGGAAACATGTCACGTCTGTTATCACGCTGGCAACAGCCGAACGCGGAGGGACGCACCCAGTCCGTCACGCCGGAAAGCGCAGGGTGGGGCTACGTCGGCTTTGAGGCGTATGAGCTGCAGGAGGGGCAGACGCTGACGCTGCCCGCCGTCAGCGAAGAGCGCTGCCTGGTGCTGGTCGCCGGGCGGGCCTCCATCCGCACGCCTTCCGCACAGTTTAACGACATCGGCGAGCGGATGAGCCCCTTCGAGCGCATCAAGCCGTGGGCGGTTTACGTCACTCCGCAGGAGTCGGTGCAGGTGAAGGCGCTGACGACGCTGGAGCTGGCGGTCTGCGCCGCGCCGGGCAAGGGCACCTATCCGACGCGGCTGATTGCCCCGCAGGATATCGACGGTGAAGCGCGCGGCAAAGGACATAACCAGCGCTACGTGCATAATATTTTGCCGGAAGATAAGCCCGCCGACAGCCTGCTGGTGGTGGAGGTGTGGACCAGTGAGGGCTGCACCAGCTCGTACCCGAGCCACAAGCACGACACGGATAACCCGCCTCAGGAGACCTATCTGGAGGAGACCTACTACCATCGCCTCAACCCGGAGCAGGGGTTCTGCATGCAGCGCGTCTATACCGACGACAGAACGCTGGATGAGTGTATGGCGGTCTATAACCGTGACGTGGTGATGGTGCCGAAGGGCTACCATCCGGTGGCGACAATGGCCGGGTATGACAGCTACTACCTCAACGTGATGGCGGGCCCGGTGCGTAAATGGATGTTCACCTGGGAAGAGGAGCACGCGTGGATTAATCGGGATTATCCCGCGAACAGGGAGCGCTGAAGCGGTCTTTTTTGCCGGGTGGCGCCGTGCTTACCCGGCATAAAGTCCGCAAAAATACTACTTTGCTTCAACCGCCTGCGCAATCGTCCGGGCGATAGCCTCCGGCTGGCTCACCATCGACACGTGGCTTGCCGCCACCTCGGCGGTTTTCGCATGGATCGTCTTCGCCATTGCCCGTTCAAGATCGGGGTTGATCATACGGTCATTCTTGCTGACCACATACCAGCTCGGTTTATCATGCCACGCCGCGTGGGCGACCTTTTCACCAAACGCCTCGGCCTTAATCGGCCCCTCCGTGGCTGCAATCGTATCTTGAATGACTGGCTTCACGTCAGGCGCGAAGTCATTTCTGACGGCTCCTGTCGGCAGGTATAAATAGCCGTCCGCCGTTTTGGCAATGCCCGCGCTGCCCGGCGGGGCAGGATAGCTTCCTGCCAGATCCACCGTCGACTGGCCGGAGTCCGGCGCGAACGCCGCCACGTATACCAGCGATTTGACCCGCGCATCGTTGCCCGCCTCGCTAATGACGGTGCCGCCCCAGGAGTGGCCTACCAGCACCACGTCACCCTCGGCGCGGGCGATAGCCCGTCGCGTGGCCGCAACATCATCTTTGAGCGACGTGAGCGGGAGCTGGACGGCAATGACTTCTGCGTGCTGCTTCTGCAAAAGGGTAATCACCTTATTCCAGCTGCTGCCGTCGGCAAACGCGCCGTGCACCAGCACGACGCTGGTATTACTCTGCGCAAAGGCGCTGGCGGAAAGCGCCAGCAGGCCTGCCGTGACTACAGAAAGTGCTTTCATCTTCAGACTCCTTAAAAATGGTGGACCGCCGCATGGGGCGGGACGGTGAATTCAACGGTTATGTGGTCGAGCGGCTTATGCGTCGGGTCGGCCAGAATTATCGTCACCTTGTGTTTACCGGCGGGCAGCCCTACCAGGATCACCGGTTCTCCGCTGGCGTCAGCCCAGTGCCACGGCGCGTCATCCACCACCACGTGAATGTGTCCGATGCGCGGAGTGACCTTGAGCGCTTCAGGGCCGAATACCGGCTCGATACGCAGGTTTTCGGCACGGTACTGGATAAACACCGCGCCTTTGCTCAGTGGCCCGGCAAGCGGGGGATCGACGATCAGCTTTGCGGGCGGCTGCGGCTGCGCCAGCGGGGCAACGGCGGCGGGGCCGTTCACGTCCGCGGCGCTCAGGTTATCCAGCGGTGTGGCCTGGGCATGGGCTACAGATGCCAGGACAAGCAGGGGGAAAAGTGCATAGCGACGAATCATGGGTTCTCTCCTCATCGGTTCTGAATGGCGACAGGGAAAGAAAACCATTTTTATGTATCGGAGATATTTGCCGGAGGCGGGGTTTTGTACCCGTTTGTCAGCGTGGCGCTCTGGATACAGTGCGATACAGTTTGCCTGCGTGGACGGCGCACAATCGCTATCGCCAGCCCGGCAATCACCAGCGTCAGGCCCGTTGATACCCACATTGCACCCGCTATCCCCAGCGTTTTATTCAGCCACGCATAGGCGAACGGTGAGGCTGCCGCCATCAGCTGGCCGGGGATAAGCAGCATGCCCGTGCGGCGGGCATAGCTCTCGGTACTAAACAGCTCCAGCGGCAGGGTGGCTTTTACGATGGTGACCAGCCCGTTAATGGCGCCATAGCCCAGCACAAACCCGGCCGCACACCATGCAAACAGGGCGCTGCTCATCCCCAGAAGAAAGCAGAGCGGCATGGCGAGCGCGGTAAAAAGCGTCAGTTTGAACGGCGTTAAGCGAGCGCCCGCCAGCACCTCCACAGAACGAGCGCCCGTCTGGCCGATCCCCCACAGCATCCCGATGGCGACCGGCAGGCCGAAGTGGGCAATAAACTCCGGCAGATGGGTGGACGTGCCGTTAGAGACAAAGGTGATGAGGGCAATGAAGGCGGCATAAAGCCAGCCGTTACGCCGCTCGTTGTCCAGCGGCGGCGCGGCGACCCTTGCCGTCACCGTCAGCCGCTGTCGGGGAAGCGTTCGAATCAGCATCGCGCTCAGCAGGCCGAAAAGAGCGTAGACGCGCAGCGCCTCCTGCCAGCTCATGACCTGAAGCAGAGCATTGCCCAGCGGCCAGAAAACGGCGGAGGCCAGCCCGCCCGCCAGCGTGACGCGTGAGATCGTTCTTCGCGCCTGCTGCCCGTAGAGGTTTACCAGCGCGGCGAACAGCGCATCGTACAGCGACAGGCGCATCCCGATGCCGCCGATCAGCCAGGCACAGTACCAGCCAAAAAGCGTCTGGGTATAGGCCATCCCTGCGCAGCTTGCGGCGATCAGCAACGTGCCGCTCATCACCACCTTCTGGCCGCCAAAGCGTGCCAGCAGGCGGGCGACAAATGGAGAAATCGCCGCCATCACCAGCATCGCCAGCGTCAGGCCGAGGTAAATCTGCGGTGATGACCATCCCCGGTCGGCTGAAATCGCCAGCGCAAAGGTGCCGGGCATATAAAACGAGATCCCCCAGTTGATGAGCTGATTACATCCCGCCGTGAGGGCGAGGCGGCGTGGCAGGGCGGGTGTTTCCATTAGTTTTCATTCCGTTATGCAGTTGTCCTGAGCATAACTCGCGCGCTATTGTGCTGGCAGGGCAGCAACCTTATGCGCGGTATAAGAGAAACTTTGAATGACAACGCTTAATCTGGGCTATCTCGCCACGTTCCGTCTGGTGATCCAGCGCGGCAGCTTTTCAGCGGCAGCGGATGCGCTGGGTATCTCCCAGCCCGCCGTCAGCCTGCAAATACGCCAGCTGGAGCAGTTTCTGCAAACGCGGCTGGTGGAGCGTACCGGGCGGGGGATTAAGGCGACGGCTGCCGGGCAGGCGTTGCTGGCGCACGGAGAGCGTATTCAACTGGCGGTGGATGACGCTATTCGGTCCGTGAGCGCATTCAGCCACGATGTGAGCGGCATCATTACGCTTGGCACGGGGGCAACGGCCTGCATCCATCTTCTGCCGCCGCTGCTGGAGAAGTTGCGGCGCGACTATCCGCTCCTGAGGGTGGGGGTGACGACGGGCAACACGCTCGATATCGTCAGGGCCATCGAAGAGAACCGGCTCGATATGGGACTGGTGACGCTGCCGGTAAGTGGCAGATCGCTGGACGTCATGCCGGTAATGGACGAAGAGTTTGTTTTTATCGCGTCGCAGGAGCAGCTGGAGGCTTTCAGGGACTTTACCCCGGAGGCGCTGCACGCTCAGCCGCTGATTGCCTTTGAATCAGGCAGCGGTACCCGGACGCTGATCGATGGCTGGTTTGCGGCTAATGGATTAGCGATCGCACCGGTGATGCAGCTTGGCAGCATCGAGGCGATCAAACGCATGGTTCGCGCGGGGCTGGGCTACAGTATTGTGCCGCGAATGGCGGTCGAACAGGATGTCGATCGCGAAGGGCTACGCGTGATGTCGCTTACGCCCATGCTGCAGCGGCAGCTGGCGGTGGTCATGCGGCAGGATAAAATCCTCAGCAAAGGGATCGCGGCCATTATTCGGCTCGTGCAACATCCTTCGGCTGTTTAGCGATCGGCGGTGTCGACGGTCAGGCTGGATTGCTGCGACTGGGTTTTGTCCTGATGGTGGTACCAGGCGCCAATTGAAGAGTAAACGAAGCGGCCAAAGAAAAACAGGAAGCTGATGAGCAGTATGATGCGGGTCATTCGGGTATTAAATTGATGTCGTTTTCGCATACGCGTGACCTGACTCACTCTGTTTTTCCTGGATAAGCCCTTTTGGGCGACAAGGATATTAAGGCACAGCGGGAAGACGGGGTCAATTCTGCTGTGTGTAAATAACCGTCAATGTTTACATTGATTAATGTTATTGAAATTAGTTAAGGCATTTACCACATTGATAATATGAAGAAAATGATTACAAAAAAACGCCGCAAAAAGATATTTGCGTAAAATAGTTTGATTTAAGTCAACGGCTTCCCGGCCCTTATATTTAAAATCCTTCCTCCACACAGTTCGCCCCGCACGCCGCCGGGCGGCGCTTACGTCAGGTTGGATGCCTGTCTTTATTTTCCCTCTGGAGCGGAAGGGGTTTAACCGGGCATCTATGAACATTCTCGCTTTCCTGAAAAAAAATGAAAACCGCTGGTGGGCATTGCCGCTTATTTTGCCTGTGGTTTTACTTCCCGTGCTGAGTATCGCGAATACCTTCACGCAGCTGGGCGACGGCATTGCGGCACTCTATTATTTACCCCTCTCATTTTTGCTTTCGCTGATGATGTTTTTTGGCCTGGAAGCGCTGCCCGGGATCGTATTGTCGCTGTTTATCCGCTATTACCCGTCGGTCGGCATGTTTGAAACCTTCGCGGGGATCCTCCATTTTGTCGTCCCTTTAGTCCTCAGTTGGGGTGGCTACCGGGTATTTGCGCCCAGACGGAATATGACCGCGTACGGCGACGTGCGGCTGATGGCGCAGCGCATCTTCTGGCAGGTATTCTGCCCCGCGACGCTGTTTCTGGTGCTGTTTCAGTTTGCGGTCTATCTGGGCGTGTATGAGAGCCGTCAGAGCCTTGCGGGATTAAACCCCCTCAATATTCGCACGCTCATCAACTATCAGACGCTGCTGGTCAGCGGGCTGACGGGCGTGCCGCTGAGCTATCTGCTGATCCGCCTGCTTCGCCATCCGCGCTATCTCAAAAGCCTTCTCTCGCAGATCCGTTCCGGGATAGACAAAAAGGTGACGGTCATTGAGTTGCTGGTGTGGGCTATCGCGCTTGGCGGACTGCTTTCGCTACTGCTGATTCCGATGAATGAGAACAGCTCCATTTTCACCACCAACTACACTCTTTCCCTGCTGATGCCGGTGATGCTCTGGGGCGCGATGCGTTTTGGCTATAAGCTGATTTCGCTTATCTGGACGCCGATACTGCTGGTGTCTATTCACTATTTTTACCGCTATATCCCGGTAAATCCGGGGTATGACATTCAGCTGGCGATCACCTCTTCCAGTTACCTGGTCTTCTCCTTCGTGGTGATTTATATGTCGATGCTGGCAACACGGCAGCGCGCGGCGAACAAACGCTCCCGCAGGCTGGCGCTGCTCGACCCGGTCGTCCATATGCCTAACCTGCGGGCGCTGTCGCGCGATCTGGCGAAAAACCCGTGGTCGGCGCTCTGCCTGCTGCGCATTCCGGAGCTGGAAATTCTCGGCCGAAATTACGGTGTGTTGCTGCGGATTCAGTACAAGCAGCAGCTGGCGCAGTGGGTGAATGGCATTCTCCAGCCCAATGAGCTGGTCTATCACCTGACCGGGTATGACCTGGCGGTACGGCTTAACGCGGAATCGCACCAGCAGCGTATTGAAGCCCTGGACGAGCATATCAAGCAGTTCCGCTTTGTCTGGGACGGCATGCCGCTGCAGCCGCAGGTGGGCGTGAGCTATTGCTATGTCAGGTCCCCGGTAAACCATCTTTATCTGGTGCTGGGCGAGCTGGGCGTGGTCGCCGATCTGTCGCTCTCCTCCAACCATCCGGAAAATCTTCAGCAGCGTGGGGCCGTCCATTTGCAGCGCAACCTGAAGAATAAAGTCGCAATGATGAGCCGCCTGCAAAAGGCGCTTGATAACGACGAATTCACCCTGCTGGTTCAACCCGTTCGCGGCATGCGTGGCGATTGCTATCACGAGGTCCTGCTCCGGATGCCGGATATCAACGGGCTATTGATTTCCCCCGACCAGTTCCTGCCCGTCGCGCAGGAGTTTGGCCTCTCCTCGCGGGTAGATTTGTGGGTGCTCGAGCACACCCTGTGTTTCCTGGCCGCGCATCGCGAAAGACTGCCCGGCCAGCGCTTTGCCATTAATCTTGCCCCGTCGACCGTGTGTCGGGTGCAGTTTCCGCTTGAGGTGAGTCGCCTGCTGGCGAAATACGCCATTGAGCCGTGGCAGCTGATCTTTGAAGTGACGGAGTGCAGCACTTTTTGCAACGCGGAGCAGGGGCTACACATCCTCCGGCAGCTGCAGAAAATGGGGGTACGTATTGCAATTGATGATTTTGGCACCGGCTATGCGAGCTATGCGCGGCTGAAAAGCGTGGACGCGGATATTCTCAAGATTGACGGCAGCTTTATCCGCAATATCGTCAACAACAGCCTGGATTATCAGATTGTCGCGTCTATCTGCCATCTGGCGCGCATGAAGAAAATGCTGGTGGTGGCGGAGTATGTCGAAAGCGAAGAGATACGTAGCGCGGTTCAGGCGCTAGGCATCGATTATGTGCAGGGTTATCTGATTGGCAGACCGGCACCGCTTGAGTCACTGCTGGAAGCAGAGGCGTCCACCGCGGACGCCTGAGCCGTTACGCGGCGACGTCGGCGCTCTCTTCTTCGATTTTGAGCAGCCAGCCGGTGACCGCTTCCCAGTACTGCTGCTCTTTTTCCAGATCCAGCAGGACCAGCGCGTTCTGGCTGAACCAGTCGTGCGGGAAGCTCAGCGTCCAGTGATGGTCGTCTGTTTTCAGTTTTAACGTTGGGGGCGTCGTTGTCGCCTGACGCTGGTTATTGAGCAGCACGCCCAGACGCAGCAGCTGAATAAGCGGCAGGAACTGTTTTTTCTTGAACAGCGTAAAGCGCGGCAGATCGTCAAGCTTGATGGCCTTGCGGTGATAACGCACCAGGGTCGCCATCATGGTTTGCTGCTCCTGATTGAAGCCAGGCAGATCGCTGTTTTGCAGAATGTAGGCAGAATGGCGGTGCATCCCGCTGTGGTTGATGTTCAGCCCCACTTCGTGCAGCATCGCGGCCCATTTCAACAGCGCGGCAAGCTGCGGGTGTGCGAGCTTAGGATTCTGCTCCTGCCACTGTTCGTACATCTGCACCGTGGTGTCCAGCACGCGCTTCGCCTGCTCGCGGTCGATGTTGTACTGGTTGGCCAGGCTTTGCGCGGTGCGGCTGCGAATATCCTGATGGCGGAAGCGGCCTTCCATCTCATACAGCACGCCTTCACGCAGCGCGCCGTCCGACAGACGCAGCTCTTTTATGGCGAGGGCATCAAACACGCCGCAGAGAATAGCCAGCCCCGGCACGAATACCGCTTTACGCTCGTCGGAAAGACCCGGCAGACTTAAGGCGTCAAAACTTTTATGCTTCAGCACTTCTTCAGTCAGCAACGTCAGGCGTTCGGGCGTGATAAACCCGTCTTTTTCACCCATCGCCAGCAGCACCTCATGCGCCGCCTTGATGGTGCCTGACGCGCCCAGCGCCACGTTCCAGCCCTGAATACGGTACTGCCAGGCCAGGTTTTCCAGCTTCTGGACGGCCGCCATACGCGCGCGCTGGAAGTTCTCGCGGGTGATGGTGCCGCCCGGGAAATACATCTGTGCGAAGCTGACGCAGCCCATACGGCGGCTTTCCACCAGGCGCGGCTCAAAGTCTTCGCCGATCACCAGCTCCGTTGAGCCACCGCCGATATCGATAACCAGCTTGCGCCCTTTTTCCGGCTGGGTGTGCTCAACGCCCATGAAAATCAGACGCGCTTCTTCGTTGCCGGAGATGATCTCAATCGGGTAGGGGATCACCTTTTCGGCCCGCTTGAGGAACTCCGGGGCATTCAGGGCCTGGCGCAGGGTGTGGGTGCCCACGATGCACACGCTTGAGGGAGAGAAGCCCTGCAGGCGTTCAGCAAACAGCGACAGGCAGTTTAACCCGCGCTCCATCGCCTCTTCGCTGAGCATGTTGCGTTCATCAAGACCATCCGCCAGGTGTACGCGCTGCTTCAGACGACCGATGATCTGCAGCGCGCCATCCACCTCACGGGCGATGACCATGTGGAAACTGTTAGAGCCAAGGTCGACCGCGGCGAATTCCTGCGGGCGTGGGGTCTTATCATTTATCGGCATAGGTTAATCGGGTTGCTCGAGTGATTTGATATAGTCGTAAATCGCCAGTTGCGACCGCACTTTGCGGCGGTTGCCGCGCGGTACATAGCGGTTACTGAGTTCTTTGTCGATATAGCGTGCTTTCACGGTATCGCTGAACAGAATCTCGATGATGTCGAGGATCTGCTGCTTCAGACGCGGATCCAGCAGCGGTGCCGCGACTTCAATACGGTAGTCAATATTGCGCGTCATCCAGTCTGCCGAAGAGAGATAAACCTGTTTATCACCCGCATTATCAAAAATATAGATCCGATCGTGTTCCAGGTAACGGTCAACGATGCTGATCACGCGAATATTGTCGCTGATGCCTTCCAGTTCCGGGATCAGCGAGCACATGCCGCGGATCAGCAGGTTAACCGGCACGCCTGAGCTGGACGCTGCATACAGCCTGTCCACCAGCCCTTTGTCGACAAGGTTGTTAAGCTTCAGCGTGATGCCGGACGACAGCCCTTTCTGGGCATTGGCGATCTCTTTATCGATCATATCGTACAGCAGGCGGCGCGAGTTCTGCGGCGAGACCAGCAGATAGTCAAAGCTCACCGGACGGTACGGGTTTTCGATAAAGTTAAAGACCCGGCGCACTTCGTTAGTGATGCGGGCGTCGGCGGTTAAGAGCGAGTAGTCGGTATAAATTCGCGCCGTTTTCTCGTTAAAGTTCCCGGTACCGATGTGGGCATAACGCACCACATCGTCGCCCTCTTTACGGGAGATCAGGAACAGCTTGGCGTGAATTTTCAGCCCCGGCGCGGAGAAGATGACGTGTACACCGGCTTCCGTCAGACGGCGCGCCCAGTGAATGTTCGCTTCTTCGTCGAAACGCGCCTGCAGCTCAACCACCACGGTCACTTTTTTGGCGTTATGCGCCGCGTGGATCATCGCATCGATGATGCGGGAATCTTTCGCCACGCGGTAAATGTTGATTTTGATCGCCAGCACGCTCGGGTCAAACGAGGCCTGACGCAGCAGTTCGAGCACGTGCTCAAACGTGTGATACGGATAGTAGAGCAGCACGTCGCGTTCGCGAATGGCGTCGAATCCGTTGCGGAATTTATCGAACCACAGATGGCGCAGGCGCGGCAGCGGCTTGTTCACCAGATTGGCTTTGCCGACGTTCGGGAAGCCAATAAAGTCTTTAAAGTTGTGGTAGCGACCACCCGGCACGATGGAGTCATAGCGCGAAATGGTCAGTTTCTCGCGCAGCATCTCTACCATGGCGTCCGGCATATCGCGCTGATAGACAAAACGTACCGGTTCGGCCGTCAGGCGCTGTTTCAGGCTGGAGGACATCAGCTCCATCAGGCTGGCTTCCATCTCGTGCACCAGGTCATATTCGGCGTCACGGGTCATTTTCATCGAGTAGGCGTTTAACGCATCGTAATCGAAGAAGCCTTTGAAGATGTCGTCCAGACAGTAGCGCAGGATGTTGTCCAGCAGGATCATCGGCTTGCGTCTGCGCGGGGTTTCCGGCGGAAGGTTCACAAAACGGGGCACCTTGTCGGACGGGATCTCCAGCAGCGCGTAACGGATAGACTCACCGCGAATAATTTCCACCGCCAGGTAGGTGTAATCATCTTTCAGGAACTGAACCAGATCGGTTTCGCGGTTGATGAGAATCGGGGTAATGTGCTGGCGCAGGTAGTGTTTGAAGTAGTGGCGCAGCCAGTTTTGTTGGTTAACGGAAAGCTGGCGTTCGTTAATCAGGAAGATTTGATTGCGCGCCATCTCCAGCAGCAGTTCGTTATACAGGCCGTCAAATTCCTGATCGGCTTTCAGCACGCGGGACTGGATTTTGCCCAGCAGATGCCGCGAGTGCGAGTTTAAGCCCTGTTCTTCGCTGATGATGATGCGTCTTTTCAGCTCGGCAAAGCGAACCTTGTAGAACTCATCCAGGTTGTTGGAATAAATGCCCAAAAAACGCATGCGCTCAATAAGCGGGTTACTTTTATCTGCCGCTTCCTGGAGTACACGTTCGTTGAATGCTAACCAGCTTAGCTCTTTCTCGATATATAACTTTTCCTGACCCATTACAGCTCACACTCCAGTTCAATCACAGGACGTGGTAAATCCGTCTCGTCCTTATTATGGCGAGCATTTCCACGATATGTCCAACAGTGCCAGAAAAGTATGACAGTTATTTTTTTTGTTGGGGATTTTAGAAGGTTGGAGAAGGGGATATCCGGTAATGCAATGTACAGGTCGGGTAAGCGCAGCAGCGCCACCCGACGTAACAAACTACTCTTCGGCCGCATAACCCTGCGGGGGTAACTTCACGCCGTCCAGCCAGGCTGCGCCGTCGCGCATCTCGAGACGCCCGTCGACAAACCAGCTGACCACCAGCGGGTAAATGGCGTGTTCCTGGGTCTGCACGCGTTCGGTCACGTCTTCTTCGCTGTCGCCGTCAAAGACCGGAACTTTCGCCTGCAGGATCACCGGACCGCCGTCCAGCTCGTCGGTAACGAAATGCACGGAGGTACCGTGCTCCTCATCGCCGTTTTCAAGAACCTGACGATGGGTATGCAGGCCGGGATATTTTGGCAGCAGGGAAGGGTGGATATTCAGCAGACGACCGGCGAAGTGTTCGACGAAGGCCGGGCTCAGAATACGCATATAGCCCGCCAGCACGACCACGTCCGGCGCGTAGGCATCAATCTCATGCACCAGCTCGCGGTCAAAGGCTTCACGCCCGGCGAACTGGCTGGCTTCCAGCGCGTGCGCGGGAATGTTCGCTTCCCGCGCGCGCTCAAGGCCGAACGCGTCGGCCTTGTTGCTGAAAACTGCCCGAATGGTGCCATTGATTTTCTTCTGCTTGCAGGCGTCTATGATGGCCTGCAAATTGCTTCCGTTGCCGGAAATGAGCACCACGATGTTTTTCATTCAATGACCACACGCTGTTCGGAATCGGAAGCTTTAATCGTACCGATTTTCCACGCGTTTTCACCTTTTTCAGTCAGCAGCTTAACCGCTTTATCCGCTTCGCTTGCCGGCAGGGCGATAACCATGCCCACGCCGCAGTTAAAGGTGCGGTACATTTCGTGAGAGCTCACGTTACCCGCGGTCTGCAGCCAGTTAAACACGGCTGGCCACTGCCATGAGGATTCGTCGATCACCGCCTGGGTGTTGTTCGGCAGGACGCGCGGGATGTTTTCCCAGAAGCCGCCGCCGGTCAGGTGAGCGATAGCGTGAACCTCGACGTTCTCGATAAGCTCAAGCACGTTTTTCACGTAGATGCGGGTCGGCGCCAGCAGATGGTCAGCCAGCGGTTTACCGTCAAGCTCGGTAGTCAGCGGATCACAACCGCTCACTTCGAGGATTTTACGCACCAGGGAGTAGCCGTTGGAGTGCGGGCCGCTGGAAGCCAGCGCGATCAGCACATCGCCATCGGCCACTTTGCTGCCGTCGATAATTTCTGATTTTTCTACTACGCCGACGCAGAAGCCCGCGACGTCATAATCTTCGCCGTGATACATGCCCGGCATTTCTGCGGTTTCACCACCGACCAGCGCACAGCCGGACTGCAGACAGCCTTCGGCGATACCGTTAATCACGCTGGCAGCGGTATCCACGTCCAGTTTGCCGGTCGCGTAGTAATCGAGGAAGAACAGCGGCTCTGCGCCCTGAACCACCAGGTCATTCACGCACATCGCGACCAGATCGATACCGATCGTGTCGTGACGTTTTAAATCCATCGCCAGGCGCAGTTTGGTGCCTACACCGTCAGTACCCGAGACCAGAACAGGTTCACGATATTTTTGCGGCAGCGCGCACAGTGCGCCGAATCCACCCAGACCACCCATCACTTCCGGGCGGCGGGTTTTTTTCACCACACCTTTGATTCGGTCAACCAGCGCATTACCTGCGTCAATATCAACACCGGCATCTTTGTAGCTGAGAGAAGTTTTGTTGGTCACGGCTTAAATCCCCACGCGATTGCATAGCTAGTAAGAAAAATCGGCGCAATTCTAACAGTCCAGGCAAACGTTTGCGAGCCTATTCTGGACGTAGGGATCTTTTTTTCTGCGTACCTTGTGAATGCAGCCAAACTTGACTCTGTTCACGAAAATGAAACCGGTTTCTGAGAACTGCTTGCAACAGCTATGCCCTTTGCACATCATCGAACTGAAACCGGTTTCTGTAATTGTTTTTGCAGAAAATAACGCAGAATGAGGGAAAGCGAATGTCAGGATTTAAAGCAGATTTTCTGTGGGGCGGGGCCGTTGCGGCGCACCAGCTGGAAGGCGGCTGGAAAGAGGGCGGCAAGGGCGTGAGCGTCGCCGACGTCATGACCGCGGGCGCGCACGGCGTGCCGCGTGAAATCACCAACGGCGTGCTGGAGGGGAAAAATTACCCTAACCATGAAGCCATCGATTTCTACCACCGCTATAAAGAAGACATCAAACTCTTTGCCGAGATGGGGTTCAAATGCTTCCGCACCTCTATTGCCTGGACGCGGATCTTCCCGAAAGGCGACGAGCTTGAGCCTAACGAGGCTGGCCTGAAATTCTATGACGATCTGTTCGACGAATGCCTGAAGTACGGCATCGAGCCGGTTATCACTCTTTCTCACTTCGAGATGCCTTTCCATCTGGTCACCGAATACGGCGGCTGGCGCAACCGTAAGCTGATCGACTTCTTCGTTCGTTTTGCAAAAGTGGTGTTCCAGCGCTACCAGCATAAGGTGAAGTACTGGATGACCTTCAACGAGATCAACAACCAGGCGAACTTCCACGAAGACTTTGCGCCGTTTACGAACTCCGGGCTGAAGTACGCGCCGGGTGAAGACCGTGAACCGGTGATGTTCCAGGCGGCGCACTACGAGCTCGTGGCCAGCGCCCTGGCGGTGAAGGCGGGGCGCGAGATTAACCCATCGCTGCAGATTGGCTGCATGATTGCCATGTGTCCTATCTACCCGCTGACCTGCGCGCCGGACGATATGATGATGGCGATGAACGCCATGCACCGCCGCTACTGGTTCACCGACGTGCACGTGCGCGGCAAGTACCCGCAGCACCTGCTCAACTACTTCGAACGTCGCGGCTTCGCGCTGGATATAACCGAAGAAGATAAAGCCGCGCTGACGCAGGGCTGCGTCGATTACATCGGCTTCAGTTACTACATGTCCTTCGCCACCAAGGCGACGGCGGACAACCCGCAGCTGGATTACGACGAAAGCAAAAGCCTGGTCTCTAACCCGTACGTGCAGAAATCCGACTGGGGCTGGCAGATTGACCCGGTCGGGCTCCGCTACTCCCTGAACTGGTTCTGGGATCACTATCAGCTGCCGCTGTTTATCGTTGAGAACGGCTTTGGCGCGATCGACGTGCAGGAAAGCGACGGCACGGTGAACGACCAGTACCGTATTGATTATCTGGCCGCCCACATCCGCGAGATGAAAAAAGCGGTGGTGGAAGATGGCGTGGATCTGATGGGCTACACCCCGTGGGGCTGTATCGACCTGGTGTCTGCCGGTACGGGCGAAATGAAAAAACGCTACGGCTTTATCTTTGTCGATAAAGATAATGAAGGGAACGGCACGCTGAACCGCAGTAAGAAGAAATCGTTCGACTGGTATAAGCAGGTGATTGCCAGCAATGGAGAGCAGCTCTAAGCGCCACCCGGCAGAACCCCGCAAAAAAGCCGGAGCCCAGTCTCCGGCTTTTTTGTCTTTGCTTGATCCCTGTCAAGCAACATGGGTATGGCCTAATCTGAAAAAAGCGGTATAATCCCGCGATTTTTTTGCGGACGCCACCTCAGAGGAGAAAGAGAATGAAGATTGTGGAAGTGAAACACCCACTCGTTAAACACAAGTTGGGCCTGATGCGTGAGCATGACATCAGCACGAAGCGTTTTCGCGAACTGGCATCTGAAGTCGGCAGCCTGCTGACCTACGAAGCGACCTCTGATCTGGAAACAGAAAAAGTCACCATCGAAGGCTGGAACGGCCCGGTGCAGGTTGAGCAGATCAAAGGTAAGAAAATTACCGTGGTGCCAATCCTGCGTGCCGGTCTCGGCATGATGGAAGGCGTGCTGGAGCACGTGCCAAGCGCGCGTATCAGCGTGGTGGGTATCTACCGTAACGAAGAGACCCTCGAGCCGGTTCCTTACTTCCAGAAGCTGGTGTCTAACATCGACGAGCGCATGGCGCTGGTGGTTGACCCAATGCTCGCGACCGGCGGCTCTATGATCGCTACCATCGACCTGCTGAAAAACGCGGGCTGCAACAGCATTAAGGTACTGGTACTGGTTGCCGCTCCGGAAGGGATCGCTGCGCTGGAAAAAGCGCACCCGGACGTTGAGCTGTATACCGCCTCTATCGACCAGGGCCTGAACGAGCACGGGTACATCATCCCGGGTCTCGGCGATGCCGGCGATAAGATCTTTGGTACGAAATAATCGAATAACGATAAATAAGCCGACTTTGATAGTCGGCTTTTTTTTGAATAAAACACCAACAATACTACACAGAGGAAAACACTATGACGCGCCGTGCTATCGGGGTGAGTGAAAGACCGCCGCTTTTACAGACTATCCCGCTTAGTTTGCAGCACCTGTTCGCCATGTTTGGCGCAACCGTGCTGGTGCCAATCCTGTTCCACATTAACCCGGCCACCGTGCTGCTGTTCAACGGCATCGGTACGCTGCTGTACCTCTTTATCTGTAAAGGCAAAATCCCGGCGTATCTCGGGTCGAGCTTCGCCTTTATCTCGCCGGTGTTACTGTTGCTGCCGCTGGGTTATGAAGTCGCGCTGGGCGGCTTTATCATGTGTGGCGTCCTGTTCTGCGTGGTGTCCTTCATTGTGAAGAAAGCCGGTACCGGCTGGCTGGACGTGATGTTCCCGCCTGCAGCGATGGGCGCGATCGTTGCGGTCATCGGTCTTGAGCTGGCGGGCGTGGCGGCGAATATGGCCGGTCTGCTGCCTGCTGACGGTCAGTCACCGGATTCCAAAACCATTATCATCTCGCTGGTAACGCTGGGCGTAACGGTGTTTGGCTCCGTGCTGTTCCGCGGCTTTATGGCGATTATCCCGATCCTGATCGGCGTGCTGGCGGGCTATGCGCTCTCCTTCGCGATGGGCGTGGTGGACACCACCCCGATTGCTCAGGCCCACTGGTTCGCCCTGCCAACCTTCTATACGCCGCGCTTTGAATGGTTTGCTATTTTCACCATTCTGCCCGCGGCGCTGGTGGTGATTGCGGAGCACGTCGGCCACCTGGTGGTGACGGCGAACATCGTTAAGCGCGATTTAATCCGCGACCCGGGCCTGCACCGCTCCATGTTTGCGAACGGTTTCTCCACCATCATTTCCGGTTTCTTTGGCTCGACGCCAAACACCACCTACGGTGAGAACATCGGCGTGATGGCGATTACCCGCGTCTACAGTACCTGGGTTATCGGCGGCGCGGCGATTATCGCCATTCTGCTCTCCTGCGTCGGTAAACTGGCGGCAGCGATTCAGATCATTCCGGTGCCGGTAATGGGCGGCGTTTCTCTGCTGCTGTACGGCGTGATCGGCGCCTCCGGTATTCGCGTGCTGATTGAATCCAAAGTGGATTACAGCAAGGCGCAAAACCTGATCCTGACCTCCGTTATCCTGATCATCGGCGTGAGCGGCGCGAAGGTGCACATTGGTGCGGCCGAGCTGAAGGGCATGGCGCTGGCGACCATCGTCGGCGTGGGCCTGAGCCTGATCTTCAAGCTGATCTCGGTCATCCGCCCGGAAGAAGAAATTCTGGACGCGGACGAAAGCGAAAAAGCGCCACATTGATCGAAAAGTCGGGCGAGGGATCGCCCGGTTCTCTCCTTGCAGGTTCCGTGTTAAACTCCATTCCGATTTTACGTAGGATCTCTGGTTGAGGTATTTCTGAACGGACCGGCACAGCTCTCTCTGCCACTCTATCTCCCTGACGACGAAACTTTTGCGAGTTTCTGGCCGGGTGATAACCCCTCTTTACTGGCTGCACTGCAAAACGTGCTGCGCCAGGATCACAGCGGATACATCTATATCTGGTCACGCGAAGGCGCGGGGCGCAGCCATCTGCTGCATGCCGCCTGCGCGGAGCTTTCGGCGCGCGGTGATGCGGTAGGCTACGTGCCGCTGGATAAACGCACATGGTTCGTGCCTGAGGTGCTGGAGGGAATGGAACATCTCTCGCTGGTCTGCATCGATAATATCGAATGCGTGGCGGGGGACGAGCCGTGGGAAATGGCGATCTTTAACCTCTACAACCGCATTCTGGAATCGGGTAAAACCCGACTGCTGATCACCGGCGATCGTCCACCGCGTCAGCTGAATCTGGGGCTGCCGGACCTGGCGTCTCGTCTGGACTGGGGGCAAATCTATAAGCTCCAGCCGCTGTCGGATGAAGATAAGCTTCAGGCGTTACAGCTGCGCGCAAAGCAGCGCGGGTTTGAGCTGCCGGAGGACGTTGGGCGTTTCCTGCTCAAGCGTCTGGATCGCGAAATGCGCACGCTGTTTGACACGCTCGATCAGCTCGATCGCGCCTCCATTACCGCCCAGCGCAAGCTGACCATTCCGTTTGTGAAAGATATTCTCAAGCTGTAGTTGTGCCGGGTGGCGGCTAAATATCTCCCAGCAGGTGCTCAACCAAAAGTGGAATAGGTCTTCCCGACGCCACGCTCCTGCCGCTCTCTCGCCATAGCGCCGTACCGCTAATATCCAGATGCGCCCACGGAATGGTCGGTGGGCAGAAGTGGTGCAGCAGCCACGCCGCCGACGCACTGATTGCCGCATTGTTGGTCGGCGTGTTGCACAGATCGGCGATGGCGCTGTCGGTCTGTTTTTTCAGCCGCGCATCCAGCGGCAGGGACCACACTTCATCGCCGCTTCGTTTGCCCGCCAGCGTCAACGCCGCGCGCAGCGGCTCATCCTGCGTCATCAGCCCGCTCAGCTCATACCCCAGCGCCTTCACGACCGCGCCGGTTAAGGTGGCCATATCAATGATATAGTGCGCCTGCGGATGACGAAGGCTGGCCCAGGCGATGGCATCCGCCAGCACCAGTCGGCCTTCGGCATCGGTGTTGTTGATTTCAACCGTGGTGCCGTTGCAGGCCGTCGCCACCGTGCCGGGCTGCATGGCGTCCGGGCCGATGGCGTTTTCCGCCAGCGCCAGCACGCCCATGATGCGCACGGGCAGCGCCAGTTCTGCCACGGTCAGCATCAGGCCCAGCACGTTAGCCGCACCGCACATGTCGTATTTCATGGTGTACATGCCCGCGCCTTCCTTCAGCCACAGGCCGCCGGTATCGAAGGTAATGCCTTTACCCACATAGCAGCGCACCGGGCCGTCGTTGACGCCGTCATAATGAAGAGCCAGCAGGCGCGGCGGACAGGTCGCCCCTTTGCCAACGGCGTGCAGCAGCCCCAGACCCTGCTCAGCAATAGCCTTTTCGTTCAGCGCTTCGCAGCGCAGGGCGGGGAAGGCGGCACAGAGCCTTTGCGCCTCTTCCACCACAAACTGCGGCGTGCATCGGTCGGACGGGATATCCGCCAGACGTCGCGCCGCAACCATGCCGTGGGCGATGGCCTGCTGCTGGCGGAAGATCCCCTCCAGTTTTGCCTGCTGTTCCGGCAGGCAGAGGGCGGTGATGTGCGTAAGGCGCACCGGCGATTCATCCGTTTGCTTCAGCTTCAGGTCGCTTAGCCTGTGCGCCTGATTAAAGAGAAAACGCAGCACCTGCGCCAGCACCACATCGTCGATATCGGTAACGTCCAGTATCAGCTCGGGGCTGGCGGGCGAGGCCAGCAGCGGACGCAGCGCCTTCAGTAATCCTTCGGTCAGGCTATCCTGCCAGAGGGCACCCGGCAGCAGGGTGATCCGGGCAAACGGGGCGCAGCCAAAGCGGGTGTCAGCGAGGCCGGCAGACTGGCGCATTTCCGCGACAAGCGCCGTTTCGGGCAAATACGTACAGGAGGCGGACGCAATCAAATGGCTTTGCGGAGCCGCGTCAGAAAGCGCGGTGATAAACTGATAAGTAATCATCATGACTCCTCAATCGGCGCGCGGATCCGCGCGGCATAGGCCTGCATCCACGCATCGTCTACCGCGTGATAATGCGTTTTCTCCCGCAGGCGTTCGGTACGAAAAACGGTGAGGGGCTGGCGAGCCGTCGCCACCACGAACGAAAAGGTTTTGATGTTGGTAGCGGCACCAAATTCGCCCCTGTTGTTCATGCACACCACGGAGAGATCGCCCGCGCGGCCAAAGCGCGACATCAGCTTGTCCTCCAGTTCGAGCACCACCGAATCCGCCGCCTGCTGCGGCGTCATACCCTGCGCCATGCGGCGGACGATTTCGTAGCTGGTGCAGCCTTTCATCAGATCTTCACCGACGCCCGTGGCGGTGGCCGCGCCGGTTTCACTGTCGCAGTAAAAGCCGGAACCAATAATGGGCGAATCCCCGAGTCGGCCGCGCTTTTTCATGAACAGGCCGCTGGTGGAGGTAGCGACGCTCATTGACCCCTGTTTATCGAGGCCGATAACGCCGACGGTGTCATGCCCGTCGTAAGGGCTTAAGCCCTTATCCAGCGTCTCGCGGCAGCGTTTGCGGTAGTGCTGCATGGCGCGGTCAGTGAGCATAGTTTTGTCGGCAAAGCCCTGGCTCAGCGCCCATTCCCGCGCGCCCTGGCCGACCAGCAGGCTGTTGTAGCGCTGGCGGCTAAGCGCCTGCGCCACGCGCACCGGGTTGGCGATATCCACCAGGTTGCCCACGGCGCCAAACGCCAGCGTATCGCCGTCCATGTAGGCGGCGTCCAGCTCCACTTCGCCATTTTCGGTGGGCAGCCCGCCGTAGCCGACGGATTTATAAAACGGAAAGTCTTCGACGGCGGCGACGGCATCCACCACTGCCGCAGAGACCGGTTTTCCCGCAGCCAGCGCAGACGCAGACTCCGTAACGCTTTCAAGCGCCATTCTCCAGGTCGCGATAATTCCCCACATGCTTTACTCCTGTTTTGCAAGGGTGGTGTCGGTTTGCGTAACGGTGGCCATTTCCGCCGCGCGGTACTGTTTGTCCACGATACGCATAAAAGGCAGGTACAGCATGGCGCCAATCAGCAGGTTGATAAGCTGCATGACGCTGCCGCTCAGGTGTCCGGTAACGATAAAGCCGCTGATAACCGGCGGCAGCGTCCAGGGAATAAACACCCCGGTGGTGACGGCAACCGCGCCAATCTTCATCGCCGCATACTGCACGGTGACCAGCACCAGCGGCACCAGGTTGAACGGGATGAGCATGATCGGGTTCATGATCACCGGCAGGCCAAACAGGATCGGTTCGTTGATGTTAAACACCGATGCCCCGGCGCCGAGGCGCGCCACTTCACGCATGTTTTTGCTGCGGGCGAAAATCAGCATCGCAATCACCAGCGACAGCGTGGCTCCCGCGCCGCCCATCCAGATCATGTCAAAAAACTGTTCGGTGATAATGTGCGGCGGCGTCGTGCCTGCCTGAATCGCGGCGATGTTGTCGGTCTGGTTCTCCATCCACAGCGGGCGAATGATGCCGTTGATCATCGAGCCGGAGTTAATGCCCACTGACCACAGAATGGTGATGCTGAACACCGTCATCAGCGCGCCAAAGTAAGAGGTGCCGTAGTGGCGCACCGGCGTGGCAACCACTTCGTAAATAAACTGGTGGATGGTGTTGTAGTGGGTGTTTTCAAACACGATGCGGATACCCAGTACCAGAATCATCACCAGCAGGGCAGGGATCAGCGCGGCGAACGACTCCTGCACCGCCGGAGGCACGCCGTCCGGCATTTTGATCACCAGCTTTTTGCGCTTGAGCCAGCAGAACAGCTCCGTCCACAGCAGGGAACCGATCATCGCTACGAACAGCCCTTTGCTGCCAATCCACTCCACCGGAATGACGGTAATACCGCCGCTTTCCGCCACTTTGATAAAAGGCGTCAGGATGAGAAAGGCGACCAGCGCCAGGATACCGCAGGAGATGCGGTCTTCACCGTAGTGTTCCGCCAGGCGGAAGGCGACCAGGAAGCTGATGAACAGCGACATGGTGGAGAACACCGCGTTGAAGGGGATTTCAATAATGGCGCTCCAGCTCTCACCAAAGGCCTGAGACATAAACTGCTGGTAGGCTTGATTCGGGAACGACGAAATCACCAGCAGAATAGAGCCGACGATGATAAACGGCATGAAGGACACGTAAGCGCCGCGAATGGCCCCGAGATGACGCTGCTGGGCCGTTTTGGCCGCCAGCGGCATCAGTTTTGCTTCAAGAAATCCCAGAACATTGTTCATTGTGAACTCCGTACAAGATTGAGGGGGTGGTTTATGTTATGTCTGAGGATTATCAGTGAAGCGTGGCGAGCGAAAGGTGAAATCGGTCACAAAGCAATCGCTGGTGTAGTATAAATCTCATAAGATTGGTTCTGAGGATCCTGCGATGGAAATTAAACTGCATGCTAATGCCACCACGACGCCGCGCATCCGTCGCTATCTTCAGCAGTCAGATAAAAGCGACAGGGAGCTGGCTACCGAGCTGGGCATTTCGGTCACTACCGTCAGGCGCTGGCGCAACCGCGAGCAGGTTTCGGATAACCACACGACGCCAAAAGTGATACACAAAGCATTGAGACAGGAACAAGTTGCGCTGGTCAATGCCCTGCGGGATATCACTGGCGCCCCGCTGGACGAACTGCTGCAGATGGTCAATAGCGGACTCGGGATCGCCGTGTCCCGCGCGACCCTGAACCGCTACCTCAAACCGGCTTCGATAAAGCAGAAGGCCACGACGTTGCAGGGAAAAAAGGCGCTGAAGGCAGGTATCGTGCCGCAAAAACTCCTTTTACATTATCAGCCTCTGTCGCTGCATATGGACGATGGCGGAGAACAGCATCTGCTCTGGGCGCGTGAACCCGTGAGCGGCTGGTGCTACGCCCGGCTGTACGCGGGCATTTCTCCGCAGCTGCTGACCCGCTGGGCGAACGACGCGCTGGAAGCCTGTCCGGCTGTTATTCAATCTGTTGAGACTTTTGGTTTCGAGGTGAAGCTTGAAAAACGCAATACCACCGTAACGGTGCATCCGCAGCAGTACCGCGCCGTTCAGGTTGATCTGCCGCTATGTGAAATCATCCCACGTCTGAACAGTGAACCGGCAGGCGAGCTGTTGATCCAGCTGTGCGAAATTTACAACCGCGGAAAAGCGCAGAAAAAGCTGGGAGAGAGTACGCCGCAGGCCTTTCTGGAAGCGCTGCGGCATAAGGACTAGAGGATCTCGAGCACGTCTTCCGGCGGGCGTCCAATGCGCGCCTGGCCGTTCGCCACCACAATCGGGCGCTCAATCAGCTTTGGATTTTCAACCATTGCCTGGATCAGCTCAGCCTCGGTGAGACGGCTGTCATCCAGGTTAAGCGACTTATACAGATCTTCTTTCTGGCGCATCAGCTCTCTTGCACTGCCCATTCCCAGCATGTGCAGCAGCTGGCGGAGAGTTTGCGCGTCAGGTGGGGTGTCGAGGTACAGCACCACTTCCGGCTCAACGCCGTTAGACTTCAGCAGGCTCAGGGTGTCGCGGCTCTTGGAGCAGCGAGGGTTGTGATAAATTTTTACGGCGTCTGTCATGACGTGAATTCTCCTTTATTACATCTTCTCGTACGGCTTAAAGCGCTGCTGCAGGCCGCGCAGCTGATCGATACGCGCGTCGTAACGGGCCTGCTGTAGGCTGCCGAGCTTGACCTGCGAGCTGGCGCTGCTGAGCGCGGAAATCGCCTGATCGAGGCGGCCCACCAGGGCAAAACCTTCGGCACGCGCCGCCAGCTCCTGATCGCGATTGCCAAGCTGCGCTTGCGCCTGAGCGAGCAGATCCCAGCCGTTTTGATCGTCTTTATTATTAAAGGTGTAGCGGTTCAGAATGGTCGCCGCTTCGCCAGGCTGGCCGCCCTGTAAGTAAGCGTTCGCCAGGTTAAGCTGCAGCACCGGGTTGGTACGGACGTCTTTCGCCCCTTTCAGACGGTTAATCGCATCGGCCGTTTTCTTCTGGCCCAGATCGATATCCGTCGAGAGATCGAGATACCACGGGTTGTTCGGGTCGGCGGCCAGGAGCGGTTGCAGCGCTTTACGCGCCTCGTCGTATTTGCTGGCTTCCATCGCCTGGAGCGCCTGACCATACTGCGCGGCGTTTTTCTCACGCACGTTGCCTTTCGCCAGGGTATCCAGCAGGTCGCTGGTGAGCTGGTTACGCCCGGAATTGTACATTCCAAGCGTTCTCACTTTCGCCATGTAGAAATCCTGCGAAGACTGGACCACCACCGGACGCATCTGGTTTGCACGGTTACGCGCGTCCGACAGGCGGCTTTCCGGCAGCGGGTGCGTCAGCAGAATTTCCGGCGGACGGGAAGAGTAACGCGCCTGATCGAGCAGTTTTTCCAGGAAACTCGGCATGGCCTGCGGGTCAAAGCCCGAACGCTGCAGCACCTGAATCCCGATGCGGTCCGCTTCCTGTTCGTTTTGCTGGGTAAAGCTGATCATCCCCTGGCGCGTTCCCGCCAGCGTACCGGTCAGAGCCGCCATCCCGGCCTGCGGGCTGGCCATCGCCAGCAGAATAGAGCCCAGCGCGCCCACCCAGGTGAGGGGAGCGTTACGTTTCTGGTCTTCCATCGCACGCGCCAGGTGACGCTGTGTGACGTGCGAAATTTCGTGCGCCATTACCGAGGCCAGCTGGCTTTCATTGTCGGAATAACGGAATAACGCCGAATGCAGCACCACGTTACCGCCAAAGAAGGCGAAGGCGTTGATTTCGTCATTATTGATTAAATAGAAGTGGAAGGGGGTTTTTACCGAGTCAGCGTGCGAAACCAGGCGCATCCCCAGCCCGTTAATGTACTGTACCAGCAAAGGGTCGTTAATCAGCGGGGCGCTGCCGCGCAGCTGGCGAACATAGTAATCCCCCATTTGCATCTCTTGCCCAATAGAGAGCGTGCTTCCTGCTGTGGTGCCCATGTCCGGCAATGAATCGGACGAGTCAGCAAAAGCGGGCAACACCTGACCGACCGTCACCGCGGCAATCAGTGTTGCAACCAGTGTTTTTCTCAACTGCCTGAACATAACCACTGTCCTGTATGTTGGATGTGCTAATTTGACCGATGAACCGGCATAACGTTCCTCTCTGCTGCTCTGCGAGTGTAGCCGTGTTACAGCATGAAGAAAATCCCATTCATCAGGCTTTTGCGGATTACGATCGGGATACAAAAAGCGAAAGTCTTTTTTGTGACAGTTAGATACAATTCATCGTCTCACTCCCGCCATTCGATTCAGGGAAGGGTTGTATGCTCGAAATGTTAATGCAGTGGTACCGGCGTCGGTTCAGCGACCCGGAAGCCATTGCTTTGTTGGTTATTCTGGTTGCCGGGTTCGGTATTCTGTTCTTCTTCAGCGGTCTTCTCGCTCCCCTGCTGGTGGCGATCGTGCTGGCGTACCTGCTGGAGTGGCCGACGGCGCGCCTGGAACATATCGGCTGTTCCCGCCGCTGGGCGACAAGCATCGTGCTGGTGCTGTTTGTCGGCATCCTGCTGTTGATGGCCTTTGTGGTGATGCCGGTCGCCTGGCAGCAGGGAATTAACCTGATCCGCGATATGCCCGGCATGTTGAATAAACTCTCTGATTTTGCCGCCACGCTGCCGCGCCGTTACCCGGCCCTGATGGATGCCGGGATTATCGACGCGATGGCCGAAAATATGCGCGCCCGCATCATGACGATGGGCGATTCGGTGGTGAAGTACTCTCTGGCCTCGCTGGTCGGGCTGCTCACGCTGGCGGTTTACCTTGTGCTCGTGCCGCTGATGGTCTTCTTCCTGGTGAAAGATAAAGATCAGATGCTCAACGCCGTGCGCCGTATTCTGCCGCGCAACCGCGGGCTGGCAGGGCAGGTCTGGGAAGAGATGAACCAGCAGATCACCAACTACATTCGCGGCAAGGTGCTGGAGATGATTGTCGTGGGGGTAGCTACCTGGATTGGCTTCCTGATTTTCGGCCTGAACTACTCGCTGCTGCTGGCGGTGCTGGTCGGATTTTCGGTTTTGATCCCCTACATTGGCGCGTTTGTGGTGACCATTCCTGTTGTTGGCGTCGCGCTGTTCCAGTTTGGGCTGGGGACAGAGTTCTGGAGCTGCTTTGCGGTGTACCTGATTATTCAGGGCCTGGACGGTAACCTGCTGGTACCGGTGCTGTTCTCTGAAGCGGTGAACCTGCATCCGCTGGTGATTATCTTATCGGTGGTGATTTTCGGCGGGCTGTGGGGATTCTGGGGCGTGTTCTTTGCGATTCCGCTGGCGACGCTGATTAAGGCCGTGGTCCACGCATGGCCGGATGTGCCGGCGGTGGAAGAGAAGTAGGTTTTATGAGGCCTGATGCCCTCACTCCGACCCTCTGGGGAAAACACGAAAAACGGCAACCTGGGTTGCCGTTTTGCTGTTTATCAGGCGCTTGCTTTCAGCCAGTTCAACACCACGTCGTGGTGGTTGCTGGTTTTGAAGTCGTCAAACACATGTTCAACTTTACCGTCAGCGTCAATCAGGAAGCTGATGCGGTGAATACCGTCGTAGGTTTTACCCATAAACGTCTTTTCGCCCCAGACGCCGAACTGCTCGCACACCTGATGATCTTCATCGGAAAGCAGCGTGAAGTTCAGCAACTCTTTTTCAGCAAATCGTGACAGCTTTTCTGGTTTATCCGTGCTGATACCCAGCACTTCCACGCCGACTTTTTTCAACTCGTCCATGTTGTCGCGTAAGCCGCAGGCCTGTACGGTGCAGCCGGGGGTCATGGCTTTCGGGTAGAAATAGACCAGAACACGCTGTCCCTGGAAGTCGGTCAAATTTACTTGCTCGCCGTCTTGATCCGGTAAGCTAAATTTCGGTGCGATGTCACCGGCTTTCAGTGGGTTCATTACTCAACTCCATCCTGTTCGTGCTGCGAATAATTGACGACGCTTATACTGCCCTGCGCGTTTAATTCTGTACAGAGGGCTTTGAACGCTTGCTCGATATTTGACGCATCCTGTGAGGCAGGGCTGTGCGCGGTAATTTGAATAAACAGCACCGGAAGACCATGGTCATCGCTTGTCTGCGTACGGGAAACCAGTTCGGCAATATTCATCTGATGATTGTCAAAAAGCGCGGTGAAACGCTCAATCAGATGCGGTGAATCAGGCACTTCAACCTGCACCCAGACGGTAGAAGGCAGTGCCGGACGCGGACGCGCAGTGGTGCGCTTCATGACAATCAGCAAATCCAGTTCGGCCCCCTTCAGCGGCAGGGTCGATTCAATCAACGTAATGGCGTTCCATGTCCCGGAAAGCAACATAATAAATGTGAACTCTTCGCCAAGCATCGCCAGACGGCTGTCTTCGATATTACAGCCGCAGCTGCTTACGTGGCGGGTGATGGTGTTCACGATACCCGGCCTGTCGGCACCCAGCGCAGTGATAACCAGGTAATGTTGTGATGAGGTTGTCAAACCTGTTCTTCCTTTGCATGGTTAAGTCTTCCTAAGGAAAGCATAAAAAAAACATGCATACAACCGCCTGAGAGCCTCAGGTCGCTTGCTTTTATTACAGTTCCAAACGTAACATTGAGGCTCTTGTTCGCACAGAGGATGGCTCATGTTCACGGGAAGTATTGTCGCGCTTGTAACACCGATGGATGAAAAAGGTAACGTCTGCCGGTCAAGCATGAAGAAGCTCATTGATTACCATGTCGCCAACGGAACCTCGGCGATCGTTTCGGTAGGGACTACCGGTGAATCCGCAACGCTGAGCCACGACGAGCACGGCGATGTGGTTATGCTGACCCTGGAACTGGCTGACGGACGTATTCCGGTTATCGCGGGCACAGGCGCGAATGCAACCGCAGAAGCGATCAGCCTGACCAAACGTTTTAACGACAGCGGCATTGTTGGCTGTCTGACGGTGACCCCTTATTACAACCGTCCTACTCAGGAAGGTTTGTTCCAGCACTTCAAAGCCATCGCTGAACATACTGACTTGCCACAAATTCTGTATAATGTGCCGTCCCGTACCGGTTGCGATATGCTGCCGGAAACCGTTGGTCGTCTCTCGGAAGTAAAAAATATTATCGGTATTAAAGAGGCGACAGGGAACTTAAGCCGCGTTCATCAGATCAAAGAGCTGGTTTCAGACGACTTTATCCTGTTGAGTGGTGATGATGCGACCGCGCTGGACTTTATGCAGCTCGGTGGCCATGGCGTGATCTCCGTAACGTCAAACGTTGCGGCGCGCGATATGGCTGAAATGTGCAAACTGGCCGCAGCCGGTCACTTTGATGAAGCGCGCGTCATTAATCAGCGTCTGATGCCGCTGCACAATAAATTATTTGTCGAACCCAATCCGATCCCAGTGAAATGGGCATGTAAGGAGTTGGGACTTGTAGCAACCGATACGCTGCGTCTGCCAATGACACCGATTACCGACCACGGTCGTGACATCGTCAGGGCGGCGCTGAAGCATGCCGGTTTGCTGTAGAGTTTAGGGAGATTTGATGGCTTATTCAGTACAGAAGTCGCGCCTGGCGAAGGTTGCGAGTGTTTCGCTTGTTATGCTGCTCGCTGCCTGTAGTTCAGACTCGCGCTACAAGCGCCAGGTGAGCGGTGATGAATCCTATCTGGATGCGACCCCGCTTGCTGAACTTCACGCACCGGCTGGTATGATCCTGCCGATTCAGAACGGCGATTATAATATTCCCGTGACCAACGGCAGCGGCCCGGTCGGTAAAGCGCTTGATATTCGTCCGCCAGCACAGCCTCTGGCGCTGGTCAGCGGGGCGCGTACCCAGTTCACCGGTGATACGGCGTCTCTGATGGTTGAGAGCGCGCGCGGTAGCACGCTGTGGCCGCAGGTTGTCAGCGTCATTCAGTCGAAGAACTACACCATCGATAAACGCGATGACGCCAGCCAGACGTTAACCACCGACTGGATCGAATGGAACCGTCTGGATGAAGACCAGCAGTACCGCGGTCGTTATCAAGTCTCCGTTAAACCACAGGGTTACCAGCAGGCGGTTAACGTTAAGCTGTTGAACCTGGAGCAGGCGGGTAAACCGGTTGCGGATGCCGCGTCCCTGCAGCGTTACAGCACCGAAATGCTGAACGTCATTGCCGCAGGTCTGGATAAGACCGCTACCGATGCCGCCAACGCAGCGCAGAGCCGCAACGGCGCGACCTTCGATGTACAAAGCGGTGCGGATGATACCGGCCTGCCAATGCTGGTGGTGCGTGCACCGTTTAACCAGACCTGGCAGCGTCTGCCAGCGACGCTGGAAAAAGTGGGCATGAAAGTGACCGACAGCACGCGTTCAACCGGCAGCATGACGGCAACGTATAAGCCGCTCTCCGACAGCGCATGGCAGGAACTGGGCGCGAAAGATCCTCAGCTTGCCTCCGGTGACTACAAGATTCAGGTAGGCGACCTTGATAACCGCAGCAGTCTGCAGTTTATCGATCCTAAAGGTCACACGCTGACCCAGTCGCAGAACGATGCGCTGGTCGCTGTCTTCCAGGCAGCATTCAGCAAATAAATACGAGGGCTGGTGAATCCAGCCCTTTTTATTTTAGTGCCACGCAAACGTGTGCGTGGCATAATATCCCCAGTTTTGAACACAAATCATCACACCAGGAGTAATGAAGATGCAGAAGCAAGCTGAGTTGTATCGTGGCAAAGCGAAGACCGTATACAGCACGGAAAACCCGGATCTGTTGGTGCTCGAGTTCCGCAATGATACGTCAGCAGGGGATGGTGCACGCATTGAGCAGTTCGATCGTAAAGGCATGGTGAACAACAAGTTCAACCACTTCATTATGACCAAACTGGCCGAAGCGGGCATACCGACCCAGATGGAAGCGTTGCTGTCCGATACGGAATGTCTGGTGAAAAAACTGGATATGGTTCCGGTTGAGTGCGTTATTCGTAACCGTGCGGCGGGCTCCCTGGTGAAGCGTCTGGGCATTGAAGAAGGTATCGAACTGAACCCACCGCTGTTCGACCTGTTCCTGAAAAACGATGCGATGCACGACCCGATGGTCAACGAATCCTACTGCGAAACCTTCGGCTGGGTGAACCAGGAGAACCTGGCGCGCATGAAAGAGCTGACCTACAAAGCCAACGACGTGCTGAAAAAACTGTTTGATGACGCGGGCCTGATCCTCGTCGACTTCAAGCTGGAGTTTGGTCTGTTCAAAGGCGAAGTGGTGCTGGGCGATGAGTTCTCACCGGACGGTAGCCGCCTGTGGGACAAAGAAACCCTGGATAAAATGGACAAAGACCGTTTCCGTCAGAGCCTGGGTGGCCTGATTGAAGCGTACGAAGCGGTTGCTCACCGTTTAGGCGTTAAGCTCGACTAACTCCCTCACTTGCCAAAGGATGTTCCCATCCTTTGGCGTCTTACCCTTGTTTCCTATGGTAATCTTGCCGTTAACCGCCTACGATCATAGCTATTATAAATGGAATAGTTCGAGGTGGTTATGCGCTGGCAAGGGCGTCGTGAAAGTGACAATGTAGAAGACAGACGCGGTGATGGCGGCGGCGGTCCTTCAATGGGAGGACCCGGCTTCCGGTTACCCAGCGGCAAGGGCGGGATAATCCTGCTGATTGTCGTGCTGGTTGCGGGGTATTACGGCGTCGATCTCACTGGTTTAATGACCGGTCAGCCGCTGCAACAGCAGCAGCATTCTCAGCGCTCCATCAGCCCGAATGAAGATGAAGCGGCCAAATTTACCTCCGTTATTCTCGCCACAACAGAAGACACCTGGAGTCAGCTGTTCGAAAAGATGGGGCGTACCTACCAGCAGCCGAAGCTGGTGATGTACCGGGGGGCAACCCGCACCGGATGCGGTACCGGGCAATCTGTGATGGGGCCGTTCTACTGCCCGGCAGACGGCACCGTCTATATCGATCTCTCTTTTTACGATGACATGAAACGCAAGCTTGGCGCTGACGGTGATTTCGCCCAGGGCTACGTGATCGCGCATGAAGTCGGCCATCACGTGCAAAAGCTGCTGGGGATTGAGCCCAAAGTGCGCCAGCTTCAGCAAAATGCGTCTCAGGCTGACGTGAACCGCCTTTCCGTTAAAATGGAGCTGCAGGCGGACTGCTTCGCGGGCGTCTGGGGCCACAGCATGCAGCAGCAGGGCGTGCTTGAATCCGGCGATCTTGAGGAGGCGTTAAATGCCGCTCAGGCTATCGGTGACGACCGTCTTCAGCAGCAAAGCCAGGGGCGCGTCGTGCCGGACAGCTTCACTCACGGTACTTCACAGCAGCGCTATAGCTGGTTCAAACGCGGCTTCGACAGCGGCGATCCGGCGCAGTGTAATACCTTCGGCAAAGCGATGTAATGCTGGCGTTTGAACAGCTGATAAGCGAGCTTGAGCGCACCGGCCATCGTCGGTTGGTGGTGCTCAGCGGTGAGGCGCAGTGGACGTTAACCCAGGCGCTTGCCCTGCGTGACGCCTTGCCCGGAGACTGGGTTTGGTTTGACGAACATCCTTCAAAAGCCATCAGCGGCCTGCTGGGACGCGAGTTCCGGCATGCCGTTTTTGACGCCAGCGCCGGGTTTGATGTCGCCGCATTTGCCGCCCTGAGCGGAACGCTCAACGCCGGAAGCCTTCTTGTGCTGCGGGTTCCGCCGCTCGACACGTGGGCTGAGTTGCCAGACAGCGATTCACTGCGCTGGAGCGACAGCGCCGAAGCGATAGCCACGCCGCATTTTGTCCACCATTTCTGCCGGACGATTGCCGCCGATCCCGACGCGATTGTCTGGCTTCAGGGCTGCGCGTTATCCCTTCCGCCTTTACCCGACGCGCCAGACTGGCAGCCTGCCAGCGGCGCTCCGCAGCGCGAGCAGGCTGAGATCCTGGATGTGCTGCAGGGGATGGCGGAGGGCATCGTGGCCGTCACCGCCGCGCGCGGGCGCGGAAAATCAGCCCTGGCGGGCATGCTGCTGAACCGCATTGCGGGCAGCGCCGTGGTTACCGCGCCGTCGAAGGGGGCGACGGATATCATCGCCCGCTTTGCCGGAGATCGTTTTCATTTTATGGCCCCGGACGCGCTGCTTGCCTCTTCACGCCAGGCCGACTGGCTGATTGTCGATGAAGCTGCTGCTATCCCTGGACCTCTGCTGGAAAAGCTGGTTGCCCGTTTCCCTCGCGTGTTGTTGACCACCACGGTGCAGGGCTATGAAGGGACGGGCCGGGGGTTCCTGCTTAAATTCTGCGGTCGGTTTACCGGGCTGCAGCGCTACAGCTTATCTACACCGGTACGCTGGGCGGCGGGCTGCCCGCTTGAGCGGGTCGTCGCCAGCGCGCTGCTGTTTGACGATACGCTGATCGACCGACGTCCGGAAGGGGAGGTGCGTTTAACGTCTTTGACGCCGACGGCATGGGAAAGCCGCCCGGCGCTTGCAGCGAGCGTATACGAGCTCCTCTGCGCGGCGCATTATCGCACCTCGCCGCTGGATTTACGCCGCATGATGGACGCGCCCGGGCAGCAGTTTTCCGTTGCCGAGACGAATCCCGTTATCGCCGGGGCGCTCTGGCTGGTGGAGGAGGGCGGGCTCTCACCTGAGCTTAGCCGCGCCGTTTGGGCAGGGTACCGGCGTCCGCGCGGTAACCTGGTGGCGCAGTCTCTGGCGGCGCACGGCGGCTCTCCGCTGGCGGCGACGCTCAGAGGACGACGGGTGACCCGCATTGCCGTCCATCCTCACCGTCAGCGGGAAGGGATTGGCCAGGCGCTTGTTCGCGGCGCCAGCGGTGAAGATTATCTGTCGGTGAGCTTTGGTTATACCGATGAGCTGTGGCGTTTCTGGCAGCAATGTGGGTTTGTGCTGGTGCGGATGGGCAGCCATCGTGAAGCCAGCAGCGGCTGCTACACGGCGATGGCGCTGCTGCCTCTGAGCGAGGCAGGGCGTCGGCTGTGCGCTCAGGAACATCAGCGCTTGTGCCGGGATATGCGCGTCCTGTCTGCCTGGAACGGTGAAAAGATCCCCGTGGAAGACGGCTGGGAAGCTACCCTTAATAATGACGACTGGCTGGAGCTGGCGGGGTTTGCGTTTGCGCATCGGGCGTTTTCAACCTCGGTTGCCGCGCTGACGCGGCTGTTGCTCACCGTTGATATACCGCTCCCGGCCCTGCGGGGGAAAATGGACGGAAAAACGGAAGACGTCGGGCGAAAAGCGTTGCTGGCAACGTTGCGAAATGAAACCGCGCAAGCGATTGAAAGTCTTGATTATCTTCGTAGTCAGCAGTTGAAAGAAGACATTTTGCAATGGCAATTTTTTCAATGACTTCTTCAGTAAAGTGGCATGGTCATTCACGTCGGGAGGCGTAGAATCCAGGTCATCTATTAAGGAGACCACCATGAAACACGACCATTTTGTTGTTCAAAGCCCTGACAAACCGGCTAAACAGTTACTGCTTCTGTTTCATGGCGTTGGCGATAATGCCGTCAATATGGGTCAGATTGGCAGCTGGTTTGCGCCCGTTTTTCCGGAGGCATTGATTGTCAGCATCGGTGGCGTAGAGCCATGCGGTCCAAACGGACGCCAGTGGTTCTCTGTGCAGGGCGTGACGGAAGAGAACCGTCAGGCTCGCATTGACGCCATCATGCCTACCTTTATCGATATCGTCCGCTACTGGCAGCAGCAGAGCGGCGTGGGTGCCGACGCGACCGCGCTGATTGGCTTCTCGCAGGGGTCAATCATGTCGCTGGAAAGCGTAAAAGCGCAGCCGGGTTTGGCTTCACGGGTGATAGCGTTTAACGGCCGTTTTGCGACGTTACCGACAAGCGCAACCACGCAGACAACGATCCACCTGATCCACGGTGGCGAAGACCGGGTGATTGAGCTCTCGCATGCGGTTGCCGCTCAGGAAGCGCTGATTCGTGAAGGTGGGGACGTGACGCTGGATATTGTTGATGATCTGGGGCACGCGATTGACGACCGTAGCATGCAGTTCGCGCTCGATCGTTTGCGCTATACCGTACCGAAGCACTACTTTGATGAAGCGCTCAGCGGAGGCAAGCCGGACGATGATGATATTGTAGAGTTTATGTGAGGTTTCCCCCTCTCCCGGGGAGAGGGGAAACTTAACGATTACTTCTTCTGGTCCTTGTTCGGCCAGTCGTCGTCATCGTCCCACTTGTCGTTAAAATCACGGTGCGGGGGAAGATCCGGTTTGTTGGCGAGAAATTTTTTATGGTCAACGCGCTTAAGATCTTTAATCACGTTCAGCAGTACGCCGACCAGAAAAACCAACACCAGAATCCACCAGTACTTTGAAAGCCAATCCATTCGCTATTCCTCTCAGAGCGTTCGTCAGGCGACGAGTTGCTCCATAATACGTTGATACATACGGGCCAGCAGTTGCAAATCTGCCGCATTGACACACTCATTGATTTTATGAATGGTTGCGTTCACTGGACCCAGTTCGACAACCTGGGCGCCCATACGGGCAATAAAGCGTCCGTCTGAGGTGCCACCCGTTGTCAGCAGCTGTGGCTTAATTTCATTATAGTGCTCGATGGCGTTCACCACCGCATCCACCAGTTTGCCACGCTGCGTCAGGAACGGCTGGCCTGAAAGCCACCACTCCACGGTGTAGCGCAGGTGATATTTTTCCAGCAGGGCAACGACGCGCGCCTTGATCATCTCATCGGTCAGTTCGGTGCTGAAGCGGAAGTTAAACTGGACGAAGTAATCACCCGGGATCACGTTATTGCTGCCGGTCCCGGCCTTGACGTTCGCAATTTGCATGCTGGTCGGCGGGAAGAATTCGTTGCCTTTGTCCCACTCGATGCCCACCAGCTCGCTCAACATCGGCGCAGCGCGATGGACCGGGTTATCGGCCAGGTGCGGATAAGCCACATGCCCCTGAACGCCGTGAATGGTCAGGTTACAGGTCAGCGAGCCGCGACGTCCGTTTTTGACGACGTCACCCACCACTTCGGTACTGGACGGCTCACCGACCAGGCAGTAGTCGAGACGCTCGTTGCGGGCCATCAGCGCCTCAACGACCTTCACGGTGCCGTTATGGGCGCTGGCTTCTTCGTCGGAGGTGATTAAAAACGCGAGACGGTTTTTGTGGTTTGGATGCTGAGCCACAAAGCGCTCTGCCGCCACGACCATCGCCGCCAGAGAGCCTTTCATGTCTGCCGCGCCGCGACCAAACAGCATGCCGTCGCGAATGGTCGGTTCAAACGGCGGGTTAATCCAGCGATCCGCGTCACCGGCGGGAACGACGTCAGTATGCCCGGCAAAGGCCAGCGTTTCGCCCTGGCCGCGCCACGCCCAGAAGTTCTGGGTATCGCCAAAATCCATGCGTTCAACGGTAAAACCGATGGCACGCAGGCGTTCAATCATAAGAGCCTGACAACCTGCGTCGTCCGGGCTAAGGGAAGGACGGCGAATAAGCTGCTGAGTCAGCTCAATGACCGGGCATGACATAAACTACACCTCAACGAAAAAAGTCGGAATAAAGGGTTTCACTGAAACCCAGCAGCATAGGCTGCCCTGGCGCGCAGAGCAATGGGCGTTTGATAATTGCCGGCATCTCGAGCATCAGTTTTGCCGCGCTGTCAGCGTCGTTGATGCTGGCGCGCAGAGATTCGTCCAGTTTACGCCAGGTGGTACCGCGGGTGTTCAGCATTGCTTCCCACCCCAGTTCGCCGATCGCGCTATGCAGAAATTCTGCATCAAGCCCGTCGGCTCGGTAATCGTGGAAGCGGTACTCTACGTTGTTTTCTTCCAGCCAGCGGCGGGCTTTTTTGATGGTGTCGCAATTTTTAATGCCGTACATCACAACCATGGTGAATCCTTTTGACCTAATGATGATTAAATGTTCAGTAAATTCGAAGATATATCCTTAAGTAGAATATAACACATTGAGGAATCGTCTGGATTTACGCTTCATCTTAATTCAACTCACATCTGTACGCTGAATATTCTTTCACCCTTTAAGCATAGATGTCCATAAACTTTAAATTTCGAATAAACTCAGCGGGTAAAATAAAACTCACCCGTCCGTGGGGTTATTTCAAAATATTGCTAGCCGTCACAAAAAATTGAGGCCTCTCCGTTCATATTTATCATAAATCCCCGCAGGACGTGGGGTACAATCACAGCAATTGGTTAAATAGTCTTCACAATGATGGTCCGTTTTTGTAGAATGCGCATAATAATAAGAGAGGTTGTTATGATTGAACGTGAACTGGGGAACTGGAAAGATTTTATCGAAGGCATGCTTCGTAAATGACATTCAGTAAGAATTGCAAGAGCACTAAAATAAGTAAAATAACCATAGTGTGAATTAATCACGCAATAAAAAGGCGGCCGATAAAGCCGCCTTTTTTTATTTCAATCACTTACTCAGCCCGTTCCTTTAGCGGGAAGCGGCGACGCACCAGCACAAAGAACAGCGGAACGAAGTAAATGGCCAGAATGGTGGCCGAAATCATGCCGCCCATGACCCCTGTGCCGACGGCATGCTGGCTGCTGGAGCCTGCGCCCGTACTGGTTGCCATCGGCAGCACACCAAAAATAAACGCCAGCGACGTCATCAGGATCGGACGCAGGCGCTGACGGCAGGCGTGCAGCGTGGCGGCCATCAGTTCATGGCCTTTAGCATTCATCTCGTTGGCAAACTCAACGATCAGAATGGCGTTTTTCGCCGATAGCCCAATGACGGTGAGCAGGCCCACCTGGAAGTAAACATCGTTCTCGAGGCCGCGCATCCAGGTCGCGAGCAGCGCACCGATAACCCCAAGGGGCACGACCAGCATGACCGAGAACGGGACCGACCAGCTCTCATACAGTGCTGCAAGGCAGAGGAAGACCACCAGCAGCGAGAGCGCGTAAAGGGCCGGGGCCTGCGCCCCGGAGAGACGCTCCTGGTAGGACATTGCCGTCCACTCCAGACCAAAACCGGCGGGCAGCTGTTGAACCAGTTTTTCCATGGTGTCCATGGCGGTACCGGTGCTGACGCCCGGCGCGGCTTCCCCGACGATTTCAACCGCAGAATAGCCGTTATAGCGCTCCAGGCGTGGCGATCCGCTCTCCCAGTGCGATGTCGCAAAGGCAGAGAACGGCACCATGCCGCCAGCGTTATTCCTGACAAACCAGCGGTTAATATCATCCGGCAGCATGCGGAACGGCGCGGCGGACTGGACATACACTTTTTTCACGCGGCCGCGATCCATAAAGTCATTCACATAGCTCGAGCCCCACGCCGTTTGCAGGGTGTCGTTGATATCGTTGATCGAGACGCCCAGCGCCTGCGCCTTACGCTGATCGATATCCACCTGAAGCTGCGGGCTGTCATCCAGACCGTTATGGCGAACGCGGGTCAGGCCGGGATCGTTGCCTGCCAGCGCTAACAGCTTATCGCGTGCCGCCATCAGCGCCGTGTGGCCCGCGCCGGCGTGATCCTGGAGCTCCATATCAAACCCGGCGGAACTGCCCAGCCCGCTTATCGCCGGCGGGCTGCTGGCGAAGACGCGCGCCTCTTTAATATGCGCAAAGGCTTTGGTCGCACGCTCAATGATGGCAAATGACGTTCCCGTTCGGGTATCGCGCTCGTCCCAGTCCTTCAGGCGGACAAACATGCGGGCGACGTTCTGCCCGTTTCCGCCCGGCCCGGAGCCGACGGTAGAGAAGACCGACACAACGTTATCTTTCTCTTTAGTAAAGAAATACTGCTCCACTTTCTGGACCACTTTCAGCGTCTGCTGCTGCGTTGCGCCGCTCGGGAGCTGCACCGAGGTGGTGAACATGCCCCGGTCTTCCATCGGCAGGAACGAGGTGGGGAGATGCATAAACAGCCAGACCATGCCGCCCAGCAGCACAACGTAAATCATCATCCAGCGCAGGCTGCGATGGAGCACGCCACCGACGGCAGATTCATACCGCGCGGCATTGCGGTTGAACATCCGGTTAAACCAGCCGAAGAACCCTTTTTGCCCGTGATGCTCCCCTTTGTGCAGCGGTTTCAGAATAGTGGCGCACAGCGCGGGGGTGAGGATCAGCGCCACCAGCACGGAGAGCACCATCGCCGAGACGATGGTTATTGAGAACTGGCGGTAAATCGCCCCGGTTGTGCCGCCAAAAAAGGCCATCGGGATAAAGACCGCCGACAGCACCATCGCAATACCGACCAGCGCCCCCTGAATTTGCCCCATGGACTTGCGCGTCGCCTGGCGCGGCGAGAGTCCTTCTTCGCTCATGATGCGCTCGACGTTTTCAACCACCACGATGGCATCATCCACCAGAAGGCCAATCGCCAGCACCATCGCAAACATCGTCAGGGTATTAATGCTGTACCCGAACGCGTAAAGCACCGCAAAGGTCCCCAGCAGCACCACCGGGACGGCAATGGTTGGGATCAGGGTCGCGCGGAAGTTTTGCAGGAACAGGTACATCACCAGGAATACCAGCGCGATGGCTTCCAGCAGGGTCTTCACCACGTCCTCGATCGACGCTTTAACGAAGGAGGTGGTTTCATAGGCGACTTTGTACTCCAGCCCGTGCGGGAAATACTGTGAAAGCTCGTCCAGACGGTCTAACACCAGTTTCGCCGTCGCCATTTCGTTCGCGCCGGAGGCCAGTTTAATCCCCAGACCGGAGGCCTGATTGCCGTTAAAGCGGCTCAGGTAGTCATATTTTTCCGCCCCCATTTCCACAGTGGCGACATCGCCCAGACGCACTTCCGACCCGTCCTGATTCACGCGCAGGGTGATGTTGCGGAACTGGTCCGGCGTCTGCAGCAGGGATTGCGAATTAATGGTGGCGTTCAGGGCTTGCTTATCAACGGAAGGCGTTCCCCCCAGTTGCCCCACGGCAATCTGGGCGTTCTGGGCCTTTATGGCATCCGTCACGTCGGTTGCCGTCATCTGGTAGCTGTTGAGCTTGTTGGGATCGAGCCAGATGCGCATGGAGTATTGTGAGCCGTAGGCGTCGATATCCCCGACGCCGTTAATCCGGCTGATGGGATCCTGAATATTACTGGCGACGTAGTCCGCGATGTCCTGTTTATCCATCGAGCCATCGGTCGAGACAAACGCGATGGTCAAAATGTTTGTATCACCGGTTTTACGCACGGTCACGCCCTGATTCTGCACCGCCTGGGGCAGCTTGCGCATGGCCGACTGCAGCTGGTTTTGCACCTGCTGTACAGCTTCGTCCGGGTCGGTGCCCGCCTTAAAGCTCAGGGTAACCGTCGCCTGACCCGTGGCGCTACTTTGCGAGGACATGTACATCAGGTTATCCAGACCCGTCATGTTCTGCTCGATAACCTGCGTCACGGTGTTTTCCAGCGTTTGTGCGGAAGCGCCGGGGTAGTTTGCTGTTACGCGCACGTTAGGCGGTGCCAGATCGGGGTATTGCTCAACAGGAAGTGAAGTAATCGCCAGGACACCTGTAAGACACAACAGGATGGCAAGCACCCAGGCAAAAATGGGGCGATCGATGAAAAAATTCGCCATGAAAGAGTGACCTCGTTTTGCTGCACGTCATTATTGTTTATTGCCCGCATAACTTTAGCGGTAAGGCCCAGGTCAAACGTGGAGAAATAAAGGAGATAATGTAAATTATCATGCGCTTTTTCCTGCGCGTCCTCCTTTACCGTTATTTACCCGTTAGCGGCGCGGGCGCCGGGAACGTCACGCTGACCAGCGTGCCGCCGTTTTGCGGCTGCGAGAAGTGCAGCATCCCGCCGAGCCGTTGCGCGCGTTCGCGCATAATGTTCAGGCCGTAATGTCCCGGCGGCTCGCTGGCTTCGCCAATCCCGATGCCGTTGTCACGAATGCTGACGCTGTGCGTACCGTCCGGTGCGGTCACGCAGCTTACGGTGATCTCGCTGGCCTGCGCGTGCTTAATGGCGTTCAGCACGGCCTCACGCACGATCTGCAACAGATGCACCTGCTTTTGCGCGTCCAGCGCCAGCGAGGAGAGGCGGCAGTCAAGGTGCAGCTTCGCCTGCGTCTGGCTCTGCAGGACGTCGAGAGACTCCTGCAGCGCCGCGGGTAAGTTTGCGTGGTTCAGCGTCAGGCGGAAGGTGGTGAGCAGCTCGCGAAGCTGCTGCCAGGCATTGTTCAGCTCGCGGGAGAAGTCGGTGATGATGGTCTGCGCCGGGATATTTTCCTCGGGCACTGCGCGTTTGAGCAGCGCAAGCTGAATGCGCAGATATGACAGGACCTGCGCAAGCGAATCGTGCAGTTCGCGTGCAATGGTGGCGCGCTCTTCCATCAGCAGCAGCTGCTGGTAATGTTTTTGCGCCTGGTTAAAGTACAGCCCGCGCCCGAGCATGGTCGCCACGCTTCTCATCAGCGGAAGGGGAACGCTGTCCGTCTCGCTTTGCCAGCGCAGCTCGCCATAAAGGGTGTCCTGCATCAGTACCGGCAGGTGCTGCAGAGGAATGCCATGTGACTCCGTCCCTTCAGACAGCCGCCAGTCGTCGCTGGTGCGCAGTTCGAGATAATTCATCTGCGTATAGTCATGGACAATCTGCAGGATATGCCGAAAGCAGTGGCTGTCTATCTGGCCGGTATTCAGCGCCTGAGAGCATTTGAACAGCATGTCGAGCTGCTGGTGGGCTTCATGCAAATGCCGCGTCTTTTCCGCGACCGAGGCTTCGAGCGAACGGTAGAGCGTAGCCAGTTCGGCGGACATGTGGTTGAAGGCGCGGGAGAGTTGGCCCAGCTCGTTCGGCAGGGCGGTATCCGGCGCCGGGGTTGTAAATTCGCCACGCTCAACCCGTTCGCTGGCCGCCACCAGATTGTTAAGCGGCAACACCACCTGGCGACGGATGCGTCGCAGGGTAAACAGCGTTAGCAGCAGGATCCCGAGGGCGCCCGCCAGCGAGAGCAGGGTCACCGTCTGAATTTTATGTTCGGTGTAGTGCTGAAGGGCGAGCACAAAGGCATCAATGCGGCCGACAAAATCCTCAATGTGGGTTTGATACCACGCGCTGTCGCCGCGGGCGATGCGCGCATCCATTTCCAGCCACGCCACGTGCAGCTGCTGGTAGCGCGCTTTTACATCGTCCGGGACGTACCAGCGGTTCAGCTTCTGCAGGGCAGGCGCGTTCAGCGTCTGTTGCCAGCTGTCGCGATGCGCGGCAAGGGAAGGGCTGTTGCGCTGCATCTCGTAGCCCAGACGATAGCTCTGCATGCGCAGCGAACCCGCGATATTAATGGCTTCGGCGTCACGCTGGCTGCTGGCAAGCGTCAGCAGCGCGACGGTGCTGGTCAGCACGGATAAGGCAATTATCGAAAAGAAAGCCCAGGCAAGGCTTCCGGAAACGGGTCGTTTGACGGTCACAGAACGGCTCTCTGAATAAAATTGATCTGCTACAGGTTCACTGTAAATAATTCGGCATTCCGGGCAGTTGAACATTGCCCGATCGCGCCGTGATGCGTAAATACCATATTCATACAAAGAATAAGGTTATTGAACCAAAAACAGGTGTGGTTATGAATCGTTTTATTATGGCTAACAGCCAGCAGTGCATCGGGTGTCGCGCCTGCGAAGTGGCCTGCGTGATGGCGCACAACGATGAGCAGCACGTCCTGAGCGAGCGCCATTTTCATCCCCGTATTATGGTCCTGAAAACCGGCGAGAAGAGTAGCCCCGTCACCTGCCATCACTGTGAAAACGCGCCCTGCGCGCAAAGCTGTCCGAACGGCGCCATCAGCAAATGCGATGACAGCGTACAGGTGAATCAACAAAAATGCATCGGCTGTAAGGCCTGCGTGGTGGCCTGCCCGTTTGGCACGATGGAGATTATCGTCACCCCGCTCGACAGCGGCGGCGTGAAGGCCTCGGCGAATAAATGCGATCTCTGCCTGACGCGGCCACAAGGCCCGGCCTGTATCGAAAATTGCCCGGCAGATGTCCTCTCACTGGCGACGCCTGCTGTCCTTGATACTCTGGCGAAATCGCGCCGCCAGCGCACGGCCAGCCTGGAAGCGCAGCCCTGGCATGCGGAAGCTGTCAGAGAAGACGCTTCGCGCACCAAACTGCAGCAGATGCAAACAACCCCGCCACGCGGCGAGCCCGACAAGCTGGCTGCCGCCGCACGCGTGGGCCATTTTAACGAAATTTACCTGCCGTTCCGGGCCGAGCAGGCCGCCCGCGAGGCGTCGCGCTGCCTGAAGTGCGGCGAGCACAGCATTTGCGAATGGACCTGCCCGCTGCATAACCACATCCCGCAGTGGATCGAGCGCCTCAACGCGGGGGATATCGCCGGCGCGGTCGAGCTTTCTCATCAGACCAACTGTTTACCTGAAATTACCGGCCGCGTCTGTCCGCAGGATCGATTATGCGAAGGCGCCTGCACAATACGTGACGAGGTGGAATCTGTGACCATCGGTAACATCGAGCGCTATATCTCCGATCGGGCGCTGGCGATGGGCTGGCGGCCGGATATGTCCGCCGTCACGCCGTCAGGTAAAAGAGTCGCGATCGTCGGCGCGGGGCCCGCCGGGCTGGCGTGCGCCGACGTGCTGGCGCGCAGCGGCGCGAGCGTGACGGTCTATGACCGGCATCCGGAAATTGGCGGATTGCTGACCTTTGGCATCCCGGCATTTAAGCTGGACAAATCGCTGCTCGCGCGGCGCAGAGAGATATTTACCGCGATGGGGATCCGCTTCGAGCTGAACTGCGAGGTGGGCCAGGACGTGTCGATGTCTCAGTTAAAGAACGATTACGACGCCCTCTTTATTGGCGTGGGAACCTATCGCTCGATGAAGGCGGGTATCCCACATGAAGACGCGCCTGGGGTCTACGACGCGCTGCCTTTCCTGGTGGGTAACACGCGCCATGTTATGGGGCTGGGGTCGACGGCCAGCGAACCGTTCATCGACACCCGTGGTTTAAACGTGGTGGTGCTTGGCGGGGGCGATACCGCGATGGACTGCGTCCGCACCGCGTTACGCCACGGCGCGGCGAAGGTAACCTGCGCCTATCGTCGGGATGAGGCCAATATGCCGGGCTCGAAGAAAGAGGTGAAGAACGCCAGAGAAGAGGGCGCGGGGTTTGAATTTAACGTTCAGCCGGTCGAGCTGACGCTGGATCCCGACGGAAAGGTCAACGGTATCCGGATGCTGCGTACCGAGCTCGGAGAGCCGGACGCGCAGGGACGGCGTCGGCCCGTTCCGGTAGCGGGCAGCGAGTTCGTGATGGCCGCTGATGCGGTCATCATGGCGTTTGGTTTTAACCCGCACGCGATGCCGTGGCTTGAGGCGCAGGGTGTCGAAACGGATGACCGGGGGCGGATCGTTGCTTCGGTCGAGAGCCGCTACCGTTACCAGACGACCAACCCACAGATCTTCGCCGGGGGCGATGCGGTACGCGGCGCGGATCTGGTGGTGACCGCAATGGCGGAAGGGCGTCATGCGGCGCAGGGGATACTCGACTGGCTTGGGGTTAACGCGCCAAAACATCATTAATCCGGCGGGCGACAAAGCGGGATTCACGGCGTAGTATAGGACGACTCATTGTGTTGTGGAGCCCGTATGACCCTGAAAATTGACGTTATCAAAGACAAAATTCTCTCTGAAAACTACTTTGTCCTGCGTAACATCACCTATGACCTTACGCGTAACAACGGTGAGGTGATCCGCCACAAACGCGAGGTCTACGACCGCGGCAACGGGGCAACCATTCTGCTCTATAACCGTGAAAAGCAGAGCGTGGTGCTGATCCGTCAGTTCAGGGTGGCGACATGGGTTAATGGCAACCCTGACGGACGTCTGATTGAAACCTGCGCGGGCCTGCTCGATGATGATGAGCCGGAAGTTTGTATCCGCAAAGAGGCCGTGGAAGAGACCGGCTTCGAAGTGGGCGAGGTCAAAAAGGTCTTCGAGCTCTTTATGTCGCCGGGCGGCGTAACGGAAATTGTGCATTTCTTCATCGCGGAATACAGCGACGCGCAGCGCACTCACCGCGGCGGTGGCGTGGAGGATGAAGATATCGAAGTGCTGGAGCTTCCCTTTACCCGGGCGCTGGAGATGATGCGTTCAGGCGAAATCAGGGATGGTAAAGCGGTGATATTACTGCAGTATTTACAGACAACCGGGCTGATGAACACCACTTTCGAACGGATATAGCCTGTTTTTCGGGTATATCTGATAAATCCGATTGAGCAACCCCGGCGGGAACACGAAGATACTGCCCAGTTAAGCGTTTTCGTTCCGGGATTGTGTCATTCATGCGCTACAGCGTCTTTTTATTTTACCTGTTTTGTGTGCTCCTCGCGCCGCAGGTGCGGGCTGCACCTGCCCAGCAAGCCTTCTCCGACTGGCAGGTAACCTGCAATAACCAGAATTTTTGCCTCGCACGCAACACGGGTGAACACCGTGGTCTGGTCATGACGCTCACCCGTAGTGCCGGGGCGAAAACGGACGCCACGCTGCGTATCGATCTTGGCGGTCTTGATGCGCCCCCGGTCAAAGAGCCAGAGATTGCTACCCGGCTGCTGCTGGATAACGTTCCCCTGAAGCTGGACAAACAGCGCTGGCAGCTCACGCCCTGGCATCTGAAAACGGACGATGCGGCCACCATCACCGCCTTTCTGAAAAACATCCAGGAAGGGAAGGCCCTGACCCTGCGCGGCGGTAAGCAGGTTATTTCGCTGAGCGGTCTGAAAGCCGCGCTGCTGTTCATTGATGCGCAGCAAAAGCGCGTTGGTAGCGAAACAGCATGGATCAAGAAAGGTGACGATCCGCCGTTAAGCGTTCCGCCTGCTCCTGCCCTAAAAAAGGTGGCGGTCGTTAACCCGACCCCGACGCCGCTCTCCCACGCCGAACTGAACGACCTGCTGGACTATGGCACCGGGCGGATGAACACCAGCCAGTGCTCGCTGGATCCTAACCGTCGCGAAGTGCGCGTCACCGCGTTAACCGATGATAAAGCGCTGCTGATCGTCAGCTGCGAGGCGGGGGCCTATAACACGGTCGATCTGGCGTGGCTGGTATCGCGTAAAAAACCGTTCACCGCACGCAGCGTCAGGCTGCGCCTGCCGTTTACGCCGTCAGACGACGGGAGCGAAATGGAGTTGATGAATGCAAGCTTCGATGAAAAGACGCGCGAGCTGACAACGCTCGCGCTGGGGCGCGGTTTGGGCGATTGCGGAATACAGACGCGCTGGCGTTTTGACGGCCAGCGTTTCCGCCTGGTGCGTTACGCCGAGGAGCCCAGCTGCGACAACTGGAATGGGCCAGATGCCTGGCCCACGCTGTGGATCACGCGGTAAAGCACTACAGCACGCTCAGCGCCTTCTCAACCACGTTCTCAACGGTAAAGCCGAAGTACGGGAACAGCTTGTCGGCAGGGGCGGATTCACCGTAGCCCCGCATGCCGACAATCGCCCCTTTGAGCCCGACATATTTGTACCAGTAGTCGGCAATACCGGCTTCCACCGCCACGCGAGCCGCGACGCTGGACGGCAGGACCGATTCCCGGTACGCCTCGTCCTGGGCGTCAAAGATATCCGTGGAGGGCAGGGATACGACCCGAACCGCGTGTCCTTCGGCAGTCAGTTTCTCCGCCGCTTTCACCGTGATTTCCACCTCTGAACCGGTCGCAATCAGGATCACGTCCGGCTTGCCGCCGCTGTCCTTCAGGATGTAGCCGCCGCGGGCGATGTTCTTCACCTGCTCCGGGGTTCGCTCAATCTGCGCCAGGTTCTGGCGTGACAGAATCAGTGCCGTTGGGCCATTGTGGCGTTCTACCGCCAGCTTCCAGCCCACCGCCGCTTCGACCTGATCGCACGGACGCCAGGTGCTGAAGTTCGGCGTTAAGCGCAGGCTCGCCAGCTGTTCCACCGCCTGGTGCGTAGGCCCGTCTTCCCCCAGACCGATGGAGTCGTGGGTATAGACCATAATCTGCCGCGCCTTCATCAGCGCCGCCATGCGCGCCGCGTTACGGGCGTACTCGACGAACATCAGGAAGGTGGCGGTGTACGGCACAAACCCGCCGTGATGGGCGATGCCGTTGGCAATGGCGGTCATCCCGAACTCGCGCACGCCGTAGTGGATGTAGTTCCCGGCGATGTCCTCTTTCAGCGATTTTGAGCCCGACCAGATGGTCAGGTTGCTGGGCGCCAGATCCGCCGAGCCGCCGAGCAGTTCAGGCAGGAGAGGGCCGATTGCGTTCAGGGTATTTTGCGACGCCTTGCGGGTGGCGATTTTCGCCGGGTTGGACTGCAGGTTTTCAATCAGCGCCTGGGTTTTATCGTCCCAGTCCTCCGGCAGACCGCCGCTCATGCGGCGGGAAAACTCGGCGGCGAGATCCGGGTGCGCTTTTTTGTAGGCGGCAAACTTCTCGTTCCAGGACTGCTGGGCCTTTTCGCCCTCCTCACGGGCATCCCAGGCTCTGTAGATCTCTTTTGGGATCTCAAACGGTGGATGTTTCCACCCCAGCTTCTGCCGGGTCAGCGCCACTTCTTCCTCGCCCAGCGCCGCGCCGTGCGCCTCTTCTTTGCCCGCCTTGTTCGGCGAGCCGAAGCCGATCACCGTGCGGCAGATAATCAGGGACGGTTTATCCTTCACGCTCTGCGCTTCCTGAATCGCTTTTTTCACCGCTTCAGGGTCATGGCCGTCGATCTCATGCACCACGTGCCAGTGGTAGGCTTCGAAGCGTTTTGCCGTGTCGTCGGTAAACCAGCCTTCGGTTTCCCCGTCAATGGAGATGCCGTTGTGATCGTAAAACCCGATCAGCTTGCCGAGTCCCAGCGTGCCCGCCAGGGAGCAGACCTCGTGCGAGATCCCCTCCATCAGGCAGCCGTCACCCATAAACACGTAGGTGTAGTGGTCGACAATCTCGTGGTCCGGCTGGTTAAACTGCGCCGCCAGCGTGCGTTCGGCAATTGCCAGCCCGACCGCATTGGCCAGCCCCTGACCGAGCGGCCCGGTTGTCGTTTCCACGCCCGGCGTATAGCCGATCTCCGGGTGGCCCGGCGTTTTGGAGTGCAGCTGGCGGAAGTTTTTTAGCTCCTCAAGCGGCAGGTCGTAGCCGGAAAGATGCAGCAGGCTGTAGAGCAGCATCGATGCGTGACCGTTGGAAAGAATAAAGCGGTCGCGATCGTACCAGGTAGGGTCATTGGGGTTGTGCTTCAGAAAGTCGTTCCACAGCACTTCGGCAATATCAGCCATGCCCATCGGCGCGCCGGGGTGGCCGGAATTGGCTTTTTGCACGGCATCCATGCTGAGGGCGCGAATGGCATTGGCTAGCTCTTTACGGGACATAGTTCACTCCGTGGCAAGGTTAAAGTTTGGCGGCGAGAAGATCTTCAAGTTTGCGCTGGTCGACGGCGAACTGGCGGATGCCGTCCGCCAGTTTTTCAACGGCCATCGCGTCCTGATTGTGCTCCCAGCGGAACTCCGCTTCGGTCATGGCTTTCGGTTTCGGCAGAACGGTGGAGGTTGGCACCAGCTTGCGGATCACCGTTTCTTCTTTGTCCTGTAGCTCCTGGAGCAGGTTAGGGGAGATGGTCAGACGGTCGCAGCCTGCCAGGGCGAGGATCTGCTCGGTACGGCGGAAGCTGGCCCCCATGACGATGGTTTCGTAGCGGTGCTGTTTGTAGTAGTCGTAGATATTACGGACCGATTTCACGCCCGGATCCTCATCCACTACGTACGGATCCATCGGCTGTTTCGCCTGATACCAGTCGTAGATGCGCCCGACAAACGGCGAGACGAGGAACACGCCCGCTTCAGCGCAGGCGCGCGCCTGGGCAAACGAAAACAGCAGCGTCAGGTTGCAGTGAATGCCCTCTTTTTCCAGTACCTCCGCCGCGCGGATGCCTTCCCAGGTAGAGGCGAGTTTGATCAGAATGCGTGATTTATCGATCCCCTGTTCCTCGTAGAGTTCCACCAGGCGACGCGCCTTGTTTATGCTCTTTTCTTTATCGAACGAGAGGCGGGCGTCGACTTCGGTCGAGACGCGGCCCGGGATGCTTTTAAGAATTTCCGCACCAAAATTAACCGCCAGCTTGTCGCTGGCTTCGGCAACCTGCTGCTCCTGCGTTTTCCCGCGCTGTTTACCGTAGGCAATAGCGTCATCAATCAGATGACTAAAATGGGCAAGCCCTGCCGCTTTGAGCAGTAGCGAAGGGTTAGTGGTCGCGTCCTCCGGCTGATAGTGGCGAATCGACTCGATATCGCCGCTGTCTGCCACCACCGTAGTGAATTGTTTGATGCCGTCTAGCTGGTTCATAAATGATTACTCCTTGGAAATAAAAGAGTTAGATGAGTGCGTTAGTTCACACTTCTGAGAAAATCATGATGGACTTAACAAAAAAGCATAGCAGACGGGGGAGGCATTGCTTTTGAGACGGGTAACATGGCTGTTATAAATTGATAACAATTTTTAATGTGTGATGGTGAGAGTTTGGCAGCCTTCAAAGTTTATGCGCTGTCCTGCGGCGATACTATCTGACCGATACGTAAAAGGAATAACAAGATGGACGATCAGTTGAAACAGAGTGCCCTCGATTTTCACGAGTTCCCTGTCCCGGGCAAAATCCAGGTCTCCCCAACCAAGCCGCTGGCAACCCAGCGCGATCTGGCGCTGGCCTATTCGCCGGGCGTGGCTGCACCGTGTCTGGAAATAGAAAAAGACCCGCTGGCGGCCTACAAATACACCGCGCGCGGTAATCTTGTCGCCGTGATCTCTAACGGCACGGCGGTGCTGGGGCTGGGCAATATCGGCGCGCTGGCCGGTAAGCCGGTGATGGAAGGGAAGGGGGTACTGTTCAAGAAATTCGCCGGTATCGACGTGTTCGATATCGAGGTGGATGAACTCGATCCTGACAAATTCATCAACGTGGTGGCCGCGCTGGAGCCGACCTTTGGCGGGATCAACCTGGAAGACATCAAAGCGCCGGAATGTTTCTATATCGAGCAGAAGCTGCGCGAGCGTATGAACATTCCCGTGTTCCACGATGACCAGCACGGCACCGCGATTATCAGCACCGCCGCGATTCTTAACGGCCTGCGCGTGGTAGAGAAAAATCTCTCCGACGTGCGCATGGTGGTCTCCGGCGCGGGCGCGGCGGCGATTGCCTGTATGAACCTGCTGGTGGCGCTGGGTATGCAGAAACACAACATTGTGGTCTGCGACTCCAAAGGCGTTATCTATAAAGACCGCGAGCCGAACATGGCGGAAACCAAAGCGGCGTACGCGGTCGACGACGACGGTAAACGCACCCTGGACGACGTGATCGACGGCGCGGATATCTTCCTCGGCTGCTCCGGTCCGAAAGTGCTGACCCAGGAGATGGTGAAGAAGATGGCGCGTGCGCCAATGATCCTGGCCCTGGCGAACCCTGAGCCGGAAATCCTGCCGCCGCTGGCGAAAGCGGTGCGTGAAGACGCCATCATCTGTACCGGTCGTTCGGACTACCCGAACCAGGTCAACAACGTGCTCTGCTTCCCGTTCATCTTCCGCGGCGCGCTGGACGTTGGCGCAACGGCGATCAACGAAGAGATGAAGCTTGCCGCCGTTCACGCCATCGCGGAGTTGGCGCACGCCGAGCAGAGCGAAGTGGTTGCCTCTGCCTACGGCGATCAGGATCTGAGCTTCGGCCCGGACTACATCATTCCAAAACCGTTCGACCCGCGTCTGATTGTTAAAATTGCGCCAGCCGTTGCCAAAGCGGCGATGGACTCCGGCGTGGCGACGCGTCCGATTCACGATTTCGACGCTTACGTCGATAAGCTCACCGAGTTCGTCTATAAAACGAACCTCTTCATGAAGCCCATCTTCTCCCAGGCCCGCGCCGACGCGAAGCGCGTGGTGCTGGCGGAAGGGGAAGAGGCGCGCGTGCTGCACGCCACCCAGGAGCTGATCACCTTAGGCCTGGCGAAACCGATCCTGATTGGTCGTCCGAGCGTGATTGAAATGCGTATCCAGAAGCTGGGCCTGCAGATTAAGCCGGGCGTCGACTTCGAGATCGTTAACAACGAATCCGATCCGCGCTTCAAAGAGTACTGGAGCGAATACTACGCGATCATGAAGCGCCGGGGGATCACCCAGGAGCAGGCGCAGAAAGCGGTGATCAGCAACACGACGGTGATCGGCGCGATCATGGTGCATCGCGGCGAGGCGGACGCGCTGATCTGCGGCACAATCGGCGATTACCACGAGCACTTTAGCGTGGTGCAGGAGATCTTCGGCTATCGCGACGGCGTCCATACCGCCGGGGCGATGAACGCGCTGCTGCTGCCAAGCGGCAACACCTTTATTGCGGATACTTACGTTAACGACGATCCGACCCCGGACGAGCTGGCGGAAATCACGGTGATGGCCGCCGAGACCGTGCGTCGCTTTGGTATCGAGCCGAAGGTGGCGCTGCTGTCGCACTCTAACTTTGGTTCGTCTAAATCCGCGGCGGCCTGCAAAATGCGTCAGACGCTGGAGCTGGTGCGCGAGCGTGCGCCGGAGCTGATGATTGACGGGGAAATGCACGGCGATGCCGCGCTGGTGGAAAGCATCCGTAACGAACGTATGCCGGACAGCCCGCTGAAGGGATCGGCCAACATACTGATTATGCCAAACGTGGAAGCGGCGCGTATCAGCTACAACCTGCTGCGCGTCTCCAGCTCTGAAGGGGTGACCGTAGGGCCGGTACTGATGGGCGTGGCGAAACCGGTGCACGTGTTAACGCCGATTGCCTCTGTGCGTCGTATCGTGAATATGGTGGCGCTGGCGGTGGTTGAGGCGCAGACGCAGCCGCTGTAATTTTTACCCTCACCCTAACCCTCTCCCAAAGGGAGAGGGGCTACACCCAGTCCCGAACCTGAATAAACTCACGCAAGGCAGCCTCCGGGCTGCCTTCTTTTGGTTCGTAGCAGTACTCCCAGCGCACCAGCGGCGGCATCGACATCAGAATCGACTCCGTGCGCCCGCCGGTCTGCAGACCGAACAGCGTCCCGCGGTCCCACACCAGGTTGAACTCCACGTAGCGCCCGCGGCGGTAAAGCTGGAACTCGCGCTCGCGCACGCCGTAGTCGGTATTTTTACGACGCTCGACAATCGGCAGATAGGCGTCGGTATACCCTTCGCCCACCGCTCGCATAAAGCTGAATGCGGTATCAAAATCAGGGGTGTTGAGATCGTCAAAGAACAGCCCGCCGATGCCGCGCTGCTCGTCGCGGTGCTTCAGGTAAAAGTAGTCGTCGCACCACTTTTTGAATTTCGGGTAGACGTCTTCACCAAACGGCAGACAAAGGTCCCGCGCGGTGGTGTGCCAGTGCACGGCATCCTCTTCGAAGCCGTAGTAGGGCGTTAAATCGAAACCGCCACCGAACCACCAGACCGGGTCGGCGCCCGGTTTTTCCGCAATGAAAAAGCGCACGTTGGCGTGGCTGGTGGGCACGAACGGGTTGTGCGGGTGCACCACCAGCGAGACGCCCATCGCTTCGAAGCTGCGGCCCGCGAGTTCAGGACGATGTGCCGTCGCAGAGGTGGGCATGGCGTCGCCGTGAACGTGGGAAAAATTCACGCCCGCCTGTTCGAAGATGCCGCCGTTTCGCAGCACGCGGCTGCGCCCGCCGCCTCCGGCCTCGCGCTGCCAGGTATCTTCCTGAAATTCACCGCCGTCTGCGGCAGCCAGTTTCTGGCAGATCTCATCCTGCAGCTGCAGCAGGAAGGTTTTGACCAGTTGAGCATCGGGTTTCATCAACGTTTCCTGGAGTGCGCTTTTTGGTTATCGAACCAGTTGAAGTAACTGATAATGCCGGAGGCGATGGCGTTGGCGATCTTCTGACGAAACGCCGTGGTGCCGAGGAGCCGCTCCTCTTCCGGGTTGGTAATGAAGGAAGTTTCCACCAGCACGGACGGGATGGACGGTGATTTCAGCACCACGAACGCCGCCTGCTCGGTGCTTTTGCTGTGCAGGCGGTGCACCGGCTTAATCCGCTTGAGGATATGCGAGCCGAGCGTCAGGCTGTTTTTAATCGTATCCGTCTGCACGAGGTCGAACAGCACCTGCTGCAGCAGATGATCTTTGTCGGTGGCTTTCTTCCCGGCGACTTCATCCGCCCGGTTTTCGCGGTCGGAAAGGTATTTTGCCATGGCGCTACTGGCGCCACGGTTAGAGAGTGCAAACACCGAGGCACCGGCCGCAGAAGGGTTGGTAAAGCCGTCGGCGTGAATCGACATAAACAGATCCGCACCGTGCTGGTGGGCGATCTCAACGCGGTCATACAGCGGAATAAAGGTGTCGCCAGAGCGCGTCAGACGGGCGTCAATGCCGTTGCTGCGTAAAATTGCGCGCACGTTTTTTGCAATTGCCAGCACGACGTGTTTTTCTTTCGACCCGTTTTTGCCGATAGCGCCGGTATCAATACCGCCGTGGCCCGGGTCGAGCATTACCAGACGCTTCGCGCCCGGCTTTTTGGTTTTCGGTTTGCTGTGTCCGTTACTGGTTTTGAGCGTGCTCTCGTCTTTCGCCTGAGCCTGCTTTGCGATGCCCGTTAACGTTAAGGCCGCCAGCCCCGCTTTGAGAACCTGACGACGCGATGTGAGTGCTTTTAATGGTTTGAATGTGCTCATGCGGCCTGAATACTAAAAAATGGGGTCCTGGTGTTATATCGTATCGTGTTTCCCGTTACGACAGTCCATGTTGAGAATTGTTTTACTTTTCATTTCAATACGTGACAAAGTGACATTATGCCAAATTTTGGCGAGATTTTCCCCGGTTATTGGCGAAAGGCGAGCTTCGCGCCATAATCACTGTTTTTAAACCCGAAAAGGCGGTTAATACCATGGAGATACGCGTTTTTCGCCAGGAAGATTTCGAAGAGGTGATCACCCTTTGGGAGCGCTGCGATCTGCTGCGTCCGTGGAACGATCCGGAAATGGATATCGAACGTAAGGTGAATCACGACGTCAGTCTGTTTCTGGTCGCGGAAGTCAATGGCGCGGTTGTGGGAACGGTAATGGGCGGTTACGACGGCCACCGCGGCTCGGCCTATTATCTGGGCGTCCACCCGGAATACCGTGGCCGCGGCATCGCCAATGCGCTGCTGAACCGGCTCGAGAAGAAGCTGATCGCCCGCGGCTGCCCGAAAATCCAGATCATGGTGCGGGAAGATAACGACGTGGTGCTGGGCATGTATGAGCGTCTGGGCTACGAGCATTCCGACGTGCTGAGTTTAGGAAAGCGTCTGATCGAAGATGAAGAGTACTGAGATCCATCCGGCAGACTATGACGCGCAGGGCCGCGTCAGGCTGCCCTTTTTATTCTGGTGCGTTCTGCTGCTCCAGGCCCGAACCTGGGTGCTGTTTGTGATGGCCGCCGCGTCGCGCGGGCAGGGCGACACATTGCTGAATCTCTTTTATCCCGACCACGACGCCTTCTGGCTCGGTTTACTGCCGGGCGTACCGGCGGTGGTCGCTTTTTTGTGCAGCGGACGACGGCAGGCGATCCCCCGTTTTTGGCGCGCGCTTCGCTGGCTGCTGATCCTCGCCCAGATTGCGCTGCTCTTCTGGCAGCCGGTACTCTGGTGGTACGGTGAACCGCTGACGGGCACCGGCGTTGCGCTGGTGGTTGCCGATATCGTGGCGCTGCTGTGGCTGCTGACCAACCCACGTCTTCGCGCCTGTTTTGCTCATCAGGATGATTAATCCGGCACTTTTTGCCGATGTCGCACTCCAACAAGCGTTGATTTAACAAGAAAGGACGTTTCAATGAAATCGCTGCGTTTACTCTTATGCGCCCTCCCGCTGGCGTTGACCGGCTGTTCGACGCTCTCCTCCATTAACTGGTCCGCCGCGTATCCGTGGAACTGGTTTGGCTCATCAACGGAAGTGACCGAGCAGGGCGTGGGGAAAATTACCGCCGCGACGGCGCTGGATCAGGACGCCATTCAGGATGCGCTCAGCGGCGATTACCGCCTGCGCAGCGGCATGAAAACGGAGAATGGCAATATTGTTCGCTATTACGAAGCGCTGAAGGGCGACAAGCTGGCGCTGGTGATTAACGGTGACAAAGGCACCGTAAACCGTATCGCTGTGATGGATGAAGATATTCCGACGGCGAGCGGTGTGAAGGTGGGTACGCCGTTCAGCGACCTTTATAAGCAGGCCTTTGGCAACTGCGCCAGCCTGCCGTCTGACGACAAGGTCGCGGTGGAATGTAAGGCTGAGGGCAGCCAGCATATCAGCTATGTCTTCACCGGAACCTGGAGCGGCCCGGAAGGTCTGATGCCGTCCGACGACACGCTCAAGAGCTGGAAAGTGAGCAAAATACTCTGGAAGCAGTAATTTGCGCCTGAACAAACCGCCTCGCTGAAATCCGGGTATAATACCCGCCATCAATGCCACGCTGACGTGGCATCTTTATTTCAGGAGGAGCGATGTCTCAGGTTCAGAGTGGCATTTTGCCAGAACATTGCCGCGCGGCGATTTGGATTGAAGCCAATGTTAAAGGGGATGTGGATGCCCTGCGTGCGGCCAGTAAAGCGTTTGTTGATAAGCTGGCTACCTTCCAGGCCAAATTCCCGGAAGCTCACCTCGGCGCCGTTGTCGCCTTTGGCAATAACGTCTGGCGTCAGCTGAGCGGTGGTGAAGGGGCGGAAGAGCTGAAAGACTTCATCCCTTACGGCAAAGGTCTGGCTCCGGCAACCCAGTACGACGTGCTGATCCACATTCTCTCCCTGCGTCACGACGTGAACTTCTCCGTTGCCCAGGCGGCGGTAGCGGCCTTTGGCGACAGCATTGAGGTGCAGGAAGAGGTTCACGGTTTCCGCTGGGTGGAAGAGCGCGATCTGAGCGGCTTCGTCGACGGGACGGAAAACCCGGCGGGTGAAGAGGTTCGTCGCGACGTGGCGGTGATTAAAGACGGCGTGGACGCGGGCGGCAGCTACGTGTTCGTGCAGCGCTGGGAGCACAACCTCAAGCAGCTTAACCGCATGAGCGTGCACGATCAGGAGATGATGATTGGCCGCACTAAAGAAGCCAACGAAGAGATCGACGGCGACGATCGCCCTGTGACCTCTCACCTGACCCGCGTTGACCTCAAAGAGGACGGCAAAGGGCTGAAGATTGTCCGCCAGAGCCTGCCGTACGGTACCGCAAGCGGCACGCACGGCCTCTACTTCTGCGCCTACTGCGCGCGCCTGTATAACATTGAGCAGCAGCTGCTGAGCATGTTCGGCGATACCGACGGCAAGCGCGACGCCATGCTGCGCTTCACCAAACCGGTGACCGGCGGCTACTACTTCGCGCCGTCCGTTGAGCGTCTGCTGGGGCTGTAAAACCGCTCTCTATACGTAGGCCGGGTAAGCGTTAGCGCCACCCGGCAATTTTCTCCGCACCCTTATTCCCTTTTCTGCTTCTAAATCACCAAACGGTATATAAAACCGTTACTCCTTTCATCCCCGTTATAAATATTATGACTATAAGATAGTCATCACATTTATAAGGGTGCGCAATGGCCGTTACTGTACTGAAAAAAGGAACTCTGGCGCTGGCAGGTTTACTGCTGGTTGCCCAGGCGCAGGCGACTGAACTGTTAAACAGTTCGTATGACGTTTCCCGCGAGCTGTTTGCCGCCCTTAATCCACCGTTCGAACAGCAGTGGGCAAAAGACAATAACGGCGACAAGCTGACCATCAAGCAGTCCCACGCCGGCTCGTCCAAGCAGGCGCTGGCGATTTTGCAGGGCCTGAAAGCGGATGTGGTGACCTACAACCAGGTCACTGACGTGCAGATCCTGCACGATAAAGGCAAGCTGATCCCGGCCGACTGGCAGAGCCGCCTTCCGAACAACAGCTCCCCATTCTATTCCACCATGGGCTTCCTGGTGCGTAAGGGCAACCCGAAGAATATCCACGACTGGAGCGACCTGGTGCGTTCCGACGTGAAGCTGATTTTCCCGAACCCGAAAACCTCCGGTAACGCGCGCTACACCTATTTAGCCGCGTGGGGCGCGGCGGACAAGGCTGACGGTAATGATAAAGCCAAAACCGAGCAGTTTATGACCCAGTTCCTGAAAAACGTCGAAGTGTTTGATACCGGCGGCCGCGGGGCGACAACGACCTTCGCGGAGCGCGGTCTCGGCGATGTGCTGATCAGCTTCGAGTCGGAAGTGAACAACATCCGCAAACAGTACGAAGCGCAGGGCTTCGAGGTCGTTATCCCGAAAACCAACATCCTGGCCGAGTTCCCGGTGGCGTGGGTGGATAAAAACGTGCAGGCGAACGGTACCGAGAAAGCGGCAAAAGCCTATCTCAACTACCTGTACAGCCCGCAGGCGCAGACCATCATTACCGATTACTACTACCGCGTGAATAACCCGGACGTAATGAACAAGCTGAAAGATAAATTCCCGCAGACCGATTTGTTCCGCGTGGAAGATCATTTCGGCTCCTGGCCTGACGTGATGAAAACGCATTTTGCCAGCGGCGGTGAGTTAGACAAACTGCTGGCGGCGGGGCGTAAGTAATGTTTGCAGTCTCGACAAAACGCGTGCTGCCGGGCTTTACCTTAAGCCTCGGGACAAGCCTGCTGTTCGTCTGCCTGATCCTGCTGTTGCCGCTCAGCGCGCTGGTGATGCAGCTTGCTCAGATGAGCTGGGCGCAGTACTGGGACGTGATCACCAACCCGCAGGTGGTGGCGGCATATAAGGTGACGCTGCTGTCGGCGTTTGTCGCCTCCATTTTTAACGGCGTGTTTGGCCTGCTGATGGCGTGGATTTTAACCCGCTATCGCTTCCCGGGCCGCACGCTGCTTGACGCCCTGATGGATCTGCCGTTTGCGCTGCCGACGGCGGTGGCGGGCTTAACCCTCGCGTCGCTTTTCTCCGTGAACGGGCTGTACGGCGAGTGGCTGGCGAAATTCGACATCAAAGTGACCTACACCTGGCTCGGTATCGCGGTGGCGATGGCATTTACCAGCATCCCGTTTGTGGTCCGTACCGTGCAGCCAGTGCTGGAAGAGTTAGGTCCGGAATACGAAGAAGCGGCGGAAACGCTGGGCGCCACGCGCTGGCAGAGCTTCCGTAAGGTGGTTTTGCCGGAGCTCTCTCCGGCGCTGATGGCGGGTGTCGCGCTGTCGTTTACCCGCAGCCTCGGTGAGTTCGGCGCGGTGATTTTTATCGCCGGGAACATCGCCTGGAAAACAGAAGTCACCTCGCTGATGATTTTCATCCGTTTGCAGGAGTTTGATTATCCGGCGGCGAGCGCGATTGCTTCGGTGATCCTTGCGGCCTCGCTGCTGCTGCTGTACTCGATTAACACTCTGCAAAGTCGCTTTGGTCGACGTGTGGTAGGTCACTGATGGCGGAAGTTACGCAATTGAAGCGATACGATGCACCCCGCATCAACTGGGGTAAATGGTTTCTGATTGGGGCGGGCGTACTGGTTTCCACCCTCATTCTCGTCGTGCCGACGATCTATATCTTCGTTCAGGCGTTCAGCAAGGGCCTGATGCCCGCGCTGGAAAACCTGGCGAACCCGGATATGCTGCATGCCATCTGGCTGACCGTGCTGATTGCGCTGATCACCGTGCCGGTGAACCTCGTGTTCGGGACCCTGTTGGCGTGGCTGGTGACGCGCTTTAACTTCCCGGGACGTCAGCTGCTGCTGACCCTGCTGGATATTCCTTTCGCCGTATCGCCGGTGGTGGCGGGTCTCGTGTACCTGCTCTTTTACGGCTCCAACGGTCCGCTGGGCGGCTGGCTGGATGAGCACAACTTGCAAATCATGTTCGCCTGGCCGGGCATGGTGCTGGTCACCATCTTCGTGACCTGTCCGTTTGTGGTGCGTGAGCTGGTGCCGGTGATGTTAAGCCAGGGGAGCAACGAAGACGAAGCGGCGGTACTACTGGGCGCGTCAGGCTGGCAGATGTTCCGTCGCGTGACGCTGCCGAATATTCGCTGGGCGCTGCTTTACGGCGTGGTGCTGACCAACGCCCGTGCGATTGGTGAGTTTGGTGCCGTGTCCGTCGTCTCCGGCTCCATCCGGGGTGAAACCCTGTCGCTGCCGCTCCAGATTGAGCTGCTGCAGCAGGACTACAACACCATCGGCTCGTTTACTGCCGCAGCGTTGCTGACGCTGATGGCCATTTTGACCCTGTTTTTGAAGAGTGTGGTGCAGTGGCGTTTAGAAAATCAGGAAAAACGTCAGCATCAGGAGGGAAATCATGAGCATTGAGATTGCCAATATTAAGAAGTCTTTTGGTCGCACCCTGGTGCTGAATGATATCTCGCTGGATATCCCTTCCGGACAAATGGTGGCGCTGCTGGGGCCGTCCGGCTCGGGCAAAACCACGCTGCTGCGTATTATCGCCGGGCTTGAGCATCAGACCAGCGGGCACATCCGCTTCCACGGCATCGACGTGAGCCGCCTGCACGCCCGCGATCGTAAAGTAGGTTTTGTATTCCAGCATTACGCGCTGTTCCGCCACATGACCGTGTTCGACAACATCGCGTTTGGCCTGACCGTGCTGCCGCGTCGCGAGCGCCCGGATGCGGCAACCATTAAAGCGAAAGTGACAAAACTGCTGGAGATGGTGCAGCTGGCTCACCTTGCGGATCGTTTCCCGGCCCAGCTTTCCGGCGGGCAGAAACAGCGTGTGGCGCTGGCGCGCGCGCTGGCCGTTGAGCCGCAAATTCTGCTGCTGGATGAGCCCTTCGGCGCGCTGGATGCGCAGGTGCGTAAAGAGCTGCGTCGCTGGCTGCGTCAGCTGCATGAGGAGCTGAAATTCACCAGCGTCTTCGTGACCCACGACCAGGAAGAGGCGATGGAAGTCGCGGATCGCGTGGTGGTCATGAGCCAGGGCAACATTGAGCAGGTTGACGAGCCTGAACAGCTGTGGCGTGAACCGGCGACCCGCTTCGTGCTGGAGTTTATGGGCGAAGTGAACCGTCTGCAGGGCATCATTCGCGGCGGCCAGTTCCACGTTGGCGCGCATCGCTGGCCGCTGGGCTATACCTCCGCGCATCAGGGGCCGGTCGATCTGTTCCTGCGTCCGTGGGAAGTGGACGTGAGTCGCCGAACCAGCCTGGATTCACCGCTGCCGGTGCAGGTCCTGGAAGCTAGCCCTAAAGGTCACTACACCCAATTGGTGGTACAGCCGCTGGGCTGGTATACCGAGCCGCTGACCGTGGTCATGCGCGACGACGTGCCGCCGCACCGGGGCGAGCGTCTGTTTGTCGGGCTGCAGCATGCCCGTATTTATCACGGGAAGGAGCGTATTGAGACGCGCGAGGATATTGCTCTGGCGGAGTCAGCCTGATAGGTTAATGCGTATGTTTTTCGCCCGGTGGCGTAATGCTTACCGGGCTTTTTATTGAGCAAAAATCGTGAATACACTCGAACACACCATCGGCGACACTCCTCTGGTCAAACTTCAGCGCATGGGGCCGAACAACGGCAGCGAAATCTGGGTCAAACTCGAAGGCAATAACCCGGCGGGATCGGTAAAAGACCGTGCGGCGCTGTCGATGATTGTCCAGGCCGAAAAACGCGGAGAAATTAAGCCAGGAGACGTGCTGATTGAGGCTACCAGCGGCAACACCGGTATCGCCCTGGCGATGATTGCGGCGCTGAAAGGCTACCGCATGAAGCTGCTGATGCCGGACAACATGAGCCAGGAGCGCCGTGCCGCGATGCGTGCCTACGGGGCAGAGCTGATTCTGGTGACCAAAGAGCAGGGGATGGAAGGCGCACGCGACTTAGCGCTGGAGATGGCCGAGCGCGGCGAAGGTAAGCTGCTGGATCAGTTCAACAACCCGGACAACCCGTACGCGCACTACACCACCACCGGCCCTGAAATCTGGCAGCAGACCGACGGGCGTATCACCCATTTTGTCTCCAGCATGGGCACCACCGGCACCATTACCGGGGTATCGCGTTTTCTGCGCGAGCAGGAAAAAGCCGTCACCATCGTTGGCCTGCAGCCGGAAGAGGGGAGCAGCATTCCGGGCATTCGCCGCTGGCCGGCGGAATATATGCCGGGCATCTTTAATGCGCAGCTGGTGGATCGGGTGCTGGATATTCATCAGCGCGAGGCGGAGAATACCATGCGTGAGCTGGCCGTGCGTGAAGGCATATTCTGTGGGGTCAGTTCGGGTGGTGCTGTAGCAGGGGCAATCCGCGTTGCAAATGAAAACCCTGGCGCGGTTGTCGTGGCGATTATCTGCGATCGCGGCGATCGTTACCTGTCTACCGGCGTCTTTGGTGAAGAGAGTTATTCGCAGGGGGCGGGGATTTAAGCGTCATGGAGATGATTCTATTCCGGGATAACACCCGGGCGCAGCAAACCGACATTGTCGCCGTGCAGTCGCAGGTGGTTTACGGCAGCGTGGGGAACAGCATCGCGGTACCGAATATTCGTACCCACAGGCTGAACGTCACCGCCGTGCCGACGGTTCTGTTCAGCAACACGCCGCATTACGACACGTTTTATGGTGGGGTGATCCCCGACGAGTGGTTCAGCGGCTATCTGAAGGCGCTGGAAGAACGCGAGATCCTGCGCGAGCTTAAGGCGGTGACTACCGGCTATATGGGCAGCGCCAGCCAGATCGTCCTGCTGGCGCAGTGGCTGAAGGCGGTCAAAGCGCAGCATCCTGACCTGCTGGTGCTGGTCGACCCGGTTATCGGCGATATCGACAGCGGTATGTACGTGAAGCCTGAGATCCCGCAGGCGTATCGGGAGCATCTGCTGCCGCTGGCGCAGGGGATTACGCCAAACGTCTATGAGCTGGAAGTGTTAAGCGGCAAACCGTGCCGTACGCCGGAAAGCGCCATCGCTGCGGCGCAGGGACTGCTCTCCGACAGCCTGAAATGGGTGGCGATCACCAGTGCGCCGGTCGCCGATGACCCGGAAAACATCCACGTGGTGCTGGTGACGAATGAAGGCGTGACCGTCAGCGCGCATCCGCGCGTAGAAACCGATCTGAAAGGGACGGGCGACCTGTTCTGTTCAGAGCTGGTGAGCGGAATTGTTGAGGGGAAAACCGTTGCCGACGCCATTCGCATGGCGGGCGATCGGGTAACTGACGTGATGCTCTATACCCAGTCGAAAGGCTACGACGAGCTTATCCTCCCGGCATAAACAAAAATGGCGCCCGAAGGCGCCATTTTTCTGTGCGGCAAGAATTACTTCTTGATGCGGATAACCGGGGTTTCACCCACGGTGACGCTGCCAGACAGTTTGATCAGTTCTTTGATTTCGTCCATGTTGGAGATAACAACCGGCGTCAGGGTAGACTTGGCTTTTTCTTCCAGCAGTGGCAGATCGAATTCAATTACCGGGTCACCAACTTTAACACGCTGGCCTTCTTCCGCGATACGTTTGAAGCCTTCGCCTTTCAGTTCAACGGTGTCAATACCGAAGTGAACGAACAGTTCGATACCGCTATCAGATTCGATAGAGAACGCATGGTTGGTTTCAAAAATTTTACCGATGGTGCCGTCAACTGGAGCAACCATTTTGTTGCCAGTTGGTTTGATAGCAATGCCATCACCAACGATTTTCTCAGCAAACACTACATCCGGCACGTCTTCGATGTTGACGATCTCGCCGGAGAGCGGAGCAACAATCTCAATAGTTCCGGAGTCTTTCTTATCATCAGAAACCAGAGATTTCAGTTTATCGAACAAACCCATGATCTTCTCCTAAGCAGTAATTTGGGCCGCATCTCGTGGATTAGCAGATTGTTTTTTCTTCAATGAACTTGTTAACCAGCGTCATTAACTCGTCCGTTGTCGGTTGAGCAAGAGCCTGCTCTGCTAACACCTTCGCATCTTCGAAGTTCGTGTTACGGATAATCTTCTTAATGCGCGGGATGGAAATGGCGCTCATAGAGAATTCGTCCAGACCCATACCCAGCAACAGAAGTGTAGCACGTTCGTCGCCTGCAAGCTCACCACACATGCCAGTCCATTTACCTTCTGCATGAGAAGCATCAATAACTTGCTTGATCAAGTTCAGTACGGACGGTGACATTGGCTGGTAGAGATGTGAAATCATATCATTACCACGGTCAACTGCCAGGGTGTACTGCGTTAAATCATTGGTGCCGATACTAAAGAAATCAACTTCTTTGGCTAAATGACGCGCAATGGTCGCCGCCGCAGGTGTTTCCACCATCACGCCGATCTCGATTGACTCGTCAAACGCTTTACCTTCGTCACGCAGTTCCTGTTTGTAGATTTCGATCTCTTTCTTCAGTGCACGCACTTCTTCAACAGAGATGATCATCGGGAACATGATGCGCAGTTTACCGAACGCAGAGGCACGCAGGATCGCGCGAACCTGGTCACGCAGGATCTCTTTACGATCCATCGCGATACGGATTGCACGCCAGCCCAGGAACGGGTTCTCTTCTTTCGGGAAGTTCATGTACGGCAGCTCTTTGTCGCCGCCGATGTCCATGGTACGGACGATAACCGCCTGAGAGCCACAGGCTTCAGCCACAGCTTTATAGGCAGCAAACTGCTCTTCTTCCGTTGGCAGCGCGTCGCGGTCCATGAACAGGAATTCTGTACGATAGAGACCTACGCCTTCCGCACCGTTGCGCTCAGCGCCATCAACGTCGCGGACGGTACCGATGTTTGCGCATACTTCTACCTGATGGCCGTCCAGGGTGATGGCTGGCAGGTCTTTCAGCTTAGCCAGTTCCGCTTTTTCAGTCGCAACCTGCTCCTGAACCGCGCGCAGTTTATCGATCTCTTCGTTGGTTGGGTTGACGTAAACCAGATTGTTTACGGCATCCAGAATCAGATAGTCGCCGTTTTTCACCTGAGAGGTGACGCTACCGGTACCCACGATGGCAGGCAGTTCCAGAGAGCGCGCCATGATAGAGGTGTGCGAGGTACGGCCACCCGCGTCAGTGATGAAACCGAGGACCTTTTTCAGGTTCAGCTGTGCGGTTTCAGACGGGGTGAGGTCAGCGGCAACCAGGATGACTTCATCCTGAATCGCGCTCAGGTCTATAATGGCCAGACCCAGGATGTTGCGCAGCAGGCGCTTACCGATGTCACGTACGTCAGCCGCACGCTCTTTCAGGTATTCATCATCCAGTTCTTCCAGGGCAGTTGCCTGACCTTCGATAACTTCATGCGCAGCCGCGTCGGCCGTCATGCCTTTATCTTTAATCAGGGCTATGATTTCCTGCTCCAGCTCCTCATCTTCGAGCAGCATGATGTGCCCTTCGAAGATGGCTTCTTTTTCTTCACCGAAAGTTTCGCCAGCTTTAGTTTTGATTGCTTCCAGTTGCGCAGATGCCTTGGCACGACCGCTCAGAAAACGTTCAACTTCCTGATCAACCTTGTCGGCAGAAATTTTTTTCCGGTCGATGACGATCTCGTCTTCTTTCAGCAGCAGTGCTTTGCCGAAAGCGATACCCGGGGATGCTAAAATGCCTGAAATCATAACCCTACCTTACTTGTGACTGATATTTAAAAGAACCCGGAAACTTACTCGAGCTCAGCCATCAGTTTTACCAGATGCTCAACTGCTTTCTGCTCGTCTTCACCTTCTGCAGAGATGGTGACAACGGTGCCCTGAGTCAGGCCCAGAGTCTGCAGTTTGAACAGGCTTTTTGCGCTCGCGCTTTTGCCGTTGGAAGTCACAGTGATTTCAGAAGTGAAGCCTTTTGCTTCTTTAACAAACTGAGCAGCAGGGCGGGTGTGCAGACCGTTCGGAGCGGTAATGGTAACTTCTTGCTGGAACATTGTATTTCCCCAACTTATAGGTTTAGTGTTGTGGAACTAAAGTCTAGCCTGGCGACTGAACTTTAGCCTGTATTGTTAGCGCTGACGTTTCGATCGTCATTAAACATTATGCAGCGAAAGCAAGACTTGAACCAAATCATAAAATCGATTCAGCAAGGCTATTTCATTCACCGATTAATTTCACGCATCAAAATAATTGCTGGTTTAAATACCAGACCCAACGGGGTGAAGCAATGCCAGGAGGGGCAAAAGTTTGAAGCAGGCCACAAAAAAGCACCTGAAAAGGTGCTTTTTTACGCGTTATTAACATGCTGGCACTACTGTTGCAGTTCTTTTTCGGTAAACAGATCGGCAAACAGTGCGGTGCTCAGGTAACGCTCGCCCGAAGAAGGAAGGATAACCACAATGTTCTTGTTGGTAAAGGCTTCATCTTCCTGAAGCTTGAGCGCTGCCGCAACGGCCGCACCGGAAGAAATACCCGCCAGAATGCCTTCTTCATCCATCAGGCGACGCGCGGTAGAGATGGCTTCTTCGTTAGTGATGGTCACCACTTTATCGATCAGCTTCAGATCCAGGTTGCCCGGAATGAAGCCTGCACCAATACCCTGAATTTTATGAGGGCCTGGTTTAAGCTCTTCACCCGCCAGTGCCTGAGTGATAACCGGTGAGTCTGTTGGCTCAACGGCAACGGTGATCAGGTCTTTTTTACCTTTTGTGCCTTTAATATAGCGTGACACGCCGGTCAGCGTACCGCCGGTACCCACGCCGGAGATAAAGACGTCAACCTGGCCGTCGGTATCTTCCCAGATTTCCGGACCGGTGGTCTTCTCGTGAATTTCCGGATTAGCCGGGTTGCTGAACTGCTGCAGCAGCAGATATTTCGCCGGATCGCTGGCCACGATCTCTTCAGCTTTCTGAATGGCGCCCTTCATGCCCTTCGCGCCTTCGGTCAGCACCAGGTTCGCACCCAGCGCTTTGAGCAGCTTACGACGCTCGATGCTCATGGTTTCTGGCATGGTCAGCGTCAGCTTGTAGCCACGCGCGGCAGCCACATAGGCCAGAGCGATACCGGTATTACCGCTGGTCGGTTCCACAAGCTCAACGCCAGGCTTCAGTACGCCACGTTTTTCAGCATCCCAAATCATGTTTGCACCGATACGGCATTTTACGCTGAAGCTCGGGTTACGTGATTCGACCTTCGCCAGAATGCGTCCATTACCGATACGGTTCAGTCGAACCAGGGGCGTATGACCGATAGTCAGCGAGTTGTCTTCATAAATCTTACTCATGGCCTGTCCTTAACTGTATGAAATTGGGATACCGACCCAGCATACCTGCTAAGCAGGTAGGGGGAAGTAAGGAATTCGCATATCTATATACTGCAAGGAAATAATGGGGATCAGTATGGAATAAGGGGCGGCATAAGCCACCCCTGCTTTACACATTTTTGCATTATTTCCATAACGCGTGCTTAGCACGGTAGCAGTCGACCCACATCGCCGTCGCGCCGCAGACGGCGACGGGCACGATGAATAGATTCAGGAAGGGAATCATGGTGAACAGGCTGGTCAGCGCGCCAAACTGCATATTGGCGACCTTCTGGCTGCGCAGGGCGGTGCGCATCTCTTTAAACGGCACCTTGTGGTTATCGAACGGATAATCGCAGTATTGAATAGCCAGCATCCAGGCACTGAACAGGAACCACAGCACCGGCGCCACCGTCTGGCCAAAGCCTGGCACAAAATAGAGGATAAGCAGCACGACCGCGCGGGGCAGGTACCAGGCAAACTTCTGCCACTCGCGCCTCATGATGCGTGGCAGGTCCTTCATGATCCCCAGCACGCCCGTGTCCGGCGGCGTCGCGCCGGTAAGCCGCGCTTCAAGCTGTTCCGCCAGCAGACCGTTAAACGGCGCGGCTATCCAGTTGGCAATCGTCGAAAAGAAGTACCCAAACACCAGCAGCACGGAGATCACCGCTACTGGCCAGAGCAGGTAGTTAAGCCACTGCAGCCAGTCCGGCACGTAACTCATCAGCGACGGGATCCAGCTCTCCAGCTTTGTGAACAGCCACCAGAACGCGCCGCCCATCAGAATAATGTTGATCAACAGCGGCAGAATGACGAAGCGTCGAATCCCCGGCAGGGAGACCAGTTTCCAGCCCTGAGAAAAATACCAGACGCCGCTGCGCGGGGGAGAAGAAGATGTTGAAACCATAGACAGGCTGTACTCCTTTTTACACAACCAGTGGAATTGCCCGCCTATATTATCCACTTACGGAGCAATGACCAGTTCGGAAATGTTCGAAAAACCAGCAAAAAGCACGATTTCCTTCATCTTTATGCTGTGAATGCTCTGCACACACTTGCACTTGACGTAAACGGCAAATACTCTTAGTGAGTAAATGTTTGCCGTGGTGGCAAGGTGTTAGAACAACAGAGAATATAATGATGCAGGATTTGCGTCTGATATTAATCATTGTTGGCGCGATCGCCATAATCGCTTTACTGGTACATGGTTTCTGGACCAGCCGTAAAGAGCGTTCCTCGATGTTTCGCGATCGCCCACTGAAGCGCATGAAGTCCAGTCGTGACGACGATGACAGTGAAGATGACATCGACGGCAGCGATGATGACGGCGTGGGTGAAGTTCGTGTTCATCGGGTTAATACTGCGCCCGGCGCAGGCCATGGGGAGCATGAAGCGCCTCGTCCTTCGCAGCACCAGTATCAACCGCCGTATGCTTCTGCACAGCCGCGCCAGCCAGCGCCGCAGCCAGTGGAAGAGCCGGTGCGCCAGCCGCAGCAACAGCCTGTTTATCAGCAGCCTGCAGCGCCACAGCCGGTTCAACAGCAACCGGCGCAGCAGCCCGTGCCGCAACAGCCTGCTCAGCCGGTACAACAACCGCAGCAGCCTGTTCACGTACAGCCTGCGCCTCAGCCTGCTCCAGCCCCGCACGTTGAGCCTGAGCCCGTTGTAGAGCCAGAGCCGGTTGTTGAAAAACCGCAGCGTAAAGAAGCGGTGATCATCATGAACGTGGCCGCGCATCACGGCAGCCATCTCAACGGTGACGTGCTGCTCAACAGTATTCAACAGGCAGGATTCAAGTTTGGCGATATGAATATTTTCCATCGCCATCTGAGCCCTGACGGTAGCGGCCCGGCGCTGTTCAGCCTGGCCAACATGGTTAACCCTGGCACCTTTGATCCGGAAATGACCGGTGATTTCGTGACCCCGGGCGTCACTATCTTTATGCAGGTGCCTTCTTACGGCGACGAACTGCAAAACTTTAAGCTGATGCTGCAGTCCGCTCAGCACATCGCTGACGAAGTCGGTGGTGTGGTGCTCGACGATCAGCGTCGAATGATGACCCCGCAGAAGCTGCGCGAGTATCAGGACCGCATCCGCGAAGTTAAGGAAGCTAACGCGTAATAGTCGCGCTTACTTCAACTCCTCCTCAACCCCCGCCTGTCGGGGGTTTTTTCTCATTGATGGTGCGATATGGACTCAATCGAACAACAACTCACTGAACTGCGAACCACGCTTCGCCATCATGAATACCTCTATCATGTTATGGACGCGCCGGAAGTCCCGGATGCGGAATATGACCGCCTGATGCGCGAGCTGCGCGAACTAGAGGCGCAGCATCCGGAGCTTATCACGCCGGATTCCCCCACCCAGCGCGTCGGCGCTGAGCCGCTGGGCGCTTTCAGCCAGGTGCGCCATGAGGTGCCGATGCTGTCGCTGGATAACGTCTTCGATGAAGAGAGCTTCCTCGCGTTTAACAAGCGTGTGCAGGATCGCCTGAAAAGCTGCGACTCCCTCACCTGGTGCTGCGAGCTCAAGCTGGATGGCCTGGCGGTCAGCCTTCTCTACGAAAACGGCGTGCTGGTGCGTGCCGCAACGCGTGGCGACGGTACGACGGGCGAAGACATCACTACCAACGTGCGTACCATCCGCGCGATCCCGCTGAAGCTGCAGGGTGACAACATTCCCGCGCGTCTGGAAGTGCGCGGCGAGGTGTTCCTGCCCCAGGCGGGCTTCGAGAAAATTAACGACGAGGCGCGTCGCACCGGCGGTAAGGTGTTTGCTAACCCGCGTAATGCGGCGGCAGGCTCTCTGCGCCAGCTTGACCCGCGTATTACCGCGAAGCGACCGCTTACTTTCTTCTGCTACGGCGTCGGTATTCTGGAGGGGGGCGAGCTGCCGGATACGCACCTGGGACGTCTGCTGCAGTTTAAAGCGTGGGGCCTGCCGGTGAGCAACCGCGTTCAGCTCTGCGACTCGCCGGAAGCGGTACTGGCGTTCTACCACAAGGTGGAAGAGGACCGTCCTACGCTCGGTTTTGATATAGATGGCGTCGTCATCAAGGTGAATTCACTGGCGCTGCAGGAGCAGCTGGGCTTTGTTGCTCGCGCGCCCCGCTGGGCGGTGGCGTTTAAGTTCCCTGCTCAGGAGCAGATGACCTTCGTTCGCGATGTGGAGTTCCAGGTTGGCCGTACGGGGGCGATTACCCCTGTCGCCCGTCTGGAGCCCGTGCAGGTTGCGGGCGTGCTGGTAAGTAATGCCACACTGCATAACGCCGATGAAATCGAACGTCTGGGCCTGCGCATTGGTGACAAAGTGGTGATTCGCCGGGCGGGCGACGTTATCCCGCAGGTGGTTAACGTCGTGGAGTCAGAACGTCCTGCCGATACGCGCGAGATCGTCTTCCCGACCCACTGCCCGGTGTGCGGCTCCGACGTTGAGCGTGTGGAAGGTGAAGCGGTGGCGCGCTGTACGGGCGGCTTAATCTGTGGTGCGCAGCGTAAAGAGTCGCTGAAGCACTTCGTCTCCCGTCGGGCGATGGATGTCGACGGCATGGGTGACAAGATTATCGATCAGCTGGTTGAGAAAGAGTATGTCCATACGCCAGCGGATCTCTTCAGGCTGACGGCAGGTAAACTGACCGGTCTGGATCGCATGGGGCCAAAGTCAGCCCAGAATGTGGTTAACGCGCTGGAAGCCGCCAAAGAGACGACTTTTGCCCGCTTCCTGTACGCGCTGGGCATTCGTGAAGTGGGAGAGGCGACGGCAGCGGGCCTGGCGGCGTACTTTGGTACGCTGGAGGCGCTGGAAAAGGCAAGCATCGACGAGCTGCAGAAAGTCCCTGACGTTGGCATTGTAGTCGCCACGCACGTCTTTAATTTCTTCGCCGAAGAGAGCAACCGTGAAGTCATCGGCAAGCTGCTGGAAGAGGGCATCAGGTGGCCCGCGCCGGTGGTGGTTAACGCCGAAGAGATCGACAGCCCGTTCGCCGGTAAAACGGTGGTCCTGACTGGCAGCCTGAGCCAGCTTTCACGCGACGATGCGAAAGCGCGCCTGGTGGCGCTGGGGGCCAAAGTGGCGGGCAGCGTGTCGAAGAAAACCGACCTGGTGATCGCCGGGGAAGCGGCGGGCTCTAAGCTGGCGAAAGCCCAGGAGCTCGGCATTGAGGTTATCGACGAAGCGGAAATGATGCGTCTGTTAGGAGAGTAACGTGGAGAAAGAACAGCTCGTTGAGATTGCCAATACGGAGATGCCGTTCGGTAAATACAAGGGCCGCAGGCTGATTGATTTGCCGGAGGAGTATCTGCTGTGGTTTGCCCGCAAGGATGAATTCCCGGCAGGGCGACTGGGCGAGCTGATGGCTATCACGTTACTGATCAAAACCGAGGGGCTGACCCAGCTGGTTCAGCCCCTGAAACGTCCTTAAGCCTTCGCGGCGCGGGTCTCTTCCTGCGCCAGCTTTTCGGTCTGGCGCTTGTAGCGACGCGCCAGCACCGCGCAGACCATCAGCTGGATCTGGTGGAAAATCATCAGCGGCAGCACCATCATCCCAATCACCGAGGTCGGGAACAGAATATTGGCCATCGGGATACCGTTAGCCAGGCTTTTCTTCGAACCGCAGAAGACAATTGTGATTTCATCCGCTTTGCTGAAGCCGCACCTGCGTGCCACAAAGACGTTTACCGCAATCACAATCGCCAACAGGACGAGGCTGACTACCACGATAAACAGCAGCGAGCCTGCGCCTACCTTATGCCAGATCCCGTTCACGACCGCTTCGCTGAAGGCGGAATAGACCACCAGCAGAATCGATGACTGGTCGGTTTTGGAGATCCATTTTTTGTGCTTCGCCACGAATGCCCCTGTCCATGGACGGGATAGATGCCCCAGGACAAACGGGAGCAGCAGCTGCAGGCAGATTTTTCCAACCTGCTCGAGATTGCCTTCCGCGCCGTGCATGTTCATCAGCAGGCCTACCAGCAGCGGGGAAACGAAAATCCCAAGCAGGCTGGATGCCGAGGCCGAGCAGACCGCGGCCGCAACGTTCCCTCCGGCGAGAGAGGTAAAGGCAATGGCGGACTGCACGGTAGCCGGCAGAATACAGAGATACAGGAAACCGGTGTAGAGCGCCGGGTCGACGTTAACCGGCGCCCACCAGGCAAAAAGCACCCCAAGGATCGGGAACAGAATGAACGTGCTGCACATCACCCAGAGGTGCAGCCGCCAGTGGCTACCGCCCGCGATAATGGCTTCGCGGGAGAGCTTTGCGCCGTGCATAAAGAACAGCAGCGCGATGGCGGCCGTCGTCAGCCCTTCAAAAAACGGGACAAAGCCCCCGCGGGCGGGGAAGAACGAGGCCAGTAAAACGGTAACAACAAGGGTGAGCGTAAACGGATCAACAATACGAAATAGTTTCATAATGACTCCTGAAAACAGATGTCGCTATTGTGCTTTTTTCCATTTGAGAAATAAAATTGATTTATTGCATCCATTCATGAATAAAACAGATGAATTACTCCTTACGCCAGCTTCGTATTTTCGTCACCGTCGCTCACGCCCGCAGCTTTAGCCGGGCAGGGGAGACGATCGGCCTGAGCCAGTCGGCGGTCAGCCACAGCGTGAAAGAGCTGGAGAATCAGACCGGGGTGAAGTTGCTTGACCGCACCACGCGTGAAGTGGTGCTGACCGAAGCGGGGCAGCAGCTCGCCCTGCGTCTTGAACGATTGCTGGATGAGCTGAACAGCACGCTCAGAGATGTGGGGAGGCTGGGGCAGCAGCTTTCGGGGACCGTGCGCGTCGCGGCCAGCCAGACGATCTCTGCGCACCTTATCCCGCAGTGTATTGCCGAGGGAAATCATCGCTACCCGGACATTGATTTTGTCCTGCATGATAGGCCGCAGCAGTGGGTGCTGGAGAGCATCCGCCAGGGCGATGTGGATTTTGGTATTGTTATCGATCCCGGCCAGGCGAGCGACCTGGCGTGCGAAAGCGTACTTTCCGAGCCCTTTTTGCTGCTCTGCCGTGACGACGACCCGCTGGCCACGTTGTCGGAAGTCAGCTGGCAGTCCCTGACCGGCGCGAACCTGGTTTTACAGGATTATGCCTCGGGCAGCCGTCCGCTGATTGATTCCGCGCTGGTGAATCAGGGCGTAAAGGCAACGATCGTGCAGGAGATTGGGCACCCGGCAACGCTGTTTCCCATGGTGGAAGCAGGGATTGGCATCAGCGTGTTGCCCGCTCTGGCGCTTCCCCTGCCGCAGGGGAGTCGACTGGCCGTCAGGCGATTAACGCCCGTTGTTGAGCGAAAGCTGATGCTGGTGCGGCGAAAAAATCGTTCACTCTCGGGGGCGGCGCAGGCCATCTGGGAAGTGGTGCGCATCCAGGCACAGCGATTAACCGAGGCCCGCATACGCGACCCACTGTTTAATGCATCAGACGATTAGATGTAGATATCGATCTGATGATCGTCTGACGGGTTATTCACACCTTCGACCTTGCCCAGATTTATATCCTGCTTCTTCTGGGCCTCTTCGGCCTGCTGGCGCTGCAGCGCGGCGAGCTGCGCCTGCAGCACTTTGATCTGGGTCTGAATAAGCTCCTGCTGCTTCTTCTTCTCATCAGCGCTGCCGGTGTTGTTCGCCAGTTCTTTTAGCTGCTGAGTCAGCTTATTGATCTTGTCAATAATACTGCTGATCTGGGAAGCGATGTCGTTGCTGCCAGAAGCACCACTCCCACCGCTGTTGGTTTGAATCATTTGGGTTGAAGCCTGAATGGTCGTCATAGTATTTCCTCGCGTTATAAAACAGAGGTATCGGCACCGATGGGATTAGCTTGAGCAAAACTGCCATATCTGGCAGGGAGTTGCATCGATACACAATCAGTATTGATGGTGCGGTGAAAGTGTATTGGAGGTCACCGGCAGGCTGCGGATATAAGACGTAAGTCATGCGATCCCCGCTATCGCGAACTTAATCCTTAAGGAGCCTCTATGACCCTCTCGAATAACCCATGGTACTGCGCCGACATTATTCGCGCCGCTAAGCCGAACTTCACGCCTCGCGTGGCGTTTATTCTCGGCTCTGGACTGGGCGCGCTCGCCGACCAGATTGATGACGCCGTTTCCCTGAGCTACGAAAAGCTGCCGGGCTTCCCGGTGAGCACCGTGCATGGACATGCCGGCGAGCTGGTGCTCGGGCATCTGGCCGGGGTGCCTGTGGCCTGCATGAAGGGGCGCGGCCATTTCTATGAAGGGCGCGGGATGACCATCATGACCGATGCGATCCGCACCTTTACGCTGCTGGGGTGCGAGCTGCTGTTTAGCACCAATGCGGCGGGCTCGCTGCGCCCGGAGGTTCAGCCAGGAAGCCTGGTTGCCCTGAGCGACCATATCAACACCATGCCGGGCACGCCGATGGCAGGGCTGAACGATGAGCGCTTTGGCGATCGTTTCTTCTCGCTGGCCAATGCTTACGACGCGGATTACCGTGCCGTTCTGCAAACCGTGGCAACGAAAGAAGGCTTCCCGCTGCATGAAGGGGTGTTTGTCTCTTATCCCGGCCCGAATTTCGAGACGGCGGCCGAGATCCGCATGATGCAGATTATCGGCGGGGATGTAGTGGGGATGTCAGTGGTGCCGGAAGTGATTTCCGCGCGCCACTGCGGCCTGAAGGTCGTGGCCGTTTCTGCAATTACCAATCTCGCCGAAGGTCTGGGTGAGGTCAAACTCTCGCATGAGCAAACCCTTGCCGCCGCCGAACTCTCCCGCCAGAACTTTATCAATCTTATCTGCGGTTTTCTTCGCCATATTGCCTGAGTAAAACAATAAAGTGGCCCGCCAGGGCCACACTGCTATAAGGAATGGGTTATGAACATCACGACTCGCTTAAACATGATGTCCTTTATGCAATATTTTATCTGGGGGAGCTGGCTGGTTACCCTCGGCGCTTACATGATCAACACCCTACACTTTACCGGCTCCGACGTGGGCATGGTGTACAGCTCCAAAGGACTTGCCGCGATCGTTATGCCTTCGCTGGTGGGGATTATTGCCGACAAGTGGCTGCGGGCCGACCGTGTCTACGTGATTTGCCACCTCGTCTGCGCCGTCGCGCTCTGCTATGCCGCGCAGGTCAATGAGCCCGGGCTGATGTTCTGGGTCATGCTGGTGAATGCGATGGCGTTCATGCCCACGATTTCGCTGTCGAACACCATTTCCTACTCCTGTCTTGAACAGGCAGGGCTGGATACGGTAAGCCATTTTCCACGAGTACGGGTGTATGGCACCGTGGGCTTTATTGCCGCGATGTGGGCCATAAGCCTGATGGGAGCGGAGCTGAGCAACGTGCAGCTCTATATAGCGGCTGCCGCGTCCCTGCTGCTGGCGCTCTATTCTCTGACGCTACCGGCTATTCCGGTTGCGAAGGCAAAAGCGTCTCCGTCTCTGGCAAGCAAGCTGGGCCTCAATGCGTTTATCCTGTTTAAACAGCCCCGTATGGCGGTGTTCTTTTTATTCGCGATGCTGCTGGGCGCCGTGCTGCAGATAACCAACACGTTTGGCAGCCCCTTCCTGCATGATTTTGCGCGTAATCCGGCGTATGCAGATAGCTTTATCGTCAAATATCCGTCCATCCTGCTCTCCGTTTCGCAAATGTCTGAGGTGTTCTTCATTCTGACCATTCCGTACTTCCTTGGACGATTTGGCATTAAAACCGTCATGCTGATGAGCATGGCGGCCTGGATGCTGCGGTTCGGGCTATTTGCCTTTGGCGACCCGTCCGCGACGGGCTTTGTGCTGCTCATGCTCTCAATGATTGTCTACGGCTGCGCGTTCGACTTCTTCAATATTTCAGGCTCGGTATTTGTTGAACAGGAAGTCAGCGCCGATATCCGCGCCAGCGCGCAAGGGTTGTTTATGACGACCGTTCACGGTGTCGGGGCGTATTTCGGTTCGGTATTGAGCGGTATGGCAGTGGATTATTTCTCGGTGGACGGGGTGAAGGACTGGCAGACGATCTGGCTGGTGTTTGCGGCCTATGCCCTGGCGCTCGCGGTAGTCTTTTACTTCAGCTTTAACGACCACCACACCTGTAAAAACAGCGGGATGCGCACAGTTGCGCACTAAATTTTCCCTCCCGACGCTGAAAGGCTTTAAGGTAGGCGCATAAATGTTATCGCCAGGATATGTTTTGATGGAACGCGTCTATCGGACCGATCTCAAGCTGCTGCGCTATTTTCTGGCCGTGGCGGAGGAACTGCATTTTGGACGGGCTGCGGCCCGTCTCAACATGTCTCAGCCGCCGTTAAGCCTGCATATTAAAGAGCTGGAAAGTCAGCTGGGCACGTTATTGTTTATTCGCCACTCGCGGAGCGTCGCGTTGACGCATGCCGGTAAAGTGCTGATGGAAGAGTCCCGTCGGCTGCTCGCCAGCGCAAACCAGGCTCTGGCTCGCGTCGAGCAAATTGGCCGGGGTGAGACAGGGCGCATTGAGCTGGGGATTGTCGGCACCGCCATGTGGAGTGAAGTGTGCACGGTCATGCGCGCTTTCCTGAAAGAGCATCCGAATGTAGATGTCGTTTTTCGCGAAAAATCGCCGGTAATGCAGATGGCGCTGCTCGAGCGCCGGGAGTTGGATGTCGGGATCTGGCGAATGGCAACGGAACCTACCGCGGGGTTTACCAGCCTGCGGTTGCGTGAGGCGGCTTTTCTGGTGGCGATGCCGGAAGATCACCGGCTGGTCAGAGAGTCTTCCATTGCGCTCGCAGAATTGCAGGACGAGTATTTTGTCACAATGCCGTCTGCCCATTCAGACTGGGCATTTTTACATCGCGTCTGCCAGCAGGCCGGTTTTTCGCCGATGATTGTGCGCGAAGCCGTTGAACCGCAAACGGTGCTGGCGATGATCAGCATGGGGATGGGGATTACGCTCGCCGCAGACAGCTACGCGCAAATGCAGTGGCCGGGCGTGGTGTTCCGCCCGCTGAAAGAGCGTATATCGGCAGATTTATACGTGGTGTATGACGAGAAGCAGGCGACGCCCGCGGTGAAGACGTTGATTGCAACACTGTGATGTAAATCGCAGATAGCAAAAAAGCGCCTTTAGGGCGCTTTTTTACATTGGTGGGTCGTGCAGGATTCGAACCTGCGACCAATTGATTAAAAGTCAACTGCTCTACCAACTGAGCTAACGACCCGAAATGGTGGGCGATGACGGGCTCGAACCGCCGACCCCCTCCGTGTAAAGGAGATGCTCTACCAACTGAGCTAACGACCCGAAATGGTGGGCGATGACGGGCTCGAACCGCCGACCCCCTCCGTGTAAAGGAGATGCTCTACCAACTGAGCTAATCGCCCATTTCGGAACTGCTGCGATAAGGTGAGAATGGTGGGCGATGACGGGCTCGAACCGCCGACCCCCTCCGTGTAAAGGAGATGCTCTACCAACTGAGCTAATCGCCCAATCTCAATTCTTATCTACACTGCGAGTCTACCGAAGTAGATGGTGGGTGATGACGGGCTCGAACCGCCGACCCCCTCCGTGTAAAGGAGATGCTCTACCAACTGAGCTAATCACCCCCGCTGTGTGGAGTCGCATTATAGGGAGAGTTGAAAATGAGTCAACGCATTTTCTAAAGTTTTTATTCGTTCGTCGTAAAATTAAACAAAACGATCGCGAAACGGGCAATGGCGCATGATTTCTAAACAAAAATCGCAAACTCGGTCACGATAAAGGGATCAACATTGAGGAATCCCCCCACAGTGATAGAATATTGCCCATCGTTTTTTCCCCAGGATTTGCCGATTGCCGGCATCTTTATAACGTAAGGCCATTTCATGAAAATCAAAACTCGCTTCGCGCCGAGCCCGACAGGCTATCTGCACGTCGGTGGTGCACGTACCGCTCTCTATTCCTGGCTTTTCGCACGCCACAACAAAGGTGAGTTCGTGCTGCGTATTGAAGACACCGATCTTGAGCGCTCCACGCCAGAAGCAATTGAAGCCATTATGGATGGGATGAACTGGCTGAATCTGGAATGGGATGAAGGTCCTTATTTCCAGACCAAACGCTTTGACCGCTATAACGCTGTCATTGATGAGATGCTGGTCGCGGGCACGGCGTATAAGTGCTACTGCTCTAAAGAGCGTCTGGATGAACTGCGTGAAGCGCAAATGGCTAACGGTGAAAAGCCGCGTTATGACGGCCGCTGCCGACACGACCATAGCGAGCATGCTGCAGATGAGCCTTGCGTGGTGCGTTTTGCTAACCCGCAAGAGGGATCGGTGATCTTTGACGACCAGATCCGTGGCCCAATTGAATTCAGCAACCAGGAGCTGGACGATCTGATCATCCGTCGTACCGACGGTTCCCCAACCTATAACTTCTGCGTCGTGGTTGACGACTGGGATATGGAAATTACCCACGTTGTCCGTGGTGAAGACCATATCAACAATACGCCGCGTCAGATCAACATCCTGAAGGCGCTGAACGCCCCTGTGCCAGTTTATGCGCACGTTTCCATGATCAACGGCGATGACGGGAAAAAACTGTCTAAACGTCACGGTGCGGTAAGCGTTATGCAGTATCGCGACGACGGTTACCTGCCGGAAGCGCTGCTGAACTATCTGGTGCGTCTGGGCTGGGCCCACGGTGACCAGGAGATCTTCAGCCGCGAAGAGATGATCGAACTGTTCTCTCTGAGTTCTGTAAGCAAATCAGCGAGCGCCTTTAATACCGACAAGCTCCTGTGGCTGAACCATCACTACATTAACACCATGCAGCCAGAATATGTGGCGACGTATCTGCAGTGGCATATTGAGCAGGCAAATATTGATACCCGCACTGGCCCTGAGCTGGCGGACCTGGTGAAACTCCTCGGCGAGCGCTGCAAAACGCTGAAAGAGATTGCCGAAAGCTGCCGCTACTTCTATGAAGAGTTTGAAGAGTTCGACGCGGACGCCGCGAAGAAACACCTCCGTCCGGTTGCGCGTCAGCCGCTGGAAGTGGTGCGCGACAAGCTGGCGGCCCTTACCGAGTGGACCGCTGAGAATGTGCATCAAGCGATTCAGGCGACGGCAGACGAGCTGGAAGTCGGTATGGGTAAAGTCGGCATGCCACTGCGCGTTGCGGTGACCGGGGCGGGGCAGTCTCCGGCGCTGGATGTGACGGTTCACGCGATCGGCAAGTCACGCAGCGTGGCGCGCATTAACAAGGCGCTGGACTTTATCGCTGAACGTGAAAATCAGCAGTAATTAGGCCCCAGATAAAAAACGGCAGGTTATCCTGCCGTTTTTTTATGCCTCTTTTTCCGCGATGCCGAGCCGCGTAAGAAAACCGTCAATGCCTTCTCGTTTCAATAACGCGTCCAGACGCTTCTGCTCTGACGCAGTCATACTCTCCAGCGTCTCAATAATGCCCGGAGACAGGTTTGAAGAGGGTTCACTGTATGACGCGGTGACTTCAGCGAGATGGTAAACCGCCTGACGGTTACGGATCGCCGGGAGGCTCATAATATGTTCCTTCACGCGCGCATCGACATGAATGAGCCGCGCGCGACCGCCTTTCACGCCGTTGAGCCCTTCAGTTTTCCACCCCTGCTGGCGTATCCAGCGATTAACCGTTTGTCTGGCAACGCCCAAACTCTCCGCCAGCTCTTCCGTGGTCATTTTGCTGCGTAATCTTTTCATATCAGTCCCGATCGCGTATCCCTAAACGTTGCAACAAGCCGGTGATCCCTTCCCGTAATAACAGCGATGTCATCTGCTTCTGCTCTTCTGGCGTCATTTCATTGGCCAGCGTCAGGAGCAGCGTGTGAAGCGAACGGTCATGACCGACTCCTTCAGGCAGTTCGGACGTTTCACTTGCCCGACGTGCGCTGCGGATAAAGTCACGGACTTTTTCGTTGACATGTACCAGGCGAGCTTTCCCGCCCTGGACGCCTGGTTTTGGTGATGTAATCCAACCCTCTTTGCGTACCCATTTATTGATGGTCTGGCGGCTATAGCCAGTGAGGAGGGCTAACTCTTCTGGCGTCATTCGTTCCTTGATCATGCAATTTCCTGAATATCAGTGGGGTTAATTAACGGCTCATTTTATAGCACCGTTTTACGTGAAAACGTGACAGGCTTAACTCCTGACTGCGAGCAGGCTCGCAAAGTGATTCATTTGCATGAATTTTCGGCGATTGAATGGCTGGGATTGATTTTGCCGTTGACACTCCGCGGCGGAATTCATATTATGCCGCCCGTCAACATGACAGCTTTACGATGGGGCTATAGCTCAGCTGGGAGAGCGCTTGCATGGCATGCAAGAGGTCAGCGGTTCGATCCCGCTTAGCTCCACCAAACTCTGAACCCAACAGAGTGCGGTCAGTAAAGTCACATGTGGGGCTATAGCTCAGCTGGGAGAGCGCTTGCATGGCATGCAAGAGGTCAGCGGTTCGATCCCGCTTAGCTCCACCAAAATTGTAAACCCTCGTCGAAAGACGAGGGTTTTTTTTATGTGTTTGTAACACACTCTCCTGCATTTTGTTATCAAAAAGAAGGTATTCCCGTACCTCACCTCAATCGGCATCAATTAACCAGTCTAAAAATAGACTTGAACTTGATTCGCGCAATTAATAAACCTATTATCCATCCGGTCAATAATTCTCTCGGAAAATAACGCCCCGGTTAATGAATAGAAAAGCTTACAATAATGTAAAGATATTTATGATTGCTCTGGCTTTATGCCTGATTGCGGTACCTGTCTCCCGTTATCTCTCTCCCCGCGCAATTGTTAATGGTCACGACGTTTATTTAGCATGGTTACCTTTAAGCGTGATGCTGGCGGTAATCCTGCTATTTGGGCGCAGGGCTATTCTTCCCATTTTGTTAGGTTTTACTGTCACTAATTTATTCTATGTAAATTTAGCACCGCTACAATATTTAGTATTACTGTTCTGTCAGACCCTTGCGTTGTTCGCGGCGTGCGGCCTTCTGCGTATCATGCTGGGTAAGCGTTGGCGTTACTGCATCCCTAACAAGCACATCGGATTACGGATATTCTGGCTCGGTTTTATGGTGCCAATAGGGATTAAGCTGTCAATGTATTTGGCAGGCTATTTGTTTGATTTTCCGGTGACAATTTCGACATTTTTCGGCGAAGGAACGGTAATTTATAACGTTGTGGATATACAAAGCCTGATATGTGCGGCATTGATTTTTACCATGATGTTCTATTACCCGTTAAGAATGATAATTAATCCTCGTTATGCAATGAGTTTCTGGCGACGAAGCGTGAAGCCCGTGTTTTTTCACAAGAATTCATTATATATTTTTGCCTGGCTGGTGCTTTTAAGTTTCATTCTCATCATTTTATGTGGTCCTTTTGAATCTCCCGTCATTGCGGGCTATTTGATGCCGCTGATTTTTATTCTTTTTACCTTAGCGATAAGCCGACTGACCTATGCGTTGATTTCTCTGCTCTGGGCTGTATCTGCGCTCCTGCTGTTGACCTACAACTACAACTTCCTTAACGGGGTGGAATCGGGCCATTCGCTCTCTTTTATTCTGTCCGTGCTTATCTCGTTCGCGATCTGCCTGCTCTATATGTCGCGTATTTACCAGCGCAGCGAGTGGCTTAAGCGGGGCTGGCAGGGGAGGGCGCTCACCGATCCGCTGACCGGATTGCCCAATATTCGTGCGCTGGAGGATTATCTTGAGATTCACCCGGATGCAAAAGTGAGCATTCTGCGTATGGATAACCTGGAATTTTTGAGTCGCCACTATGGGATCCTGATGCGGGTCCACTGCAAACGCACGATCGCCACGTCGCTGCAGCCTCTCCTGCAAAAAGATGAGACGCTCTTCCAGCTCCCTGGAAGCGAGCTTGTGCTGGTATTACTGGGCCCGGGAACCGCTGAGCGCCTTCAGCATATGGTTGATCGGCTGAACAGCCGTAAGATTTTCTGGAACAACACCGGGCTGGATATTGAATTTGGCGCGTCCTGGGGAATGGTGGAAAACGGCGAAAAGTTGCACCACACGCTGGGGCAACTGAGCTGGCTGGCCGAGCAATCCTGCGGAACAACAAACAACGTGCTTGCGCTCACGAATAGCCTCGAGGCGGCATCAGGGCAAACGACAGAGCGAGTCCTGATGCTTGCGCGGATTAAGCATGCCCTGGAGGCGGGCCAGTTCCATTTGTACGCGCAACCGATCCAGAAGGCGGACGGGAGCGGCTACTACGAAATTCTGGCGCGTATGGAGAGCGAGGGCGAGATCTTCACTCCTGACCGCTTTATTCCGTTGATTGCCCAGTTCAACCTCAGCCACCGGTTTGATATGTGCGTCATGGAGAAATTACTGCTGTGGCTGCGCGATCACCCTTCAACGCAGGCTGGCGCCCGTTTCTCCGTCAATCTGATGCCGCTCACGCTGATGCAAAAAGAGGTGGCGACCGAGATTTGCGCGCTCTTTGAACGCTACGGCGTTGCGCCTCAGTCCGTCGTGATTGAGATTACCGAAGAGCAGGCCTTCTCAAATTCAGGGTGCAGCATCCACAATATTCAGCAGCTGCGGGATTACGGTTTCCGGATTGCCATAGATGATTTTGGTACCGGCTACGCCAACTACGAGCGCCTCAGACGCCTGCAGGCGGACATCATTAAAATTGACGGCTGCTTTATTAAAGACATTTGTACTGATGATATGGATGCGATGATCGTGCAGTCGATGTGTAATCTGGCGAAGACGAAATCGCTGTGCGTCGTAGCGGAATACGTCGAAACACCGGCGCAGCGGGAGATGCTGCTTCGTTTCGGCGTGGATTATCTGCAGGGCTACCTGATAGGCAAACCCAAGCCGCTGGAAGAATTGCGGGCATAAAAAAACCGGGAGCCAGGCTCCCGGTTTTTTGTTTAACGCTAAAGGTTAGAGCACCAGTGCCGCGATAGAAGCAGACAGGACGCTCACCAGCGTAGAGCCGTAAACCAGCTTCAGGCCAAAGCGAGAAACCACGTTGCCTTGTTCTTCGTTCAGACCTTTAATCGCGCCCGCGATAATCCCGATGGACGAGAAGTTCGCGAAGGAGACCAGGAACACTGACAGAATGCCTTCCGCGCGTGGAGAAAGCGTGCTGGCAATTTTCTGCAGATCCATCATCGCAACGAATTCGTTGGAAACCAGTTTGGTTGCCATGATACTACCCACCTGCAACGCTTCGTGAGCTGGCACACCCATCACCCATGCAACCGGGTAGAAGATGTAACCCAGAATACCCTGGAAGGAGATACCCAGCACCGCTGCGAACAGGGCGTTCAGCGCAGAAATCAGCGCAATGAAGCCGATCAGCATGGCGGCAACGATAATCGCCACTTTGAAACCGGCCAGAATGTACTCACCCAGCATTTCGAAGAAGCTCTGGCCTTCGTGCAGGTTAGACATCTGGATGTTCTCTTCGCTGGCATCAACGCGGTACGGGTTGATCAGCGACAGAACGATAAAGGTGCTGAACATGTTCAGAACCAGCGCCGCAACAACATACTTTGGCTCCAGCATGGTCATATACGCGCCCACGATAGACATGGAAACGGTAGACATTGCGGTTGCCGCCATGGTGTACATGCGGTTGCGGGACATTTTGCCGAGAATATCTTTATACGCGATGAAGTTCTCAGACTGACCGAGGATCAGGGAGCTGACTGCGTTGAAGGATTCCAGCTTGCCCATGCCGTTCACTTTGGACAACAGGAAACCAATTCCGCGAATAACGAACGGCAGAACGCGGATGTGCTGCAGAATACCGATCAGCGCGGAGATGAAGACGATAGGGCAGAGAACCTTCAGGAAGAAGAACGCCAGGCCTTCGTCGTTCATTTTACCGAAGACAAAGTTGGTCCCTTCATTGGCGAATCCGAGCAGTTTTTCAAACATTTCGGAGAAGCCTTTCACGAAGCCGAGGCCTACGTTGGAGTTCAGGAAGAACCACGCAAGTAAAACTTCAATGACCAGCAGTTGGACAACATAACGGATACGAATTTTTTTGCGGTCTGTGCTGACCAGCAATGCAAGTGCAGTAACGACAACAAGTGCCAGGACAAAATGAAGGACGCGGTCCATATTTGCTCCAAATATGAGGCAGGTTTAATTTTCGTGCACATTCTATGTAACAAGCGAAAAGAAAACGAGATCGAGGACACACTATAGTTACATCCTGTGACGAGTCTCAAAAATAGTGATCCACAATACATTTTTGTTATGTTAGGTAAATGAGTGAAAAGTTAAGTTTGTGTGCTAGTCTTCATAAAAGCGCGCGCAATTCAGTTTCTGTTTGAACGCCCACTTACCCGCCCGTCTATCGTTCAAAGCTATCAGAGAAATCACTGTAAACATCATAAACGATCTTGATAATCATTCTCATTTTGATAGCATTAAACATAGCAAAGGCTATATTTCAGAGGCAGAAATGACAAACAGTCGCGTAGAGGGTAGCAGTGGCAGAGCCGCGCGCAAGTTGCGGTTCGCATTAATGGGACCTGCGTTCATCGCTGCCATTGGCTATATCGATCCAGGTAACTTTGCGACCAATATTCAGGCCGGGGCTAGCTTCGGCTATAAGCTGCTGTGGGTGGTCGTCTGGGCTAACCTGATGGCGATGCTGATTCAGATGCTCTCTGCAAAGCTGGGGATTGCCACGGGTAAAAACCTGGCAGAGCAAATTCGCGACCATTACCCGCGTCCGGCCGTCTGGCTCTACTGGGTTCAGGCGGAAATCATCGCCATGGCCACAGACCTCGCTGAATTTATCGGCGCAGCGATCGGCTTTAAACTGATTCTGGGCGTATCGCTGTTGCAGGGGGCTGTGCTGACCGGGATTGCCACTTTCCTGATCCTGATGCTGCAGCGTCGTGGTCAAAAACCGCTGGAGAAGGTCATCGGCGGTCTGCTGCTGTTTGTCGCGGCGGCCTATATTGTCGAGCTGATTTTCTCACAGCCGAACCTGGCGCAGCTCGCTAAAGGAATGGCAATCCCAAGCCTGCCAACCTCGGAAGCAGTGTTCCTGGCCGCTGGGGTACTGGGGGCGACCATCATGCCGCATGTGATTTACCTTCACTCCTCGCTGACCCAGCATCTCCATGGTGGAACGCGCAAAGAGCGTTACTCCGCTACCAAATGGGACGTGGCGATCGCCATGACCATCGCGGGGTTTGTCAATCTGGCGATGATGGCTACCGCTGCCGCCGCTTTCCACTTTAACGGCCACACCGGTATTGCCGATCTCGACCAGGCCTATCTCACGCTTGAGCCCTTACTGAGCCATGCTGCCGCCACGATATTTGGTCTCAGCCTGGTGGCTGCCGGTCTTTCTTCTACGGTGGTGGGCACGCTGGCAGGCCAGGTGGTGATGCAGGGCTTTGTCCGCTTCCATATTCCGCTGTGGGTTCGTCGCTCCGTCACCATGCTACCGTCATTTATCGTGATTCTGATGGGGCTCGATCCTACGCAAATTCTGGTCATGAGCCAGGTGCTGCTGAGCTTTGGTATCGCGCTGGCGCTGGTGCCGCTGCTGATCTTTACCAGCAACAAAAACCTGATGGGCGAACTGGTTAACTCAACGCTGGTGAAACGGACCGGGTGGGCCATCGTGGTGGTGGTCGTTGCGCTGAACCTGTGGTTGTTGGTGGGAACCGCACTGGGTCTTTAACAAAAAAAGGAGCCTCCATGGCTCCTTTTTTATTAGTGGTGATGGCCGTGACCATGACCTTTCCCGCGACCCCAGCCGCCGCGGCGGTCGTCACGGTCGTTCCAGCCTTCACGGTAACCGCGCTCGTATGCGTTGTCTTTATACCAGCCGCGGTGTCTGCCGTTGTCATGTTTCCACCAGCGGTCTCCGCGCCACTCATAGTGACGGTTCCAGTAGTCACGGTCGCGCCAGTAGCCACCGTCCCAGTATCTGCCGTAGTCGTCACGATCGCCAATTTGTAATTTTACTGATGGCAACAGGGTGATTTCGCCCGCATTGGCGACCAGCGGGGCTGAAGCCAGTAATACCGCTGCAAGAATCAGTGACCTGAACATACTCTTTCTCCTTCACGATCGGGGCCCTTGTGGGGCCTGTTAACGCAATATTACGAGTTGGTAAAGCCTCGTTTCATCGCCTCAACTCCGAATTCCTGGGTGGGAGCACTTTTTGCTAAAAGTGATTCTATTTTGAGCTGCTCAGGATCGTGTCAATACGGACAAGTTCTTCTGCAGAGAAAAGGCGGTTTTCCAGCATCCCCACGGCATCATCAATCTGGGCCGTTTTACTTGCCCCAATCAGCACTGACGTCACATTCTCATGGCGTAATACCCAGGCCAGCGCCATCTGGGATAGCTTCTGACCGCGCTCTTCAGCTATGGCGTTCAGCTTTCTTACCTTCTCCAGCTTCTCTTCGGTGATCTGGTCAGGGTTCAGGAACTGACTGCCGCTTGCCGCGCGTGAGTCTGCCGGAATGCCGTTCAGATAGCGGTTGGTCAGTTGTCCACCGGCCAGCGGCGAGAAGGGAATGCAGCCCACCCCTTTTTCCTGTAGCACGTTCAGCAGCCCCTCTTCCGGCGCACGCTCAAACATAGAGTATTTCGGCTGGTGGATCAGGCAGGGGGTACCGAGATCGTCAAGGATATCAATTGCCTTGCGGGCCAGTTCCGCAGGATAGTTGGATAACCCGACATAGAGGGCTTTTCCCTGGCGCACCGCATGGTCAAGCGCTTTCATGGTTTCCAGCAGCGGCGTTTGTGGGTCAGGACGGTGGTGATAGAAGATATCCACATACTCCAGCCCCATGCGCTTCAGGCTTTGATCGAGGCTTGCCAGCAGATATTTGCGTGACCCCCAGTCGCCGTAAGGGCCTTCCCACATGGTATAACCTGCTTTGGTAGAGACGATCAGCTCGTCGCGCCAGGGCAGTAAATCCTCCTGCAAAATACGGCCGAAATTACGTTCGGCCGATCCCGGTGGCGGGCCATAGTTGTTGGCAAGGTCGAAATGCGTAATGCCCAGATCGAACGCGCGCTGTAAAAGTTGACGGCTGTTTTCGATAAGCGTGGTGTCGCCAAAGTTATGCCACAGCCCAAGCGAGATGGCGGGCAACCTGAGCCCGCTTTGCCCGCAGCGGCGATACTCCATTGTCTGATAACGATTTTTGTTCGGCTGATAACCCATTCTCATGACCTCTGGCGCTGAAGAAAAAAATCAGTGTATGCGTTTACATTAACGTGAAAAAAAGCAGCATAGCGCAGCCTTTTTTGTAAAGCATTCTTTCCATGCTCTTCTTATCGCCAATTCTGGACAGTCATCACGCTTATTTAATACTCAAGGTGAGGTCAACATTAGAAGGATACCTGTTCATGCGTACCCCATACTGCGTCGCCGATTACCTGCTGGACCGTCTTACAGATTGTGGAGCCGATCATCTGTTTGGCGTGCCGGGCGACTATAACCTGCAGTTTCTCGACCATGTGATAGACAGCCCGGATATCTGTTGGGTGGGCTGTGCCAACGAGTTAAACGCCTCTTATGCCGCGGACGGATATGCCCGATGTAAGGGCTTTGCCGCGCTGCTGACGACATTTGGTGTAGGAGAGTTAAGCGCCATGAACGGCATTGCGGGCAGCTACGCCGAGCACGTTCCGGTACTGCATATTGTCGGCGCGCCGGGTACGGCGTCGCAGCAAAGAGGAGAGTTGCTGCACCATACGCTGGGCGACGGTGAGTTTCGTCATTTTTATCATATGAGCGAGCCGATCACCGCAGCACAGGCGATTCTGACTGAACAAAACGCCTGTTACGAGATTGACCGGGTATTAACTACCATGCTTCGGGAACGTCGCCCCGGCTATCTGATGCTGCCTGCGGATGTGGCAAAAAAAGCCGCCACGCCTCCTGTAAACGCTCTCACTCTCCGGCATGCGCATGCGGATAGCGCCTGCCTGAAAGCGTTCCGGGATGCCGCTGAGAACAGGCTGACCATGAGCAAGCGTACTGCGCTCCTGGCCGATTTTCTGGTCCTGCGCCACGGCCTGAAGCATGCCCTACAGAAATGGGTCAAGGACGTACCGATGGCACACGCCACTATGCTGATGGGTAAAGGCATATTTGACGAGCGTCACGCCGGTTTTTACGGCACATACAGCGGTTCGGCGAGCGCCGGTGCGGTAAAAGAGGCGATTGAAGGGGCAGACACGGTGCTGTGCATCGGGACGCGATTTACCGATACCCTGACCGCCGGCTTCACGCATCAGCTAACCCCGTCACAAACAATTGAAGTTCAGCCTCATGCCTCACGCGTCGGTGACGTCTGGTTTACCGGCATCCCCATGCTTCAGGCAATCGAAACGCTGGTAGAGCTCTGTAAACAGCACGTGCACGATATGCCGGTACCGTCGTCTCAAAGCACGATGGGATATCCGCAGCCGGATGGCTCGCTGACGCAGGAGAATTTCTGGAAAACGTTGCAGACGTTTATCCGCCCGGGAGACATCATCCTTGCTGATCAAGGCACTTCGGCCTTCGGCGCGATCGACCTTCGTCTGCCGGCTGACGTGAATTTTATCGTCCAGCCGCTGTGGGGATCGATTGGCTATACGCTGGCGGCGGCGTTTGGCGCGCAAACCGCCTGCCCAAACCGGCGCGTGATTGTGCTGACGGGGGATGGCGCGGCGCAGCTCACCATACAGGAGCTTGGCTCGATGCTGCGGGATAAACAACACCCCATCATTCTGGTCCTTAACAACGAAGGGTACACGGTGGAAAGAGCGATCCACGGGCCGGAACAGCGATATAACGATATTGCGCTATGGAACTGGACGCAAATCCCGCAGGCCCTGAGCCTCGATCCTCAGGCCCAGTGCTGGCGGGTCAGTGAAGCGGAGCAACTGGCGGACGTCCTTGAAAAAGTGGCGCACCACGAGCGGCTCTCGTTGATTGAGGTGATGCTGCCGAAAGCGGATATCCCGCCGCTGCTGGGAGCGATCACCAAAGCGCTGGAAGCGCGCAATAGCGCCTGATTACTTGTCGTTTCGCCAGGCCATCATCATCGGTTTGCCCGCCAGCAGGAGCCAGGCGGGCAACATCACGATACAGAGCAGGGGGAAAAGCGTTGAATCCGGCACCACCACCGCAGCCATAAACAGGCTGAGCCACGCGTCGCGCGTAACCACCAGAACCAGTCCCAGAATAGAGCAGGAGACGGTAATCGCCGCCGGGACCGCATCGACATGCTCGTGCAGCATCAGCCCCAGCGCGACGCCGACAAAGACCACCGGGAAAATGCGTCCACCGCGGAAACCGCAGGCTGCAGCCACCACCAGCGCGGCCAGCTTGATCGCGGCAAACAGCAGATAGTCGGACACGCTAAACACCTGGCTGAAGGCCAACTGCTGCATCTCGTCCAGACCTTTGAACAATGTCACCGTTCCGCCGATTGCCCCTAAGATACCGAGGATCAAACCACCAGCCCCCAGAACTAACACCGGGTGTTTGAGTTTATGCATCAGCCGGTGCAGGCGAGGAAGACACCATACCGCCACCATTCCCAGCGCGATGGCGATCGCGACGACGATTGCGCCGCTGAAAATATCGGCTATCTGCATTTGGCCGTAGTGGGGGAAGGAGAGTGAAAAATGGGGATGGAAAAACAGGCTGGTCGTCAACGCCCCGGCGGCTGCGGCCATCAGCGGGGCAAACAGCTTATCCCACAGCGGGACGTCGTTATTGCTGCTGAGCGTCTGAGAAAAGATCAGTGCGGCAGCGACGGGCGTGCCGAAAAGCGCACCGATGGTGCCTGCGGAGGCGAGGATGGTCCAGTCCAGCGCGCCGACGCGGGGCAAAATCCGTGAGCCGAGGAAAACCGCCAGGCCAATATTCACCGCCATAATCGGATGCTCCGGCCCCAGGCTGACGCCGCCGGCCAGACCGATAATCAACGCAATGAGCAGCCCGGGCAGTGCCGAAGGGGGAACAGGGGCGCCAATCAGCGGTTCCTGCGCCGGGTCTGGCCCTGCATGGCCGGGACTGAAACGGATCACCAGGCCTACCGCAATACCGGTCAACGTCAGCATCACAATGATCCAGGCAGGAGAATCAGTGCTGACGCCCAGTTTTGTCGGAAGCGCTGTCCATAACATGGCTTGCAGCACCGACGCGACTTTCATCACGACAATGAGCACCAGACTTGAGGCCACGCCAATAATTAGCGCCGGAATTGCCAGCAACAGCATGGTTCTGGCTCGCGGGTGGAGCATGATGATTTCCTTGTACAAAACGGTATTACGTTACTTTGCACATTAAGCTTTATGGCAATAGTGCAAAAGGTGCTGAAACGGTAAAGTTATTCTGTGACGAAGATCGATAATCCATGGGCATTCACCTTATGGCCGTTGTTGTTATCACGCCTTGAATTTACAGTGTCCCAAAGATTTATTTTGACTTTAGCGGAGCAGTAGAAGAATGACAAAGTATGCTTTGGTAGGTGATGTGGGCGGCACGAACGCGCGCCTCGCATTGTGCGATGTTAATAGCGGTGAGATTTCCCGGGCGAAAACCTACTCAGGACTGGATTATCCAAGCCTTGAGGCCGTTGTTCGCGTCTATCTGGAAGAGCATCAGGTGAGCGTTGAAGACGGCTGCATCGCGATAGCCTGCCCGATAACCGGCGACTGGGTCGCCATGACCAACCATACCTGGGCATTCTCTATCGCCGAGATGAAAAAAAACCTCGGCTTTGCGCATCTTGAAATCATCAATGACTTCACCGCGGTGTCCATGGCGATCCCGATGCTGAAGCCTGAGCATCTGATCCAGTTTGGCGGCGCTGAACCTGTCGAAGGCAAGCCGATTGCGGTCTACGGGGCCGGTACCGGTCTGGGCGTGTCGCATCTGGTGCATGTTGCTCAGCGCTGGGTGAGCCTGCCGGGTGAAGGGGGTCACGTGGACTTTGCACCAAACAGCGAAGAAGAGGGCATTATCCTCGAAGAGTTACGCGCGGAGATCGGCCACGTCTCCGCCGAGCGCGTGCTGTCAGGGCCGGGGCTGGTGAATCTGTATCGGGCGATTGTGAAGTCAGACGGTCGTCTGCCGGAAAACCTGCAGCCGAAAGACGTCACCGAACGCGCGCTGGCGGACAGCTGCATTGACTGCCGTCGTGCCCTGTCGCTGTTCTGCGTGATTATGGGACGCTTTGGCGGCAACCTGGCGCTGACGCTGGGCACCTTCGGGGGCGTTTATATCGCGGGCGGAATTGTGCCGCGCTTCCTGGAGTTCTTTAAAGCCTCCGGCTTCCGCGGCGGGTTTGAAGATAAAGGGCGTTTCAGAAGCTACGTGCAGGACATTCCGGTTTATCTGATCGTGCATGATAACCCAGGCCTGCTGGGCTCGGGTGCTCACCTGCGTCAGGTTCTCGGTCAAATCCTCTGACGCAAAGCCCTCTCCAGCAGGAGAGGGCTTTTTCTTTACAGATGCATGAGCTGGCGGAACTCTTTCACCTTGCTGCGGCTTACCGGCACCTGAAAATCCAGATCTTTCAGACGTAAAATGTAGGTGTTGTTAAACCACGGTTCGATCTCGCGGATCTTGTTTAAATTCACGCAAAACGACCGGTGGCAGCGGAAAAAGTGGGCAGCCGGGAGCTTGCTGCAGAATTCGGTAATGTTCATCGCCATCACGTACGATTCCCGCCGGGTATAGACAAACGTCATCTTTTCATGGGCTTCGGCGTAATAGATATCGTTGACCGGGGTCACGATGATGCGCTCGTCTTTGACCAGATTAATGGTGTCGTTTTCCCGTACCGTCGGGCTGGCGGGAGCGATTTGCTGCTGCCAGGCGGCCTCCAGCTTTTGCAGCATGCTGACAATCCGCGACTCCTGATAAGGCTTAAGAATATAATCAAACGCCTCCAGCTCGAAGGCCTCTACGGCGTGCTCCTTCCAGGCGGTAACGAAAACGATAAACGGCTTATGGGCAAACTGATTGATGTTTTGCGCCAGCAATACGCCATCCAGCGACGGAATGTTGATATCCAGGAAAATGGCGTCGACCCGGTTATGCTGCAAAAATTTCAGCACGTCCAGACCATCATCAAACGTGCCCACAATCTCCATCTGGCTGTGGGTTTTAATAAGCCAGGTGAGCTCCTGCTGAGCCAGGAATTCATCTTCTACGATGATAACTTTCATGGGTCACTCCACCTGGGGCAATAGTGATGTCGTTGTATGCGCGCGCGAGCGCTCATTCGGGACGTAAAAAGCAATTTCTGTGCCCGGCTCAAGACGTTGAATATGCAGCCCGTCGCCATAAAGCAGCTTGACCCGGTGGTGCACGTTTAGCAGGCCTATTTTATTCCCCGGCATCTCGTTAGACTCCACGCGCTCAATGACTTTTGGGTCAATCCCGTGGCCGGTATCGCGCACGGCAATCCGCACCCGGTTGCCGCTTTCGGTAACGCTGATGGTGACGACGCCTTTGCCTTTACAGGGCTGAATACCGTGAACAATCGCGTTTTCGACCAGCGGCTGGATAAGCAGGCTCGGGATCACACAGTTGACCTCTTCATCAATATCGTAAATGACCGTGAGCTTGTCGCCAAAGCGGGCCTGCTCAATCGCGATGTAGTCCTTGATCTGATAAAGCTCTTTTTTGATGTCGATGTGCTCGTCATCTTTCAGTTCGATGTTGTAGCGCAGATAGCGCGACAGGTTAAAAATCAGCTGGCGCGCGGTGTCCGGATTAAGGCGGATGGACGAGGAGATAGCGTTCAGCGCGTTAAACAGGAAATGGGGATTAATTTTACTCTGCAGCGCGCGCAGCTCTGCCTTATTTGCCATCTCGCGCAGCTGTTCTGCACGGGAGACTTCCAACTGGGTGGAGATAATCTGCGACAGTCCGATGGCCATCTCCTGCAGCGTTGAGGTGATCTGATGCGCGTGGCAGTAATAAATTTTCAGCGTGCCCGTCACGACGCCTTTCTCCCACAGCGGGATCACCAGCATCGAGTGGATTTCCGGCGTTCGGTGGGCTTCATCATTGTTTTTAATAATGATTTTACCGTAGTTGATCGCCTGTCTGGTGGTCGGGCTAATAGTGTCATCATTGTCGCGATAGTTGTGCTCCCCGACGCCAACGTAGGCCAGCACGTGGTCAATATTGGTGATGGCGACAGCGTCAGCGTGGATGTCGTGGCGGATAATTTCGCAGACCTGACGCAACGATTCCGCGTTAACGTGGCGGAAGAGCGGCAGCGTTTTGTTGGCGATATCCAGCGCCAGCTTGGCCTGACGGGCGGCACTGGCCTCTTTTTCCCCTTCAACGCTTTGCACTAGCAGCACGATAAAACCGATGCATACGCTGCCCAGGATCATCGGAATACCGATTTTCGAGACGATATCCAGCCCCAGCTCGGTGGTGGGGGCCCAGACGACGACCAGGATCATGGTCAGCGTTTCGCACACCATGCCTGCGACGATCCCGGCGCGCCAGCGCTGTTTTTTCGGGATTTTGCGGCTGATCCAGCCGGAAAGCACCCCGGCGATAATGCTGGTAATAAAGCACGGCACCGCCGTTACGCCGCCGATATCAATCAGGTAGCGGTGCGTCCCGGCAATCAGGCCGGTGATAACGCCGACCCAAGGACCAAACAAAATGCCGCCGGACATGACGGCGATAATGCGCACGTTTACCAGCGAACCCTCTACCGGCACGCCGGACCAGGTGCTGAACAGGGCGAACAGCGAAAAGATGGCGGTAACGGCCAGCAGCTCTTTTGGCGAGTGGGCTGATTTGTGCAACAGCTCGCGAAACAGGCGAATGCGAATCAGGAAGAACAGGCAAATCAGCATTAATGCCGCACGGTCAAAAACCGCCAGCAGCATATTGAATATTTCGTGCACGAGTAGACCTGGGAAAACGGGAAAGAACCATGATAAAAAACCTGACGCGTATTGACCAGCTATCCGTCAGGTTTATCAAATGAGGAAAAACCATAATTTTCAAAGGGGATTATCTGTCCATGACCGATGCTTCCTGTTTTGTTCTTAACGGCGTATCCTCAGGTAACTGGTTTGATATCGTCCTGTTAAATAACAGCTACCAGAAAGCCGATCCCGAAACAAAGGCTTCCGCTTTTAGGCTCAGCCGGGTTCCTGTTTTCAGACGATCGCTTTTTTTTCATTTCCCTCTCGACAGCATGATTTTTTTCAGGTTATTTTCTAAGCATGCCACATCGGTGGCAGCGTCGCTCGGACGGTCCGGGCGCTAACGTTAATCTGAGGAATCTATGGCTGAATTCAGTCCTGAACGCCGTTTTACGCGTATCGATCGTCTCCCCCCTTATGTTTTCAATATCACTGCTGAACTGAAAATGGCTGCGCGTCGGCGCGGCGAAGATATTATCGATTTCAGCATGGGTAACCCTGACGGCCCAACGCCACCGCATATCGTTGAGAAGCTCTGCACGGTTGCCCAGCGCCCGGATACGCACGGCTACTCAACCTCTCGCGGTATTCCCAGGTTACGTCGCGCGATCTCGCGCTGGTATCAGGATCGCTATCAGGTTGATATCGATCCGGAAAGTGAAGCGATTGTCACCATCGGCTCGAAAGAGGGACTGGCACACCTGATGCTGGCCACGCTGGATCATGGCGACACGGTGCTGGTGCCTAATCCAAGCTACCCGATCCACATCTACGGCGCGGTGATTGCCGGGGCGCAGGTCCGTTCTGTGCCGCTGGTGGAAGGTGTCGATTTCTTTAACGAACTGGAACGTGCGATTCGCGAAAGTTATCCCAAACCCAAGATGATGATCCTCGGTTTCCCGTCGAACCCTACGGCGCAGTGCGTGGAACTCGATTTCTTCGAAAAAGTGGTAGCCCTGGCCAAGCGTTATGACGTGCTGGTGGTTCACGATTTAGCCTATGCAGATATCGTCTATGACGGCTGGAAAGCCCCGTCGATCATGCAGGTCCCGGGCGCACGTGATGTGGCGGTAGAGTTCTTCACCCTTTCGAAAAGCTACAACATGGCGGGCTGGCGAATTGGCTTTATGGTGGGTAACAAAACGCTGGTGAGTGCCCTGGCGCGCATTAAGAGTTATCACGACTACGGTACCTTCACGCCGCTGCAGGTCGCGGCTATCGCTGCCCTGGAAGGCGATCAGCAATGCGTTCACGAGATTGCCGCCCAGTATAAGCGCCGCCGCGACGTACTGGTAAAGGGGTTGCATGAAGCGGGCTGGATGGTGGAAATGCCGAAAGCGTCCATGTACGTCTGGGCGAAGATTCCGGAGCCCTATGCGGCGATGGGATCGCTGGAGTTTGCCAAAAAGCTGCTGCAGGATGCGAAGGTGTGCGTATCACCGGGCATTGGCTTTGGTGATTATGGCGATACCCATGTGCGTTTTGCCCTGATTGAAAACAGCGATCGTATTCGTCAGGCGGTGAGGGGCATCAAGAGTATGTTCCGGGCCGACGGTCTTCTGACCTCAAAGAGCGCCGCTGAACATCCCGCGTCGTCATGACATAAAAAACAGGAGCCGATGGCTCCTGTTTTTTTGACTGCATGTTCTTCACTAGATCATCAGGGCAAAGGTTCCGGCCCAGACTAAAACAATCACCGACATGCCCATAAAGAAATATTTCACGTTTCATCGCTCCGCGTATCTTGTGGTACGCATTTAAAAACAGAGTCCACCTGATTATAGAGAACTGAAATCCGGTCAAAACGGAAATGAGAATTTTCCCGTTACGCCGCTCACTCCAGCTCAGAATTCTGTGCTTTCCTGTTGCCAGACGGCGCTAATGTACGCTTAAAAATGAGGGGTGACAAGAGGGATTTTTTTAAATAATTTCCGTCACTTACGAGTGTCGTGGAACGGCGACAGTTTGATTTCACTTCGCAATAAATTCACTTTGGGCGACGCAATGAAAGACGATTTCTTAACGGGATGACAGGTGATTGAAAAGGTTAGTTTCTTAGCGAAACTAACCTTAATGAAAGGCTTAAATATAGAGCGAGGCTTCGCCAAGAGGGCGGGTTTTAAAACGACGATGCATCCACAGATACTGCTCCGGCGCACGCATGATTTCAGTTTCGATGACTTTATTAATAAACGCCGCGGCTTCGCACTCGTTTTCCGGATAGTTAGCCATTTCAGGAGAGATGTGCAGACGATAGCCTGATTTATCTGCTTTTCTCACCATCGTTACGGTCAGCATGGAAGCACCTGACAAACGAGAAATGACAAAGGTGCCGTTAGTCGTCGCAACATCTTTAACCGCAAAGAAAGGCGCAAAGCTGCTGCCTTTACGTCCATAATCCTGATCGGGTGCAAACCAGACAGCCTCTCCTTTCTTGAGAGCTCCGACCATACCGCGCAGGTTATTACGGCTGATCATCGCCTTATTGGAACGCATGCGGCCTCGCGTCTGCACCCACTCCATCAGAGCACTGTTGTGCGGTCTGTAAGTTGCCATCATTGGCTGACAAAGCCCCATCACGCGGCCGCCCAGCTCCAGCGACATAAAGTGAACGCCGACGACCATCACGCCGCGTTTTTGCATCTGCGCGCGTTTCAGATTATCCAGTCCTTCCACGTCAAACCACTTGCGGACACGCTCATCAGGCCAGAACCAGGCCATGCCGGTTTCAAGCAGCGCCATGCCGATAGACTTGAAGTTTTCAGCGATGAGTTTTTCGCGCTCTTCGGCATTGTACTGTGGAAAACAAAGCTCAATATTTTTACGCGCGATGGATTCGCGACGTTTCAGGAAAACGCGGGAAGCGCTGCCCAGTTTCGACCCCAGCAAGCGCAGGACAGGGTACGGAAGTTGAACCAGCAGCCAGAGTACGCCAAGGCCAAACCATGTAAACCAGTAACGCGGGTGTAAAAACGCGCGTTGAAATTTGGATTGAGACAAAATAGTAGAACCTATGTGAAGCCTGTAAAGGTAGCGCAGAGTTTGCGATACGACGTGCCGATAAGACCGTTCTTCAAGGTGATGGTTGCAGGCTTTACCGAACTTTACGGCGGCGTTGCCTGGCCACTGCTGATTTGGGCGGGCGGCGTAATGTAGCACCGTTATACGATATGTGCTATTACTCGTTTTTGATTAAAAAATCGGCGATCCGGGAGGTGTTTGATTTTACACTATATAAACTCCAGAAAGGAGAGCAGCTTTCATGCCTGAGAGGAGAACTGAAGTCTTTGCGCAAGGAGGAGTGGGCCGACAAAAGAGCAGCGGTGTTTATTTTCGGACCCGCATCTACATTTTATTTTCCTTCGAATGATAAATAAGAATTTTCTTTGTGAAAATTCTTATTTATTATTCATGTCATCAATCAATTCGTCACTCTTCTTAATTCATTAGCCTCTGTCCTTTATCTGCTTGTAATAACCTGTTTCCGTTCCTTCATCTTTTTTAATATCATGTTGTGATGCAAGTCAAAACAAGATGGTTTTATTAGCATCTCTCAGGTTACGATCCTTCTTACGGTACAAATATTCACTTTGCGTGAAAAAAGCAGTGTCTTTCCCTGAGGTGAGTGGATAATTCGCAATAATATATTAGTGGAAAATTCTTAAGAAATTTCTCATTGCGGATAAAAGATCTGTGTATTTGATTTTGTGTCGATCATTATTCTAATATTGCGCATCAAGAACGATACCGTGAATTTGGCGTAGCAAAAACAAAGAGGGATGATGAGATGGCTGACAGTTTTCAGAATGAGGTGCCTAAGGCACGTATTAACCTGAAGCTTGATCTGCATACGGGCGGGGCAAGCAAGAAAATGGAATTACCGCTGAAATTACTGGTTGCGGGTGATTTCAGTAATGGGAAAGAGTCTGCTCAAATATCTGATCGTGAGAAGGTTAACATCACGAAAAATAATTTCGACAGTGTTCTTTCTGAATACTCCCCAAAACTTAATCTAACCGTTAAAAATACGCTCTCTGATGATGGTGGTGAGGAAAATGTTCAGCTGACTTTCCAGAGTATGAAAGATTTTACGCCAGAGCAGGTGGCTGCTCAGATACCGCAGCTGAAGGCGATGCTGGCGATGCGCAACTTGCTCCGCGATCTGAAGGCCAATTTGCTGGATAACCAGACTTTCCGAAAAGAGCTGGAAAAAATCCTTCTGGACCAGTCCCTTAGTGCTGAACTGCGAAATGAACTATCCGCACTTGCATCAAGAAAATAGTAACCATCACGCTGTTTTAACGGATTAATCAAGGAATGCTCATGTCTGTACAAAATAATATTGCCGGTACTGAAAGCGTGGTGCTGGAACGTCCTGCTGCGGGTGGGGTTTACGCCTCCCTGTTTGAGAAAATCAATCTGAACCCTGTCTCTGAGCTGAGCGCGCTGGATATCTGGCAAGATGCGCAGGCGATGTCGGATGCGACCGCTGACGAGCGTCTGACCGCAGGTATGCAGGTCTTTCTGGAATGCCTGACCAAGGCAGGCGCGAAGGTCGAAAAACTGGATAAAAGCCTGATCGATCACCATATCGCTGAGCTCGACTACCAGATAAGCCGCCAACTGGACGCCGTTATGCACCATGACGAGTTTCAGGCGGTTGAGAGCCTGTGGCGCGGAGTGAAGTCGCTGATTGATAAAACAGATTTTCGCCAGAACGTGAAAATTGAGCTTCTGAGCATGTCTAAAGAAGAGCTGCGCCAGGACTTTGAAGACAGCCCGGAAGTCATCCAGAGTGGTTTGTATAAACACACCTACATTGATGAATATGACACCCCAGGCGGCGAGCCGATTGCGGCGCTGATTTCCGCTTATGAGTTCGATGCTTCAGCGCAGGATGTCGCTCTGCTGCGCAACATCTCAAAAGTATCTGCGGCTGCACATATGCCATTTATCGGCTCAGCAGGCCCGAAATTCTTCCTCAAGGAGTCAATGGAAGACGTTGCTGCGATTAAAGATATTGGTAACTATTTTGACCGCGCAGAGTACATCAAGTGGAAATCGTTCCGCGATACGGACGACGCCCGCTACATCGGCCTGGTCATGCCGCGCGTACTGGGACGTTTACCGTATGGCCCGGACACCGTTCCGGTTCGCAGCTTCAACTATGTCGAAGAAGTCAAAGGTCCGGATCACGACAAATACCTGTGGACCAATGCATCGTTTGCCTTCGCGTCCAACATGGTGCGCAGCTTTATCAATAATGGCTGGTGCGTACAAATCCGTGGCCCGCAGGCTGGCGGTGCGGTTCAGGACCTGCCTATCCATCTGTACGATCTCGGTACCGGCAATCAGGTAAAAATCCCGAGCGAAGTGATGATCCCTGAAACCCGAGAATTCGAATTCGCGAATCTGGGCTTCATTCCTTTGTCCTACTACAAAAACCGCGACTACGCGTGCTTCTTCTCGGCCAACTCCACTCAGAAACCGGCGCTGTATGACACCGCTGATGCGACGGCGAACAGCCGCATCAACGCCCGTCTTCCGTACATCTTCCTGCTGTCGCGTATCGCCCATTACCTGAAGCTGATTCAGCGCGAGAACATCGGTACTACCAAAGACCGCCGACTGCTGGAGCTGGAGCTGAACACGTGGGTCCGCAGTCTGGTGACCGAAATGACCGATCCGGGCGACGAGTTGCAGGCTTCTCACCCGCTGCGCGACGCGAAGGTGGTAGTGGAAGACATCGAAGACAATCCGGGCTTCTTCCGCGTGAAGCTTTACGCCGTGCCGCATTTCCAGGTGGAAGGCATGGACGTCAACCTGTCGCTGGTTTCCCAGATGCCGAAAGCCAAATCGTAAGGCGAGAGGAAATCAGGGATGAAAATTTACCGCCCGCTTTGGGAGGATGGGGCCGCTCTGGCCCCGCAACAGTTCCAGCAGCAGCTTCGCTGGAATGAGCACGTTGCCGACATGGTCGCCCGGATGGGTATTTCACATCCCTGGGGCGTGGTTGTGGCAGAATTTGATGACGCTGCGCTGGCGCTCTCTCGCCTGAATGCCACCCGTCTGGTGGTACGCTTTCAGGATGGTACTCTTGTGGATACCGACCTGGCAGATACGCTTCCTCCGGTCTGTGACTTGTCTGTTGCAGCCGGCAGTGAATCTGTTGATGTGGTTGTCGCACTACCGCTGCTGAGTGCCAGTGGTGGCAACCTCGATAACGGCCAGGACAGTGAGCGTCCGCGTCGCTGGAAAGCGGAGCGTGTGGTAGTGCAGGAACTGGCCGGGTATGAAAGCGGGGAGTTGGCCATTCTGCGTCATGCGTTGACCCTGCGTTTGTCCAGCCAGGAAAATACGGCATACCTGACCTGTCCAGTGGCCCGTCTGGTGCGTAATGCTCAGGGGCAATGGAGCCGGGACCCTGCATTCATTCCGACGATGCTTTCCCTTTCTGCAAGCCCGCTTCTGACCACCGAACTGGGTGACCTGCTGATCCGTTTACAGGCCCGCCGCCGTCGCCTGATGGCCATGCGCCGTGAAAGCAATGAGAGGATGGCCGACTTTGCAGTCGCGGATGTCTCCCTGTTCTGGCTACTCAATGCTCTGAACAGCGCCGAGCCGGTGCTGACGGAACTGCTGCAGACACCGGATCGGCACCCGGAGTTGCTGTACCGCGAACTGACACGTCTGGCTGGCAGCCTGTTGACCTTCTCGCTTGAGCACGACGCCGGGGACATTCCTGCTTATCAGCATGATGCACCGGAACGGGTATTCCCACCGCTGCTGACACTGCTCGATAAACTGCTGGAAGCGAGTCTGCCGTCGAGGGTGGTGAGTATCCACCTGGAGCATCAGGACCAGATCTGGAGAGGTGCCCTGCACGATGCGCGCCTGCGCGAAGGTGCTGACTTCTACCTTTCCGTACGTGCCTCCATGCCGAACCATGAACTTCAGACGAAATTCCCGCAGTTGTGTAAGGCGGGCAGCTTTGATGATGTTTCGGATGTGGTGAATGTGGCTCTCAGCGGGATGGTTATCAAACCTCTGACCCATGTTCCAGCGGCTATCCCGTTACGCCTTGAGAACCAGTACTTCTCTCTGGATCTGAGTACCGATGCGGCCCGGGCGATGCTGGAAGCGGGAAGCTGCACCTTCTACACACCGCGCTCATTGGGAGATGTCAAACTTGAACTCTTTGCGGTGCTGCGCACATGAATAAATCCGATCTCACCCAGTTAGAACGTATCTTCTACCCGGGCTGGCTGATGGTCAGTCAGCTACGGGGCGGTCAGGAAGTTCGTGATGGTGAAGGGCTCTATCGCCGTGCCTGCCGTCTGGTGCAGGACGCGAAAGCGGCGCTCACGGAAGTCGGCTACAGCGACATCCGCCGTGATCATATGGTGTATGCCCTGTGTGCGCTGCTTGATGAGAGCGTGATGAACCGGGGAACCACCGATGATGGTTATCTGACCTGGCGGCGTGACCCGCTGCAGGCACACTTCTTTGGCACTCTCAATGCTGGTGAGGAGTTGTGGGAAAGAATCCGAGACCTGCTGAAAGAAACTGCCCCTGACGCCGCCGTCCTGACCTGTATGTACCGGACCTTGCAACTGGGATTCGTGGGTCAGTATCGCGCCCAGGATGACGAGCGTCGGGAAGACATTATTCGCGCTCTCGCAGAACGGGTGCCCGCTTTTTCGCTGGCCCAGGATGCCCCCATTGTTGCCCGAGTATCACGTCTGCGCAGCGGTTGTCGCTGGTACTGGCTGACCTGGGCTGTGGCTGTTGTCGCCCTGGCAGCGCTCTGGTTCTTCCTTTCGTCTTCGCTTACCGAACTGGTAAGCCAGACCGTCAGGCCGGGGTAAGAGATGCGGGATGCGTACCGAAGTCTGTTAACTGCCCTAGGTGCCGTACTGGCGCTGTGGCTCATTCTGGGGTTCTGGGCACTGTCGACGGGAAGCCGTGTAGTACTCAGTCTGCTGGTTGTTGTGGTGTCCGGGCTGATGCTCTGGCGTCAACGCCGGGCTTCTCAGGCGCGGGCAACCGCTGTTCATCAAATTGTGGATGAAAACCTGCCGCCGGAAGATTTTCAGGGGGCGGTGATCCTCGCCTGTGGTGACAACGCTCCGCTGTTTGCGTCCGGCTTCCATCACCGGGAAACCCGGCATGGCTGGTACCTGCGGGTGAAAGATGCGGAACAGCTTCCCCTCTTTGCGCAGCACCTGAGTTTGATGCGTCCAGCCCTGGTGTCGCAAATCTCCGTAATGCTGGCGGTGGTGCCTGAACAGCATACCTGCCGTGATGATTTTACCCAGTCTCTGCGGGGCTGGCAGCGGGCTGTCGTCCAGTGCCGCGCGGCATTTGGCACTTTGCCACCGTTGTGGACCGTGACCTGGGTATCGCCCCCTGTGGCCTGCGCAGAGGAAGAGCCTGTCTGGTTTACCACGGTAAGTCAGCGGGGCGGTATTCATGTGTATCAGCCCGGTCAGGGCAGTATGTCACTGACGGAATGGACCCGAGATACTGGGGCAGAAGGGCGTCTTTCTCGTCTGAGTCAGGGCCTATGGCTGGACAGTCTGCTTGCCTGGCAGAACAGCGCGTTGAATGACCTGTTGTCGGTACGGCGGGGAGAGTTGCCGGTGATGAAGCCCTGCGTACAGGGTATGTGCATAGTTCCGGTGAGCGGTATCGAAGGCAATCTCTGGCAACAGCACATTACTTCCGTGACGGCGCTGCCACCGGATGCCGTTGTGACGACAGAGCCACTGCCGCTGCCTGAGTTGCTGCTGCCAGCGTTACCGCGCCGACGTGGCGTCAGCCGCAGAATGGTGTTCTGGCGCTACGCCGGATTTCTGGGCGGGATTTTCCTCGCGCTTGCCATGCTGGCGTCCTGGATGAACAACCAGCGCCTCATACGGAATGTTGGCGATCATCTTGCGTTATATCACCAGCTGACGGGGCAGCCTGCTGCTCCGAAACTGCGTGCGCAGCAGCGACTGAGAGCAGATGGCGCATTGCTGGACGACTGGCAGCGCCGCGGGGAGCCACTGCGTTATCGTCTGGGGTTGTATCAGGGTCTGCGCCTGATTCCGCTCGTTGAGGCTGCTCTCAGCGACTGGGCACCTCCGCCACCACCTCCACCGGTCATTAAGAAAATCATTCAGGGTCCGAAAACACTTCGCCTCGACAGCATGTCGCTGTTCGATACCGGCAAGTTCGTGCTGAAAGCGGGCTCCACCAAAATGCTGGTGAATTCACTGGTTGGCATTAAAGCGAAGCCGGACTGGCTGATCGTCGTGTCCGGGCATACCGATAACACCGGCAATCCGCAACTAAACCAGACGTTGTCTCTGAAACGTGCTGAAGCGGTGCGCAACTGGATGCGTGACACCGGCGACGTGCCGGAAAGCTGTTTTGCGGTGCAGGGCTATGGCGAAAGCCGCCCTGTCGCAACCAACGACACCCCGGAAGGGCGTGCGCTTAACCGCCGTGTCGAAATCAGTCTGGTACCGCAGGCAAGTGCCTGTCAGATACCCGGCAAACACATGGCGCCATCGCAGGATGATGGCGTCTCAGAAAATAAAACGGAGTAATTAACATGGCAATTCCTGTTTATCTTTGGCTGAAAGACGACGGCGGCGCGGACATTAAAGGGTCTGTTGACGTTCAGGATCGTGAAGGCAGCATCGAAGTTGTCGCTCAGGAGCATAACCTGTACATCCCGACCGACAACAACACCGGCAAGCTGACCGGCACCCGCATCCACACCCCGTTCCTGTTCACCAAGGAAATCGACTCGTCCAGCCCGTACCTGTACAAGGCGGTGACCACCGGTCAGACCCTGAAATCCGCTGAATTCAAGTGGTACAAAATCAACGACGCGGGTCAGGAAGTGGAGTACTTCAACACCAAACTGGAAAACGTGAAGGTAGTGAAAGTGAATCCTGAAATGTATGACATCAAGGATCCATCTAAAGAGAAGCACAACCACCTTGAACGCGTAGAACTGCGTTACGAAAAAATCACCTGGACCTACAAAGACGGCAACATCATTCATTCCGACTCCTGGAACGAACGCGCCACGGCGTAATCCAGATGCGGGCAGGTTTTCCTGTCCGCAGTTTTTTGCTGAGTGCCTGAGATGCGGGTACTCAGCAAAGAAAAAAATCTGCCTGCCTGACCTTATGCGCTTTGGTGAACAGCGAGGGGCGGTAGCGTGTCCAGGAACCGACAAAGAGAGAATCTCATGGAAAATCCAGCCATCCTGTTACGTCGTCTGAACCCTTACTGTGCCCGAGCGATGGAAGGCGCAGCTTCGCTCTGTCAGACCCGCACCCATGCGGAAATTTTGCCGGAGCACTGGCTGCTGAAGCTGCTCGAACAGGGAGAAGGTGATCTGACGGTGCTGGCACGCCGCTACGAGTGGGATATGGACGCCATCTGGCAGGATTTGCTGGGCTGGCTCGATAAACAGCCGCGCTCGGTTCGCCATCGTCCGCAGCTGTCTGATGCCATTCAGTCTCTGCTGCAGGAGGCCTGGCTGATTGCCTCGCTTAACGGTGAAGAGCACATTCGCAGCGTCCATCTTCTGATGGCGCTGGTGGAAAAACCGAAACTGGCGCGTTGTGACGGCCTGTGGCCGTTGTTAACGCTTGGTCAGAGCCAACTGGACCGCCTGCGACCTTTGCTGGATGCGCAATCGGATGAACGTCCGGAAATGCAGCGCGAAGCCGAGCTGGCACAGAGCCACGGTGGTGAGGTGGAGTTTGTCGGGCGCCCGGCTGGTATGGAAATGGAAGAGGGGGAGCTGAGCCCTGCGCTGCAGAACGCGCTGGATAAATTTACCCTCGATGTCACCGCCAAGGCTAAGGAAGGGAAGATCGATCCTGTGTTTGGCCGTGACACGGAAATCCGCCAGATGATGGACATCCTTTCTCGTCGTCGCAAAAACAACCCGATTCTGGTCGGCGAGCCGGGTGTGGGGAAAACCGCACTGGTTGAAGGTCTGGCGCTGCGTATTGCCGAGGGTAATGTGCCTGAATCCCTGAAAACGGTCACTCTGCGTACCCTTGACTTGGGCCTGCTACAGGCGGGTGCAGGCGTGAAAGGTGAGTTCGAACAGCGCCTGAAAAACGTCATCGATGCGGTGCAGCAATCACCGTCCCCGGTCCTGCTATTTATTGATGAAGCGCATACTATCATCGGCGCGGGCAACCAGGCGGGTGGTGCAGATGCGGCCAACCTGCTGAAACCGGCGCTGGCGCGTGGCGAACTGCGTACTATTGCGGCCACCACCTGGTCTGAATATAAACAATACTTCGAGCGCGACGCCGCGCTGGAGCGCCGTTTCCAGATGGTAAAAGTGGATGAGCCTGACGATGACACCGCTTGCCTGATGCTCCGAGGACTGAAATCCCGCTATGCCGAACACCACAATGTGCATATTACCGATGATGCGGTCCGTGCGGCAGTTACTCTTTCGCGTCGTTATCTGACCGGACGTCAGCTTCCTGATAAAGCGGTCGATCTGCTTGACACCGCTGCCGCTCGCGTGCGTATGAGCCTCGACACCGTACCGGAACAGCTAACCCGACTTCGCGCGAGTATCGCTGCGCTCGACATGGAGAAGCAGGCGTTACTGGAAGATATCGCCATTGGCAATCAGTGTCATGCCGAGCGTTTGAGCAAGATTGAGCAGGAAGAGGTGCGCCAGATAGTGACACTCGACGAACTGGAAACCCAGTACGGTCAGGAGATGAAACTCACCGAGCAGCTACGCGAAAGCCGTCAGGATATATCACGCCAGCGTGAAACTCACAGGCTGCAGCAGGAGCTTAACGAGATGCAGCGCAGCAACCCGCTGCTCTCCCTGGATGTGGATGTCCGCACCGTTGCCAACGTGATTGCCGACTGGACAGGCGTACCGTTGTCATCACTGATGAAGGACGAGCAGACCGAACTACTGACTCTGGAAAATGAAATCGGTAAACGTTTGGTTGGGCAGGATGTGGCGCTCGAGGCCATCGCCCAGCGTCTGCGTGCAGCAAAAACGGGTCTCACCTCCGAGAATGGCCCGCAGGGCGTGTTCCTGCTTGTCGGACCGAGCGGTGTCGGCAAAACTGAAACCGCACTTGCGCTGGCCGATGTCATGTACGGTGGTGAGAAGTCACTCATAACGATTAACCTTTCTGAATACCAGGAGCCGCACACGGTTTCCCAACTGAAAGGCTCGCCGCCGGGCTACGTGGGTTACGGCCAGGGCGGTATCCTCACCGAAGCTGTGCGCAAGCGTCCGTACAGCGTGGTGCTGCTGGATGAAGTAGAAAAGGCGCACCGCGACGTGATGAACCTGTTCTACCAGGTTTTCGATCGCGGCTTTATGCGCGACGGCGAAGGGCGAGAAATCGACTTCCGCAACACCGTCATTCTGATGACCTCGAATCTCGGCAGCGACCACCTGATGCAGCTGCTCGATGAACAGCCTGAGGCCAGCGAAGGCGATCTCCACGAGCTGCTGCGTCCGATCCTGCGCGATCACTTCCAGCCCGCGCTGCTGGCCCGCTTCCAGACCGTGATTTACCGCCCTCTGGCGGAAGCGGCTATGCGTACCATCGTGGAAATGAAACTCTCACAGGTCAGCAAGCGCCTGCATCGACACTACGGCCTGAGCACGCACATTGATGAAAGTCTTTATGACGCGCTGACTTCAGCCTGCCTGCTGCCGGATACGGGGGCACGTAACGTTGATAGTCTGCTCAATCAGCAGATTCTGCCGGTGCTGAGTCAGCAGCTGCTGAGCCATATGGCGGCGAAGCAAAAGCCGCAGTCTCTGACGCTGGGATGGAATGATGAAGAAGGGATTGTGCTGGAGTTTGCTAATGTCTGAAGAAGCTCAGGATCAATTCAATATAAAAGAAGATGGTATCAGACTACTCACTCTTGGTGAGATAAAGTTGGCTCAATCTGTTTTTCTATCCACTATTGATTATTCGAAAGTATGGATCCACAGAGAGAGTTATCTTCCTTTCAATTTACAGGATAAGAATACGGCGATGACCCCAAATGGGGAGATCCATTTTCGTGATCTATATTTCGATGATTTCTCACAGACAACCGACAGTTTTCAGCATCTGTTCATCCATGAAATGAGTCATGTCTGGCAGCGTGAAAAAGGAATGAATGTGATCTTCAGAGGGCTGGTGAGCTGGATGGTGAGTTACCGTTATACCCTTGATGGTCGTCTCTTAAGCGAATATACGATGGAGCAGCAGGCGCAGATTATTGCAGATAATTTTGTTTTACAGACATTTGGGTATGAAATCTGGAGTCACCTTGAAAATAAAAGATATCCCGATATTACGCTCGGTGGGGATACTTCTGAGTCGGTGATACGTGAGGGATATAAAAATGCTTTGAGGAGTTTTCCATGGTGAGAAGTAACTATTTTATTAAGCTTAACTCTTTGTTGTTAGCGTTTTTTTGTCTTCCAATCCTGACGGGATGCCCTGGACCAGGTGACAGATTTCGTTTTGATGAAACTGCACAGGTGAGTAAAAAGGGTGATAATGTTTGCGTGAATATTGATAATGCACAAGATTATCAGCCAGTAGATATGGGTATCAATCTGCGAGGGACGCCTTCAAAGGAGAAAGATTTTAATTTTTCTCCCGGCCTTAAGGTTATTGAAGGTGAATTATGTATTCCTCCATCTTATTTTCATTTTAAAGATGGTAGCAAGTATATTGTTGAGTTTGTACTTTATTCAACACTTGATAATAAAGAAGCGAGAAGCTTTGTTGTTGGTGTCGGTATTGATAATAATCAAGTGTATAATTTCCCTTTGACAGTTCGCGAATTCGCAAGGCCGTATGGTTCAATTAAGGTTCCAGAATAGCAAGTGTAATAAGTTTCCGTATTTAAAGTTTTTCATCTTATTTCTGTTTGTTATCGTTGGAGTTCTATTTCTACCTGAAGCTTTTATTTACACGTTTGTTAAGCGTTTTATTCCCATCAGTGGTAATGGGGAATATGCGATGGACAACTTTGAAATGACCGTGTTGCTGGTTAAAGCCCTCATGTGTGCTGTCGGGGGTGGAGCCGTAATCACTCTTTTTCGTACGCGCAGAGTACCCCTGATTAAACCTGTTACTTACCTGTCGGCAAGAAAGTCATGGACAGCAGGTTATCCCATGGAGTCAAAATCATGAGTCTGACAGATACACTGAAGAACACCTTGGCTGCACTAACTGAATGCGGGCTAAACCGCTACCGCCTGGATATTCCGTCCTGCACAGCATCACTGGATGTGGAAGAGTTTAACGGTAAGGAGTTCATGAGTGAGCTTTATTACTACCAGATTGTCTTTACCAGCAGCGATCAGAATATTAATTCAACTCAACTGTTGACCAAACCTGCGACGCTGACCATGGGAACCGGGCCTCTGATGGGGCTGACCGGGCAGAAAGTGGTGCATGGCGTGGTGACGCATTTTAAGCGTATCAGTGGCTCACTTGACCAGGTGACGTACCAGATTATTATTGAGCCGTTCCTGTCTTTGTTGCGCAAGCAATTCCGTACCCACCGCTTTTTTGTCAATAAGTCGGTGCCGGAAGTCGTCGCCGAAGTATTGCAGGAGCATGGCCTGAAAGGCTGGGAGTATGAGTTCACTCTCAAGGCCGACTATCCGAAGCGCGAACAGATTAACCAGTACAAGGAAAATGACCTCGCGTTCATTGAACGTCTTCTGGCCGAAGTTGGGATTTTCTATTTCTTTACCCTGCAACCTGAAACCCAGACTGAAGTGGTGCATTTCGCAGACAAGCAGAGCGCATGGACGTTCGGTAAGTCTCTGCCGCTCAGCAGCCCGTCAGGGATGAGTGATAATGCTGCTGACTCGGTATGGGGGGTTCACGTCCGACAGAACGTAGTCGAGCGCTCTGTCACCGCCAGTGATTACAACCACCGTGAAGCCCAGAATATCCTGACTTCTGTACCGGCAGACATGACGAGGGGTGATGGTGAAGGTGTGACCTACGGTGATGTGTATCACTACCTGCCACGTCATCTTGAACGCGGCGACAAAATCACCCCCGCAGCAGAAACCAGCAACTTCTGGGCACGCCTGGAGCATGAACGTTTCCTGTCCGGGCAGACGACTATCAGCGGCTGTAGTAATGATGCCCTGCTTTCTCCGGCCCAGGTGCTGACCATCAGTGAACGTGTGGTACCGCCGACACTGCCGTCAGAAACGGACAACGGTATTATCATTACCCGCACGGGCTATATAGCCAGTCGTAAAGATGCCCTGATAGTGATGTGGGAGGGGATGCCATATTACGAGAGCCGCTGCTGGCGTCCTGCGGCCAAAAAGCGTCCGGTGGTCAGCGGCACCCTGATGGCACGAGTGACCAGCGCCAAAGATAACGACATCTACGCCTGGCAGGATGCATCCGGCATGTACCGGGTGAAATTCGATGCTGACCGCGACGATAAACGCCAGGGCATGGAAAGCATGCCGGTGCGCTTTGCCAAACCTTACGGAGGTGACAAATACGGCTTCCACTTCCCGCTGATACAGGGTACTGAAGTTGCCATTGCATTCCATGAAGGCGATCCGGATCGTCCGTATATTGCCCATGCCATGCACGACTCCCGCCACGTTGACCACGTCACTGAACTGAACAGCACGCGTAACGTTATCCGCACAGCTGGCCTGAACAAGCTGCGGATGGAGGACAAGCGCGGCGAAGAGCACATTAAGCTCAGTACCGAATACGGGGGTAAGACCCAACTCAATTTAGGACACAACGTCAATGCTTCCGGGGCCCTTCGTGGCGAGGGAGCAGAGTTGCGCACTAACGACTGGGTCAGTGTTCGTGGTGGTAAGGGGATTCTGCTCACTGCAGATGCTCAGCCTGACGTCGGCAGTAAAATGCTTGAAATGGACAGGGCTGTGGAACAACTGGAGCAGGCACTCACGCTGGCAAGAAACCTCCAGGCCGCTGCGAAAGGGGCACAGGCCACGGTGTCTGACATCGACAGCCAAAAGACGCTAAACAGCGCACTGAAATATCTGAAAATGCCAGGAATGCTGGCCAGTGCTCCCGCGGGAATAGGCATTCTCAGTCCTGAGGCTGTCCGGCTTGCTTCAGGCGGCGCAAGTATTGGCCTCATGTCAGGTAAAAACACCGATATCAGCGCCGGGCAATCGTTCACTGTAGCGGCAAGCGAGGCTGTAAGTTTGTTCGCACAGGTTGCAGGAATGAAAATGTATGCCGGGGCAGGGAAGGTTGATATTCAGGCTCAAGCTGACGCCATGAATGTCTCAGCATTACAGGACATCACTGTCGCCAGTGGTCAGGGGAGCGTGAAGGTAAATGCCAGCAAGGAACTGATTTTAAGTTGTGGTGGTGCTTATATAAAGCTTAGCGGCGGGAATATTGAACTGGGATGTCCGGGGAATATTTTGCTGAAAGCGGCCAATGTTAATCAGACAGGTCCTGCCAGTTTAGATACACCGCCTGTAACTTTTCCTAAAGGGTACAGTGAAGGGTTTATCACAACCTCATCGACCAGCGGAGCAGTCAAGCCTTTCACCACATATAAAATTACAACGGCTGAAGGGGAGGTTTATGAGGGCATTTCCGGTGCAGAAGGAGAGACTTCTCCAATATTTACGTCTATGCCATCGCAGTTAAAAATCGAATATCCGCGAAATATTGCTGATAGCCAGGAGGGCGAATAACATGACTACCGCTGTATCCTCACTCTGCCGTAAAAACCCCCATGCTCCATGTGACGAGCAAATGCCCTACTGGGTCGAATTTCAGTTGGTTGATGAGCAGGGCGATGCTGTAGCGTATATGCCATGGACTGTTGAAATTGCTCATCCTGTTTCCGGGCCAGTCGATAACTTTACACATTCAGGCCAAAGTGATGCGAATGGGCTTATTCGTATTGATATGCCCCATGGACTTGAATTGAGGCTGACATTAGATGGCGAACAGTTGGCTACTGAAATGGAAAAACGTACCTTACGCGTTAGCCGTGATGCAGAAAATGTTCTGTTGTTCGTCCCGAAGCTGAAGAGAAAGGGTATATCTGGCATTATGCAGTTATCGGTGAGCTTTGCCGTACCCTTCCCTCCGTTAAACTACGAAAAGGAGAAGTGTGGCCGCCATTCCATTTTCCTCAGAATAAAATTCTGAAAGGGGTGGTAATAAGAACCAATGAACTTGAAAAGCGACACGTTATAGAAATATGTCCGTTCAGAGCCTGGGAGCTTGTTCTGCATCATCAAAAGGACTATTCCATTGCAAATGGAATTAATCTTGGTGCTGCAGCAACGCTTGCCTATGCAGACGACAGTGCTCTGGATACGGTGTCAATTACGCGCTTTTTTATCAACCAGTGCCAGGATCTTTCTCGCTTACCTCTGCTTTATAAAGACGACTCAGCATGGAATACGTTAGTACAGGATGTTCCCTACAGTAAGCGGTATTATCCCCCGGTATTTATGGATACCTCGCGCGATACTTCGACTAAGGTAGATGAGAAGACCCCACATGGAACAGTACAGGCAGAGGACGATACTGCTGCAACAAAGGCAGATGGTGATACGCAGCTTTATTATGTTTATAACGAGGATAAGGTGATAGTTGCCTGGCGTGGAACGGCCAGCTTGTTTGATGTGGGAACAGATCTTGCGTTTAGGCCGGTAAATTCGGAATTATGCGATATAGACAAAACGCAATGCACACCGTTACTCCCTGCTGGCAAAGTGCATACGGGGTTCTGGAGTGGATATAGTCGCGTTGAAAAGAAATTCAATAAAGAAATACTAGAATTATTAAAAACTATTGAAAGTAGAATGCTATTTATCTGTGGTCACAGTTTAGGTGGGGCTTTAGCTCTTATCCATGCTGCAAAATTAAAGGTTTATAATCCTTTACTATACACCTATGGGATGCCGCGAACATTTACCCGCGATGCTGTGGTGCAATTGTCGGAGATTACCCATTTCCGGCATGTCAATGATAACGACCCGATTCCTGCGCTCCCGGCAGAAGCTAATCTGGATAATGAGTTATATCAACTCTGGGGGTGGCTGGGCGGTACTCTGGGTTTTTTCTGGTCGGTGGGTGAACTTCTCGCTTACCAGATGGTTGCCTGGGGAGACTGCTTCTGGCACCACGGCAATACGGTTGCCTTTCTCACAGCCACACAGAGCCGGGAATGGAATGAGTGTAAGAGGGCTCTCCCCACTCCTGCAGGGTGTATTACCATCAGAAATCCACTTCCAGTAAAGGCTAAGCTTTATCTGGTGCCCGCTCTGGCGGAACAAGAGATGCAACAGGCCGGGAGGAAACAGAAAGATTTTAAAGCGTCATTGACGCAATCGAATTTAAATGATTTCTTCCCCAAAGGCAGCAACCCGGATAGAGGTTTTAATATAAATATTTTTGAACACTTTATGACGTCCTATATGCCTTACATGTATAACAAGGTGTTAGAGTTGATTGATAACGCCGGTATAGTAGAAAAACGCACATTTACTGAGCATATGTATAACGTTGATTCATTCAGGGAGCAGATGGCAGAAAATAAAAATGATATACCGGAGAAAGAGTTAGCAAGAAATAACATCTTTCTAAATATAGAAGGGCTGCTTGGCGTATCGCTTTCCTCTACGCTGTCTATGCCGTCTGGGAACGATACGCTTTTGCGGTTTGCTCAATATGGAGAAGAGGTAATGGAAAATGCATAACCAATCAAAAATTATTCTGCTTTCCCTGGTGCTGTTTACTGTGGAGGGTTGCAGCATGAGCCGGGCCGTAAATAAAACGTTATCCCCGCCGGCAGATACAAAATGGGTCAATATTGAAGTAAAAAACCCGTCTCAGTATACAAAACCCTTCCCGCTGGAAGTCAGATACATCTCGTATGAATGCATGAAAAAGAGAATCAGTGGCTTTGATGGCTCAGTTATCACGGAACCCAGCTATAACGTTATTGGGGTCCCCATGCAGAAAGAGAGCGGGGATATCTGGAAAGCAAAGGTGGCTATGACCGGGGGGGGCTCATGTAAATGGACCTTGAGTGCGGTTAATTTAGGTATCGAGTATATAGATGCAACACATCTTGGCAAAGATCTTCTACCTGGCACTGCGGTAGGGGTATCGCTCGCTTTTGATAATGATTCTTCTAGAAATGGGCAGTTTTATATGGTAGCAGGTAATATCTTAAAATTAGCACCTAATTATTATCCTTTGATTCATACTAACAAAAGGATTCAGAAAAATGATGCTTTAGAGCTTTTTGGTAAAAAAGATTTCATACAAAAAAGAATTGTTTTCAATGTCAGTAATGATGTTGTTATTATATTTTCACCAAAACTTGATGAGTCAAAAGTTGTAAAAATGGTTGCGCCAGTAGAGTATGGAGTGGGGGCATATTATAAAATAATATATCCTGATGGTACTGTCGTATCTGACGGCTCAACTCATCCCGACATCAGGAGGATGGAAAAGTAGGAGATGTATAATCAAACAAAAATTATTCTGCTTTCTCTGGTATTGTTTACTGTGGCAGGGTGTAGTGTGAGACAGGCCGTTAACAAGACGTTATCTCCACCGGCGGATACTAAATGGGTCAATGTTGAAGTAAAAAATCCGTCTCAGTATACAAAACCCTTCCCGCTGGAAGTCAGATACATCTCGTATGAATGTAAGAAAAAAAGAATCAGTGGATTTGATGGCTCAGTTATTACGGAACCCAGCTATAATGTTATCGGGATCCCCATGCAGCAAGAGAGCGGGGATATCTGGAACGCAAAAGTGGCTATGATCGGTGGTGGCTCGTGTAAATGGACGTTGAGTGCGGTCAATTTAGGTATCGAGTATATAGACGCGACACATCTTGGTAAGGATCTTGTACCCGGTACTGCCGTAGGGGTATCGCTTGCTTTTGATAACGATGCATCAAGAAATGGTCAATTTGAAATCATAAGTGGAAATAAATTCAATTACACCCCTAAATATTATCCCGTAATAGAAAGATGGAGCACTCAAAAGAACTCTACGAAATCAGACAAACTGAATTTGTTTGGGGAGGAAAGTTCCTTTTTTGATGTTCGTATGATTATAAAAGACAATGATGCTTGGGTGAGTTATGTTCCAGTAATTGAAGAAGCTAAAAAAGTTGAAATGATTTTTCCTTATGAAAAGAAAAAAGGAGCAACATTCACTTTTGTATATCCAAATGGTGAGAGGGTGTCATCACGAGATATTAAACCTGACTTTAAAAAACTTGATGAAATGAAGTCGGTGGCAATAAGAATAAATGAAGTACTTTGATGTTATGCTGTTGTTCAGGGGTATGGAAAATGAAGCATCAGATGAAAATTATTGTTGTTTTGCTGTCTGTATTGATTTTGAATAGCTGTGCACATGCAATGGATAAACACTCTCTCCGCCTTCAAACTCGAAGTGGGTGAATGTTGAAGTGAAAAACCCATCTCAGTACACGAAACCGTTTCCGCTGGAGGTTAGATACCTCTCGCATGTATGCATGAAAAAGAGAATCAGTGGATTTGATGGCTCAGTTGTCACAGAACCTAGCTATAACGTTATTAAAGTACCGTTGCAACAGCAGAAAGGTGATAAATGGAAAGGTACAGTCGCTATGACTGGCGGGGGGGCGTGTACATGGAGCTTAAGCGCAATCAATATGGGTATTGAATATATAGATGCCACCCACCTCAGTAATGATTTGATTCCAGGTGCTGCGGTTGGTGCAACTATTGCTTTTGATGCAAATGCGTCGCGGAATGGTCAGTTTGATACGGTGGTGGGTAATGAGTTTAATTACTCACCAAAGTATTATCCATTTATAAAGAAATGGAATGATAGCCCACAATCTTCTATGAAGGATAAACTTTATCTTTTCGGTAAGGAAGATGCATTTTGGAAAGTGAAGTTGAATTACAAATCTAACGAAGATATTTTAATAAATTACAATCCCTCTTTAGATGAAAGTAAAAAGGTGTTAATGACATTCCCAAATAAAAAGGGGAAGGATGCTATGTACTCTTTTGTCTATCCTGATGGGAGCATCATTTCATCAAAAAACACAAAACCTGATTTTAGTAAAGTCGACAGGACGAGGGGGGAATAATCAGCTAACCAAATTCGGGCATAATTTCAACGCGAGCAGGGGGCTTCGTGGTGAAGGCGCAGAACTGCGGACTAACGACTGGGTCAGCGTTCGTGGAGGTAAGGGGGTTTTGCTTACTCCAGATGCTCAGCCTGACGTCGGCAGTAAAATGCTTGAAATGGACAGGGCTGTAGAATAACTGAATAACTGGAGCAGGCACTCACGCTGGCAAGAAGCCTCCAGGCCGTTGCGAAAGGGGCACAGGCGACAGTATCTGACATCGACAGCCAAAAGACGCTAAACAGCGCACTGAAATATCTGAAAATGCCAGGAATGCTGGCCAGTGCACCTGCTGGAATAGGCATTCTCAGTCCTGAGGCTGTCCGGCTTGCTTCAGGCGGGGCAAGTATTGGCCTCATGTCAGGTAAAAACACAGATATCAGCGCCGGGCAATCGTTCACTGTAGCGGCAAGGCAGGCTGTAAGTTTGTTTGCACAGGCTGCAGGAATGAAAATGTATGCCGGGGCTGGGAAGGTTGATATTCAGGCACAAGCTGATGCCATGAATGTCTCAGCATTACAGGACATCACTGTCACCAGTGGTCAGGGAAGCGTGAAGGTAAATGCCAACAAGGAACTGATTTTAAGTTGCGGTGGTGCTTATATAAAGCTTAGCGGTGGGAATATTGAACTGGGATGTCCGGGGAATATTTTACTGAAAGCGGCCAATGTTAATCAGACAGGTCCTGCCAGTTTAGATACACCACCAGTGACTTTCCCAAAAGGGTATAGCGAAGGGTTTACCACAACGTCATCCGCCAGCGGAGCAGTCAGGCCCTTCACCACATATAAAATTACGACGGCTGAAGGCGATGTTTATGAGGGCGTTTCCGGTGCAGAAGGAGAGACTTCTCCAATATTTACGTCTATGCCATCGCAGTTAAAAATCGAATATCCGCGAAATATTGCTGATAGCCAGGAGGGCGAATAACATGACTACCGCTGTATCCTCACTCTGCCGTAAAAATCCCCATGCTCCATGTGAAGAGCAGATGCCCTACTGGGTAGAATTTCAGTTGGTTGATGAGCTGGGCGATCCCGTGGCGAATATGCCATGGGTAGCCGAAAGTTCTCATCCTGTTTCTGGGCCAGTCGATAACTTTACGCATTCAGGTCAAAGCGATTCAAATGGACTTATTCGTATAGATATGCCCCATGGACTTGAGTTGAAACTGACACTTGACAGTAATCAACTGATAAAGGAAATGGAAAATCGCGTTCTTCGTGTTGGTAGGGATCCTATAAAAGATTCGACCGTTCGTCCAAAAGCAGAGAAAAATGGCTATGTTTGGCACTATGCCGTCGTGGGCGAATTATGCCATGAAAAACCTGATTTACAACTAAGAGACGGGGAGGAGTTGCCTCTATATCATTTTCCAATCAGTAGTTCATTTAAGGGCGTTAAGGTCAGAACAAATGAACTCGAAAAACGTCATGTTATCGAAATTTGCCCGTTTAGAGCCTGGGAGTTAGTTCTCCATCACCAGAATGATTACTCTATGGCCAATGCCGTTAATTTAGGGTTGGCCTCTGATTTGGCATATGATGATATAGAAATTATTACTAAGTATTTTATTAGTAAATGTCAGGATCTGTCGACCATACCATCAAGAAAGATCGGTAAAACGATGATTAATGCATTAGTAATTGATGTACCGTATGCCGATAGATACTTTCTTCCTATAGATATCGATTCGAGCAAAGCGGATGATCCTGAAGGTGATACCCAGCTTTATTATGTTTACAGTAAAAATAAAATTATCATAGCGTGGCGCGGTACTGCCAGCCTGACTGATGGGATAACTGATGCTTCTTTTAGGCCAGTAGAGTCCGATAGTTGCAATATCAAATCGGAATGTACTTCATTAGTTCCTGCCGGGAAGGTGCATACTGGTTTTTGGGCAGGCTATACCTTAATAGAACGAAAATTTGAAAAGGAATTTACTGAACTAACGAGAATAATACCGGGTAAAGAGTTATTCATTTGTGGGCATAGCTTAGGAGGAGCGCTGGCATTAATTCATTCTGCTAGGTTAAAAAATAGGAACCCACTTCTTTACACATACGGTATGCCAAGGACGTTCACTAAAAATGCTGTAGATGCATTATCAAGTATTATTCACTATCGACATGTAAACGATCAAGACCCGGTACCATCAGTTCCACCAGAGGCCGATCTGGATAATCAGTTATATAAACTATGGGGGCCATTGGGAACAACGCTTGGTTTTTTATGGTCTGTCGTTGAGCTTACCGCCTGGCAAGTCGTAGAGTGGGGGGACTATTTTTGGCACCATGGGAATACGGTCGCATTTTTAACCACAACTCAAAGTAGAAAGTGGCAACAATGTAGTATTGAACTTCCTTACCCAAAAAATTGCATGACCATTCAGGCAAGGCTTCCAGAAAAGGTTAAGCTTTATCTTGTTCCTTCGCTGGCGCTTCAGGAAGCCAGGCAATCCGGGCAAGATCAAAAGGCTTTTAAAGCTTCACTAACTAAGGAAGATCTTCAAGGATTTTTCCCCGAAGGCATGAATCCAAATAGAGGGATTCCTGCGAATGTTGGAAATCATCTTCTGACATCCTATATGCCCTATATAAATAATAAATTGTTAGGGTTAGCTTATGAAAAAGGATTAAGCGATGGAAAGGCCTTCACTGAGCATGCCGATAAAGTAGCATCCTTTAATTTACAAATGGACCACTATTCAGGTGAAATCCCTAAGAATGAGTTTGACAGGAATAAAAAGTTTCTTTCGCTCGAGGATTTGCTAAAAAATTCGCTTAGCTCAACCATCTCTGCCACATCCGGTTCCGATGCTCTTAAAAGATTTGGCCATTATGGTGAAGAGGACATAGAAAATGTATAAGAGATTAAATTCATTCGTCTTGATCCAGTTTGCTTTATTGCTAAATGGATGCGCTCAGGCAACTGACAGAACATTATCACCACCATCGAATTCTGATTGGGTTAATATTGAGATAAAAAATCCTTCTGCGTATACAAAGCCTTTTCCTCTTGAAGTGTTGTACGTATCTACGACGTGCAAGCGTGAGTTGATGAGTATGCGAGATGGTAAGCATTATGAGAAGGTGGGACACAATCCAATAAAAATACCTCTTCAGGAAAAGAACTCATCCGGTGTATGGATTGCAAAAGTAGCAAGAGATGGTGGTGGCAAGTGTGACTGGAAATTGAGTGAGTTCAATATGGGGATCGAATATATTGAAGCTACCCACCTTGGTAAGGGATTGGTTCCTGGAACTGCCGTTGGTGCTACTATTGCGTTTGATGACAATGCAACAAAAAATGGTCGATTTAAGATATTTACAGGTTCCGAACTTATTTTATCTCCCATGTACTACCCTTTGATAGATAGTAATAAAGATGTAAGCGTGAATGATACGTTGAATTTATTTGGTCAGGATGATTTTTTACTGAAAAAGATAGTATCTTCAGAAAAAAATGTTCAAATTAAATTCGAACCGACAATCGATGAGTCTAAAGTCGTCAGGATGATTGCTCCAACAGAACAAAAAGTTGGGGTAAACTATAAAATTATCTACCCTGATGGCACTGTTGTGTCTGATGGGACAACTCACCCTGATGTAAACAGATTGAAGGATTAATTATGGAGAAACTTATAAATAAGTTATTCCTCTGCACGTTAATGTCCTTTATTGTTAGTTGTGTCAGTGCAGATGATCGTACGCTGTCACCGCCACTAAATACTGGCTGGGTTAATATTGAGATAAAAAACCCGTCTTCGTATACAAAGCCTTTTCCTCTTGAAGTGTTATACGTATCAACGACGTGCAAGCGTGAATTGATGAGTATGCGAGATGGACAGCATTATGAGAAGATAGGGCTTAATCCAATAAAAATACCTCTTCAGGAAAAGAACTCATCCGATATATGGATTGCAAAAATAGCAAAAGATGGCGGCGGTAAGTGTAACTGGAGACTGAGTGAGTTCAGTTTTGGTATTGAATATACTGATGCTACTCATCTCGGGAATGGTTTAGTACCGGGAACTGCTGTTGGTGCAACAATCGCGTTTGATGACAATGCAACAAAAAATGGCCTATTTAAAGTAATTCAAGATTCTGAGCTCGTTTTATCACCTGCGTATTACCCCTTGATACAAAGTAATAAGCGTATCAGCACAAATGATATATTGAATTTATTTGGAGAGAAAAACTTTATGAAAATAAAGATGATTTCCTCTTCCAAAAGCATTCAGATAAAATTCACGCCAACTCTTGATGAATCTAAGTTGGTTAAAATGATTGCACCAAAAGAGCATAAAGTCGGAGAGTTTTACAAAATCGTCTACCCTGATGGCTCAGTTGTATCTGATGGATCAACCCACCCCAATGTAAGCAGATTGAAGGATTGATTTGTGGGAAAACTTATAAATAAGTTATTTCTCTGTGGGCTAATGTTCTTTATTGCTAGTTGTGTCAGTGCGGATGATCGTACACTTTCTCCGCCATCAAATACGGAATGGGTAAATATCGAAATAAAGAACCCTTCATCGTATACGAAACCTTTTCCTCTTGAGGTGCTCTACGTATCGACGACGTGTAAGCGTGAGTTGATGAGTATGCGGGATGGTCAGCATTATGAGAAGGTGGGATATAATCCAGTTGAAATTCCACTTCAGAAACAAAGTGATTCAGATACGTGGGTCGCAAAAATAGCTAAAGATGGCGGTGGTAAGTGTAATTGGCAATTGAGTGAATTCAATTTGGGTATTGAATATATTGATGCAACTCACCTTGGTAAGGGGTTGGTACCGGGAACTGCTGTTGGTGCAACAATCGCGTTTGATGATAATGCAACAAAAAATGGTCTTTTCAAGACGGTTCATGGCGATGTTAATTTGTCACCAATATATTACCCATGTATAAGGGAGAGGAAATTAAACTCTACTGAAACTAGTTTATCACTTTTAGGTGAGAAAAGTTTTATCTCCTTGAAGGCGGATGGGACTAATAAGGTTAGTTTTATCCCTAGGTTAGATGAGTCAAAAGTCACACGGTATATTGGAGTGGCAAAGAAGGAGCCAGGCTCATACGCGAAGATAATTTATCCGGATGGAAGTGTAGCGCCAGAAGGTACAATAATTCTTGATTTTAATAAAATCAATGCAAAGTAACTGCTAATAAAATAAGGTGTTTATTATGTCCAATGGCATCGTATTGATCGGAGACAAAACTTCTCACGGTGGAAAAGTGATCTCCGCCTCTTCCAATATTACTGTTGACGGGAAAAAGGCCGCGTTAGTTGGCGATATGATCAGCTGCCCGATAGAAGGGCATGGAACAAATCCTATTGTAGAAGGATCACCGCACCGGACATTTAACGGTCGCGCTGTTGTCGTCGATGGCTGTAAATGCCAGTGCGGTTGTACTGTAATTTCAAGTGCTCAAAACAGCACAGTAGGATAATCAATGGGCTGGGAAAGGACGAAAGCAACAACAACGGAGTTGCCTCCTGAGCCATCTTTTACGGGATGGCTGTTGGCAGGGGGCGGGGCCGCAGTTGTGGGTATTTTGCTGTTTATTCTGCATGCATCAGGCTTGTTTAAGGCACTGGTTGTATTCAATATCTGGTGGCTGGCATCCAGCCCGGTTCTTGGCTGGTTTTTCCTGTTTTGCTTGCGGGGATGGCTGTGGGGCAGAACAGTCAATGAACATCAGTTTTTACAGAAGGAGGCTGAATACGGGCAGCAACAGTGGGAAGCCTGGGCTGGACGCTATCTGGCCGTACTGGGAAGCAGCATACTGCTGCCTTCCGGAGTGACCTCTGACGCCATTGCTAAATCAGATGCTGCAGATGCGCCGCAATTGCTTTCACTGACCAGCCATTTTGATGCGAAATCGACGACGTCCACCTCCTTGCTCGAACTGGGTCTGGCCGGTGTACAAAACGCGATCGCGTTGTTGCCTGCGTCAGTGCCGTTCAACGTTACCATTGTGAGCGACATGATTTCGTCAGACTTCGATACCCGGTTTCGCAAATCATGGGGGAAAATTTACCCTGGGCGTGCGCTAACAGGTTCAGTTTCATGTTGTGAAGCCCTTTCTTTTGACTGGGTCGAGGAGCGCCTTAAAAATCCCGTTTTCGATATTGATTTGATCCTGATATTGCAGAACCAGGGTGCTGAACTGTATTCCGATGCACTCGCAGCGATGGTTCTTACCAGCGATGATGTTGCTGAAAAATACCAGCTTTCACACTCCGCCCGCATATTGCGACCGATGCCGCTGAACATGACAAATTTCAGGGCTGATATGAGGTTGTTCCTCGAAACACAAACGATCGCCTGTCAGACGTCAAACGTGTTCTGTGATTACGGGCACTGGAATGACGGGTTTGCTGATCTAATGACCGCGTCTCAATCACATCTGACACCGTGGGTGCCCCAGGAAATTGATGTACTGGAAAAATATAACGGAATTCCAGGGGGCGGGAGTGCGTGGCTTCTAGCTACATTACTGGCCGACATTGTGTCCGTCAGCAACAAACCTGTTTTAGGGTTGTTTACCTCAGGTGCTGATCGTTTTGTCAGTACTGTTACCTCAGGGAGTGAAAATAATGATGCCGGGTAGTACATGGAGCAGAGGAGGGCTTGCTGGCATAATAGCCTGCATCTCAGCGATTATAGTGGCCTTGATCCTTCATTTCGGCCCCTCGCATGGCCTTGATACCCGACTGAAGCAAGTGCTTGCATTTGTTGCCGTATGGATAGTCCTGCTGATTATTTTCTATACACCGTTTATGTTCCGGTTTATGAAGGAAAAGTATCATCGCTGGCGAGAGCAGAAGAACAATGCGCTGCCCTCTGATGAATCAAGAGTTGCCCGGACTCCGCCACGCAATGTCACTGTGGATACTATCCGTGAAGCCATGCGTAACCTCTACGATCGGCGCTGGGGGCGTAAAACTCGCATCCTGCTGATAACCGGTACGGCCGCTGAAGTGGAGCAACTGACTCCGGGCCTTACAACTCAGCTCTGGCAGGAAGACCGCGGCACACTATTGCTGTGGGGCGGTGACCTCAATACACCAGCAGATAGTGCCTGGCTGACCGCGCTGCGTAAGCTGCGCCGTCGTCCGGTGGATGGCATGGTATGGGTCACCTCGGCCTTTGACCAGCTCTCAGCACCTGGGCTGGAGCAGCCGCTACCGGTTCCTTCAGAAAGCACCATGGATTCCCTGTCTCATGCCATCAGCGCGCGTATGGAAACGCTTGGCTGGAAACTTCCTCTCTACGTCTGGTCCCTTCATCCGCGCGCCGGTAAGCCGGAAGGGCGCATTACTCAGGCTACTGGTTGTCTTTTGCCTGCCGGTTGTCGCACCGAAGGGCTGGCAGAGCAACTCTCCGCCCTGACGCCAGACCTGACCTCACTGGGTCTGCAGCAGACCTGCGGTGAGGTGAAGCATAACTTCCTGCTGATGCTTGCCGACCAGCTCATTCGTGAGCCGGAGAGCCTGACCGCACCGCTGTCGGTGATGCTCAACCCGTACCGCCCGCTGCCGCTGGCTGGTGTGGTGTTCAGTCAGCCTTCTGCCGGTGCTGAACGTGCCGTGCCGCATCACTGGGGCATGGATAAGCGCTGGGATGTTCTGCCGGAGTCTGTCCGGATGCTTCCTGCCGGACTGCGTCCGCGCAAACCGGGCATTCCATGGCGCAAAGTGTTTGCGTCTCTCGTCGTCCTGGCGATGGTGGGCTGGGCTGTGTGGATGGGCATCGCGTATGTCACCAACCGCAGCCAGATTGCCGGTGCGAACGCCCAAGCCGCACTTGCCGCCAGACAGAATCAGCCGCTGGAGCAGCGCCTGCACGCGCTGTCTGAACTCCAGAAAACGCTGGGCCGTCTGCAGTACCGTTCAGAACACGGCGTACCGTGGTACGAGAAGGCCGGGCTAAGCCAGAATAATGCCCTGCTGGCGGCACTCTGGCCACGCTATCAGGACAGCGCGTTACCGCTATTGCGGGATGCGGCCGCAGACCATCTGCAAAAACAAGTCAGTGCCTTTAACGCGCTGCCGCCGGGCAGCCCGCTGCGTGAGCAGATGGCAAAAACCACTTATGACCAGCTCAAACTCTACCTGATGCTGGCTCGTCCGGAACACATGGATGCGGCCTGGTTCAGCCCTGCGTTGCTGCACGACTGGCCGAAACGTGATGGCGTGAAAGACGGCGTCTGGCAGGGTGTGGCACCGTCACTGCTGTCCTTCTATGGCGCGCAGCTGGTTGCGCACCCTGAGTGGAAATTGCAGGCAGATGAGAGCATGGTCAGCCAGGCGCGCTCGCTGCTGGTTCGCCTGATGGGCGTACGTAACAGCGAATCGACTCTGTACCAGAATATGCTCTCTCAGGTGGCGCACCTGTATGTCGATATGCGTCTTGAAGATATGACTGGGGATACCGATGCTGCCCGCCTGTTCAGCACCACCGAAATTGTACCAGGCATGTTTACCCGCCAGGCCTGGGAGCAGGCCGTTCAGCCCGCCATTGAGAAGGTGGTGAAGGCCCGCCGGGACGAACTCGACTGGGTGCTCACTGACAGCAAGCGTCAGGTGAATAAACAGGACGAGACCTCGCCGGAAGCGCTGAAAAAGCGTCTGACGGAACGTTACTTCGCTGATTTCGGTGGTGCGTGGCTGGCGTTCCTCAACAGCCTGCGCTGGAACCGGGCGACCACGTTGTCGGATTCCATTGACCAGTTGACCCTGATGGCCGACGTGCGCCAGTCGCCGCTGGTGGCGCTGATGAATACCCTGAATGTACAGGGCCGTACCGGCCAGACCGGTGAGGCTATTTCGGATTCACTGTTGAAATCAGCGAAAAATCTGCTGGGCGGTGACAACAGGGATGCCATTGACCAGAGTGCAGGTGTTCACGGCCCGCTGGATGCGACCTTTGGTCCGGTACTGGCGCTGATGGACAAAAACCGGACAGGTACACAGGAACTGAGCCTGCAGTCGTACCTGACCCGTGTGACGCAGGTGCGTCTGCGTCTGCAGCAGGTGACCAACGCTGCCGACCCTCAGGCAATGACTCAGACCATTGCCCAGACGGTGTTCCAGGGCAAGGCCGTGGACCTGACCGAAACCCGTGACTACGGCAGCCTGATTGCCGCCGGTCTGGGGCAGGAGTGGAGCGGCTTTGGTCGGACGGTGTTTGTGAATCCGATGGAACAGGCCTGGCAGCAGGTGCTGACCCCGGCGGCTGACAGCCTTAATGCTCAGTGGCAGCAGGCGGTGGTGGCAGAGTGGAACAGTGCCTTTGGTGGCCGCTACCCGTTCAATAACTCCAGCAGCGATGTTTCTCTACCGCTGCTCGCCAAATACCTCAATGCAGATTCCGGGCGTATCGCGCAATTCCTGCAGACCCGCCTCAAAGGTGTGCTGCACAGAGAGGGCAACCACTGGGTACCGGACAGCATCAACTCACAGGGCCTCGCCTTTAACCCGGCATTCCTCCACGCCATTAACACCCTGAGTCACATCTCGGATGTGGCCTTCACCGAAGGCAATGCCGGCATGAACTTCGAACTGCGTCCTGGTACCGCCGATGGCGTGATGCAGACCGACATGATCATCGACAGCCAGAAGCTGACGTATGTGAACCAGATGCCAGCGTGGAAGCGCTTCACCTGGCCTGCGGATACTGAAGACCCTGGTGCGAACCTCAGCTGGATCAGCACGCAGGCGGGCACCCGCCAGTACGCCGATATTCCCGGCGCCTGGGGCTGGATACGCCTGCTTGATAAAGCCGCGGTCAGTGCGTACCCGGGTGTCGGCAGCAGCTACAGTCTGAGCTGGAAAGCCCAGGACGGTCGCACGCTTAACTACACCCTTCGTACTGAAGCAGGCGAAGGCCCGCTGGCGCTGCTGAAGCTGCGTAACTTCCGTCTGCCGGAAACCATCTTCAGCACCACCGAAGTTGCACCGTCAGACCAGGTCGCCAGTGCGAACAGTGATGCAGAGGAGGTCTACTGATGAGCACGCTCAATGCCTTACTCAGTGCCTGCCGGGCAGAACAGGAACCATTACTTGTAGCAACCCGTGAGCGTGTGGCGCAGTGGGACAGCTGGCTGCAGCCGCTGTCCGGGCAATCGCCCACTGGCGAAGATCCGGGCTATGACGATGACTTCCAGCAGATGCGCGAAGAGGTCAACAAACTCTCCGGAGCGGATACCGAACTCATCTGCCGGCTGGCAGAGAAGTTGCTGACCACGACCGCCAAAGATATCCGTGTGGCGACCTACTACTGCTGGGCGAAGCTGCACCTCGAAGGTGAACAGGGGCTGGCCGAAGGACTCGAACTGCTGGCTGGTCTGTTGGAACGCTTTGATACACAGCTGCACCCACAACGTGACCGCAGCCGTAAGGCGGCACTGGAATGGCTGGCCGGGTCGCGCATGACTGATTCGCTTTCCCTGTACCCGGAAGTGGTCAGGATCGATGCGATGCGAACCACCGGTGCACTGCTGCTGATAGCACAGCTTATTGAGAATGAGCCGGATGAAACCCGTCCCGAACTCAATGCGCTTTATAGCGCGCTGGAAAGCCGTCTGCAGAAAGCGGGCGGCGTGGATGCGGTGGTACCGCAGAATGCCAGTACCAGTGAAACCCCTTCGGCTGCCAGCCGCAGCGATGCCCCGGCTATCGGGCGGATCACCTCCGGTCAGGATTTGCTGGCCCAGGCCCGCACCCTCACCGAATACTTGCGCGAGCAGCCAGATGGCTGGCTGTCAGCACACCATCTGATGAAAAGCCTGCGACATGACACCCTGCGGGCCATTCCGGCCCCGAATGCGCAAGGGCGCACACGCATCGAGCCGCCAAGGGCGGATCAGCGCGCGTTACTCAAACGCCTCTACCTGCAGCAGAGCTGGGCTGAAATGCTGGAAACGGCCGACAGCACCTTTTCCCGCGGAGCCAATCACCTGTGGCTGGATTTGCAGTGGTACATCCACCAGGCGTTGACGAAATCCGGTCAGGAGACGCTGGCCGACATTGTCTTGGCTGATCTGAAAGGGCTGCTGTCTCGCCTGTCCGGGCTGGAGACACTGGCGTTCAGTGACGGTACACCGTTTGCGGACGAAGTGACGCTGAACTGGATCCAGAATAGCGTGATTGATACCACTGGTGGGTGGGACAACGATACGCCATTAGCCCCGGCCACCGCCGGTAACGATGACATTCTGGCGCTGGAGCCGGAAGCCGTGGCGCTGGCCGACAGTGAAGGCCCGGATGCCGCGCTAGGCTGGTTGCAGACCCGGCCGGGCATGACCACCGATCGTCAGAAGTGGCTGTTGCGTCTGCTGATGGGGCGCATTGCTGAGCAGTACGGTAAAAATGACCTGGCGGTACACCTGTTTGCTGAGCTGGGTGAACGTGCAAGAGAAGTGACCCTCAGTAACTGGGAGCCTGAGCTGATGTTTGAGGTGCAGGCCCGCCATCTGAAACTCCTGCGTCTGAAAGCCGGTCGCAGCGAGGCTGAAAAGGCCCGCCTTACACCAGTAATGGACCAGTTACTTGCCGGACTGATCGCCGTCGATCCAGCCCGTGCCGCCGTGCTTTGCGGTTAAATCCACAGGAACAGAAATAAATGGAAGATTTGACCCTGCGTTATTACGACGCAGAAATGCGGTACCTGCGTGAAGCCGCGAAAGAGTTCGCTCAAACCCATCCCGATCGCGCAGCAATGCTCGACCTGGATAAGGCCGGCACACCCGATCCGTATGTAGAACGTCTGTTTGAGGGCTTTGCTTTTTCGATCGGACGCTTGCGGGAGAAGATTGACGACGACCTGCCGGAACTGACTGAGGGGCTGGTCAGTATGCTCTGGCCACACTACCTGCGAACCATTCCGTCACTCTCGGTGGTGGCGTTCACGCCAGTGCTTCAGGCCGTGAAGATGGCGGAAGTCATGCCCGCGGGTCTGGAAGTTTACTCCCGCCCGGTAGGGCCGAAGAATGCAGTCTGCCGCTACCGCACCACTCGCGATGTGATGCTCAATCCGTTGAACATCTCAGGGATAACCATGACCACTGAGCCTGACGGGCGTTCGCTGCTGCGGATGCGCTTTGCCTGCAGCACACAGGCGGACTGGTCCCATGCTGATCTCAGCCACCTGAGTCTCTATCTCGGCGCGGATGCGCCTGTCAGCAGTCAGTTACATCTGATGCTGACCAGGCGACAGGCTGCCCTGTATATGCGCCTGCCCGGACAAATCGACCGCATTCGCCTTGACGGGTACTTCTCGCCGGGAGGATTTGCTGAGGAAGATGGACTGTGGCCGAAAGGCGATACCGCCTTCAGTGGTTACCAACTGCTGCTGGAGTATTTCACCTTCCGTGACAAGTTTATGTTTGTCCACCTCAACGGCCTGGATGGCATTACACCCCCTGCCGGAGCGGAGTATTTCGACATCGAAGTCGTGTTCAGCACACCGTGGCCATCAGAGCTGCCGGTCACCGATGACGCAGTTCGTCTGCACTGTGTGCCGGTGATTAACCTATTCACACTGGAAGCTGACCCGCTCACCATTACCGGGCTTGAAAGTGAGTACCTGCTGCGCCCCAAACGTCTGCAGGACGGACACACCGAGATTTATTCGGTGGATTCGGTGACAGGCTCAAACCGGACCAGTGACGCTGAGTATGTGCCGTTCAGCAGCTTCAGGCACAAGGGCGGGATGATGCGCCGTCATGCACCACCCCGTTACTACCACACCCGCGTGAAGCGCAGCGTGACCGGGTTGTATGACACCTGGCTTATCCTTGGGGGACACCAGTGGGAAGAGGACCGCCTCTTTGAGCGTGAAGCCGTATCGCTGCAAATCACTGGCACCAACGGCCAGCTGCCGCGCCGTGCACTACAGAGTACGCTGCTTGACCGCTGTGAGCAGGTGGTCAGTACACAACTTTCAGTACGTAATCTCTGCAAACCAACGCTGCCAGTCTATCCGCCTTCCGAAGACCGGTTTCACTGGCGGGTTCTGAGCCACCTGGGATCCGGTTTCCTGAACATGATGAGTACCGCCGAAGTGCTGCGCGGGACGCTTGCGCTCTACAACTGGCAGGAAGATGAACTGAACACCCGGCGTCTGGAGGCGATTCAGCATGTAGAGCACCATCGCCTTCAACGTTTTGAACAGGGCTACCTGCTTCGGGGGCTGGATATCGAAGTAACCCTCGACAGCAACGGTTTCACCGGTGAGGGTGACATTCACCTGTTCGGTGAAATGCTCAACCGATTCTTTGCGCTGTATGCCGATATGAACCAGTTCAACCAGCTCACCCTCATTGTTCAGCCAGAAGGAAAATGCATCCGGTGGAAAGAGAATCACAGTCCGCGTCTGCCCGGCTGATAGCGCAACTGGGCGACCGGCTGCCGCACATGAATTTTTACCGTTTCTGTCAGCTACTGGAGCAGAGCCAGCCGGATAAACCCGTCACCGGCAGCACCTGGCAGGTACGTCATGAGCCGGTGCGCTTTCGGCCCCATTCGGGGATGGGGTTCCCGGCCTCTGAAATCAAAGGGGCAGAGCTATCGGAACATCCGCACCTTCCACCCACAATCCGTACCACCTTTATGGGGCTCTACGGCGTGGAATCCCCGCTGCCAACGCACTATATCGATGACATCACCCAGCGCCGGGAAGGGTATGAGGCCACCGCGGACTTCCTCGATATCTTCAACCACCGGCTGATTGCTCAGTACTACCGTATCTGGCGTAAATATTCATACCCGGCGACCTTCGAAGAAGGCGGTAAGGACAAAACCTCGCAGTACCTGCTGGGACTGGCCGGGCTTGGGATTAACGGCTGCACGGACAGCATCGCGACCCCGGCTTCGCGCTTTCTGGCGCTGCTGCCGGTTATGTTGCTGCCGGGGCGTACCGCAGAAGGCATGGCCTCGCTGGTGCGACTCCTGGCACCCAACACGCAGGCGAAAATCTGGCACCATGACAAACGCCGTGTGCCTCTGAAGAAACTTTTGGTTATGAGCGTCAGCCAGCCTGTCACGCTGACAAACCGTCCGGTGATGGGTAACTATGCCACCGACGTAAACAGCCAGGTGCTGATACGCCTGACAACCACTGACTCAACTGAAGTGCTGGGCTGGTTACCGGGCGGGGAGCTTCACTCGGACCTGATGACGCTGCTGCATGTGTATCTTGGGACTCGCCTGGATGTCCGCCTGCAGCTATCCGTCGACCGTAGTCTGCTGCCGGACGCGACGATGAACGCTAAACCCAACGCCGGCGCAGTGCAACTGGGCCGCACCGCAGTGATGCGACCGCTGAATGCGGCTAAGACCGCATCACACCCAAAAACCATAACCATCAATCTTGGCCGCTATGAGCGGGTACAGGAAAATATTCACCGCAGGGAGACCGATGAAGATGGCGATTACCGCTGGTAAATTTCCTCTGGCTGCGCTGGCCGCTGGTATCACCTTGATGCTGGCGGGCTGCGGGCTGACGCAAAAAGTGACAGACGGCACCGTTGCTGTGACCAAGTCGATTTTTTATAAGCAGATAAAGACCCTGCATCTGGATATACGTGCCCGGGAGGCAGTGAACAGCAATGCCGGCGGCGTGGCTCTGTCGACGGTGGTGCGCATCTACCAGCTTAAGGACCGCAAAACCTTCGATACCACCGACTACCCGTCGCTGTTTAAGGCTGACAGTCAGGCCATCAAGGCAGACCTTGTGGCGGAGAAAGATATCCGACTGCAGCCGGGGGGGGCGGTGATGGTCGATATGCCGATGGATGAAAATGCGCAGTACGTGGCGGTGGCCGGGATGTTTATGTCACCGGACCTGGAGAACAATACCTGGCGTGTGGTGATGAGTCGCGATGACCTTGATCCGGATAAGGCACGCGTCATTGAGGCGGGGAACAACAAACTGACCATGCAGGTGCTGAAAGATGAATGAGACGCCCCATTCCTCGCTTTACGAGACGCTATTTGGCAATTTTACCGGTGGGTTCGATCTGCATCAGGTCAGTGAAGAAAACCAGATCATCCTTTCGGTTCTGGACAATATGCAGCGCGTTCTCAACTGTCGCGCCGGCACGCTGGCGCATCTGCCTGATTACGGGCTGCCCGATATGACAAAAATCCTGCAGGGGATGCCCGGAACGGCTCATGAGCTCATGGGCACATTGTCTGCCGTTCTGCTCAAATATGAACCGCGCCTGAAAAAGATAGACGTTGTTCTGCTGGAGCAGAACATTCCCGGCGAGCTGCGCTATGCCATTGATGCTGAACTTAAAGGGATTGGCCTGGTGCGCTACGGGACTGAGTTCATGCCCGAAGGTCGGGTCCTGTTGCGGCATCTCAGGCAACAGCAGTATCTCGACACAACTCTCCGTATATAAGGCAGATAACACCATGTCAGTAAAATCACAGTTCCTGAAGAAGTTGCAGGCGCAACAACCTTCACCCGTTCCCGCAGTTAGCAAGAGTCAGGCCGACATTGCAGCGTTTCGCCAGCGAATGGCTCAGCTTAAGGATCAAATGGACGCGTGGCTGACAGATACCGGACTGAATGCAGAGCCACTGGCGGTATATGTTCCGGACCTGCTGGTGGAGGGGGGGACTTTTGATATTTCCGGTATCGTCCTGCGTTATGGTAACCGGGCGGTTAAGTTTATGCCGATATTCCTTTATGGACAGGGAGTCGCAGGTTGTATCGAGGTGACTTTGTGTTTCGGGGATAAGGTGATTTCTCAGGGACGCCTGTTCATGCGGGTGGGGAGCGTAAATGACTGGATCTTTATTCCCCCTGATACATCACCTCAGTCAGGACAACTATTTGATGAAGGTGTTTTTTTCGGCCTGATTTTAGCGCTGCTGCCCTAGCAATAACATTCATTCCTTTATTAGTCATTGCGTTTCTACACGCAAAATTGCTTTACACATCAACTGACGATATTAACCGACACGGATATGCAGGCCCTGCAGAATGACCAAACATATAACGTTAAAAACCGGCGGCGACCCGCGTACGCTGCCAGATTATGCCGCCCTCCGCGATGAACTCAGTAAGCTTACACATCCTGCTCGCCCTGATGTGAACTGGCAATATGTCCAAAGACTCTGTCTCTCAATGTTTGAACAGAACGGTGTGGAGTTGCAGACAGCAGCCTGGTACACCCTTGCCCGTACTCACCTGTCTGGATTAGCTGGCCTGAATGAAGGGCTTGCGATTCTGGAGGCCCTGATTAGCCGCCAGTGGCACACCTTATGGCCGAAGACACAACACGCTCGAATGGAAATCCTTAGCGGCCTTAGCCAGCGCCTGCAGCAGCGCATGCGTATGCTTCCATTCAACAGCAGTCATCTTAGTGAGCTTTATCGTGCAGAAGCGTTACTTACCAGCCTGAGCGCGGTGCTCCAGCGTCTTGAACTCAAACACATTAGCCAGTTCGATACGTTACGAACGTTGATACGTTCAAATGCTGAACGGCTGGAAAACAGTAATGACGCATCAGATTTGAATGTGAATATGAAGCCCGATAGCGAATCGCCTCTGGATAAAGCCGAACCGATCGAAGAGGTGAAATGGATATATGTTGTGCATCAGGAAAATCAGCCGAATGGAGAGGATCGCACGACAGCCCCCGTGCCAGTCAGACAGTTGAAGCCCTTTATTGCCGGGATGTGTTCTACGCTGGTGGTTTGCATCGCTGTGGCTTGGGGATGGATTTCTTTGTCCAGACCCGACCCCCTGGCGACTCAGGCTTTTGCCTCTCTGGCTCCGTTACCTGAAGTGCTCACGCCCGTGCAGCAAAACGCGTTAACACTGCGAGGTAGTTTACCGTCCACGTTTATCACAGACACGCAGCAGCAGCTTGCCCGCCTGGATAAACTGCCTCCTGACTGGAATATTTCCTACAGCCTTCAGCTGTTAGAACAGCTCCAGACATTGCGGCCGGAGGAGGCGAAATCGCTCACAATGCAGTGGCAGCAAAAATTTAACGCGGCAGCGTTACCTGTCGACGCAATGAACAGCTGGTATCAGGGAATGATGACGCTTCAGCAACTGAGTCACCGGCTGAGTAGTCTGGACGAGCAAAAAGGAAAATACATCACGGTAAGCGAGCTTAAATCGGTGGTTTTTTCGACTATACAGTCCTTTAACCAAACGATACCGGCTGAAGAACAGCTCAGGCGTCTGTCACAGCATCCAGCAGGTGATGCGCTTCCTGAAGCTGAAAAGACGCAACTGGAGTTACGTCTTAAACAGCTGGCAACGCGTTACGCTCAAATAAAACAGGATTCTTCTGCTCAGTGAATTCTGGCGGTAGACAGACGAATGTGCTGAAAAAAGCGGGAGGGTAAAGTGTCCCCTGCAGGAATCGAACCTGCAACTAGCCCTTAGGAGGGGCTCGTTATATCCATTTAACTAAGGGGACGAGGCGGCACGAGTATAGCCTTATTTACACTTTGCGTTAAGCGCATCGCCGCATGACTGCTCAAAGAGTCACCATTCAGGTCGATTTTTTTGTCGATTTATCATCATTTTCCCGTGCCTTAAGCTCAGCTTTGCGTTTGTTCGACATGTCGTTACGAATTTGGGCATGGCTTAACAGCGCGAAGATAAACGTTCCGCCGCAAATGTTTCCCGCCAGCGTCGGAAGGGCAAACGGCCAGAAAAAATCGCTCCAGTGAAGCGTACCGTTAAAGACCAGATAGAGGATTTCAACGGTACCGACCACTATATGCGTGGTGTCCGCCAGCGCAATCAGCCAGGTCATCAATATGATCACCACAATTTTGGCGTTTCCCGCTGAAGGAAACATCCAGACCATCGTGGCGATAATCCAGCCAGAGATGATGGCGTTTGAGAACATCTCGACCGGCGTGTTTTTCATTACGTCCATGCCGATTTTCACAAACGCATCCCGGGTGGGTTCATCAAAGATCGGCATATATTCAAACGCCCACGCCGCGATGCCCGTGCCGATAATATTACCCAGCAGGACCACGCTCCAGAGCCGCATCAATAAACCGAAATTACCGAGTGTGGGGTTTTGCATCACCGGCAGAACGGCGGTCACCGTGTTTTCGGTAAACAGCTGCTGGCGGGCCATGATGACAATAATAAAGCCGAAGGTATAGCCGAGATTTTCCAGTAAAAATCCACCGGGTACGCCTTCCAGCTGCACATGAAATATCCCTTTCGCAAGCAGAGATGCGCCCATTGAGAGCCCGGCAGCGATGGCTGACCAGAAGAGGGCCATCGCGTCGCGCTCCATCTCCTTTTCACCATCCTGGCGTATATGCTCGTGGATAGCCATTGCGCGGGAGGGGAGGCGATCTTCATCAATTTCTATCTTCTCGCCGCGCGCTTTCTCCTCACTTTCAATTTCAAGATCCTCACTGCTCTCGCCAATTTTTTCTTCGCCTACATCTTTCATATCTGCTCCCGGAGGTTGTCTTTCTCTTAAGCGTAGCGGCTTTTATCGGGATGCCTGTGGGGATGCTCTTAAATTGTCAGCAATGACAACAAAGGTGATACATCTCTTTCAAAGACATTATAAAATTGCCAGCGAAACGAATTCCAAAAGCCAGGCTATGCTGAGATCAGAGTCACGGTGGTTACTGCCCGTAATTGTGCTCATAGACATCGGTAAACGTGCTGTTACAATCGCTTGCACGTTTACAGACGGAGCATTAACGGCTCCGTTACGGATGGCAATCAACGATAGCCATACTGAACAGGGAGATATTTATGAAACTTCGGCTGTCGGCGCTTGCGCTTGGCGCGACGATGCTTGTGGGCTGCGCCAGCTCCGGTGAGCAAACGGGACGCTCCGATCCTCTCGAAGGATTTAACCGCTCAATGTATAGCTTCAACTACAACGTACTGGACCCGTATGTGGTTCGTCCGGTAGCAGTAGCATGGCGCGATTATGTTCCACAACCTGCGCGTAACGGGCTAAGTAACTTTACCAGCAACCTCGAAGAGCCTGCGGTAATGGTGAACTACTTCCTGCAGGGCGACCCGTATCAGGGGATGGTCCACTTTACCCGCTTCTTCCTGAACTCCATTCTGGGGATGGGTGGCTTTATTGATGTAGCAGGTATGGCTAACCAGAAACTGCAGCGTGAACAGCCGCACCGTTTCGGCAGCACAATGGGACACTATGGCGTAGGGTATGGTCCGTACGTGCATTTACCGTTCTACGGTAGTTTCACCCTCCGTGATGATGGCGGCGATATGGCGGATACGCTGTATCCGGTCTTGTCATGGCTGACCTGGCCGCTGTCGGTGGGTAAATGGACGGTGGAAGGGATTGAAACCCGCGCACAACTGCTCGACTCTGATGGCCTGCTGCGCCAGTCTTCTGACCCGTATATTATGGTGCGTGAAGCGTACTTCCAGAATCATGACTTTATTGCCAACGGCGGCAAGCTGAAGCCGGAAGAGAATCCAAACGCGAAGGCGATCGAAAACGAACTAAAAGATATCGATTCGGAGTAAATAAAAAAGGTGAGCAATGCTCACCTTTTTTGATTCCTGCGCAATTAGAACGCGTAGTTGAAGTTCATGCCGTACAGCCAAGCTTTACCTTCGGAAGAGAACTCATACGGACCTTCCTTGAAGTTAACTTTTTGACCGTGCATATAAGAGATGCCTGCATCAATAGATGCATCTTTATTGAATGCATAGGTCGCACCTGCGCTCAGCCAGAAGCGGTCCTGATCCGGAATTGAGATAGAGCGTTTGTCTGCTGGTACCGGACTATCATCGAAGGCAATACCGGTACGGAATGTCCAGTTGTCATCCATATAGTAGGTGGTCCCCAGCGCGATGCGGTAAGCATCACGGAAGCTCTCATCTTTATAGAAGAGCGTGTCGCCGTTGCTATTGGTCGCCTTCAGCTCCTGGAACTGGCTCCAGCTGGTGTAGGTCAGGCTATAGTGAACTGCCCACTGTGGCGCCACTTTGTTATAACCTGACAATTCCCACATTTCTGGTAAGTGCAGGCTCAGAGAGCCGCCAGTGGTTTGGCCATTGGTGCCCATCGGCAGACCGAAGTTGCCGAGGATCTGGTTATAGGCAGAAGGGAGGCTGCTTTTGTAATCTCCATCAAAGTCGATTTTTACTTCGGAACGGTAGGTTAAGCCGTAACGGTTGTTTTTATCGAGTTCATAAAGGATACCGGCGTTCCAGCCAAAGCCCCACTCATCGCCCTTCAGATAAGCGATCTGAGTGTCTGCCGGGATACCAGCCACTCGCTGTGCCAGGGCTGGAGGAAGTGCGCCTGAGCCAGCGACGACTTTACCCAGGTCGCCCGCATAACGTTCGATCTTGGCTTTAGCATACACAGCGTCAAAGCCAACGCCGAAACTCCAGTGACTATCCAGACGGTAAGCACCGCTCAGGTTCAGGTTCAGGGTTTCCAGGTCGGTTTTACCGCCAAACGCTCCAGCTGCATAGTCGTTATTGAACTCGGTTGCTAAACCATAGTTAGAGGTCACGGATGCGCCCCAGCCGAACTGGTCGTTAATCGGCGCCACGAAGTGCATGTTTGGAACCCATGCCGTTGGGGCAATGTTATCCGATTTCAGATCGGCACCTGTCGGAGAACGGCCCGATATATCAACACCTGGATCGACAAAAATTGCACCGGCAGAGAAAGTCGGACGATCGAACATCATGATCAACGCGGGGTTACGACTCGCGTTACCCGCATCATCAGCAATAGCGCCTTCCCCGGAATACGCACGGCCAAGGCCAGAGGAAGAAAATTCGTTTAACTGAAAGCCCGCTGACCAGGCGGAAGTGGAGACGAGTGCCACTGCGACTGCCAGCGCAGTCTTGTTGAACAGGGTTTTCTGGCTCATGACCATAACCTCATTGAGTTATTTTTATTCAATAATTGTTACATACCGTAACAGGAGCGCGAAGTGTAGGGTCTGAGGTATGACAGACAAATCAGACCAGTGGCCAGAGTATAGGTCTGACCAGCCAGAATGTTGCAAGTTTGTTTATTAATATTTTCAAACATGTTTCGTGAAACGAGATCTGGTTGGCAAAATTGTGACCATCAATACTCACCCATAAGGGTGGTTTTTGTTTTAGATCATTTTTTAGTGTGATATTGGTCACTTATCCGCTTTTGCGCCATTAACGGCTGGAGAGCGCCCGCTCCGGGGCGTAAAATATCAGCATCGTGTCTATCTCGCGCGCTGCGCGAATACAGAGGAAATTGAGCTATGAGTAAATGCAGTGCTGATGAAACCCCGGTTTGCTGCTGTATGGATGTTGGGACCATCATGGACAACACCGATTGCACCGCCTCTTACAGCCGTGTATTCACCAACCGTGCCGAAGCGGAAGAGACCCTGGCCGCGCTGAGCAAGCGTGCGCGTGACGTTGAATCCGATCCGTGTGAAATCAAGTCTACCTTTACCGAAGTGGAAGGTGGCGTGAAGCTGGACATCGACTTTGTCTTCGCCTGTGAAGCAGAAACGCTGATTTTCCAGCTGGGCCTGCGTTAATCTCTGCGGCCTGATGCCCTCACCCCCAGCCCTCTCCCACGGGAGAGTGTGCAAACACTAAAAACGGTAACCTATGGGTTACCGTTTTGCTTTTTCCTTGGGGCATTTTCTTTTTCTTCTCTGTGTTTTAGCTCGCACTTTTTCGTTTCCCCGATTGGCTGAATGTAAAAAAATGGTTAAGACTATTATCAGGTCAGACCACTTTATGTTTGCGAAAATTTTTTACAGGGGAGTGTTATGAGTCAGGCATTACCGCTTATTACCCGTCAGGGCGATCGCATTGCCATAGTCAGTGGGTTGCGCACGCCGTTTGCGCGTCAGGCAACGGCGTTTCATGGCATACCGGCCGTCGACCTGGGGAAAATGGTAGTGGGGGAGATGCTGGCTCGCAGCGAAATTCCGCCTGAGGTCATCGAACAGCTGGTATTTGGTCAGGTTGTGCAGATGCCTGAAGCCCCCAATATTGCGCGTGAAATCGTCCTCGGTACCGGAATGAACGTGCATACCGATGCCTACAGCGTCAGCCGCGCCTGCGCAACCAGCTTCCAGGCCGTGGCTAACGTCGCCGAAAGCCTGATGGCGGGCACGATTCGCGCCGGGATTGCGGGTGGGGCGGACTCCTCTTCGGTGCTGCCGATTGGGGTCAGTAAAAAGCTGGCGCGCATCCTGGTGGATGCCAATAAAGCCCGTACGACGAGTCAGAAACTCAAACTCTTCTCGCGTTTACGTCTGCGCGACCTCATGCCTGTACCACCTGCCGTCGCGGAATACTCCACCGGCCTGCGCATGGGGGATACCGCCGAGCAGATGGCAAAAACGTACGGCATTACGCGTGAACAGCAGGATGCCCTGGCGCATCGTTCACATCAGCTTGCGGCAAAAGCCTGGTCGGAAGGCAAGCTGGCCGACGAGGTCATGACCGCCTATATTCCCCCTTACCGTGAACCGCTTGCGGAAGATAACAATATTCGCGGCACCTCAACGCTGGCGGATTACGCCAAACTGCGCCCGGCGTTTGACCGCAAGCACGGCACCGTGACGGCGGCGAACAGTACGCCGCTGACGGATGGCGCCGCCGCCGTGATCCTGATGACCGAATCCCGCGCGAAGGAGCTGGGCATCACTCCCCTGGGCTATTTACGCAGCTATGCCTTCACCGCCATTGATGTCTGGCAGGACATGTTGTTAGGTCCGGCGTGGTCCACGCCGCTGGCGCTGGAGCGCGCGGGGCTGACGCTGGCTGATTTAACCCTGATTGATATGCACGAAGCGTTTGCCGCGCAAACCCTGGCAAACGTCCAGCTGCTGGCAAGCGAGCGTTTCGCGCGCGATGTGCTGGGCCGCGCGCATGCCACGGGCGAAGTGGATCAGAGTAAATTCAACGTGCTGGGCGGCTCTATCGCCTACGGTCATCCGTTTGCCGCCACAGGGGCGAGGATGATCACGCAAACATTACATGAACTCCGTCGCCGTGGCGGCGGGTTTGGCCTCGTTACCGCCTGTGCGGCGGGTGGCCTTGGCGCAGCAATGGTTCTGGAGGCTGAATAATGGATATGCCATCTGCATTTAATCTGACGGTTCGCCTCGATAACGTGGCCGTTATCACTATTGATGTGCCGGATGAAAAGATGAATACCCTGAAGGCCGAATTTGGTGTTCAGGTGCGCGCGATGCTAAAGCAGATCCGCGACAACAAAGCTATTCGTGGTCTGGTGTTTATCTCTGCCAAGCCGGATAACTTTATCGCCGGTGCGGATATCAACATGATCGCCCGGGCGCAAAGCGCCCTGGAAGCCGAAGAGCTGGCGCGTCAGGGCCAGCAGGTGATGGCGGAGATCAACGGTCTGCCGATCCCGGTCATTGCCGCGATCCACGGTGCCTGTCTGGGCGGTGGGCTTGAGCTGGCGCTGGCCTGTCACAGCCGGATTTGCACCGACGATGCGAAAACGATTCTGGGCCTGCCGGAAGTGCAGCTGGGCCTGCTGCCTGGATCCGGCGGAACGCAACGGCTGCCGCGCCTGGTGGGTATCAGCACGGCGCTGGAGATGATCTTAACCGGTAAACAGCTGCGTGCCCGTCAGGCGCTGAAAGCCGGTCTGGTCGATGATGTCGTGCCGCAGTCCATTTTGCTGGAGGCCGCCGTTGAGCTTGCGCTGAAAGGGCGTCAGGCAAAACGTCCTCTGCCGGTTCGCGAGCGCGTGCTGGCCGGCCCGTTGGGAAGAACCCTCCTGTTCAACATGGTGGGCAAAAAGACCGAACAAAAAACCAAAGGCAATTACCCGGCGGCAAAGCGGATCCTGGACGTGATCGAAACCGGGCTGTCGCAGGGCAGCAGCAGCGGTTATGCCGCGGAGGCCAAAGCCTTTGGCGAACTGGCGATCACGCCGCAGTCGCAGGCGCTGCGCAGCATCTTCTTCGCCAGCACGGAGGTGAAAAAAGATCCGGGCAGCGAGGCTGAGCCTGCGCCGCTGCGTGCCGTTGGCATACTGGGTGGGGGACTCATGGGCGGCGGTATCGCTTTTGTTACCGCCAGCAAAGGCAAATTGCCTGTACGAATCAAAGACATTAATCCTAAGGGGATCAACCACGCGCTGCAGTACAGCTGGCAGAACCTTGATCGGAAGGTTAATCGCCGCCATATCAAGGCAAGCGAGCGTGATAAAACCCTGGCGATGATCTCCGGTACGACGGATTACAGCGGTTTTGCGCACCGCGATCTGGTGATTGAAGCCGTGTTTGAAGATCTGGCGCTTAAACAACAGATGGTGGCAGACGTTGAGCAACATTGCGCCCCGCACACCATTTTTGCCTCTAACACGTCGTCATTACCAATTGGCGATATCGCGGCGAAAGCCGTGCGTCCGGAGCAGGTGATCGGACTGCACTTCTTTAGCCCGGTAGAAAAAATGCCGCTGGTGGAGGTTATTCCTCACGCGACGACCAGTCCGCAAACTGTTGCCACCGTGGTGAAGCTTGCGAAAAAACAGGGCAAAACCCCGATTGTGGTAGCGGACAAAGCTGGCTTCTACGTCAACCGCATTCTGGCGCCCTACATTAATGAAGCCATGCGGTTGCTGACTGAAGGGGAGAAGATTGAGCACGTCGACGAGGCGCTGGTAAAGTTTGGTTTCCCCGTTGGCCCAATCCAACTTTTGGATGAGGTGGGAATAGACACCGGCACTAAAATTATACCAGTGCTGGAAGCCGCATATGGCGATCGTTTTAGCCCACCTGCAAACATTGTTTCTGCGATTTTGAAGGACGATCGCAAAGGCAGAAAAAATGAACGCGGTTTCTATCTTTACGGCGCGAAAGGGCGTAAAAGCAGGAAACAGGTCGACCCTTCGGTATATGGACTCATTTCGACCACAGGTCAGGGAAAACTGTCCGCCGTTCAGTGCGCTGAGCGCTGCGTGATGATGATGCTCAATGAAGCGGCGCGCTGCTTTGATGAGCAGGTGATCAAGAGCGCGCGCGATGGCGACATCGGCGCGGTATTTGGCATTGGTTTCCCGCCGTTCCTTGGCGGCCCGTTCCGTTACATGGATACGCTCGGCGCGGGTGAAGTGGTTGCTATCCTGCAACGTCTGGCTTCGCAATATGGTCCCCGGTTTACGCCGTGTGACGAATTATTGCTGATGGCGGAACGCGGCCAGACATTTTGGCCTGCAAGGGAAACTGTCCTCGTAAGCTGAGGTCAAAGAAGGGTAAATCCTGAAGTGAATGGACCTGTTCTGGCGATTTTGTAAACAGAGATTGACTATACTTACGCCATTGAGGTAAAAAACAGCGTTTCATTCACCGAATGGATCAGGCACAATGCCCGGCCATCGGGTTTTCTACCTCTTAGCATTTATCGCGGGTAGTTAACGCCGGTGATTCTGGTTAACAAAAGCGGTGCAATATGCAAGTTTTTATCATGCGTCACGGCGACGCGGCACTCGATGCCGCCAGTGACTCAGTACGTCCTTTGACCGTCTGTGGCTGCGACGAATCTCGTCTGATGGCGACCTGGCTTAACGGTCAAAAAGTGGACATCGAACGCGTTCTGGTGAGTCCGTTCCTGCGTGCAGAACAGACGCTGGATGTGGTAGGTGAATGTATGAACCTGCCGACCAGTGTGGATGTTCTGCCTGAACTCACCCCGTGTGGCGATGTAGGCCTTGTCAGCGCTTATCTTCAGGCGCTGTGCAATGAAGGTGTCGCTTCCGCGCTGGTCATTTCCCACCTGCCACTGGTTGGCTATCTGGTATCTGAGCTGTGCCCGGGCGAGACCCCGCCGATGTTCACAACCTCCGCCATTGCCAATGTATCTCTCGACGAAACGGGCAAAGGTGTCTTCAACTGGCAAATGAGTCCGTGCAACCTGAAGATGGCAAAAGCGATCTGACGTGACGTGCGATATGGCGGGGTGCAATGTGCTTCCCGCCATTCTGTCAGGGCAACTCTGGCGGCTGCCACTCTTCCACTTCAATCAACACCAGCAACGCGGCATCTCCGCCGTACTCTTTCGGTGCCTGATGAAAAGCCATTACGTGTGGGTGCTGAGCCAGCCACAGCGGCGTCTGTTGCTTGAGGATATGTTTACCGTGGCCATGCATCACGCAGGCGCAAAAAACATGTTCACGGCGACAGGCAGCGATCAACGCCCCCAGCTCCTGTTTCGCCTGCATCTGCGTTAAACCGTGCAGATCGAGAAACAGCTCCGGCGAATAATCCCCGCGGCGTAATTTTTTCAGCTCAAAATGGCTGACGTCTTCGCGTACATACTTAACAGCCCCTTGCGTATTAAGCAGCGGCTGAAATTCATCTGAAAAATAGTGGCTGTTATCTGCCTGCTCCTGCAGCAGCCGTTTGACCGGGACTTCGCTGATTTTTTTACGCTGCGGGCGATGGACAATCGTGTCCTGCGCGATTTTCCGCGTCCCGGTCATTAGCTGGCGGAAGAGCGCCTGATCCTCCTCGCTGAGCGATGTTTTCTTTTTCATTCGTCATTCTCATCTCGTATTTCCGACAGTGTACCCGACTAAACGCATTTTTTAACCTCAAGCGCGACGCGTCATTGCTGATTTATCGCCGTCTTCATGGCAAACTAGCCGCCGAAAATTATGCGAGCATGCCCTGGAGGAAAGAGTGGATAAAATATTTGTCGATGAAGCAGTAAACGAGCTGCATACCATACAGGACATGTTGCGCTGGTCGGTTAGCCGCTTCAGCGCCGCCAATATCTGGTACGGTCACGGTACCGATAACCCGTGGGATGAAGCCGTACAGCTGGTGCTGCCGTCTCTCTATCTGCCGCTGGATATTCCGGAAGACATGCGCACCGCGCGCCTGACCTCCAGCGAAAAACATCGCATCGTTGAGCGCGTGATCCGCCGCGTGAACGAACGCATTCCGGTCGCCTATCTGACCAATAAAGCCTGGTTCTGCGGCCACGAGTTCTATGTCGATGAACGCGTGCTGGTGCCGCGCTCGCCGATTGGCGAGCTGATCAACAACCACTTTGAAGGTCTGATTGGCCATCAGCCGCAGCACATTCTCGATATGTGTACCGGCAGCGGCTGCATCGCGATTGCCTGCGCGTACGCCTTCCCGGAAGCGGAAGTGGACGCCGTCGATATCTCCACCGACGCGCTGGCCGTGACCGAGCACAACATCGAAGAGCACGGGCTGATCCATCACGTTACGCCAATTCGCTCCGACCTGTTCCGCGATCTGCCGACGCTGCAGTACGATCTGATCGTCACCAACCCGCCGTACGTCGATGCGGAAGATATGTCCGATTTGCCGAACGAATACCGTCACGAGCCGGAGCTGGGTCTGGCGTCAGGCTCTGACGGCCTGAAGCTGACCCGCCGCATTCTGGCCTGCGCGCCGGATTACCTGACCGACGACGGCGTTCTGATTTGTGAAGTGGGCAACAGCATGGTACATCTGATAGAGCAGTACCCGGATGTGCCGTTCACCTGGCTTGAGTTCGACAACGGCGGTGACGGCGTCTTTATGCTGACCAAAGCGCAGCTGCTCGACGCGCGCGAACACTTCAGCATTTATAAAGATTAATCCAGCGGGCTTCGGCCCGTTTCACAACGCTCAAACACAAACAACAACATCGGAGCCGTGATGGCAGGAAACAGTATTGGACAGGTATTCCGCGTGACCACCTTTGGGGAATCACACGGGCTGGCGCTGGGCTGTATCGTTGATGGCGTACCGCCAGGCATCGAACTGACCGAAGCCGATTTACAGCACGACCTCGACCGTCGTCGCCCGGGCACCTCTCGCTACACCACGCAGCGTCGCGAACCGGACCAGGTCAAAATTCTCTCCGGCGTCTTTGAAGGCCGCACCACCGGGACCAGCATTGGTCTGCTGATCGAAAACACCGATCAGCGCTCCCAGGACTACGGCGCCATCAAAGACGTGTTCCGTCCGGGCCACGCCGACTACACCTACGAACAAAAGTACGGCTTCCGCGACTATCGCGGCGGCGGACGTTCTTCCGCGCGTGAAACCGCGATGCGCGTGGCGGCAGGGGCGATTGCCAAAAAATACCTGCAGCAGAAATTTGGCATCGTTATCCGCGGCTGTCTGACCCAGATGGGCGACATTCCGCTGGCGATCAAGGACTGGGATCAGGTTGAACAAAACCCGTTCTTCTGCGCCGATGCCGACAAGCTTGAGGCGCTGGATGAACTGATGCGCGGCCTGAAAAAAGAGGGCGACTCCATTGGCGCGAAAGTGACCGTGGTGGCCGACGGCGTCCCGGCTGGCTGGGGCGAGCCGGTATTTGACCGTCTTGACGCCGACATTGCCCACGCGCTGATGAGCATCAACGCCGTGAAGGGCGTAGAGATTGGCGACGGCTTTGACGTGGTTCAGCTTCGCGGCAGTCAGAACCGCGATGAAATCACGAAAGCGGGCTTCCAGAGCAACCATGCGGGCGGCATCCTGGGCGGTATCAGCAGCGGGCAGCAGATTGTTGCCAACATCGCGCTGAAGCCAACTTCCAGCATTACCGTGCCGGGCCACACGATTAACCGCGATGGCGAAGAAGTTGAGATGATCACCAAAGGACGTCACGATCCGTGCGTGGGGATCCGCGCGGTGCCGATCGCAGAAGCGATGCTGGCGATCGTGCTGATGGATCACTTCCTGCGCCAGCGCGCGCAGAATGCGGATGTGACGACCACCATTCCACGCTGGTAAACATGAAAAAAACCGCAATTGCTCTGCTGGCGCTGCTTGCCAGTGGAGCCAGTCTGGCCGCCACACCGTGGCAAAAAATTACCCACCCGGTGGCGGGGAGCGCGCAGTCTATTGGCGCCTTTTCCAACGGCTGTATCGTCGGTGCCCAGGAGCTTCCTCTCCAGTCTGATACCTATCAGGTGATGCGTACCGACCAGCGTCGTTACTTCGGCCACCCTGACCTGGTGCTGTTCATCCAGCGCCTGGGAAACCAGGTGCATAACCTGGGGCTGGGCACGATGCTGATTGGCGATATGGGGATGCCTGCCGGCGGGCGTTTTAACGGTGGGCACGCCAGTCACCAGACCGGACTGGATGTTGATATCTTCCTGCAGCTGCCGAAAGCGCGCTGGTCGTCTGCCCAGTTGCTGAAACCGCAGGCGCTGGATCTGGTGGCGAGCGACGGTAAGCGCGTTGTCCCGTCCCTGTGGACGCGGGACGTATCCAGCATGATCAAGCTGGCGGCTGAAGATAACGACGTCACGCGGATTTTCGTCAACCCGGCCATCAAGCAGCAGCTCTGCCTGGATGCCGGAACCGATCGCGACTGGCTGCGCAAAGTGCGCCCGTGGTTCCAGCATCGTGCGCACATGCACGTTCGTCTGCGCTGCCCGGCGAATAGCCTGGAATGTGAAGATCAGCCGCTTCCGCCGCCAGGCGATGGCTGCGGTGCGGAACTGCAAAGCTGGTTTGAGCCGGCAAAACCTGGAACCTCTAAGCCTGAGAAGAAGACACCGCCTCCGTTGCCGCCTTCCTGCCAGGCGCTACTGGATGAGCATGTACTTTAATGGATAATTTCGTCGATCTGTTTATGGTGTCACCGCTGCTGCTGGTGGTGCTGTTCTTTGTGGCCATGCTGGCCGGTTTTATCGACGCGCTCGCGGGCGGCGGCGGGTTGTTAACCGTGCCCGCGCTGCTGGCGGCGGGCATGAGCCCGGCGCAGGCGCTTGCCACCAACAAGCTGCAGGCCTGCGGCGGCTCGCTCTCGGCGTCGCTCTATTTTATCCGCCGTAAGGTGGTGAGCCTGGCCGATCAGAAGCTCAATATCCTGATGACCTTTATCGGCTCCACGTCGGGCGCGCTGCTGGTTCAGCACGTGCAGTCCGATATTTTGCGCCAGATCCTGCCGATTCTGGTCATCTGCATCGGGCTTTACTTCCTGCTGATGCCAAAGCTCGGTGAAGAAGACCGCCTGCGTCGCCTGTACGGCCTGCCGTTTGCCCTGATTGCCGGGGGCAGCGTGGGTTTTTACGACGGTTTCTTCGGCCCGGGGGCTGGCTCGTTTTACGCGCTGGCGTTCGTGACGCTGGCCGGGTTTAACCTCGCCAAATCCACCGCCCATGCCAAAGTGCTCAACGCGACCTCAAACGTCGGCGGCCTGTTGCTGTTTATCATTGGCGGCAAGGTTATCTGGGCAACCGGGTTTGTGATGATGGCAGGGCAGTTCCTGGGCGCGCGCGCGGGCTCGCGTCTGGTATTAAGCAAAGGACAAAAACTTATTCGCCCGATGATCGTCATCGTCTCGGCCGTAATGAGCGCCAAACTTCTTTATGACAGCCATGGACAGGAGATCCTCACCTGGTTGGGGATGCACTAATGAACAGTACGCATAAATACGAACAGCTGATTGAGATTTTCGACGGCTGTTTTGCTGACGATTTTAATACCCGTCTGATTAAAGGCGACGACGAACCGATCTATCTTCCTGCTGATGCGGAGGTTCCGTATAACCGCATCGTCTTTGCCCACGGCTTTTATGCCAGCGGCTTGCACGAGATTTCGCACTGGTGCATTGCGGGTAAAGCGCGGCGCGAGCTGGTGGACTTCGGTTACTGGTACTGCCCGGACGGACGTGATGCCGCCACTCAGGGCCAGTTTGAAGATGTGGAAGTGAAGCCGCAGGCGCTGGAATGGCTATTCTGCGTCGCTGCGGGTTTCCCGTTCAACGTCAGCTGTGACAACCTCGAAGGCGACTTCGAGCCAGACCGTATCGTCTTCCAGCGCCGCGTTCACGCGCAGGTGATGGAATATCTTGAGAAAGGCATCCCGGAACGTCCGGCACGTCTGATCGAGGCCTTACAGAATTATTACCACACGCCGGTTATCACGGCGGAATGCTTCCCTTGGCCGGAAGATCTTTAACAGAGGAAAGAAGATGATCGCAGAATTTGAATCACGCATTCTGGCGTTAATTGATGACATGGTGGAACATGCCAGCGATGATGAGCTGTTCGCCAGCGGTTATCTGCGTGGTCACCTGACGCTCGCGGTAGCCGAGCTGGAAGCGGGGGACGATCACTCTGCTGATGCCGTTCACGCTGAAGTCACTCGCAGCCTGGAAAAAGCCATTCTGGCCGGGGAGCTCTCTCCGCGCGACCAGTCACTGGTGCTGGGCATGTGGGACAAATTGTTCCAGCAGGCGAAAGCGAAGTAAGTGTTTCACCACCCTCTCCCTGTGGGAGAGGGGCGGGTGAGGGCACCAGGCCGCACCTACTTAACCTTCTTCCCCTTCAGCAGTTTCCGTACCCACAAGCGATTCGGATTCAGCCCCGCAAGCGTAACCCTGTTCAGCGGGATCGGCTCGCCGCTCATTTGCGCGGCTAACACTTCCGCCAGCAGCGGCGCAGAACAGATCCCACGAGAACCCAGCCCGCCCAGCATAAACAGCTCCGGATACACCGGCGAGGCCGCCGCCGTCTCCCTGCGTTCAGCCAGATCCTGATAGGCCTCAAGCGTCGCATCATAGTCCGGCACATTTCCCGCCATTGGCAGATGATCGCGGGTGGCGCAGCGCACGCCGCAGCGCGCGTCTCCGGCGCTGACGTCGACTTCTTTCGCCCACGCCGCATCCGGGAAACAGTCAATCAGGCGCTGGCGGTTCTGCGCCTGATCCGCTTCGCTGTAGCGCATATCCGTTTCGCCACGATGATAGCTGGCCCCGATGCAGTGATGGCCGTTAGACGGATTTTGCGGCGTCAGATAGCCGTCATAGCACAGCACCTGACGCAGTTTGCTCAGTTCGGGCGCGGAAGGAATATGGCTCACCTGGCCGCCGACGGGATAAACCGGCAACGTCTCTGTCTGGATAAACTGGCTGATGTTATGTCCGTTTGCCAGCACAACGCTGGCATGGCTCGCCTCTTTGCCATCGGCAAAACGCAGATTCCAGCGTTCTGTCCGGCTCAACGATTCAACCTTGTGAGTATAATGCGTCGTCAGCCCGCGCGACTGCGCCAGCGCAATGACCGCCGCAGTCAGTTCAGCCGGGCACAGCCAGCCGCCGAGCGGATACTGAATGCCCCCACAGCCGGTTTCCACGCCAGCGGTGTCCGCCACCTCTTGCGCACTTACCGCGCGGGCAATCTCGTCAGGCAGGCCCAGCGACAGCATCTGCGTGATTTTTTGCTGGCTCTTTTCATCCCAGCCGAGCTGCGTGACGCCGCACCAGTCATGATCGAACGCCACCGGCAGGGCGTCGTACAGACGACGAGCGAAGGTAAACGCCGCGGGGAAAAACTGGAACAGGGCCGGATCGTGCGCGCTTAAAAGCGGGTAGAGCGCCCCCTGACGGTTACCGGACGCTCCACAGGCGGGTGCGTCGTCAGCGCAGTAGAGCGTGACCTGCCAGCCGCGGTGGAGAAGCGCGAGGGACAGCAGAGCGCTGGCGATCCCCCCGCCGACTATCGCCACCTCACGGGATGCGCTGGCGCGGCGCGTAAACCAGGGCGCCTGTGCGGGGATGTCCAGCGTCTGCTCCATTCTGCCGACCAGCATGTCGCGCTTGCGGCCAAAGCCTTTGGTTTTCTGCATGGTAAAGCCCGCCTCCTGCAGCCCGCGGCGGACAAAGCCTGCCGAGGTGAAGGTGGCAAGCGTTGCGCCCGGGCGCGCCAGCCGCGCCATCGCGCTAAACAGATGCTGGCTCCACATGTCCGGGTTTTTAGCGGGGGCAAAGCCGTCAAGGAACCACGCGTCCACCGTCTGATTCATCGAATCGTCGAGGGTATCGGTCAGGTCATTGATGTCGCCAAGCCATAAATCCAGCGTCACGCGTCCGCCGTCCAGAATCAGACGGTGGCAGCCGCCGATGTGAGGCGGCCACTGCGCCTGAAGCTGTTCCGCCCAGGCAGCAAGCTCTGGCCAGCGCTGATGAGCGAGCCGCAGATCGTGCGCGGTCAGCGGGAATTTTTCGAAACTGATGAAATGTAATCTTTGTAGCGTAGCCTCAGGGTGTGCAGCGTGAAACTGGTTAAACGCCTGCCAGAGGGTTAAAAAATTCAGCCCGGTGCCGAATCCACTTTCCGCGACCACAAACAGGCTCCGCGGATGCTCCGGGAAGCGGGTGCTGAGCTGGTTTCCGTCGAGGAAAACATAGCGAGTTTCTTCGAGTCCGTTATCATTAGAAAAATAGACGTCATCAAAATCTCGGGAAACAGGTGTACCCTCAGCGTTGAATTCGAGGTTGGCGGGTTGTATAGCGTTTTGTTTCACGTAAGTTACTCGTCTGACAGGCAGTGGCACGATCTTAACGATGTGAGTCCATCGGTGCAAATTTCCGCAGAAAATGTCTGATCGGACTTGTTCGGCGTACAAGTGTACGCTATTGTGCGACTCGAAACTTACTATAGTGCGACTTACAGAGGTATTGAATGAAACGTGCAGTGATTACTGGCCTGGGCATTGTTTCCAGCATCGGTAATAACCAGCAGGAAGTCCTGGCATCTCTGCGTGAAGGACGCTCCGGGATCACTTTCTCTGAAGAGTTTAAAGATTCAGGTATGCGTAGCCACGTATGGGGTAACGTCAAACTGGACACCACCGGTTTGATTGACCGCAAAGTGGTTCGTTTCATGAACGATGCCTCTATTTATGCTTATCTCTCCATGCAGGAAGCGATCAAAGATTCCGGCCTGAGTGAAGAGGTTTATCAGAACAACCCGCGCGTGGGTCTGATCGCCGGTTCCGGCGGCTCATCAAAAGCGCAGGTATTCGGCGCTGACGCAATGCGTAGCCCGCGTGGTCTGAAAGCAGTAGGTCCGTACGTGGTGACTAAAGCCATGGGTTCTGCGGTTTCCGCGTGCCTGGCGACCCCGTTCAAAATCCACGGTGTGAACTACTCCATCAGCTCCGCGTGTGCGACTTCCGCACACTGCATCGGTAATGCTGTTGAGCAGATCCAACTGGGTAAACAGGACATCGTATTTGCTGGCGGCGGCGAAGAGCTGGGCTGGGAAATGGCCTGTGAATTCGACGCGATGGGCGCACTGTCCACGAAGTACAATGAAACCCCGGATAAAGCATCCCGTACCTATGATGCGCACCGTGACGGTTTCGTTATCGCGGGCGGCGGCGGCATGGTTGTGGTTGAAGAGCTGGAGCATGCCCTGGCACGTGGCGCACACATCTACGCTGAGATCGTGGGCTACGGTGCAACGTCTGACGGCGCCGACATGGTTGCGCCATCCGGCGAAGGCGCGGTGCGCTGCATGAAGATGGCGATGCACGGCGTTGACACCCCAATCGACTACCTGAACTCCCACGGTACCTCTACTCCGGTAGGCGACGTGAAAGAGCTGGGTGCGATCCGCGAAGTCTTCGGCGACAACAGCCCGGCAATCTCCGCGACCAAAGCCATGACCGGTCACTCTCTGGGTGCGGCTGGCGTGCAGGAAGCGATCTACTCTCTGCTGATGCTGGAAAATGGCTTTATCGCGCCAAGCATCAACATTGATGAGATGGACGAGCAGGCTGCTGGCCTGAACATCGTGACCAAACCAACGGAAGCGACGCTGACCACCGTCATGTCAAACAGCTTCGGCTTTGGTGGCACCAACGCCACGCTGGTCATGCGTAAGCTGAAAGCATAAGTTTTACGTTTGAATCCGGAAGGGAGCCATAAGGCTCCCTTTTTTTATGCATTGACAAGCGGCTGATCTCACAGGCAAACTTCACCCTCAACATTATCCTCACGATAATGCGTAAGCGTTTAACGTCAACCAACGCACCTTAATCCTGATTATCAGGTAGAGGGGGCGTGGCATTTCCCCGCCTTACTCTTCATTTCGGAGTAAAGCATGACTGCAGTAACTCAAACAGAAACAACCCCTTCAGCGAACGTCTCGCTGTTCCGTATCGCGTTTGCGGTATTTCTGACCTATATGACCGTTGGCCTGCCGCTGCCGGTGATCCCGCTGTTCGTTCATCAGGAGCTGGGCTATGGCAACACCATGGTCGGCATTGCCGTGGGCATTCAGTTTTTAGCCACGGTATTAACCCGCGGTTACGCCGGACGGCTGGCGGATCAGCACGGTGCAAAACGCTCGGCGTTACAGGGGATGTTTGCCTGTGGGCTCGCGGGCGGCGCATGGCTGCTGGCTGCTCTCCTACCGGTAGAGGCCGCGTATAAGTTTGCGCTGCTGGTGCTGGGCCGTTTAATCCTCGGCTTTGGTGAAAGCCAGCTGCTGACCGGCACCCTGACCTGGGGAATGGGGCTGGTGGGTCCCGCACGCTCCGGCAAGGTGATGTCCTGGAACGGTATGGCCATCTATGGCGCGCTGGCCGCAGGCGCACCGCTTGGGCTGCTGATCAATAGCCAGTTTGGATTTGCGGCGCTGGCCGCAACCACAATGGCTTTACCCCTGCTGGCGTGGGCGTTTAACGGCTCGGTGCGTAAGGTGCCCGCGCACAAAGGCGAGCGTCCTTCCCTGTGGAGCGTGGTCGGCCAAATCTGGCAGCCGGGTCTTGGCCTGGCGCTGCAGGGCGTGGGTTTTGCGGTGATTGGTACCTTCGTCTCGCTCTATTTTATGAGCCGCGGCTGGGCGATGGCCGGTTTTACGCTTACCGCGTTTGGCGGCGCGTTTGTGCTGATGCGCGTCTTCTTCGGCTGGATGCCGGATCGCTTCGGCGGCGTGAAGGTCGCGGTGGCGTCGCTGATGATAGAGACCGTGGGTCTGCTGCTGCTGTGGAATGCACCCGTGGCATCCGTTGCGCTGCTTGGCGCGGCGCTGACCGGCTGCGGCTGTTCACTGATCTTCCCGGCGCTCGGTGTTGAAGTCGTGAAGCGCGTGGCCCCACAGGTGCGCGGCACGGCGCTGGGCGGTTATGCGGCGTTTCAGGATATCTCATACGGGGTAACCGGGCCGCTGGCCGGGGTATTAGCTACCTCGTTTGGTTATCCGTCCGTCTTTCTGGCCGGTGCGGTTTCTGCGGTGGTGGGGATCGTGGTGACGCTGGTGGCGTTTCGCAGGACTTGAGCCGCTGTAGGCCCGGTAAGCGCAGCGCCACCGGGCAAAACCTCAGGCAACCAGCCAGAAAATCGCCAGCGCAATCAGTAGCGCAATAAACATCAATCCCGGGCGCGCAGAGAGCGTTCTGAACGTCTCGACGACCGGCGCAAACAGCGGGCTATAGATCGGCTGAATGTTTCTCACCTCCGGCACGCCGCCCTCACGCTCGGCGCGGCGAACGAAGATTTGATTGAGCAGATCCTGCACCTGCGCGGTGGTCAGAACCGTTTGCGGCGTGGCCTGCCAGTTTTGCTGGGCGTAATCCCGGATGACTTCAAATTCGTGCGGCTCAAGCGGCTGCTTCAGTGCCGCCTGGACGGTATGCAGGGTAGGGGTATTCTGGGTGCTGAGCGTCTGGCGCGCCTGGAGCCAGGTCACCAGATGCGTAAACTGTTTGGCCGGGATTAACTCACCCGCCTTCACGCCGGACAGCTCCAGCATGGATTGCCAGATAAGCTTCGTCGGTTCGCCGGTGGCCGCAGCCAGCTTCGTCACCATCTGCTTGAGCGTGTTGTGCTCGGCTGGCAGCAGCGGACGCTCGGTCGCCGGGCGCACCTGAGGCTGCGGAATAGACAGCTCGTTGTTCTGCAGCAGGGTCAGCACGGTTTTAAGCTGGTCGGGCGTCAGCTGGCCCAGCGCGGTCTGACCATACTGCTGGCGAATAAAATCACTCACCGCCTGGCGGTTATTGCCCTGGCCCAGCAGCTCCGTCAGCTGAGCAACAATCTGGCGCGTGGTGTGGTTCTGCTGCGCGGTATTAATACGCTGGTTCAGGTTTTGTTCGGCCGCTGGGAAATGGCGCGACTGCAGCGGTGCGTCGTTCCTCACGCCTAAATCATGCTTTACCCCGGCCCAGACTTCCGCGTTTTGCTGCGAAGTCAGCGCAATCAGGCGCGTGATCAGTCGCTCCAGCACGGTGCGCTGTTGCGTGGATAGCGGTTGTTCACCGGCAACGTTTGGCGTGACGGGGCCTTCACCCGGAGGGCGTGGCGGCGTACCTGAAATGGGCTGCATCGTCAAAAATCCTTAAAGTCAAAACTCAGCGTAAACCTGGCGAACGTATATGCCTGGCGGCCAGATTATGGCACACTTGGCAGGTTTTCTTCCTCTCAAACAGGTACTCAGACGTGAAAATCCTCGTTGATGAAAATATGCCTTATGCCCGTGAGCTGTTTAGCCGCCTGGGTAACGTTAAGGCTGTCCCTGGTCGCCCGATCCCGGTCAACGAACTGGATGACGCCGACGCGCTGATGGTGCGCTCGGTGACCAAAGTAAATGAGGCGTTGCTCGCCGGTAAGGCGGTTAAATTTGTCGGGACCGCAACGGCAGGGACCGATCATGTGGATGATCAATGGCTGAAGCAGGCCGGAATCGGTTTTTCCGCCGCGCCGGGCTGTAACGCCATAGCCGTCGTGGAATACGTCTTCTCCTCCCTGCTGATGCTGGCCGAGCGCGACGGTTTTGCGCTAAAAGACCGCACCGTGGGGATTGTCGGCGTGGGTAACGTCGGCGGGCGCCTGCAAAAGCGCCTTGAAGCCTTGGGGATCCGCACGCTGCTGTGCGATCCGCCGCGTAAAGACAACGGTGATGACGGCGATTTCCGCTCGCTGGATGAGCTGGTCGAACAGTGTGACGTGCTGACTTTCCACACGCCGCTGTTTAAAGAGGGGCCGTATAAGTCGCTGCATCTTGCTGACGAGGCGCTGATCCGTCGTCTGAAGGCTGGCACTATTCTGATAAATGCCTGCCGTGGTCCGGTGGTAGATAACGCCGCGCTGCTGACGTGTCTGAACGAAGGACAAGACCTCAGGGTGGTGCTGGACGTCTGGGAGCCGGAGCCGGATCTCAACGTTGAGCTGCTTAACAAGGTGGACGTGGGCACCGCGCATATCGCCGGTTATACCCTGGAAGGCAAAGCCCGCGGTACCACGCAGGTCTTTGAAGCCTACAGCACTTTTATCGGCCATCCGCAGCAGGTGGCGCTGGATACCTTACTCCCCGCGCCTGAATTTGGCCGCATTACCCTGCACGGCCCGCTCGATCAGGCAACGCTGAAAAGGCTGGTGCATTTGGTGTATGATGTGCGCCGCGATGATGCGCTGCTGCGTAAAGTGGCGGGGATCCCGGGTGAGTTTGATAAGCTGCGCAAGAACTACGTTGAGCGCCGCGAGTGGTCTTCCCTGTATGTAATATGCGACGACGCCCCGGCGGCGACGCTGCTGCACAAGCTGGGGTTTAACGCCGTTCATCACCCGGCGCATTAATGTCTTCTTAATGCTCCCTGTCGGATACTCCGACAGGGACGCTTTTTTATTTCTGGAGTAAACCACCATGTCTGAAGGCTGGAACATTGCCATTTTAGGTGCCACGGGTGCCGTGGGCGAAGCCCTGCTCGAAACCCTTGCTGAGCGTCAGTTCCCGGTGGGCGATATCTATGCGCTGGCGCGTACCGACAGCGCAGGTGAGCATCTGCGTTTTAACGGTAAATCCGTCATGGTCCAGGACGCGGCCGCGTTCGACTGGACGCAGGCGCAGCTGGCGTTTTTCGCCGCGGGCGCTGAAGCCACTGCGGCGTACGTTGAAGAGGCGACTAACGCAGGCTGCCTGGTGATCGACCTGAGCGGTCTGTTCTCAATGGAGCCGGATGTGCCGCTGGTGGTGCCGGACGTGAACCCATTTGTGCTGGCTGACTACCGCAACCGTAACGTCATTGCGGTGCCGAACAGCCTCACCAGCCAGCTGCTGACCGCCCTGAAACCGCTGATCGACGACGGCGGCCTGTCACGCATTACCGTCACCAGCCTGCTGTCCGCGTCCGCGAACGGCAAAAAGGCCGTTGACGCCCTGGCCGGGCAAAGCGCGAAGCTGCTGAACGGTATCCCGATTGACGAAGATGATTTCTTTGGCCGCCAGCTGGCGTTCAACATGCTGCCGCTGCTGCCGGATCGCGAGGGCTCCGTGCGCGAAGAGCGCCGTATCGTCGATGAAGTGCGTAAAATTCTGCAGGATGATGGCCTGGCGATCTCCGCGAGCGTCGTGCAGTCTCCGGTCTTCTACGGCCACGCGCAGATGGTCGGCTTTGAAGCCCTGCGTCCGCTGGCGGCAGAAGAGGCGCGCGACGCGTTTGGCCGCGGTGACGACATCGTGCTCTCTGAAGAGAGCGAGTTCCCGACGCAGGTTGGTGATGCCACGGGCAGCGCGCATCTTTCCGTTGGCTGCGTGCGTAACGATTACGGCATGCCGGAACAGGTTCAGTTCTGGTCCGTTGCCGACAACGTTCGCTTCGGCGGCGCGCTGATGGCGGTCAAAATCGCTGAAAAACTGGTGCAGGAGTACCTGTACTGATGTCAGGCGTGGAACAAAAGCCGGTCCATAGAATTGCCCTCGGAATTGAGTACGATGGCAGTAAATATTATGGCTGGCAGCGTCAGAACGAGGTGCGCAGCGTCCAGGAGAAGCTGGAGAAAGCGCTCTCTCAGGTGGCAAACGAGCCGATTAACGTCCTGTGCGCGGGACGTACGGACGCGGGAGTTCACGGCACCGGACAGGTGGTGCACTTTGAAACCACCGCCGTGCGTAAGGATGCCGCCTGGACGCTGGGTGTAAATGCGAATTTGCCTGGTGACATTGCGGTGCGTTGGGTAAAAGCTGTGCCGGATGATTTTCACGCGCGCTTCAGCGCCACGGCGCGTCGCTACCGTTATGTCATCTACAACCAGCGCCTGCGTCCTGCGGTGTTAAGCCTGGGCGTGACGCATTTTTATGAACCGCTTGATGCAGAACGTATGCATCGCGCGGCGCAGTGTCTGATTGGTGAAAATGACTTTACGTCGTTTCGTGCGGTGCAGTGTCAGTCCCGCACGCCGTGGCGCAACGTCATGCACATAAACGTCAGCCGTTTTGGCGCGTATGTGGTGGTGGATATCAAAGCCAATGCCTTTGTACATCATATGGTTCGGAATATTGTGGGCAGCCTGATGGAAGTGGGTGCCGGACACCAGCCGGAGAGCTGGATTGCAGACCTGCTGGCAGCGAAGGACAGAACGCTTGCGGCAGCCACGGCGAAAGCGGAAGGATTGTATCTGGTCTCAGTAGACTATCCGGATCGATTTGACCTGCCGAAACCGCCAATGGGTCCGCTGTTTTTAGCGGACTAAACAAAGGTGCAATTAGGGCTTAGACAATATGGACGTAATACGTTTTCTGATTGATTTCATTCTGCATATTGATGTTCACCTGGCGGAGCTGGTCGCGCAGTATGGCGTCTGGGTTTACGCCATACTGTTCCTCATTCTGTTTTGTGAAACCGGTCTGGTCGTTACCCCATTCCTGCCAGGGGATTCACTGCTGTTCGTGGCTGGGGCGCTATCGGCGCTGCCCACTAACGATCTGAACGTGCATCTTATGGTTGTGCTGATGGTGATTGCCGCCATTGTCGGTGATGCGGTCAACTATACGATTGGACGGGTGTTCGGTGAGCGGCTTTTCAGCAATCCTGATTCCAAAATTTTCCGTCGCAGCTATTTAGATAAAACCCATGCGTTTTATGAACGCCATGGCGGGAAAACCATTATCCTTGCGCGTTTTGTGCCTATTGTGCGCACATTTGCACCGTTTGTGGCGGGAATGGGGCATATGTCCTATCGTCATTTTGCGGCATACAACGTGGTTGGCGCGCTGCTGTGGGTACTGCTGTTTACCTACGCAGGCTATCTCTTTGGCGATCTCCCGGTGGTGCAGGAAAACCTTAAGTTACTGATTATAGCGATTATTGTGCTTTCCGTACTGCCTGGCGTTATCGAAATCATTCGTCACAAACGTGCGGCGGCAAAACAAGCGAAGTAAATGCACACAGGCGGTTCGACCACTTTTTTATCCAAAGTTTCGGGCTGTTATGTTTTAATGTGCAACATTCATGGTCTGTTGGAGGCAAAAATGGCATTATTCGCCTCTTATAGCAAAACTGGCATACGACCAGGTTCAGGCAGAAAGGTTATCAATGAGCTGGATTGAACGAATTAAAAGCAACATTACCCCAACGCGCAAAGCGAGCATTCCTGAAGGGGTATGGACGAAGTGTGATAGCTGCGGTCAGGTTCTGTATCGCGCAGAGCTGGAGCGCAACCTTGAGGTGTGTCCAAAGTGTGACCACCATATGCGTATGTCGGCGCGCAACCGCCTGCATAGCCTGCTGGACGAAGGCTCTCTGGTAGAGCTGGGTAGCGAACTTGAGCCAAAAGACGTGCTGAAGTTCCGCGATTCCAAAAAATACAAAGATCGTCTGGCCTCTGCACAGAAAGAGACCGGCGAGAAAGACGCGCTGATCGTCATGAAAGGCACCCTGCATGAGATGCCGGTTGTCGCCGCTGCCTTTGAGTTCTCCTTTATGGGCGGCTCAATGGGCTCCGTGGTCGGTGCGCGCTTCGTGCGTGCCGTTGAGCAGGCGCTGGAAGACAACTGTCCGCTGATCTGCTTCTCAGCCTCCGGCGGTGCACGTATGCAGGAAGCGCTGATGTCGCTGATGCAGATGGCGAAAACCTCTGCAGCGCTGGCGAAAATGCAGGAGCGCGGTCTGCCGTATATCTCCGTGCTGACCGACCCAACCATGGGCGGTGTCTCCGCGAGCTTCGCGATGCTGGGCGACCTGAACATCGCTGAGCCAAAAGCGCTGATCGGCTTTGCGGGTCCTCGCGTTATCGAGCAGACCGTTCGTGAAAAGCTGCCGCCGGGCTTCCAGCGCAGTGAGTTCCTCATTGAGAAAGGCGCTATCGATATGATCGTCCGCCGTCCGGAAATGCGCCTGAAGCTGGCGAGCATCCTGGCGAAGCTGATGAATCTGCCAGCGCCGAACCCGGATGAGCCGCGCGAAGGCGTGGTGGTACCGGATCAGGAACCCGAGGCCTGATAACTGAAAAGGGCAGGGCCGGTTGGCGCTGCCCTTTTGCTTTCTAATCTGTTAATGACAACCGGGCATTATGGAAAATAAAAGCATTCCCCAAGCCACGTCGCCCCTGGCCGCGTGGCTTTCTTATCTGGAAAACCTGCACAGTAAAACCATCGATATGGGGCTTGAGCGCGTAAGCCAGGTCGCCGCGCGTCTTGATGTGCTCAAACCGGCACCTTTCGTGTTCACCGTCGCGGGCACCAATGGTAAAGGCACCACCTGTCGTACGCTGGAATCTGTCCTGATGGCTGCGGGTTACAGAGTAGGCGTGTACAGCTCTCCACACCTGGTCCGCTACACCGAGCGGGTCCGCGTGCAGAACAGCGAGCTGCCGGAATCGGCGCATACGGCGTCGTTCGCGGAAATTGAAGCCGCGCGCGGTGAGATCTCATTAACCTATTTTGAATACGGTACGCTTTCCGCGCTGTGGCTGTTTAAGCAGGCGCAGCTGGATGTGGTGATCCTTGAGGTTGGCCTCGGCGGACGTCTTGATGCGACCAATATGGTGGATGCGGACGTGGCGGTGGTCACCAGCATCGCGCTGGACCATATCGACTGGCTGGGACCGGATCGTGAAAGCATTGGCCGCGAGAAGGCCGGTATTTTCCGGGCAAATAAACCCGCCGTGGTTGGCGAGCCGGACATGCCGCACACCATTGCTGACGTGGCAAACGAGAAGGGCGCGCGTCTGCTGCGCCGCGGCGTTGACTGGCAGTATGTGGTTCAGGATAACGGCTGGCGCTTCAGCGATGGTCAGGGCACTCTGGACAACCTGCCGCTGCCGCAGGTGCCGCAGCCGAACGCGGCAACCGCGCTGGCGGCACTGCGCGCCAGTGGATTAGCGGTCAGCGATCAGGCTATCCGCGACGGCATTCAGAGCGCAATTCTGCCCGGGCGTTTCCAGATTGTCAGCGAGTCACCGCGCCTGATTCTGGACGTGGCGCATAACCCGCATGCGGCTGCGTATCTCGCGGGACGTCTCAAATCGTTACCAAAAACCGGGCGCGTGCTGGCGGTTATCGGTATGCTTCATGATAAAGATATCGGCGGGACGCTGGCCTGCATGGAGACTGTGGTCGATAGCTGGTATTGTGCTCCTCTGGAGGGGCCGCGCGGCGCGACGGCTGAGCAGCTGATGGAACATCTCGGCAAAGGCGCAATCTACAGTAGCGTGGCTCATGCCTGGCATGCCGCGATGGCGGATGCTAAACCAGAAGATACCGTGCTGGTGTGTGGTTCATTCCACACGGTGGCACATGTCATGGAAGTGATGGACGCGGGGAGAACCGGTGGCGAGTAAGTTTCAGAACCGTTTAACAGGAACCATTGTGCTGGTCGCGCTCGGGGTGATTATTCTCCCCGGGCTGCTCGACGGGCAGAAAAAGCATTATCAGGATGAGTTTGCCGCTATTCCGCTGGTGCCGAAGCCGGGTGACCGCGATGAGCCGGATATGCTGCCCGCGGCGACGCAGGCGCTGCCTGCCCAGCCGCCGGAAGGGGCGGCGGAAGAGGTGCGGGCAGGCGATGCCGCCGCACCGTCGCTCGATCCGTCTCGCCTGGCGGCAGCGAGCAGCAGCGATATCGATCCGTTGCCGGTAGAGCAGCCTAAACCTGTTGAAAAACCGAAGCCGGTTGAGAAGCCGCAGCCGAAACCGCAGCAACAGCCACAGCGGGATAAAGCAGCAGAGCAGCTGGCTGCCGCATCAGAAACCCCTCCGCCGGCAAAACAAGACGCGGCACCGACCGGAAAAGCGTACGTTGTGCAGCTCGGCGCGCTGAAAAACGCCGACAAAGTTAACGAGGTGGTGAGCAAACTGCGCAGTGCGGGATATCGTGTTTACACTTCACCTTCCACGCCGGTGCAGGGTAAAATTACCCGCATCCTCGTGGGGCCAGAAGCGTCCAAAGATAAGCTTAAAGGTTCGCTCGGCGAGCTGAAGCAGATCTCCGGCCTGAGCGGCGTGGTGATGGGCTACAGCGCGAACTAAGTACGACCTGCTCCTTAAAGAGAGAGGCGATAAGCCAACGGCGTTGAGCATTTTTTCAGCGCCTTTTTTATTTACGCGCGGGAAGGAAATCCCTACGCAAACGTTTTCTTTTTCTGTTAGAATTCGCCCCGAACTGGATGACAGGGCGTTAAATCGTGGGACACATATGGTCTGGATTGATTACGCCATCATTGCGGTGATTGGTTTTTCCTGTCTGGTTAGCCTGATCCGTGGCTTTGTTCGTGAAGCGTTATCGCTGGTGACTTGGGGTTGTGCTTTCTTTGTCGCCAGTCATTACTACACTTACCTGTCTGTCTGGTTCACGGGCTTTGAAGATGAACTGGTCCGAAATGGAATCGCTATCGCGGTGCTGTTTATCGCAACGCTGATTGTCGGCGCTATCGTGAATTACGTGATAGGTCAGCTGGTCGAGAAAACCGGTCTGTCAGGAACGGACAGGGTACTCGGGATCTGTTTCGGGGCGTTGCGAGGCGTGCTGATTGTGGCCGCGATCCTGTTCTTCCTGGATACCTTTACCGGGTTCTCCAAAAGCGAAGACTGGCAGAAATCGCAGCTCATTCCAGAGTTCAGCTTCATCATCAGATGGTTCTTTGACTATCTGCAAAGCTCGTCGAGTTTTTTGCCCAGGGCATAAACCCTGAGATGTGGCTTAACGAGGAAAAGACGAATGTGCGGTATTGTCGGTATCGCCGGTTTCATGCCGGTAAACCAGTCGATTTATGACGCGTTAACGGTGCTTCAGCACCGTGGGCAGGATGCTGCGGGTATCATCACCATTGATGCAAACAACTGCTTCCGTTTACGCAAGGCGAATGGCCTGGTGAACGATGTGTTTGAAGCCCGCCATATGCAGCGTCTGCAAGGTAATATGGGGATCGGTCACGTTCGTTATCCTACTGCTGGCAGTTCCAGCGCCTCTGAGGCACAGCCTTTCTACGTCAACTCACCGTATGGCATCACCCTTGCTCATAACGGCAACCTGACCAACGCGCATGAGCTGCGTAAAAAGCTGTTCGAAGAGAAACGTCGCCACATTAACACCACCTCTGATTCTGAAATTCTGCTCAATGTGTTCGCCAGCGAGCTGGATAACTTCCGCCACTACCCGCTGGAAGCAGACAACATCTTTGCTGCCATTGCTGCGACCAACCGCCAGATCCGCGGCGCGTATGCCTGCGTGGCGATGATCATCGGTCACGGCATGGTGGCCTTCCGCGATCCAAACGGCATTCGTCCGCTGGTGCTCGGTAAGCGCGACCTCGGCGATGGCCGTACTGAATATATGGTTGCCTCTGAAAGCGTGGCGCTGGATACCCTGGGCTTCGAATTCCTGCGCGACGTTGCGCCGGGCGAAGCGGTTTATATCACCGAGAAGGGCCAGCTGTTTACCCGTCAGTGTGCCGACAACCCGGTCAGCAACCCGTGCCTGTTTGAATACGTTTACTTTGCCCGTCCGGATTCCTTCATCGACAAGATTTCCGTCTACAGCGCGCGCGTGAACATGGGCACGAAGCTGGGCGAGAAGATTGCCCGCGAGTGGGACGATCTCGACATCGACGTGGTGATTCCTATCCCGGAAACCTCCTGCGATATCGCGCTGGAGATCGCCCGCATTCTGGACAAGCCATACCGTCAGGGCTTTGTGAAGAACCGCTACGTTGGCCGCACCTTTATCATGCCGGGCCAGCACCTGCGCCGTAAGTCCGTGCGCCGCAAGCTGAACGCCAACCGCGCTGAATTCCGCGACAAGAACGTTCTGCTCGTCGATGACTCCATCGTTCGCGGCACCACCTCTGAGCAGATCATCGAGATGGCGCGCGAAGCGGGCGCGAAGAAAGTCTACCTGGCCTCTGCTGCGCCGGAGATTCGCTTCCCGAACGTGTACGGCATCGATATGCCAACCGCTAACGAGCTGATCGCTCACGGCCGTGAAGTGGATGAAATTCGCCAGATCATCGGTGCCGACGGCCTGATTTTCCAGGATCTGAACGACCTCATCGACGCGGTGCGTGCTGAGAATCCGGAAATTCAGCAGTTCGAATGCTCCGTGTTCAACGGTATTTACGTGACCAAAGACGTTGACCAGCAGTACCTCGACTATCTTGATTCGCTGCGCAACGACGATGCGAAAGCCGTCCAGCTGCAGAACGATCTCGAAAGCTTAGAGATGCACAACGAAGGTTGATGCTCCGGCAGGTGAGGGCGAATGCCCTCACTTGCAACTCCCCGCAAAATCCTGCACAGTCTGCCCTGAAATCAGTAAGGGCGAAAATCATGAAACGACTCATTGTTGGGCTCAGCGGCGCCAGCGGCGCGATTTACGGCGTACGTCTGTTACAGGTTCTACGTAACGTGGCGGAAGTCGAGACCCATCTGGTGATGAGCCAGGCGGCGCGGCAGACCCTCTCTCTGGAAACCGATCTCTCCCTGCGCGATGTCCAGGCACTGGCTGACGTGGTTCACGATGCCCGTGATATCGCCGCCAGCATCTCCTCAGGCTCGTTTAAAACGGCCGGCATGGTTATCCTGCCCTGTTCGATTAAAACGCTCTCCGGCATTGTAAACAGCTATACCGACACCCTGGTGACGCGCGCGGCGGATGTGGTGCTGAAGGAGCGGCGTCCTCTGGTGCTCTGCGTGCGGGAAACGCCGCTGCACCTCGGCCATCTGCGTTTAATGACCCAGGCCGCCGAGCTTGGGGCCGTCATCATGCCGCCGGTACCGGCGTTTTATCATCGCCCGGCCTCGCTGGACGACGTGATCAATCAGACCGTCAACCGCGTGCTGGATCAGTTTGACATCGACCTGCCTGAAGATCTCTTCACCCGCTGGCAAGGGGCCTGAATCTGTGCACAAACAGAGTGCATGAAAAGAGACGTTGCCCTGTTTCAGGGCAATTATGCAACGGCGATCATATCCTCGACATTTAATTCGTTTTTTCCCTTTTTCTCTTTCCGGTTCGTTCGGCAGACCTGCTATCTTTCACCATTAAGGCAATATCGCAACGTTTTATTAACATATTTAACGTCGAAGTTTTGACCAGACGGCAATGTGGCATAAGACCTGCAAGATGAAGCCTGCAACACAACACACAACACAATACATAATAAAATCACGGTACTTGAGGGTAAATGTATGAAGAAGACGGTTCTGGCTCTGTCTTTGCTCGTGGGGTTAAGTGCGGCGGCAGGTAGCTACGCAGCGCTTCCACAGACGGTTCGTATCGGTACAGACGCAACCTACGCGCCATTCTCTTCCAAGGATGCGAAAGGCGATTTCGTGGGGTTTGATATCGATCTGGGAAATGAAATGTGCAAACGCATTGCTGTGAAATGCACATGGGTGGGCAGCGACTTTGACGCATTAATCCCGTCGCTGAAAGCCAAGAAAATCGATGCCATTATCTCTTCTCTCTCCATCACTGAAAAACGCCAGCAGGAGATTGCCTTCTCTGACAAGCTCTACGCTGCGGATTCGCGTCTGATTGCCGCGAAAGGTTCCCCGATTAAGCCCACCATCGACTCGCTGAAAGGGAAACACGTCGGCGTGCTTCAGGGGTCGACGCAGGAAGGTTATGCCAATGCGACCTGGCGCGAGAAGGGCGTAGACGTGGTGGCTTACCAGAACCAGGATCTGATTTACTCTGACCTGGCCGCAGGCCGTCTGGATGCGGCATTCCAGGATGAAGTCGCCGCGAGCGAAGGCTTCCTGAAACAGCCTGCGGGTAAAGACTATGCATTTGCTGGCCCGTCGGTAAAAGACAAAAAATACTTTGGTGACGGCACCGGTATTGGCCTGCGCAAGGATGATACCGAGCTGAAAGCCGCCTTTGACAAAGCCTTTGCAGAGCTGCGTAAAGACGGTACTTACGACAAACTGGCGAAGAAATACTTCGACTTCAACGTATACGGTGAATAATACCTGACGCTAACGCACCTAAAAGGTGCGTTACGGGAGCGGTTGACCCAATGCGGTGCGTTTGTTGCACCGTATTGGATCGCTTTGTGCATACTTACGCATTTATAATGCAAAAAATCCCGCCTGAAGGGCATTAGTCTTTGCCTGGCAGAGGGGATTAATGGCACATTAGCACCACCCCGTCGTCGTAAAAATCCCGTATGAAGACAGTTTGTTGAGGATAAATATGAAAAAACTCGTGTTGTCACTATCTCTGGTACTGGCCTTTTCCAGCGCCACCGCGGCATTCGCAGCCATTCCGCAGAAAATCCGAATTGGTACCGATCCAACCTATGCGCCGTTCGAATCGAAGAATTCAAAGGGTGAACTGGTCGGTTTTGACATCGATCTGGCCAATGAGCTGTGCAAACGCATCAAAGCACAGTGTACCTACGTTGAGAACCCGCTGGATGCGCTGATCCCGTCCCTGAAAGCGAAAAAAATCGACGTGATCATGTCCTCACTCTCCATCACCGAAAAACGCCAGCAGGAGATTGCCTTCACCGACAAACTCTACGCGGCCGATTCTCGTCTTGTAGTGGCTAAAGCTTCTGACATTCAGCCAACGCTGGAGTCGCTAAAAGGCAAACGCGTCGGCGTGCTGCAGGGCACCACGCAGGAAACCTACGGCAACGAACACTGGGCGCCGAAGGGGATTGAAATCGTCTCCTATCAGGGCCAGGAAAATATCTACGCTGACCTGACGGCAGGCCGAATTGATGCGGCATTCCAGGATGAAGTCGCGGCAAGCGAAGGCTTCCTGAAAACGCCGGTGGGTAAAGATTACAAGTTTGGCGGCCCGTCAATTAAGGACGTGAAGTTGTTTGGTGTGGGCACCGGCATGGGCCTGCGCAAAGAAGACAACGAGCTGCGTGAGGCGCTGAACAAAGCGTTCGCTGAAATGCGCGCTGACGGTACCTACGACAAACTGGCGAAAAAGTACTTTGATTTTAATGTTTACGGTGGCTAATCGCCCCGTCATATAACGTGCGGCCCCTCCCGCTGCGGGAGGGGAAAAGACACGGTTCCACCACTCACGATACGACAGGGCTCGCGGTATGCTGTACGGATTTTCTGGCGTTATTTTACAGGGCGCGCTTGTCACCCTTGAGCTGGCTATCAGCTCCGTGGTGCTGGCGGTGCTGATAGGTCTGGCAGGCGCAGGGGCGAAGCTTTCAGCTAACAAACCGCTGGCGCTCATATTTGAAGGCTACACCACGCTTATTCGCGGCGTTCCCGATCTGGTGCTAATGCTGCTTATCTTTTACGGTCTGCAGATTGCGCTGAACAGCTTAACGGACGCGATGGGCATGGGACAAATTGATATCGACCCGATGGTGGCCGGTATTATTACCCTCGGTTTTATCTACGGTGCCTACTTCACCGAAACCTTCCGCGGTGCCTACATGGCCGTGCCGAAAGGACACATTGAGGCGGCAACCGCATTTGGTTTTACCTCTTCACAAACGTTTCGTCGGATTATGTTCCCGGCCATGATGCGCTATGCGCTGCCGGGTATCGGCAACAACTGGCAGGTTATCCTCAAAGCGACAGCGCTGGTCTCGCTGCTCGGTCTGGAAGACGTCGTAAAAGCAACTCAGCTGGCGGGCAAGAGCACCTGGGAGCCGTTCTACTTTGCGGTGGTCTGCGGCGTGATTTATCTGGTCTTTACGACCGCCTCCAATGGTGTGCTGCTCCTGCTCGAGCGTCGCTACTCCGTGGGTGTGAAGAGGGCTGACCTGTGATTGAGATTATTCAGGAATACTGGAAATCGCTGCTCTGGACGGATGGCTACCGCTTTACCGGCGTGGCGATTACCCTCTGGCTGCTGATCTCCTCCGTGGTGATGGGCGGTATTCTGGCGGTGTTTCTTGCCATTGGCCGCGTGTCGAACAATAAATTTATCCAGTTCCCGATCTGGCTGTTCACCTACGTGTTTCGCGGTACGCCGCTGTACGTGCAGCTGCTGGTGTTCTATTCGGGGATGTATACGCTTGAGATCGTAAAAGGCACTGAGATGCTGAACGCGTTCTTCCGCAGCGGCCTGAACTGTACGGTGCTGGCGTTGACGCTCAACACCTGCGCCTACACCACCGAGATTTTCGCCGGGGCAATTCGCTCTGTTCCTTACGGCGAGATTGAAGCGGCGCGCGCGTACGGCTTTTCCTCGGTGAAACTTTATCGTTGCATTATTCTGCCGTCGGCACTGCGTATCGCGTTACCGGCGTACAGTAACGAAGTGATTTTGATGCTGCACTCCACCGCGCTCGCCTTTACCGCGACGGTGCCGGATCTGCTCAAAATCGCGCGCGATATTAACTCCGCGACCTATCAGCCGTTTACCGCGTTTGGCATTGCGGCGGTGCTCTATTTAATAATCTCTTATGTTTTGATTAGCCTGTTCCGTAAGGCTGAAAAACGCTGGTTGCAGCATATAAAACCTTCTTCGACGCACTGAGAAAGATGATGGCTGAGAACAAATTAAACGTTATTGATTTGCACAAACGCTACGGCGAACATGAAGTGCTGAAAGGGGTGTCGCTGCAGGCGAATGCAGGCGATGTAATCAGTATCATCGGCTCATCCGGCTCGGGTAAAAGTACCTTCCTGCGCTGCATTAACTTCCTTGAAAAGCCGAGCGAAGGCTCGATTGTGGTGAGCGGGCAGAATATTAACCTGGTCCGTGACAAAGACGGCCAGCTGAAGGTTGCGGATAAAAACCAGCTGCGCCTGCTGCGTACGCGCCTGACGATGGTGTTCCAGCACTTCAACCTCTGGAGCCACATGACGGTGTTGGAGAACGTGATGGAAGCGCCAATTCAGGTGCTGGGCCTGAGCAAGCAGGAAGCCCGCGAGCGCGCGGTGAAATACCTGGCGAAAGTGGGTATCGACGAGCGCCAGCAGATGAAATATCCGGTGCATCTCTCCGGCGGTCAGCAGCAGCGTGTCTCTATCGCCCGCGCGCTGGCGATGGAGCCAGAAGTGCTGCTGTTCGACGAGCCGACTTCCGCGCTGGACCCTGAACTCGTCGGCGAAGTGCTGCGCATCATGCAGAAGCTGGCCGAAGAGGGCAAAACGATGGTGGTGGTGACGCACGAGATGGGCTTCGCCCGTAACGTCTCGAACCACGTTATCTTCCTGCATCAGGGGAAAATTGAAGAGCAGGGACACCCGGACGAGGTGCTGGCGAACCCGCAAAGCCCGCGCCTGCAGCAGTTCCTGAAAGGGTCTCTGAAGTAGGTTTTGCCTTTCCCCCTCTCCCTGTGGGAGAGGGCATCAAGCCGCACCGCACTCCAGCCGATACACCCAGTCGTCATAGCGCACGCCGTCAATTTCATACGCCTTTTCCAGCACCTGCGTGCGCACAAACCCGGCTTTCTCCAGCACCCGCACCGAACCGCCGTTATCTGCCAGCACGTACGCGTTAATCGCTTTCACGCTGGTCTGGTTAAACGCGTAATCACACACCGCGCGCAGCGCCTCGCTGGCGATACCTTTCCCCTGCGCGGCAGGCACAACCGTATAGCCGATATCGGCCTCTTCACGATTCTCAGGGCTGATTTGCAGGCCGATATCGCCAAGCGGCGTATCGTCCTCAAGAGAGCGGATCACGAAGACATGCTCCGCCATCAGGCGTGCAGCAAACACGCGGCGGGTCTCTTTTTCCGGCGCGATGGCGGCCATGTAGCGCATGATGCGGCGATCTTCTCGCAGCGAGCGGAAGAAGGCCCAGTCAGTGGGTTCGAAAGGTGTGAGGTGAAGCCGGGGAGTGGTTATCGTTGCCATTGTTACGCCATATCTTCGGAACATGGCCTGTCACTGTAACATATTCACCGCACCACATCCCCCAGCGCCTCTTCTAATTCGTACCAGCGGAACGCAAAGCCGGCCGCTTCCAGCCGTTTTGGCAGCGCTCGCTGTCCGCCTAATACCAATACAGACGCTTCACCCATCATCAGGCGAATCACCGTGGCAGGCACGCGTAATATCGCCGGGCGGTGCAGGGCATGCCCCAGCGCGTGGGCAAACTGTTCGTTACGCACCGGATAGGGAGCAACCATGTTAAACGGCCCGCGCAGGTCGTTATCCAGAAGCCAGAGAATCCCGTTGACCATATCGTCGATATGGATCCACGCCAGGTACTGACGACCATTGCCGATAGGGCCGCCGAGCCCAAGCCGGAAAGGGGGAAGCATCTTCGCCAGAATGCCGCCCTTCGGCGCAAGTACGACGCCGGTCCGCAACAGGCAGACGCGGGTGCGATCGCTCTGCGCCGCGCAGGCGATACGCTCCCACTGGGCGCAGAGTTTATGGGTAAACTCGTTATGCGGCGGCTCTTCCTCGGTCACCACCACCTCGCCGAGATCGCCGTAATAGCCCACAGCTGAACCTGAAATCAGTACCGAAGGCGGCGTGTGGCTATTGCGGATCAGCTCGACCAGCTTTTCGGTAATGTTCCACCGGCTGCTGCATAACAGCTGTTTTTGCTCTTCCGTCCAGCGCTTATCGGCGATGGGTTCACCCGCGAGGTTAATGACGGCGTCAAAGCCGTCCAGATTTTGCTGCTCGGCCAGATTTTTCCAGATATCGACACCCGCCCCCAGCACCTGGCGCGCTTTCTCCGGGCTGCGCGTGACCACGGTAATGTCGTGATGCAAGGCCTGCAGATACGCAATGAGGTGACGACCAATCAGGCCTGTCCCGCCGGTCAGCAAAATCTTCATACAACCTCCAGGGTTACGCCTGGCGTCGCCAGCTTAGCGTCATGGAGACGGAATCGGCGTAGCGCAGGGCGTGAAGTTTATCGATCTCAACTTCAGCATAAGTGACCCAGTGATGTTCACGTGCGATATCGAGCACATCCTGAGTTAATTTTTCCAGCAGAGAGAAGCGGTTATTCTCCACGTACTGAATGATGTTTTTGGTTATTGTGCGGTAGTTCAGCGCGTCGTTGATATCTTCGCTGGCCCGCGCTTTGTCTGCGGGATAGTGAATTACCACGTTAATGACAATATCCTGACGGTTGGCGATCTCTTCCTCTTTGATGCCGATGAAGGTGCGCAAGCGTAAATTTTTTATACGAATAATGGCGTCTGGCTGTGACATTGCAGGTCTTCTCCGTGTCAGTATTTCCTGCTCATCATACATGAGAGGCTCGCAGGCACCCAGCCTCATAGCGGGTTAAATCTGCTGGATTTTTTGCATTGCCCGCTCGGTGGCCGGCCGGGTCCGGATGCGCTCAAACCAGTTGTTCACCGCCGGGTAAGCGGCCAGGTCAATTCGATGTTTTTCATGCGTATTCACCCACGGCCAGCAGGCGATGTCGGCAATACTGTAATGATCGCCCCCGAGCCACGGCGTTTTCTTCAGCCGACGGTTCAGAACGTCATAGAGCCGCTGCGTCTCGACCTGATAGCGTTCTATCGCATAAGGAATGGGCTGCGGGGCGTAAGCGGTAAAATGATGATTTTGCCCCAGCATGGGCCCCAGCCCGCTCGCCTGCCAGAAGAGCCATTGCAGGGTATGGTGACGCTCGCGAAGTTCGCCGCTCAGCAGTTTGCCGGTTTTCTCCGCCAGGTAGAGCAAAATTTCACCGGATTCAAACAGGCTCAGCGGCCTGCCCCCGTCCGCCGGCTGGTTATCAATAATGGCCGGGATTTTATTATTCGGCGATATAGCCAGAAAGAGAGGGCTGAACTGTTCGCCTTTGCTGATATCCACGCGAATGATCCTGTAATCCAGCTCGGCTTCTTCAAGAAAGAGGGTGATCTTATGGCCGTTTGGGGTAGGGGCGTAATAAAGGTCGATCATTCTCAACTCCTGTCCATGCGAAGAGTGGTGCCATGACAAATGAGTATAGGTGGTTGTTGTAAATCGTGAGTTTTCATCAAGTGACAGCGACGCAAAGAGATTATATGTTGAGTAAAAACCCGATCAGCCGATGAGGATGTTATGAACCAGCCCGTAATCACGTTGTGGTCCGATGCGAATTTCTTTTCTCCCTATGTTATGAGCGTATACGTTGCGCTGGCCGAAAAAGGGCTTACTTTTACGCTGAAGACCGTTAATCTCGACGGCGGTGAGCATCTCAAGCCGCAGTGGCAGGGTTACGACCTGACCCGACGCGTGCCGGTGCTGGAGATTGACGGTTTTGCCCTGAGCGAATCGTCGGCGATTGATGAATATCTGGAAGATCGGTTCGCGCCGCCCGAGTGGGAGCGCATCTATCCTCACGACCTGCAAAAACGCGCGCGGGCGCGGCAGATCCAGGCGTGGCTGCGAAGCGATCTGGTGCCAATTCGCGTGGAACGCTCAACGGACGTCGTGTTCGCCGGGGTGAAAAAGCCAGCGCTCAGCGCTGAAGGTCGTGAAAGCGCGCAAAAACTCATTGAAACCGCCACCTCGCTCCTCGCACACGGCAACCCGAACCTGTTCGGCGAATGGTGCATTGCCGACGCCGATCTGGCGTTGATGCTAAACCGCCTGATCCTCAACGGCGATGAGGTGCCGCAGCTGCTGGTGGATTATGCCGCGTTTCAGTGGCAGCGTGCCTCCGTGCAGCGCTATGTGGCACTATCTGCCAGGCGCGCGGGCTGATAAGCCCGGACGCTTCAGGTATGATGGGGGCAGTCTGTTTTCCCGAGGAGTGACTGATGAAACTGATGTTTGCGTCGGATATCCATGGATCGCTGCCCGCTACCGAGCGTGTCCTTTCCCTGTTTGCACAAAGCGGCGCGCAGTGGCTGATTATTCTGGGGGATGTGCTCAACCACGGACCGCGCAACGCGCTGCCGCAGGGCTACGCTCCGGCGCAGGTCGCGGAAAAGCTCAACCCGTACGCCTCGCGCATTATCGCCGTTCGCGGCAACTGCGACAGCGAAGTGGACCAGATGCTGCTGCATTTCCCCCTTACCGCGCCATGGCAGCAGGTGCTGCTGGAACAAAGCCGTCTGTTCCTGACGCACGGGCATCTTTTTAGCCCGGATAATCTCCCGGCGCTCGCGGCTGGCGATGTCCTGGTTTACGGTCATACTCATATTCCGGTTGCTGAAAAGCGCGGTGAGATTTATCACTTTAACCCGGGTTCGGTCAGCATACCGAAAGGCGGTCATCCAGCGAGCTATGGCATGCTGGATGGAAATACCCTGCGCGTTATCGCACTTAATGATCAGCAAGTTATTGCGCAGGTAGCGATTAATCCGTAAGTTACACCTCAACTGCAAACGCGCCGAAAGAGCGCTTAGAAGAGAAGGTTTCCCGATGGTGGAGCAGAGTCATTTGGCAAGTACAGAGTGGGTTGACATTGTCAGCGAAGAGAATGAAGTGATCGCGCAGGCCAGCCGCGAACAAATGCGTGCGGAGCGTCTGCGTCACCGCGCAACGTATATCGTTGTGCATGACGGGATGGGCAAAATTCTGGTCCAGCGCCGCACGGACACCAAAGATTTTCTCCCGGGTATGCTGGATGCCACCGCTGGTGGGGTTGTCCAGGCAGATGAAGTGCTGCTGGATTCCGCGCGTCGTGAAGCGGAAGAAGAGTTAGGCATCGCCGGTGTGCCGTTTGCCGAGCACGGCCAGTTCTATTTCGAAGACGAAAACTGCCGCGTCTGGGGCGGGCTGTTTAGCTGCGTCTCCCACGGGCCGTTCGCTCTGCAGGAAGAAGAGGTGAGTGAAGTCAGCTGGATGACGCCGGAAGAGATCACCGCGCGCTGCGACGAGTTCACGCCGGATTCGTTAAAAGCGCTGGCGCTGTGGATGACCCGCAACGCCAAAAACGAATCGACCAAATCAGAGAAAGAGGAAGAGGCTGAGTAAGCGTCAGCAACTCTCTCTCAGACACAGACTGGACGCGATGGGCTTTTGATCGCGCCAGTCCCCGTCATTCAGACGCTCCAGCAACGCTTTCCCGGCTTCAATTCCAATCTTACGATGCGGCACCGCCATCGTCGTCAGCGGCGGCTGACAGACGCGGCTCACGTCGCTATCGCCAAAACCTACCACCGCCAGATCGTCCGGCACCTTGATTCGCCTGCGCTGACACTCGTACAGCGCCCCGCAGGCCAGCTCGTCTGAGACGCAGACAAGCGCATCCAGCTCAGGCCACGCCAGCAGGAATTCTGGCAGCTGTGCCGCGCCGGTCGAGAAGCTCGGCGGCATCGCCGCGTTAATCACCCGGTTCGGCGACATATGGTGGCGAAGCATGGCTTTGTACCAGCCCTGCAAATGCTGCTGGAAAATCCACTGCTCCTGGTTAGCGCACAGCAGACCAATATTTTGATAGCCGCGCTTAATCACCATTTCCGTGAGTTCATACATAGCCGCTACGTTATCAATCCCGATATTCATATCGATCGGGTCGGCGCGCATGGCACCCATCTCCATCACCGGAATAGAGGCGTTTTTCAGCCAGTGGCGAACGGTATCGGTATGTTCAACGCTGAGCAGGATTGCGGCGGCAATGTTCGACGCCAGCAGCGTCTCCAGCAATTTCTCCTCCTGCTCCAGGCGATGCTGGGATTCTGCCAGCATGATCTGATACCCGGCAGGCTGTAGCACCTGCTGTAGCCCGGCGAACATCTCCGAGCATCCGGCTTCGGAGAGATTAGGCACCACCATAGCGATCGTCCATGACGACGCCGAGGCTAGCGCGCTGGCGGCAAGATTAGGCATATAACCCAGCTCCTGCACGGCAGCTTCAATTTTTTCTCGTAGTTTATCGGAAACCTGTTCGGGCGTGCGGAGTGCACGGGACACGGTCATCGTGCCCACACCGGCAAGCTGTGCGACATCGGCGAGTGTCACTTTACCGGTACTGCGCCGTTTTCGGGTTAGAGACATACACCTTCCTGCTGACCAGACGCGTTCTTCATTTCCTTCGCTTCACGTGACAGGCAGTATACGCCTTAAATCCCTTTTTTTGCTGTGATTTAGCGCCGTGATTGCAATTTGATAGCGCTATCACATTTCTGCATGTTAGTGATTGATAGCGCTATCTTTGTGATCGCGATCGCAGTCATACAGCGATGTGTTGAATAAAGTTTGCTCATCTTTAGCGTGTGGCGGGAGTGAAAAGTGCTCAAAAAATGGATATATGATACAACCATCACGCTGCAGGATAGCGTGGAAAACTGGCCGCAGGCGCTGGAGCTGTGCGCGAAGCCGCTTCTGGATTTGCAGGTGATTGAGCCTGAATACGTCACGGCCATCATCCAGCAGCATCACACGTTAGGACCCTATTATGTGCTGGCACCAGGGCTAGCAATGCCGCATGCGCGGCCGGAGGAAGGCGCCAAAGGACTGGGGTTGTCATTATTAAAACTAAAACAGGGCGTCTCGTTTGGTGCCGGTGAGTTTGACCCTGTCGATGTCATTATTATGCTCGCGGCACCGGACAAACATAGCCATATCGAAATGATATCCGCACTCGCAGAATTATTTTCCAGCGACGAGGATATGGAGAAACTGCATCAGGCGAATACCCTGGAGGAAATTAAAACGATTATTGACCGCTTCTGATTTAATTCTTTAATCCGATTATTCACAACATTACGCGCCAGCGTGATGGGGCGTGCTCTACTCAAAATAAGGGGACAACAATGAAAATCATGGCTATTTGCGGCTCCGGCCTGGGCAGCAGTTTTATGGTCGAAATGAATATTAAAAAGGTGCTTAAAAAGCTGGAGATTGAGGCTGAGGTTGAACATTCCGATCTCTCCTCGGCCACGCCGGGCGCGGCCGATCTGTTCGTGATGGCAAAAGACATTGCGGCCAGCGCCAGCGTGCCGGAAAGCCAGCTGGTGGTGATTAACAACATCATCGACATCAACGAACTTGAAGCGCAGCTGCGCGCCTGGTTCGAAAGACAATAACCCTGATAAGGCGAGGTGGATATGTTTATCCTTGAAACGCTGAATTTCGTTGTTGATATTTTAAAAGTCCCTTCGGTGCTGGTCGGCTTAATTGCGCTTATTGGTCTGGTTGCGCAGAAAAAAGCGTTTTCGGACGTGGTGAAAGGGACGATTAAAACCATTCTTGGCTTTATTGTGCTGGGCGGCGGCGCCACGGTGCTGGTGGGGTCATTAAATCCTTTGGGCGGTATGTTTGAGCACGCCTTTACGATTCAGGGCATTATTCCAAACAATGAAGCGATTGTGTCAATTGCGCTGGAAAAATACGGTGCAGCGACCGCGCTTATTATGGCTTTCGGCATGGTGGCGAATATTATCGTCGCGCGCTTTACCCGCCTGAAGTACATCTTCCTGACCGGACATCACACGTTTTACATGGCGTGCATGATTGGCGTGATCCTGACGGTAGCAGGCTTTGAGGGCGTGGGTCTGGTCTTTACCGGCTCGCTAATCCTCGGCCTGATCATGGCCTTCTTCCCGGCGATTGCGCAGCGCTACATGAAGCGCATTACCGGCAACGATGAGATTGCATTCGGCCACTTCGGCACGCTGGGCTACGTGCTGTCCGGCTGGATTGGCAGCAAGGTCGGCAAAGGCTCCCGCTCAACCGAAGAGATGAACCTGCCGAAGAACCTGAGCTTCCTGCGCGACAGCTCGATTTCCATCTCCCTGACCATGATGATTATCTACCTGATCATGGCGGTGAGCGCCGGGCGCGAGTACGTGGAGGCCACCTTCAGTGGCGGTCAGAACTACCTTGTCTACGCCATCATCATGGCGATCACCTTCGCGGCGGGCGTGTTCATCATCCTGCAGGGCGTGCGCCTGATTCTGGCGGAAATCGTTCCGGCCTTTACCGGCTTCTCGGAGAAACTGGTGCCGAACGCGCGTCCTGCGCTGGACTGCCCGGTGGTGTATCCCTATGCGCCAAACGCGGTGCTGATTGGCTTCCTGTTCAGCTTCCTCGGCGGGATTGTAGGGTTGTTCATTTGCGGTCAGTTTAGCTGGGTGCTGATCCTCCCGGGCGTCGTGCCGCACTTCTTCACCGGCGCAACGGCGGGCGTGTTCGGTAACGCCACCGGCGGACGTCGCGGGGCAATGATTGGCGCCTTTGCTAACGGCCTGCTGATCACCTTCCTGCCGGTCCTGCTGCTGCCGGTGCTGGGCGCCATTGGTTTTGCCAACACCACCTTCTCGGATGCCGACTTCGGCGCGGTCGGGATTGTGCTCGGCAACCTGGCGCGCTTCCTTTCGCCGCTCGCCATCACCGGGCTGGTCGTGGCGCTGTTCGCGCTGCTGGTGGCGTACAACGTCTTCGCGAAAAACAAACCTGCGGGCGGTAACGCGCAGGAAAACACCGGAGCCAAATCATGAATGAGAAAGAGATAACCGAACTCGCGCGTCAGATCCGTCTTGAGACGCTGAAATCCCTGACGCTGCTGGGCTTTGGGCACTACGGTGGCAGTATGTCGGTGGTTGAAACCCTGGCCGTGCTGTACGGCGCGGTGATGAAAATCGACCCGGCGGATCCGGACTGGCCGGAGCGGGACTATTTTGTCCTGTCGAAAGGTCATGCGGGCCCGGCCCTCTACAGCACGCTGGCGATCAAGGGCTACTTTCCGGTTGAAGAGCTGAGCACGCTGAACCAGAACGGCACGCGTCTGCCAAGCCATCCGGACCGCCTGAAAACGCGCGGCGTGGACGCCACCACCGGTTCGCTGGGGCAGGGGATCTCCATTGCCGGCGGTATGGCGCTTTCGCACAGGCTGGCGGGGCGACCGAATCGCGTCTTCTGCATCGTCGGTGACGGCGAGCTGAACGAGGGGCAGTGCTGGGAAGCCTTCCAGTTTATTGCCCACCATCGCCTGAACAACCTGACGGTATTCGTGGACTGGAACAAACAGCAGCTCGACGGCGAGCTGGACGAGATCATCAGCGCGTTCGACCTGGAGGGGAAATTCCGCGCCTTTGGCTTTGACGTGGCGAAGGTGAAGGGCGACGACATCCCGGGCCTGCTGGCGGTGACGTCGCGGGTCCCGGCTGCCGACGCGCGTCCGTTAGTCGTCATCCTCGACAGCATCAAAGGGCAGGGGGTGCCGTACCTGGAACAGCTCAGCAACTCGCACCACCTGCGGTTGACCGCGGAGAGCAAAGCGGCCCTCAACGAGACGATTCGCCAACTGGAGGCTTCACATGATTAAGGTTGCACCGGCAGGAGAGAAAGACGCCGTTGAGATGCGTAAGGTCTACGCGGGCTTTGTGGCAAAGCAGATTGAGGCGGGAAGCGAGATTATCGCCCTGGAAGCGGATCTGATGAGCTCGATGGCGATGGACGGCGTGGCGCGCGATTATCCGCAGCACGTGATTAACTGCGGCATTATGGAAGCCAACGTCATCGGCACGGCAGCCGGGCTGTCGCTTACCGGGCGTAAACCGTTCGTTCATACCTTCACCGCGTTTGCCAGCCGTCGCTGCTTCGACCAGCTGTTTATGTCCCTGGACTATCAGCGCAACAACGTGAAGGTGATTGCCTCGGATGCGGGCGTGACGGCCTGCCATAACGGCGGAACGCATATGTCGTTTGAGGATATGGGCATCGTACGCGGTCTGGCGCATTCGGTGGTGCTGGAGGTGACCGACGCGGTGATGTTTGAGGACGTGCTGCGCCAGCTTATCGACCTCGAAGGCTTCTACTGGGTACGCACCATCCGTAAGCAGGCGCCGAGCGTGTATGCGCCGGGCTCAACCTTCACCATTGGTAAAGGCAACGTGCTGCGCGAAGGAACCGATATCACCCTGATTGCCAACGGCATCATGGTGGCGGAAGCGCTGGAGGCGGCGCGCCAGCTTGAGCAGGAGGGGGTAAGCGCGGCGGTCATCGACATGTTTACCCTGAAGCCTATCGACCGGATGCTGGTGAAAAACTACGCCGAGAAAACCGGTCGCATCGTCACCTGTGAAAACCACAGCATTCACAACGGGCTGGGATCGGCGGTGGCGGAGGTGCTGGTGGAAACCTGCCCGGTGCCGATGCGGCGGGTGGGCGTCAAGGAGCGTTACGGTCAGGTGGGGACGCAGGAGTTCCTGCAGAAGGAGTATGGCCTGACGGCGCATGACATTGTGTCGGCGGCGAGAGAGCTGTTGTAAATAAAAAAGGCGACCAATTAAGTGGTCGCCTTTTTGTTGCCCGGTAAGCGCTAGCGCCACCGGGCTTTTTAACATTACTGCTGCTGTGAAGACTGGATCGCAGTCAGCGCGATGGTGTAGACGATATCGTCAACCAGCGCGCCACGAGACAGGTCGTTCACAGGTTTGCGCATGCCCTGCAGCATTGGCCCGATGGAGATCAGGTCTGCTGAACGCTGCACCGCTTTATAGGTGGTGTTACCGGTGTTCAGATCCGGGAAGATGAACACGGTAGCGCGACCTGCAACCGGCGAGTTCGGCGCTTTAGATTTCGCAACGTCGGCCATCACGGCGGCGTCGTACTGCAGCGGGCCGTCGATCATCAGGTCAGGACGTTTTTCCTGCGCCAGACGGGTCGCTTCACGTACTTTCTCTACGTCGCTACCAGCACCAGAGGTACCGGTGGAGTAGGAGAGCATCGCTACGCGCGGTTCGATACCGAAGGCAATCGCGGAGTCCGCGGACTGGATAGCGATTTCTGCCAGCTGCTCTGCGGTTGGATCCGGGTTGATCGCGCAGTCACCATAAACGTAAACCTGTTCAGGCAGCAGCATGAAGAACACGGAAGAAACCAGAGAGCTGCCCGGTGCAGTTTTGATCAGCTGCAGCGGTGGGCGGATGGTGTTCGCCGTGGTGTGAACCGCACCGGAAACCAGACCGTCAACTTCGTCCTGCTCCAGCATCAGCGTGCCCAGCACCACGTTGTCTTCCAGCTGTTCGCGTGCAACGGCTTCGGTCATGCCCTTGCTCTTACGCAGCTCAACCAGACGGGCAACGTAGCTCTCGCGAACCACTTCAGGGTCAACGATTTCGATGCCAGCGCCCAGCTCAACGCCCTGAGACGCCGCAACGCGGGTGATCTCATCCGGGTTACCCAGCAGCACGCAGGTCGCGATGCCGCGCTCTGCACAGATAGCAGCTGCTTTAACGGTACGTGGTTCGTCGCCTTCTGGCAGAACAACGCGTTTGCCCGCTTTACGCGCCAGCTCGGTCAACTGATAACGGAATGCTGGAGGAGACAGGCGGCGGCTGCGCTCGGAGGTTGCAGTCAGGGACTCGATCCAGTCTGCGTTGATGTAGCCCGCTACGTATTCCTGAACTTTCTCGATACGCTCGTGGTCATCAACCGGCACTTCAAGGTTGAAGCTCTGCAGGCTCAGAGAGGTCTGCCAGGTGTTGGTGTTCACCATGAAGACCGGCAGGCCGGTAGCGAACGCGCGTTCGCACAGCTTGCTGACGCGTGGGTCCATCTCGTAGGCACCGGTCAGCAGGATCGCACCGATTTCCACGCCGTTCATCGCTGCCAGGCAGGCGGCAACCAGCACGTCAGGACGATCTGCGGAGGTCACCAGCAGGGAACCAGCGCGGAAGTGTTCCAGCATGTGCGGAATGCTGCGCGCACAAAAGGTCACGGACTTCACGCGGCGGGTGTTGATGTCGCCTTCGTTAACGATGGTGGCGTTCAGGTGACGCGCCATATCGATTGCACGGGTGGCAATCAGATCGAAGCTCCATGGCACCGCGCCCAGTACTGGCAGAGGGCTGGATTCCTGCAGCTTAGCCGGGTCAACTTTGATGACTTTCGCTTTGGAAGAGTCGTCGAAGATCTCGGACAGGTCAGGGCGAGTACGGCCCTGCTCATCCACCGGTGCGTTCAGTTTGTTCACGATCACGCCGGTGATGTTGGTGTTTTTCGCGCCGCCGAAGCTGCTGCGCGTCAGTTCGATACGCTCGTTCAGCTGCTCTGGGGTATCAGTGCCCTGAGACATCACGAAAACGATCTCTGCGTTCAGGGTTTTCGCGATTTCGAAGTTCAGAGACTGGGCAAACTGGTGTTTGCGGGTTGGCACCAGACCTTCAACCAGCACCACTTCCGCGTCTTGCGCGTTAGCATGGTAGTTGGCGATGATCTCTTCCATCAGCACGTCTTTCTGGTTGCTGGACAGCAGAGATTCAACGTGGCTCATCTTCAGCGGTTCGGCCGCCGGCAGATTGGAGTTCTTGCGAACGATGGTGGTGGTCTGGTCTGGCGCATCGCCACCGGCACGTGGCTGGGCGATTGGCTTAAAGACGCTCAGACGAACGCCTTTGCGTTCCATAGCACGGATAACGCCAAGGCTGACGCTGGTCAGGCCGACGCTGGTTCCGGTAGGGATCAGCATAATAGTACGGGACACGGTTTATCCTCTTTCGTTACCGCCGCAATTGGGCGGGTTACAAAACAGCACCGCCAGCATTGCTGGCGGTGTGGAATCAGGCAGTCAGGCGGTGCGCGTCTTGCGCAATGACCAGTTCTTCGTTAGTTGGGATAACGAGAGCAGGGCGGGTGCCTTCTTTGTTGATGAAGCCAGACTTGCCGAAACGGGCAGCCAGGTTACGCTCGTGATCAACGTCGAAGCCCAGAACGCCCAGTTTGCCCAGGGACAGTTCACGAACCATTGCCGCGTTCTCACCGATACCACCGGTGAAGATAACCGCGTCCAGACGGCCTTCCATCAGCGCAGTGTAAGAGCCGATGTATTTCGCCAGACGGTGGCAGTAAACGTCCATTGCACGTTTAGCGTCTTCTTTCTCTGCGTAGTTGTCTTCAACGTAACGGCAGTCGCTGGTGACTTCGGTCAGACCCAGCAGGCCAGACTCTTTGGTCAGCATTTTGTTGATCTGGTCAACGCTCATGCCCAGGGTGTCGTGCAGGTGGAAGATGATCGCCGGGTCGATGTCACCGGAACGGGTACCCATCACCAGACCTTCCAGCGGGGTCAGACCCATGGAAGTATCAACACATTTACCGTTGCGGATAGCAGAAACAGAACCACCGTTGCCCAGGTGGCAGGTGATGATGTTCAGTTCTTCAACCGGCTTGTTCAGGACTTTAGCGGCTTCCTGAGTCACATAGAAGTGGCTGGTGCCGTGTGCGCCGTAGCGACGTACGCCGTGTTCTTTGTACAGGCTGTATGGCAGGGCATAGAGGTAAGACTCTTCCGGCATGGTCTGATGGAACGCGGTGTCGAATACGGCCACGTTTTTGTCTTTCAGATTCGGGAAGGATTTCAGCGCTTCAGCGATACCGATCAGGTGAGCCGGGTTGTGCAGCGGTGCGAAGGACGCAGAGTCCTTGATGCCCTGGATCACAGATTCGTCGATGACGACGGAGCTGGTGTATTTTTCGCCGCCGTGGACGATACGGTGACCAATCGCAGTCAGCTGAGCAGACAGTTCTGGTTTTTGTGCCAGAATAGTGTTAACGATAAAGTTCAGCGCTTCACTGTGAGCGGCGCCTGCACCTAAAGCCGCTTCTTGTTTGCTGCCGTCCATCTTCCACTTGATACGTGCTTCAGGCAGATGGAAACATTCGGCCAAACCAGAGAGGTATTCGTCACCGTTGAGCGCATCGATGATGGCGAATTTCAGTGAGGAGCTACCGCAGTTCAGAACCAGTACTAACTTACTCGACATGGAAGTACCTATTATTGATACGTGGCTAAAAAAACGTCAGTGAGTCTAACAGCGTAACGCATGAGGACTCGGACATTTATGATTAACATCATGCCAAACGAACATTGTGGCATGATGGAAGAAATAACTATGATTTTATGCCATTTTGCACAATTTTCAGCCAATGGCATAATGTGCAATAATTTGACGAGTTAATGATTCTCGTCTATGGCCCTATCAGGCTGGCACAGGATACCCGATACGGGGTAGAGATGACAAAATATTTTGAACGTTGTCATAGCTTGTTGTGGTTTTGCACGAAAATTTTAATTTTTATATGTGAAGTTGAGGTACAGCCATGTCGACACCAGAGAACCCGTCCGTAAATTTTTTTAGTCTGTTTCGTCGGGGACAGCATTACGCAAAGACGTGGCCGATGGAAAAGCGCCTTGCGCCGATGTTCATTGAGAATCGCACCATTCGCGCCACGCGCTATGCGATTCGCTTTATGCCGCCAGTCGCTGTCTTTACGCTGTGCTGGCAGATTGCGTTGGGCGGGCAGCTTGGTCCTGCCGTCGCGACGGCGCTCTTCGCCTTAAGCCTGCCGATGCAGGGCCTGTGGTGGTTAGGTAAACGGTCCATCACTCCGCTTCCCCCTTCTATTTTACACTGGTTTTATGAAGTGCGCGGAAAACTGGAGGAGGCCGGGCAGGCGCTCGCCCCGGTTGAAGGCAAGCCGGATTACCAGGCGCTGGCGGACACATTAAAGCGTGCTTTTAAGCAACTGGATAAAACATTCCTCGATGACTTGTGATTGATCATCGAAACGACGACGAAAAGAAGGCACAGTAACAATCAGTTACCGTGTCTTTTTTTTAAGTGCAATGCGCTACAGGAGTCGAAAGATGGAAATGACCCATGCTCAACGTCTGATTTTGTCCAACCAGTACAAGATGATGACTATGCTTGATCCCGATAACGCTGCGCGCTACAGCCGCCTGCAAACCATCGTCGAACGCGGTTTTGGTTTGCAAATGCGCGAACTGGACCGAGAGTTTGGCGAGCTGAAAGAAGAAACCTGTCGCATCGTGATCGACATTATGGAGATGTATCACGCCCTGCACGTGTCCTGGACGAATCTCAAAGATCGGCAGTCCATCGACGAGCGCCGCGTGACCTTCTTAGGCTTTGATGCCGCAACGGAAGCGCGTTATCTGAGCTATGTTCGCTTTATGGTGAATACAGAAGGGCGCTATACCCACTTTGACGCGGGTACCCACGGCTTCAACGCGCAGACCCCAATGTGGGATAAATATCAGCGAATGCTAAGCGCGTGGCACGCCTGCCCGCGCCAGTACCATTTAAGCAGCAACGAAATTCAACAAATCATTAATGCCTGACGGAGGTGCGTGTGCAGTGTAGAGGTTTTCTGTTTGATCTGGACGGTACGCTGGTGGATTCGCTGCCGGTTGTGGAGCGTTCATGGTGCCATTGGGCTGACCGACATGGCATCGACCATCAGGACGTGCTGAATTTTATCCATGGCAAACAGGCCATCACCTCGCTACGGCACTTCCTGGCCGGAAGTTCTGAGGACGAAATTCAGGCGGAGTTCAAATACCTGGAACACATTGAAGCCACGGATACGGACGGCATCACAGCCTTACCGGGCGCGCGCGAATTGCTTGAGCATCTGAACGAGGCGCAGATCCCGTGGGCTATCGTTACATCAGGCTCCATTCCCGTCGCCCACGCTCGTCATAAGGCGGCAGGTTTACCGAAGCCGGAAGTGTTTATCACTGCGGAGCGCGTAAAGCGCGGTAAACCGGAGCCCGACGCGTTTTTACTGGGCGCTGAACTGCTGGGCCTCGCGCCCGCAGAATGCGTGGTGGTGGAAGATGCGGCCGCTGGCGTACTGGCCGGGCTGAACGCCGGAAGCCACGTTATCGCGGTGAATGTTCCGGCGGGATCTCCCCGCCTGGAGGAGGCAGACTTTGTGCTGGATTCGCTGACGGCGCTGGCAGTTTCGAAAGCCTCTGACGGAGTGGTAACCGTCTCGCTAAAACTGTAATCCCATGATACAGCCCCACATTGCTGGGGCTTTTTTATGGCACAATTCCTCATCTCCCACTGACAAGGACATGTTGTGAACGGTGAACTGATTTGGGTCCTGAGCCTGCTTTTAATCGCCATCCTTCTTTTTGCAACGGGCAAGGTACGCATGGACGCCGTCGCCTTGTTTGTCATCGTGGCGTTTGTGCTGAGCGGAACGCTCACGCTACCGGAAGCGTTTTCCGGGTTTAGCGATCCTAACGTTATCCTGATTGCCGCCCTGTTTATTATCGGTGATGGGCTGGTGCGTACCGGCGTGGCAACCATCATGGGGTCGTGGCTGGTGAAGGTGGCGGGCAGCAGCGAAACCAAAATGCTTATCTACCTTATGGTGACCGTCGCCGGGCTGGGGGCGTTTATGAGCTCAACGGGCGTGGTCGCCATCTTTATTCCGGTGGTGCTGAGCGTCTCCATGCGGATGCAGATCTCGCCGTCGCGCCTGATGATGCCCCTGAGTTTTGCCGGTTTGATCAGCGGCATGATGACGCTGGTGGCAACGCCGCCGAACCTGGTCGTCAACAGCGAGCTTATCCGGGAAGGATTTCAGGGCTTCAGTTTTTTCAGCGTCACCCCGCTTGGGCTGGTCATTCTGGTGATGGGCGTGGTCTACATGCTGCTGACCCGGTTTGCCCTGAAAGGTGAAAAACAGGACAAAAATAAAGAAGGGTGGAAGCGACGCACCTTCCGCGATCTGATTAAAGAGTACCGTCTTACCGGGCGCGCGCGCCGTCTGGCTATTCGTCCCGGCTCGCCGATGGTGGGACAGCGTCTTGACGACCTGAAGCTGCGTGAGCGCTATGGCGCGAATGTTATCGGCGTAGAGCGCTGGCGTCGTTTTCGTCGGGTTATTGTCAACGTCAACGGGGTGTCGGAGTTCCGCGCGCGGGACGTCCTGCTGATTGATATGTCCACCGCGGACGTGGATCTGCGCGAGTTTTGCAGCGAACAGCTGCTGGAACCGATGGTGCTGCGCGGGGAGTATTTCTCCGATCAGGCGCTGGATGTCGGCATGGCCGAAGTATCGCTGATCCCGGAATCGGAACTGCTGGGCAAAACTGTGCGGGAAATGGGATTCCGAACCCGCTATGGCCTGAATGTCGTGGGGCTGAAGCGCGATGGCGTGGCGATGGAAGGGGCGGTGGTGGATGAGCCGATCCTGCTGGGCGATATCTTCCTCGTTGTCGGTAACTGGAAGCTGATTAGCCAGCTCGGGCAAAAAGGGCGCGATTTTGTGGTGCTCAACATGCCTGTCGAGGAGAGCGATGCCTCCCCGGCGCACAGCCAGGCGCCCCACGCGATTTTTTGTCTGGTGCTGATGGTGGCGCTGATGCTGACCGATGAAATCCCTAATCCGGTCGCGGCAATTATCGCCTGCCTGTTGATGGGCAAATTCCGCTGCATTGACGCCGAAAGCGCGTATAAAGCCATTCACTGGCCGAGCATTATTCTCATCGTCGGGATGATGCCCTTCGCCCTGGCGCTGCAAAAAACCGGCGGGGTGGATCTGATCGTTAAAGGCTTAATGGACGTTGGCGGCGAGTATGGGCCGTACATGATGCTGGTCTGTCTGTTTATCATGTGCGCCACCATCGGTCTGTTTATCTCCAACACCGCGACGGCGGTACTAATGGCGCCGATTGCGCTGGCGATGGCCAAATCCATGGGCGTGTCGCCGTATCCCTTTGCGATGATGGTGGCGATGGCTGCTTCCGCGGCATTTATGACGCCGGTCTCTTCACCGGTGAACACGCTGGTACTGGGGCCCGGGAATTATAGGTTCAGTGATTTTGTGAAGCTGGGCGTGCCGTTCACCGTGCTGGTGATGGTGGTGTGCGTGGTGTTAATCCCGGTTTTATTCCCGTTTTAGCGTGAGCGCAGAAACGTAGGCCGGGAAAGGCGCAGCCGCCACCCGGCTAAAAATTACAACGGTGAATCCTGGCTAATCTCATCCAGCGAAAGATGGAAACTCGGCACAAACACCTGCATAAAATAGTCCATCTCTGCGCTGCGGCGGGATTCCAGCGTTTTTTCCAGACGCGTTTTCGCCAGTAAAAATTCGTTATTCCCCGCGGACAGCTCTTCCAGACACTTCAGATAGGCGCAGAGCGCGTCGGCCTGCTTGACCAGCGACTTTTCATCTTCCGTGTACTGATGCTCATCGATGAGCGGCTCGAAAATGTCGCGCAACTCATCCGGCACCATGTCAATCAGCTTCTGCTGGGCAATCTTTTCGATGGCCTTGTATTCCTGCGCAATCTGCGAGTTGAAATATTTCACCGGCGTAGGCAGGTCGCCGGTCAGCACTTCTGACGCATCGTGGTACATCGCCAGCAGGGCGATGCGCTCTGGATTGACCTGACCGTTGAATTTGCGGTTTTTAATGGCGGCCAGCGCATGAGCAACCATGGCAACCTGCAGACTGTGCTCTGATACGTTCTCTGTGCGCACGTTGCGCATCAGCGGCCAACGGTTGATGAGTTTCAGGCGGGAGAGGTGGGCGAAGAAATGACTCTGACTCATAGGATACCTTTTGTCTTCACTGCGACAGGCGTTCATTGTGCGGGGAGGGGAGGGAAGATGCAAATCAGGCTACCGAAGTAGCCTGATTTTTAGATTACTGATGGTATCCGGCCAGGAAGCGCCCGAAGCGGCTGATGGCCATTTCGAGGTCATCTTCGCGCGGCAGCGTCACGATACGCACGTGATCCGGCCACGGCCAGTTAAACGCCGTCCCCTGAACCAGCAGCACTTTTTCCTGCAGCAGGAAATCCAGCACCATTTTCTGGTCGTCATGAATATTGAAGCGCTTTGCGTCAATTTTCGGGAACATATAGAGCGCGCCATTCGGCTTCACGCAGGAGACGCCCGGTATATCGTTGATCAGCTCCCACGCGCGGTTGCGCTGTTCGTACAGGCGACCACCGGGAACGATGAACTCGCTAATGCTCTGATAACCACCCAGCGCCGTCTGGATCGCGTGCTGCGCCGGAACGTTGGCACATAAACGCATGGAGGCCAGCATCTCCAGCCCTTCAATATAGCCTTTGGCGTGCTTTTTCGGACCGTTTAAGACCATCCAGCCCTGACGGAAACCGGCCACGCGGTAGGTTTTTGACAGGCCGTTAAAGGTGACGGTCAGCAGATCCGGGGCCAGCGCGGCGATGGAGTGGTGCTGTGCCGCGTCGTACAGGATCTTGTCGTAAATTTCGTCGGCAAAGATGATCAGGTTGTGCTGGCGGGCGAGCTCGACGATCTCCATCAGCAGCTCTTTTGAGTACACCGCGCCCGTTGGGTTGTTCGGGTTAATGATCACGATGCCGCGCGTGCGGGGGGTGATTTTTGCGCGAATATCATCGAGGTCCGGGAACCAGTCGGAGGACTCGTCGCACAGATAGTGCACGGCTTTCCCGCTCGACAGTGATACGGCAGCCGTCCACAGCGGATAGTCCGGCGCGGGAACCAGCATTTCGTCCCCGCTGTTCAGCAGCGCCTGCATCGCCTGCACGATCAGTTCAGAGACGCCGTTGCCGATATAAATATCTTCAACGGTAACATCGCGCATACCGCGTGCCTGATAATGCTGCATGATGGCTTTACGTGCGGAGTAAAGGCCTTTGGAATCGCAATAGCCTTGCGCAGTAGGAAGGTTGCGGATCACGTCAACCAGAATTTCATCCGGCGCTTCAAAACCAAATGGCGCAGGGTTACCAATGTTGAGTTTCAGAACCTTGTTGCCTTCCTCTTCAAGGCGTTTTGCCTCTTTCAGAACCGGGCCGCGGATGTCATAACAGACGTTATCTAGCTTGCTGGATTTTTCGATAGGGGACATGAACCTTTAACCTTTTCGCTATTATTGCCACTCCCTGCCGTGGAAGTCAGCACGGAATAATGTACTCCCCCCTCGCTTCGTTTTGAAGGGTGTGCAGTAGAAGATTTTGTGCCGGAAGCAAAATTTTGATAAATCTTTTTCGCTGTGCGTTAGCTTTTTTACTGTCTTAAAGTTGTGCGTATGGCACGCTGATAGGTTAAATGTGCTATTCATTTGTCAGGATTCTGTATATTGTGCTAATAAAAATAAGTGGTGAACCTGACAACGGTAGCAATCACCCTGCGTGACTTTTCGTAAAACCTGAATGCTTGATACATGTTCCTGTAAAAGCATAATGTGGCTAAAAGTTGCTCATGTGAAATTAATGTTAAGTGCCATTAATGAATGGTCTTAATCTAAATTAAAATTTATTTATTATTAACCTATAAAATGCAACTTTAGTTAATTTTAATAAAATTAGTTTAGAAGCTTAACATTCTTCTTTAATCCTCAATATTGCAATAAGACTTATAAATAAAGTGGATTTGGGTTAAGATGTCTTTCAGGAAAGCAGAGTGCAGATGCAAGAATTTTGTATATCTGGCACTGACTTTTCGAATTAATTGATTGTTATTGTTGGAGTTATCTCTGGCTGGAATGTGTCGCACATCTCCTGCTACGTTGACAGCGCTGCGATAAAGATGGCAGAAAAGGTGTTATACCTTTAATGTAATTTACATAAACCTGCGAACATCTAAATATCCTGAACGTTTAAGAGAATAAAAATAACGTCATGAAACGTGCTTTCTGACTGTTGATATAAAGCAGCACAATAACTATCTGTCAGGCAGTCTGCCGGGCCGGGATGCGAGGGAAAACCTTCAGAGGGAATTGCTTAACTGTTACACACAGCTTCAACCCGGGCAGCTCCGCACGAGCAACCTGAAAGTGAATAGATATGATAAATGCAAATCGTCCGATAATGAATCTCGACCTCGATCTGCTGAGAACGTTTGTTGCGGTCGCCGATCTCAACACTTTTGCAGCAGCTGCTGCCGCCGTTTGCCGAACTCAGTCCGCCGTTAGCCAGCAAATGCAGCGGCTGGAGCAACTGGTTGGTAAAGAGCTTTTTGCACGACACGGGCGTAATAAGCTCTTAACGGAACACGGTATTCAGCTACTGGGTTATGCCAGGAAAATTCTTCGCTTTAATGATGAAGCATGTATGTCATTAATGTTTAGCAACCTTCAAGGGGTGCTAACGTTAGGCGCATCTGATGAGTCAGCGGATACGATATTGCCGTTTCTTCTCAACCGTATTAGTTCGGTTTATCCGAAGCTTGCGCTGGACGTTAGCGTAAAACGTAATGCCTTTATGGTTGAGATGTTAAATGAGCATAAAGTCGACCTGGTGGTGACGACGCATCGTCCCGGGCAGTTTGATTGCCTGACGTTGCGCACATCACCTACGCACTGGTATTGCGCAGCCGAGTACGTGCTGCAAAAAGGGGAGCCGGTTCCGCTGGTATTACTGGATGATCCGAGCCCGTTCCGCGATATGGTGCTTACGGCGCTGAATGAGGCCAACATTCCGTGGCGATTGGCGTATGTGGCTTCCACGCTGCCAGCGGTTCGTGCCGCCGTGAAGGCCGGTCTGGGCGTAACGGCCCGTCCGGTAGAGATGATGAGTCCCGATCTGCGCGTCCTGGGGAAATCCGATGGTCTCCCTGCGCTGCCGGATACGGAGTATCTGCTCTGCCACAATTCGTCCAGCCATAACGAGTTGGCCAAAGTGGTGTTCGAGGCGATGGAAAACTACCATAATCCGTGGCAGTTCGAGCGCATTACCTCCGAAGGGGGGGATGACTCCCTGATCGTCGAAGGGGATTTTGAGTGATCGATAGCTCAATATTCTGGTAACAAAATGTAAGTGTAAAAAACAGCCACTCGTGTGATTTTCACATGCAGTGGCTTTTTTTACGCAATAATACCCGCTTATGGCGCAAGGGTTTTCAGGATACTCTCTTATTTATCAATAAGCTGAATACTTTTGCTTAAAACTTGTCCGTTTTCCGTTCTAACTTCGCCCATATCCCTCTCATGTTAAAAAAACAGGAAATATGTTGCCGTTTTCCATGTTGAATTAACAAAAGCGTGTCGCAGATCAAGAAAATACTCCTATTTGGGGGGAGGAATCGTTGGCAAATCCTGTCAAAATAGGAGGGTTATTTTTTTTACTTCCGAAACGGACACGATTCAACAACATACATTTGACGGAAAGTCATGCACCCACCAGGGTTAAAGGGCACCAAATGTTAATGAGAATCGCTCGATGTAATTTAATGTGAAGAAACCTTTGTTAAAGTTGACAATAGGTTATAGAAAGGAGTAAAAAACCCCATCATTTTGCTGTCTACGTCTCATTTCTGACAGTTAGTGTAAGGTTATTTGTTCCTCCCCATGAATCGATGTGATGCCCATCTGCCAGCAAGAGCAGTGTCGTTGGTATCACTTTTGATGAGTAAGCAATGAGTATGTCAACATCCACAGAAGTCATCGCTCATCACTGGGCATTCGCAATCTTTCTTATTGTAGCCATTGGCCTGTGCTGCCTGATGTTAGTCGGCGGCTGGTTCCTGGGCGGTCGCGCCCGTGCAAGGCACAAAAACACACCTTTCGAATCAGGTATTGATTCAGTAGGTTCCGCTCGCTTACGCCTGTCTGCCAAGTTCTATCTGGTAGCCATGTTCTTCGTCATCTTCGACGTGGAAGCGCTTTACCTTTTCGCATGGTCAACGTCCATCCGCGAAAGTGGTTGGGTGGGCTTTGTCGAGGCCGCAATTTTCATTTTAGTGCTACTGGCCGGTCTGGTTTATCTGGTGCGTATTGGCGCGCTTGACTGGACGCCTGCGCGTTCACGTCGTGAACACATCAACCCGGAAAACAGTATCTCTAATCGTCAGCAGTAACAGCGAGGCAATAAGATGGATTATACGCTCACCCGCATAGATCCTAACGGTGAGAATGACCGTTACCCCCTGCAAAAACAGGAGATCGTAACCGACCCCCTGGAGCAAGAAGTCAATAAAAGCGTGTACATGGGCAAGCTCGAACATGCCATGCACGATATGGTCAACTGGGGTCGTAAGAACTCCATCTGGCCTTACAACTTTGGCCTTTCTTGCTGCTACGTTGAAATGGTGACGTCATTCACTGCGGTGCATGACGTTGCGCGTTTTGGGGCCGAGGTACTCCGTGCTTCCCCGCGTCAGGCTGACCTGATGGTGGTAGCCGGTACGTGCTTTACCAAGATGGCACCTGTTATTCAGCGTCTTTATGACCAGATGCTGGAGCCAAAATGGGTTATCTCCATGGGCGCATGTGCAAACTCTGGCGGTATGTACGACATTTATTCCGTCGTGCAGGGCGTAGATAAATTTATCCCAGTGGATGTGTACATCCCGGGTTGTCCGCCACGTCCGGAAGCTTACATGCAGGCGCTGATGCTGCTGCAGGAATCTATCGGTAAAGAACGTCGCCCACTGTCGTGGGTTGTTGGCGATCAGGGTGTGTATCGCGCGAACATGCAGTCTGAGCGCGAGCGTAAACGTGGTGAACGTATTGCCGTCACCAACCTGCGTACGCCTGACGAAATTTAATTTGCGCCTGTAGGCCTGGAGAACACCTTCGCATATCACTACTCAAATAGCGCGAAGCCAGGCTCAACAGTCACCACGGACCATTTGCAATGGTGAACAATATGACCGACTTAACCGCGCAAGAAGCCGCCTGGCAGACCCGGGATCATCTGGATGACCCAGTCATTGGCGAACTGCGCAACCGTTTTGGGCCGGATGCCTTTACTGTTCAGGCTACCCGCACCGGGGTACCCGTTGTTTGGGTGAAGCGTGAGCAATTGCTGGAAGTTGTCGATTTCCTCAAGAAATTGCCAAAACCGTACGTCATGCTGTTTGACTTACACGGCATGGATGAACGTCTGCGTACCCACCGCCAGGGTCTCCCTGCTGCGGATTTTTCCGTTTTCTACCACCTGATCTCAATAGACCGTAATACGGATATCATGCTCAAGGTGGCATTGTCTGAAAACGACATGCATCTGCCGACAATCACCAAACTTTTCCCGAACGCGAACTGGTATGAGCGTGAAACCTGGGAAATGTTCGGCATGACCTTCGACGGCCACCCGCATCTGACGCGCATCATGATGCCGCAGACCTGGACCGGCCACCCGCTGCGTAAAGACTACCCGGCACGTGCAACCGAATTCGATCCGTTTGAGCTGACCAAAGCCAAACAGGATCTGGAAATGGAAGCGCTGACCTTCAAACCGGAAGACTGGGGCATGAAGCGCGGTACCGACAACGAGGACTTCATGTTCCTCAACCTCGGTCCAAACCACCCGTCTGCGCACGGTGCATTCCGTATTATTCTTCAGCTTGATGGCGAAGAGATTGTCGACTGCGTGCCTGACATCGGCTACCACCACCGTGGTGCTGAGAAGATGGGCGAGCGTCAGTCCTGGCACAGCTACATTCCGTATACCGACCGTATCGAGTACCTCGGCGGCTGCGTCAACGAAATGCCATACGTGCTGGCCGTTGAGAAACTGGCGGGTATCGTTACGCCGGATCGCGTTAACGTGATTCGCGTTATGCTGTCAGAACTGTTCCGTATCAACAGCCACCTGCTGTACATCTCCACGTTCATTCAGGACGTCGGCGCGATGACCCCGGTCTTCTTCGCCTTTACCGACCGTCAGAAAATCTACGATCTGGTGGAAGCGATTACCGGTTTCCGTATGCACCCGGCCTGGTTCCGTATCGGCGGTGTGGCACACGATCTGCCGCGCGGCTGGGACCGTCTGCTGCGTGAGTTCCTCGACTGGATGCCAAAACGTCTGGCGTCATACGAGAAAGCCGCGCTGCGTAACACCATTCTGAAAGGCCGTTCCCAGGGCGTTGCTGCCTACGGCGCGAAAGAAGCGCTGGAGTGGGGTACGACAGGTGCAGGTCTGCGTGCGACCGGTATTGATTTCGACGTGCGTAAAGCCCGTCCTTACTCTGGCTACGAGAACTTCGACTTTGAAGTCCCGGTGGGCGGCGGTGTCTCCGACTGCTACACCCGCGTGATGCTGAAAGTAGAAGAGCTGCGCCAGAGTCTGCGCATCCTTGAGCAGTGCCTCAACAACATGCCGGAAGGCCCGTTCAAGGCGGATCACCCGCTGACAACGCCGCCGCCGAAAGAGCGCACGCTGCAACATATCGAAACCCTGATCACCCACTTCCTGCAGGTTTCCTGGGGTCCGGTCATGCCGGCGCAAGAATCCTTCCAGATGATTGAAGCGACCAAGGGTATTAACAGTTACTACCTGACCAGTGACGGCAGCACCATGAGCTACCGTACCCGCGTGCGTACGCCGAGCTTTGCGCACCTGCAGCAGATCCCGTCCGCCATCCGCGGCAGTCTGGTCTCCGACCTGATTGTGTATCTGGGTAGTATCGATTTTGTTATGTCAGATGTGGACCGCTAATTATGCACGAGAATCAACAACCACAAACCGAGGCTTTTGAGCTGAGTGAAGCAGAACGTGCCGCGATTGAGCACGAGATGCACCACTACGAAGACCCGCGTGCGGCGTCCATTGAAGCGCTGAAAATCGTACAGAAACAGCGTGGTTGGGTGCCGGATGGGGCGATCTATGAGATCGCGAAAGTGCTGGGTATTCCGGCAAGCGACGTAGAAGGCGTGGCCACGTTCTACAGCCAGATCTTCCGTCAGCCGGTTGGCCGCCATGTGATCCGCTACTGTGACAGCGTGGTCTGCCACATCACCGGTTATCAGGGCATTCAGGCTGCGATTGAGAAAAAGCTCAATATCAAGCCGGGCCAGACCACGTTCGATGGACGCTTTACCCTGCTGCCAACCTGCTGCCTGGGTAACTGCGACAAGGGGCCGACCATGATGATTGATGAGGACACTCACAGCCATCTGACGCCGGAAGCGATTCCTGACCTGCTGGAGCAGTACAAATGAAAACTGTAATTCGTACTGCTGAGACGCATCCGCTGACCTGGCGTCTGCGCGATGACAAACAGCCGGTATGGCTCGACGAATACCAGAGCAAAAACGGCTATGCCGGAGCGCGTAAAGCCCTTGGCGGCATGGCGCCGGACGACATCGTTAACGCGGTGAAAGACTCCGGCCTGAAAGGCCGCGGCGGCGCGGGCTTCTCCACCGGTCTGAAGTGGAGCCTGATGCCGAAAGACGAATCCATGAACATCCGTTACCTGCTGTGTAACGCCGATGAAATGGAGCCGGGCACCTATAAAGACCGCATGCTGATGGAACAGCTGCCGCACCTGCTGGTGGAAGGCATGCTGATCTCCGCGTTTGCGCTGAAAGCCTACCGTGGCTACATCTTCCTGCGCGGTGAGTACATTGAAGCGGCGGAAAACCTGCGTCGCGCGATTGCCGAAGCCACCGAAGCGGGCCTGCTGGGTAAAAACATCCTGGGTACCGGCTTTGACTTTGAACTGTTCGTGCACACCGGCGCAGGGCGTTATATCTGCGGTGAAGAAACCGCGCTGATTAACTCCCTGGAAGGCCGCCGCGCGAACCCGCGTTCCAAGCCACCGTTCCCGGCAAGTTCCGGCGTATGGGGTAAACCGACCTGCGTAAACAACGTTGAAACCCTGTGTAACGTTCCGGCTATCCTCGCCAACGGCGTGGAGTGGTATCAGGGCATCTCCTCAAGTAAAGATGCTGGTACTAAGCTGATGGGCTTCTCTGGTCGCGTTAAAAATCCTGGCGTCTGGGAACTGCCGTTCGGTACCACCGCACGTGAAATTCTTGAAGACTACGCTGGCGGCATGCGCGATGGCCTGAAATTCAAAGCCTGGCAGCCGGGTGGGGCAGGGACAGACTTCCTGACCGAAGCCCACCTCGACCTGCCAATGGAATTCGAAAGCATTGGTAAAGCAGGCAGCCGTCTGGGTACGGCGCTGGCGATGGCCGTCGACCACGAGATCGGCATGGTCTCGCTGGTACGTAACCTGGAAGAGTTCTTCGCCCGCGAGTCCTGCGGCTGGTGTACACCGTGCCGTGATGGTCTGCCGTGGAGCGTGAAGATCCTGCGTGCAATCGAACGTGGCGAAGGCCAGCCTGGAGATATCGAAACGCTTGAGCAACTGTGTCGATTCTTAGGCCCGGGTAAAACCTTCTGTGCCCACGCACCGGGTGCCGTCGAACCTCTGCAGAGCGCGATCAAATATTTCCGCGACGAGTTCGAAGCAGGCATCAAGCAGCCGTTCAGCAATACCCATGCCATCAATGGGATTCAGCCGAACCTGCTTAAAGCGCGCTGGTAACGACAAGAATTTTGATTAACGCTCGGTTTCGACCGAGCCAACTGGAAGCATGCTAATGGCTACGATTCATGTAGACGGCAAAGAATACGAAGTCAACGGGGCGGACAACCTGCTGGAAGCTTGTCTGTCTCTTGGCCTCGATATTCCGTACTTTTGCTGGCATCCGGCGCTGGGCAGCGTCGGTGCTTGCCGCCAGTGTGCGGTGAAGCAATATCAAAACGCGGAAGACACGCGTGGTCGCCTGGTGATGTCCTGTATGACGCCAGCCACCGAAGGCACTTTTATTTCGATTGATGACGAAGAAGCCAAACAGTTCCGCGAAAGCGTTGTGGAATGGTTGATGACCAACCATCCGCACGACTGTCCGGTCTGTGAAGAGGGCGGTAACTGCCACCTTCAGGATATGACCGTGATGACCGGCCACAGCTTCCGTCGCTATCGCTTTACCAAGCGTACCCACCGTAACCAGGATCTGGGGCCGTTCATCTCTCACGAAATGAACCGCTGCATCGCCTGCTACCGCTGCGTGCGTTACTACAAAGACTACGCAGACGGTCAGGATCTGGGCGTATATGGCGCGCACGATAACGTCTACTTCGGTCGTCCGGAAGACGGTACGCTTGAAAGCGAATTCTCCGGTAACCTGGTAGAAATCTGCCCGACCGGCGTATTCACGGATAAAACCCACTCCGAGCGTTACAACCGTAAATGGGACATGCAGTTTGCGCCAAGCATCTGCCAGCAGTGTTCCCTCGGCTGTAACACCAGCCCGGGTGAGCGTTACGGCGAGCTGCGTCGTATCGAAAACCGTTACAACGGCACCGTTAACCACTACTTCCTGTGCGACCGCGGTCGTTTCGGCTATGGCTATGTGAACCTGAAAGACCGTCCGCGTCAGCCGGTTCAGCGCCGTGGCGACGACTTCATCACCCTGAACGCTGAGCAGGCGATGCAGGGCGCGGCAGATATTCTGCGTCAGTCGAAGAAAGTGATCGGTATCGGCTCCCCGCGCGCCAGCATCGAAAGCAACTTCGCGCTGCGCGAGCTGGTTGGAGCGGAAAACTTCTATACCGGTATCGCTCAGGGCGAGCAGGAACGTCTGCAGCTGGTACTGAAAGTGCTGCGTGAAGGTGGTATTCATACCCCTGCGCTGCGCGAAATCGAATCTTATGATGCGGTCCTGGTGCTGGGTGAAGACCTGACGCAGACGGGCGCACGTGCGGCTCTGGCGGTTCGCCAGGCGGTGAAGGGGAAAGCACGTGAAATGGCAGCGGCGCAGAAAGTGGCTGACTGGCAGATTGCGGCGATCCTCAACATCGGCCAGCGCGCGAAGCATCCTCTGTTTGTGACGAACGTCGACAACACCCGTCTGGATGATATCGCTGCGTGGACCTACTGCGCACCGGTTGAAGATCAGGCGCGCCTCGGCTTTGCCATTGCCCACGCGCTGGACAGCAGCTCGCCGGCCGTTGAACTGGATCGCGACCTGCAAAACAAGGTTGACGTGATTGTTCAGGCCCTGGCGGGTGCGAAGAAACCGCTGATTATTTCCGGTACCAACGCCGGTAGCGCGGAGATCATTCAGGCGGCAGCCAACGTTGCCAAAGCCCTGAAAGGCCGCGGTGCGGACGTCGGCGTGACCATGATTGCCCGTGCGGTGAACAGCATCGGTCTGGGTATGATTGGCGGCGGCTCGCTGGAAGCAGCGTTAAGCGAACTGGAATCCGGTTCTGCTGACGCCGTTGTGGTGCTGGAAAACGATCTGCATCGCCACGCCTCTGCCGCTCGCGTTGACGCCGCGCTCTCCAAAGCGCCGCTGGTAATGGTCATTGACCATCAGCGCACCGCGATTATGGATAAAGCGCACCTGGTGCTCTCTGCGGCAAGCTTCGCAGAAAGCGACGGTACCGTTATCAACAACGAAGGTCGCGCCCAGCGTTTCTTCCAGGTTTACGATCCGGCGTATTACGACAGCAACACCGTGATGCTGGAAAGCTGGCGCTGGCTGCACTCCCTGCACAGCACCGTGCAGAGCCGTGAAGTGGACTGGACGCAGCTCGACCACGTTATCGACGCGGTAGTCGAAAAACTGCCTCAGCTGGCAGGCATTAAAGATGCCGCACCTGAAGCAAGCTTCCGCATTCGCGGCCAGAAACTGGCGCGTGAACCGCACCGCTACAGCGGCCGTACCGCGATGCGCGCCAATATCAGCGTGCACGAACCGCGCCAGCCGCAGGATAAAGACACCATGTTCGCCTTCTCTATGGAAGGGAACAACCAGCCGTCTGCGCCGCGTTCGCAAATCCCATTCGCATGGGCGCCGGGCTGGAACTCCCCGCAGGCATGGAACAAGTTCCAGGCTGAAGTGGGTGGTTCCCTGCGCCACGGCGATCCGGGCGTGCGCCTGATTGAAGCCTCCGAAACCGGTCTGGACTTCTTCACCACCGTTCCAGCGAGCTTCCAGGCGCAGGAAGGTAACTGGCGTATCGCGCCGTACTACCATCTGTTCGGTAGCGACGAGCTGTCCCAGCGTTCACCGGTCTTCCAGACCCGTATGCCGCAGCCGTACATCAAGCTTAACCCGGCTGATGCCGCGAAGCTTGGCGTTAACGCGGGCGCGAACATTGCCTTTAGCTATGACGGCCAGACCATCAGCCTGCCGCTGATTATTTCTGAAAGTCTGACAGCAGGGCAGGTCGGTCTGCCGATGGGTATGCCTGGCATCGCGCCGGTTCTGGCGGGTGCGCGTCTTGATAATCTGCAGGAGGCAAAAGCATGAGTTGGTTAACGCCGGATCTTATCGACATCCTGCTGAGCATTCTGAAAGCGATTGTTATCCTGCTGGTGGTGGTCACCTGCGGCGCGTTCATGAGCTTTGGTGAACGTCGTCTGCTCGGTCTGTTCCAGAACCGTTACGGACCGAACCGCGTGGGCTGGGGTGGTTCACTCCAGCTGGTCGCGGACATGATCAAGATGTTCTTTAAAGAGGACTGGATCCCGCGCTTCTCGGACCGCGTGATCTTTACTCTGGCACCGATGATCGCCTTCACCTCGCTTCTGCTGGCGTTTGCTATCGTTCCGGTCAGCCCGACCTGGGTGGTCGCCGATCTGAACATCGGCATTCTGTTCTTCCTGATGATGGCAGGCCTCGCGGTTTACGCGGTGCTGTTCGCAGGCTGGTCCAGTAACAACAAATACTCGCTGCTGGGTGCGATGCGTGCTTCCGCGCAGACGCTGAGCTACGAAGTGTTCCTGGGGCTCTCCCTGATGGGCGTGGTGGCGCAGGCCGGTTCATTCAACATGACCGACATCGTCAACAACCAGGCCGACATCTGGAACGTTATCCCGCAGTTCTTTGGGTTTATTACCTTTGCTATCGCGGGCGTGGCGGTGTGTCACCGTCACCCGTTTGACCAGCCAGAAGCCGAACAGGAACTGGCCGACGGTTACCACATTGAATATTCCGGTATGAAATTCGGTCTGTTCTTCGTGGGCGAGTACATCGGTATCGTCACCATTTCCGCGTTGATGGTAACGCTGTTCTTCGGTGGCTGGCATGGCCCGTTCTTACCGCCGTTCATCTGGTTCGCGCTGAAAACCGCGTTCTTCATGATGATGTTCATTTTGATTCGCGCAGCGTTACCGCGTCCGCGTTACGACCAGGTAATGTCCTTCGGCTGGAAAGTGTGCCTGCCGCTGACGCTCGTCAACTTGTTGGTAACGGCCGCTGTCATTCTCTGGCAGCAGCCATAAGGGGCTATAGACCATGACCTTAAAAGAATTACTGGTAGGCTTCGGTACCCAGGTACGCAGTATCTGGATGATCGGCCTGCACGCGTTTGCCAAACGCGAAACCCGGATGTACCCGGAAGAGCCGGTATATCTGCCGCCGCGCTACCGTGGCCGTATCGTGCTGACGCGCGACCCGGACGGTTCCGAGCGCTGCGTTGCCTGTAACCTGTGTGCGGTAGCGTGTCCGGTAGGCTGTATCTCTCTGCAGAAAGCAGAGACGGTAGACGGCCGCTGGTACCCTGAGTTCTTCCGCATCAACTTCTCACGCTGCATCTTCTGCGGTCTGTGTGAAGAAGCGTGCCCAACCACGGCGATTCAGCTGACTCCAGACTTCGAGCTGGGTGAGTACAAGCGTCAGGACCTGGTGTACGAGAAAGAGGATCTGCTGATTTCCGGTCCGGGCAAATACCCGGAATATAACTTCTACCGGATGGCGGGTATGGCAATCGACGGCAAAGATAAGGGCGAAGCAGAGAACGAAGCTAAGCCTATCGACGTCAAGAGCCTGTTACCGTAAGGAGAGGGCAATGGAATTCGCTTTTTATATCTGTGGCCTTATCGCCATCCTGGCTACGCTGCGAGTGATTACGCACACCAATCCGGTGCATGCGCTGCTGTACTTAATCATCTCCCTGCTGGCTATTTCCGGAGTGTTCTTCGCACTGGGCGCACACTTCGCCGGTGCGCTGGAAATCATCGTCTACGCCGGGGCCATTATGGTGCTGTTCGTGTTCGTGGTGATGATGCTGAACCTGGGCGGCTCTGAGATTGAACAGGAACGTCAGTGGTTAAAACCGCAGGTGTGGATCGGCCCGGCAATTTTGTCGGCCATCATGCTGGCGGTGATTGTTTACGCCATTCTGGGCGTCAACGATCAGGGCATCGACGGCACGCCGATCGGCGCTAAAGAGGTCGGTATTACCCTCTTTGGCCCATACGTTCTGGCGGTTGAACTGGCCTCAATGCTGCTGCTGGCTGGTCTGGTTGTTGCTTTCCACGTTGGCCGCGAAGAGCGTGCTGGCGAGGTGCTGAGCAACCGCACTGACGACCGCGCGAAAAGAAAAACGGAGGAGCGCGCATGATCCCCTTAACACATGGACTGATCCTCGCTGCGATTTTATTCGTTCTGGGTCTGACCGGTCTGGTTATCCGCCGCAATCTGCTGTTTATGCTGATCGGTCTGGAAATCATGATTAACGCCTCCGCGCTGGCCTTCGTGGTCGCCGGAAGCTACTGGGGCCAGACCGATGGTCAGGTGATGTACATTCTCGCCATCAGCCTCGCGGCTGCCGAAGCGAGTATTGGCCTGGCGCTGTTGCTGCAGCTCCATCGTCGCCGCCAGAACCTGAACATCGATTCAGTAAGTGAGTTGCGTGGATGAACATGCTTGCCTTAACCATTATTTTTCCGCTGATTGGCTTCGTGCTGCTGGCGTTTTCTCGCGGCCGTTGGTCTGAGAATCTGTCTGCGACCGTGGGCATTGGCTCCATCGGTCTGGCTGCGCTGGTCACAGCGTATGCAGGTATCGACTTCTTTAACAACGGTCGTCAGCCTTTCAGCGTGCCGCTGTGGACCTGGATGTCGGTCGGTGATTTCAACATCGGCTTCAACCTGGTGCTGGACGGCCTCTCGCTGACCATGCTCTCCGTGGTCACCGGCGTTGGCTTCCTGATCCACATGTTCGCCTCCTGGTATATGCGCGGTGAAGAGGGGTACTCCCGCTTCTTCGCCTATACCAACCTGTTTATCGCCAGCATGGTGGTTCTGGTGCTGGCCGATAACCTGCTGCTGATGTATCTGGGCTGGGAAGGCGTGGGTCTCTGTTCTTACCTGCTGATCGGTTTCTACTACACCGATCCGAAGAATGGCGCAGCGGCCATGAAAGCGTTCGTCGTGACCCGCGTGGGTGACGTCTTCCTCGCTTTCGCGCTGTTCATTCTTTACAACGAACTGGGCACGCTGAACTTCCGCGAAATGGTGGAACTGGCGCCGGCACACTTCGCTGCAGGCAACAATATGCTGTGGTGGGCAACGCTGATGCTGCTGGGTGGCGCCGTGGGTAAATCCGCGCAGCTGCCGTTGCAGACGTGGCTGGCCGACGCGATGGCGGGTCCAACCCCTGTCTCCGCGCTGATCCACGCCGCGACCATGGTCACCGCCGGTGTTTACCTGATTGCGCGTACCCATGGCCTGTTCCTGATGACCCCGGAAATTCTGCATCTGGTGGGTATCGTCGGTGCGGTCACGCTGGTGCTGGCAGGCTTTGCCGCGCTGGTGCAGACCGACATCAAACGCGTTCTCGCGTATTCCACCATGAGCCAGATTGGCTACATGTTCCTTGCCCTGGGCGTTCAGGCGTGGGACGCAGCCATTTTCCACCTGATGACGCACGCGTTCTTTAAAGCGCTGCTGTTCCTCTCATCCGGTTCCGTGATTCTGGCCTGCCACCACGAGCAGAACATCTTCAAGATGGGCGGACTGCGTAAGTCCATTCCGCTGGTCTATGTCTGCTTCCTGGTGGGCGGCGCGGCGCTGGCGGCACTGCCGCTGATCACCGCGGGCTTCTTCAGTAAGGACGAAATCCTTGCGGGTGCCATGGCGAATGGTCATATCAATCTGATGGTTGCGGGTCTGGTCGGTGCGTTCATGACCTCCCTGTATACCTTCCGTATGATTTTCATCGTATTCCACGGTAAAGAACAAATTCACGCTCACGCAGGGAAGGGGATTACCCACCACCTGCCGCTGATTGTGCTACTGGTACTGTCCACCTTCGTTGGCGCGATGATTGTGCCGCCGCTGCAGGGCGTACTGCCAGACACCACCGAGCTTGAGCACGGTCGCGTTCTGACGCTTGAAATCACCTCCGGCGTGGTCGCTATCGCGGGCATCCTGATCGCTGCATGGCTGTGGCTGGGCAAACGTACGCTGGTGACTGCCGTTGCCAACAGTGCGCCGGGCCGTCTGCTGGGCACCTGGTGGTACAACGCGTGGGGCTTCGACTGGCTGTACGACATGATCTTCGTTAAGCCGTTCCTGGGCATTGCGTGGCTGCTGAAGCGCGATCCACTGAACAGCCTGATGAATATCCCGGCGATCCTTTCCCGCTTTGCAGGTAAAGGCCTGCTGTATAGCGAGAACGGTTACCTGCGCTGGTATGTGGCGTCAATGAGCATCGGTGCGGTTGTCGTGCTGGCGCTGCTGATGGTGTTGCGTTGATCGTTAAGTGAATTTTATTCGAATTCGTTGAAAATCAGGCCCCTGCTGGGGGCCTTAAAAAGGAATGTAAATCGCCATGTTACTACCCTGGCTAATATTAATTCCCTTCATCGGCGGCTTCCTGTGCTGGCAGACTGAACGCTTTGGCGTGAAGATGCCGCGCTGGATCGCGCTGATCACCATGGGATTGACGCTCGCGCTTGGTCTGCAACTGTGGTTGCAGGGCGGTTACTCACTGACCCAGTCTGCGGGCATTCCGCAGTGGCAGTCTGAGTTCATCCTGCCGTGGATCCCGCGTTTCGGCATTACGATCCACCTGGCGATTGACGGTCTGTCGCTGCTGATGGTGGTGCTGACCGGTCTGCTCGGCGTTCTGGCGGTACTTTGCTCCTGGCGAGAAATCGAAAAATACCAGGGCTTCTTCCACCTGAACCTGATGTGGATCCTGGGCGGCGTGATCGGCGTGTTCCTTGCCATCGACATGTTCCTGTTCTTCTTCTTCTGGGAGATGATGCTGGTGCCGATGTACTTCCTGATCGCGCTGTGGGGCCACAAGGCGTCCGACGGTAAAACGCGTATCACGGCGGCAACCAAGTTCTTCATCTATACCCAGGCGAGTGGTCTGGTGATGTTGATTGCCATTCTGGCGCTGGTGTTTGTTCACCACAACGCGACCGGAACCTGGACCTTCAACTACGAAGATTTGCTGAAGACGCCAATGTCCCACGGCGTTGAATACCTGCTGATGCTGGGCTTCTTCATCGCGTTCGCGGTGAAAATGCCGGTCGTTCCGCTGCACGGCTGGCTGCCAGACGCGCACTCTCAGGCACCAACGGCGGGTTCCGTTGACCTGGCGGGCATCTTGCTGAAAACGGCTGCCTACGGTCTGCTGCGTTTCGCACTGCCGCTGTTCCCGAATGCCTCCGCAGAGTTCGCACCGATTGCCATGTGGCTGGGTGTGATCGGTATCTTCTACGGTGCCTGGATGGCCTTCACGCAGTACGACATCAAGCGTCTGATTGCCTATACCTCCGTTTCCCACATGGGCTTCGTGCTGATTGCTATCTACACCGGCAGCCAGCTGGCGTACCAGGGCGCGGTGATCCAGATGATTGCGCACGGTCTGTCCGCAGCCGGCCTCTTCATCCTGTGCGGCCAGCTGTACGAACGTCTGCATACTCGCGACATGCGTATGATGGGCGGTCTGTGGAGCAAAATTAAATGGCTGCCAGCGCTCTCCATGTTCTTCGCGGTTGCCACCCTGGGGATGCCGGGTACCGGTAACTTCGTCGGCGAATTTATGATTCTGTTCGGCAGCTTCAAAGTGGTACCGGTGATTACCGTGATCTCCACCTTTGGTCTGGTGTTCGCTTCCGTGTACTCGCTGGCGATGCTGCACCGCGCATACTTCGGTAAAGCGAAGAGCGAAATTGCTGCACAAGAACTGCCGGGGATGTCGCTGCGTGAGCTGTTCATCATCCTGCTGCTGGTCGTACTGCTGGTGCTGCTGGGCTTCTTCCCGCAGCCGATTCTGGATACCTCGCACAGCGCGATGGGTAACATCCAGCAGTGGTTTGTTAATTCTGCTTCTACTACAAGGCCGTAATTCGCCATGACAATAACTCCACAACAACTGATCGCGCTGCTACCGCTGCTGATCGTCGGATTGACGGTGGTGGTTGTGATGCTCTCCATTGCGTGGCGACGTAATCACTTCCTGAATGCCACGCTGTCGGTCATCGGCCTGAACGCCGCGTTAGTCTCTCTCTGGTTTGTTGGCCAGGGTGGGGCGATGGACGTCACCCCGCTGATGCGCGTTGACGGTTACGCCATGCTGTATACCGGTCTGGTGCTGCTGGCGAGCCTGGCAACCTGTACCTTTGCGTACCCGTGGCTCGAAGGCTACAACGACAACAAAGAAGAGTTTTACCTGCTGGTTCTGATTGCCGCGCTGGGCGGCATTCTGCTGGCGAATGCGAACCACCTGGCCGCGCTGTTCCTCGGTATTGAGCTGATCTCTCTGCCGCTGTTCGGCCTGATTGGTTACGCCTTCCGTCAGAAGCGCTCTCTGGAAGCAAGCATCAAGTACACCATTCTGTCTGCTGCTGCGTCCTCGTTCCTGCTGTTTGGTATTGCGCTGCTGTACGCACAGTCCGGTAACCTCTCCTTCATGGCGCTCGGCAAGAGCCTCGGTGACGGCATGCTGCATGAGCCGCTGCTGCTGGCAGGTCTGGGCATGATGATTGTTGGCCTCGGCTTCAAACTCTCTCTGGTGCCGTTCCACCTGTGGACGCCAGACGTATACCAGGGCGCTCCGGCTCCGGTGTCGACCTTCCTGGCGACGGCGAGCAAAATCGCTATCTTCGGTGTGGTCATGCGTCTGTTCCTGTACGCGCCGGTTGGTGACAGCGAAGCGGTTCGCGTGGTGCTGGGCATTATCGCGTTCGTCTCCATCATCTTCGGTAACCTGATGGCGCTGAGCCAGACCAACATCAAGCGTCTGCTGGGCTACTCGTCTATCTCTCATCTGGGCTACCTGATGGTGGCGCTGATTGCGCTGCAGAGCGGTGAGATGTCGATGGAAGCCGTGGGCGTCTATCTGGCCGGTTACCTGTTCAGCAGCCTCGGCGCCTTCGGCGTGGTGAGCCTGATGTCCAGCCCGTACCGTGGCCCGGATGCCGATTCACTGTTCTCCTACCGTGGTCTGTTCTGGCACCGTCCGATCCTGTCCGCGGTGATGACCGTGATGATGCTCTCTCTGGCAGGTATCCCGATGACGCTTGGCTTCATCGGTAAGTTCTACGTGCTGGCCGTCGGTGTGCAGGCGAACCTGTGGTGGCTGACTGCGGGCGTGGTTATTGGCTCCGCGATTGGTCTCTACTACTACCTGCGCGTGGCCGTGAGCCTGTACCTGAGCGCGCCTCAGCAGCTCAACCGTGATGCCCCAACCAACTGGCAGTACAGCGCCGGTGGTATAGTGGTTCTCATCTCCGCGCTGCTGGTGCTGATCTTCGGTATCTATCCGCAGCCGCTGATTGATATCGTGCAGCGAGCGATGCCGCTGATGTAAAAACAAAAAACCCGCCTCGGCGGGTTTTTTATGGTTTTCTCCCTCTCCCCGTGGGAGAGGGACGGGCACCAGCCCGCACCAGACTTAAGCCAGCTGCTTGCGGCTAATCAACGGCCCGTCAATCTTCTTCATCGAGCGGTCCAGCACTTCCTCAATCACTGACGACAGCTCGTTCAGCTCAAACTTCGCCACATACCCGTCCGCCTTCACCTTGCGAATATGGTCTTCGTTGGCGTTACCGGAAAGGGAAGAGTGGATCACCACTGGAATGTCCTTCAATATCGGGTCGGTTTTGATTTTGCGCGTCAGCGTAAAACCGTCCATCTCCGGCATTTCAAGGTCGGTCAGCACCAGGGCGATCTTATCGGTGATGGGAACCCCCTCAGCCTGCGCCTGCGCGGCCAGAACCCCAATTTTCTCCCACGCGTCTTTGCCGGTGATATGCAGCTGCGCGGGGATCTCCATCGCCTGCAGACCTTTTTCCAGCATCGAGCGCGCCACTTTGGAATCTTCCGCGACGATGGCTACAGCGCCCGGTTTGATATGGAATTTGGTTGTCTTTAGATTCGTGGCGTGCAGATCGTGATTGGCCGGAGTGATGTCATACAGGATCTGCTCAACGTCCAGCACCATCGCCAGATCGTTGGTATCGGTCTTCTCGTCAAGACACGCGATGCTGGTGATGTAGCGACCGCTGACGGCGGTTTCCGCCGCATGCACCTGCTTCCAGTCCAGACGCATGATGTTCTCAACCGATTCCACGGCAAACGCCTGCACGCTGCGCGCGTATTCGGTGATCAGCAGGATGTTCAGCCCGGTGGTGGGCTTACAGCCCGCCACGGCGGCCAGGTCGATCACCGGGATCACCTGATCGCGAATATTCACCATTCCCATCAGCGGTGACTTCATCCCGGCGGGTTTCGTGAACTCCGGCATCGGCACAATTTCACGCAGCTTAAAAACGTTAATGCCAAACAGCTCGGATTTATTTTCGTTCAGAGAGGTGCCAAGACGGAACAGCAACAGTTCAAAACGGTTCGACAGGGTCAGATTCGCCCTGTCATCAATATCTTTCTGGAAATTATCCATTCTACCCTCGAGAGAAATGCTGACCTTTTAATCGTTATCGGCATCCTGAGGGAAAAATGAAGGACTAAACGCTAACCTGAGCGAAATCTTCGGCCAGCTCACATTCCGGGAACAGCGCGCGGCACTCTGCCAGCAGGCTTGCGCATCCCCGCGCGTCGTAGCGCGAGCTGACGTGGGTGACGATGAGCCGCCCTACGCCCGCGTCATGGGCAAGCTGCGCCGCCTGACGCGTGGAGCTGTGGCCCCGGCTGTTGGCTTTCTCTTCCATCGCCGTTTCAAGCGTCGCTTCATGCACCATCACGTCCACGCCCTGAGCCAGCGTGAGCGCCGCCGGGCACGGGGCCGTATCGCCAAAAATTGCCAGCTTTTTGCCGGGCTGCGGTGCGGCGAGATAATCCCGGCCGTTAATGACGCGTCCGTCCTCCAGCGTGACGGTCTCTCCATGCTTCAGACGCTGGAACAGCGGCCCGGGTTTTACGCCGTCGGCCATCAACGCGGCGGCATCCAGCGCGCCGGGTTTATCATGCGCCTCAATGCGGTAGCCATAGCACTCCACAGGATGATTGAGCGGTTGAGCGGTAACCCGATAATCCCCGTCGTCGAATACCAGGCCTTCGGCAATCTCAACGACCTCCAGCGGATAATCCGTCCATGACCCGCTAAGGCGCAGCGTTGTTTCTACAAATTCACGAATACCCGCTGGCCCGTAAATCGTCAGCGGGTTGGCGTTACCGGCCATCGAGCGGCTGCACAGCAGGCCGGGAAGGCCAAACAGATGGTCGCCATGCAGATGGGTGATAAAAATTTTATCCAGCTTGCCGGGGTGGTAAGTGGTGCGTAACAGCTGATGCTGCGTCCCTTCACCGCAGTCAAACAGCCACAGCCCGCCGCGGGTGGGATGCTTAAGATCCAGCAGGATCGCCGTCACGTTCCGTGAGCGGGTTGGCACGCCAGCGGACGTACCCAGAAAAATCAGTTCCATAACGCAATCAGCCCTTTGCCGAACGGGGAGGGGTTTAGTATAACGTGATGAACCCCAGGAAGGAGACTGACATGATCCAGTGGCAAGATTTACATCATAGTGACCTCACCGTAAATGAACTTTACGCGCTGCTTAAACTGCGCTGTGAAGTATTTGTTGTAGAACAGACCTGCCCGTATCAGGACATCGACGGCGATGACCTCGTTGGTGAGAACCGCCATATCCTCGGCTGGCGGGATAACGAGCTGGTGGCGTATGCGAGGATTCTGAAAAGCGAAGACGATTTTGAGCCCGTGGTGATTGGTCGGGTCATCATCAGCGGCAACGCGCGGGGTGAAAAACTGGGCTATCAGCTGATGGAAAAAACGCTGGAGGCGTGCCGGAAACAGTGGCCGGACAAGGCGCTATACCTGGGCGCGCAGGCACACCTGCAGTCCTTCTACGGCCACTTTGGTTTTGCGCCGGTGACGCAGGTCTACGATGAAGATGGCATTCCGCACATCGGCATGGCGCGGGAAGTGAAACAGGCGTAATGGCATCGCGTTGGCTATAGTTAGCGGACTGGTGTACTAACATGGAGAAAACTATGTCATTTCAATCCTGGGATACCCGTATCGACGACGATCTGGCTTTACTGAGCGAAACGCTGGAAGAGGTGTTACGTTCGTCCGGCGACCCTGCCGATCAGAAATATATTGAGCTAAAAGCCCGTGCCGAGCAGGCGCTGCATGAAGTGAAAAACCGCGTCAGCCATGCGTCTGATACCTACTACTATCGTGCCAAAAAAGCGGTGTACCGTGCCGATGATTACGTTCATGAAAAACCGTGGCAGGGTATTGGGGTGGGTGCTGCCGTGGGGCTGGTTCTGGGGCTTCTGTTAGCCCGTCGTTAAGCCGCTTAACCACTCCCTATACGTGGGTACTGCTATTTATTGCCAGTACCCCGTATAATACGAGGTTTTAACAGGGAGAGGTTCGCGTGAATTCGATTTTCCTCGCGCTGGAGCAACTGCGTTCCCAGCTGTCGCAAGCGTTACCCGCAGCACCCGGCATACGTCATTTCGACGTCTCTTTCCCGTTAAACGATGCTTTCGATCCCCTCGCCTGGCTGGGCGAGCAGCGGTGCTATCCGCAGTTTTACTGGCAGCAGCGTAACGGCGATGAAGAGCTGGCCGCGCTGGGGGCGGTCAACCAATTTTCCTCTCTGGCATTAGCCTCGCAGTTTTTGCGCGAGCAAAATGCGGCAAGTGATACTCGTATCTGCGGCCTGAACGCCTTTAACCCCGAACAGGGGAGCCTATTTTTACCGCGACTGTTCTGGCGGCGTACTGCCGGCAACGCCACGCTGCGCCTTCAGCTCTGGAGCGACCGCTCGCTTGTGGAGGATGCCCGCGTCGCGCAGGATTTTTTACAGCAGCTCCGTCCTGCCAAATCTATCCGTCCGCTCTCCGTGCATGTTGAGCACGAAACCCATCAGCCGCAGCAGGCCGAATGGCTGAAGCTTATCCGCACGGCGACGGAGGCCATCGCGCGCGGTGATTTTGAAAAGGTGGTTCTCGCCCGGGCAACCGATCTGCAGTTCTCGCAGCGCGTTAACCCTGTCGCGCTAATGGCCGCCAGCCGCGCCCTGAATTTACATTGCTATCATTTCTGCATGGTATTTGACGCCAGCAACGCGTTTCTCGGCTCTACGCCCGAGCGTCTCTGGCGGCGGCGCGGCAAGCTGCTGCGCACGGAAGCGCTCGCTGGCACCGCCGCCAGCCATAACGATGATAGCCAGGCGCAGCGTCTCGGCGAGTGGCTGCTGAATGATGATAAAAACCAGCGCGAAAATATGCTGGTGGTGGAAGATATCTGCCAGCGTCTTCAGCACTCTACGCAGACGCTTGAGGTACTGCCCCCCCAGGTGGTACGCCTGCGTAAGGTGCAGCATTTGCGCCGCTGTATCTGGACCGAGCTCAAACAGGCCGACGACGAGCAGTGCCTGCTCATGTTGCAGCCGACCGCGGCCGTTGCCGGATTACCCCGACAGCCCGCGCGCGAGTTTATCCAGAAGGTTGAACCCTTTAACCGCGAGTGGTACGCCGGTTCGGCCGGGTACTTATCCCCCGAACAGAGTGAGTTCTGCGTGGCGCTGCGCTCCGCGCGCGTTCAGGAGGACTCACTGCGGCTCTACGCCGGCGCCGGTATTGTCAGCGGGTCTGACCCGGAGCAGGAGTGGCAGGAGATTGAAAACAAAGCCGCCGGATTGCGCTCTCTGCTCCTAAGGGATTAATACAGATTCGCGCAATCCCGATTCATATCAAAATTCCAATTTTTTCTATTATTTATACTGTGTCGTATTCTTGATACCGGACAATCTCATGTCAGTAAGTTCTTTTAACCGACGCTGGGCGGCGGTGATCCTTGAAGCCCTGACGCGCCATGGCGTCAGGCACGTGTGTATTGCACCGGGTTCTCGCTCAACGCCGCTGACGCTGGCGGCCGCAGAAAACCGGGCGTTGATTCACCACACCCACTTTGATGAACGCGGCCTCGGCCATCTGGCGCTGGGGCTGGCGAAGGTCAGCAAAGAACCTGTGGCGGTGATTGTCACCTCCGGTACCGCCGTGGCGAACCTCTATCCGGCCCTGATTGAAGCCGGATTAACGGGTGAAAAACTGATCTTACTGACGGCCGATCGTCCCCCTGAGCTTATCGACTGCGGTGCCAATCAGGCCATTCGCCAGCCGGGGCTCTTTTCTTCGCATCCTTCGCAGACGATTTCGTTACCGCGTCCCACCCAGGATATTCCGGCAAGCTGGCTGGTCTCCACCGTCGATCACGCTATGGAGACGTTGCGCAGCGGGGCGCTGCATATCAACTGCCCGTTTGCCGAGCCGCTGTATGGCGAGCTGGACGATACGGGTCTTGACTGGCAGCAGTCCCTCGGCGACTGGTGGGAGAGTGAAAAACCGTGGCTGCGCGAGCAGACGCATCTTGAGAGCGCGAAGCAGCGCGACTGGTTCTTCTGGCGGCAGAAGCGCGGCGTGGTGATTGCCGGGCGCATGAGCGCCGCCGAAGGCAAACTGGTTGCCGAATGGGCGCAAACCCTCGGCTGGCCGCTGATAGGCGATGTGCTTTCCCAGACCGGTCAGCCACTGCCGTGTGCCGACCTCTGGCTGGGTAACGCGAAAGCGGTCACCGAGCTTGCGCAGGCGCAGATTGTTGTCCAGCTTGGATCGAGTTTGACCGGCAAACGGTTACTGCAGTGGCAGGCCACCTGCACGCCGGAAGAGTACTGGCTGGTGGATTCGCTGGAGGGACGGCTTGACCCGGCGCATCACCGCGGGCGTCGTCTGGTCAGCAGTATCGACGCCTGGCTGACGCTTCATCCGGCTGAAAAACGCAAGCCCTGGGCGGTGGCCATCCCGGACCTTTCGCGCCAGGCGTGGGAGCTGACCAAAGCGCACTGTGAAGCGTTTAGCGAAGCCGGGCTGGCGCACCGCATTCGCCAGTACCTGCCTGAACAGGGGCAGCTGTTTGTCGGCAATAGCCTCGTCGTGCGGCTGATTGACGCTTTCTCGAAGCTGCCCGCGGGCTACCCGGTGTACAGCAACCGCGGTGCCAGCGGTATCGACGGGCTGATCTCCACGGCGGCGGGCGTGCAGCGCGCCAGCGCGAAATCGACGCTGGCGATCGTGGGCGATCTCTCCGCGCTCTACGATCTTAACGCGCTGGCGCTGCTGCGTCAGGCGTCAGCCCCGTTTGTGCTGATTGTGGTCAACAACAACGGCGGGCAGATTTTCTCCCTGCTGCCTACGCCGCAGAGCGAGCGCGAGCGTTTCTATCTGATGCCGCAGAACGTGCAGTTCGAACACGCCGCGGCGATGTTTAGCCTGAAATACCATCGCCCGGAAAGCTGGGAGCAGCTGGACGCGGCGTTAAGCAGCGCCTGGAAACAGCCGGGCGCGACGCTGATTGAGCTGGTGGTGAACGAGGCTGACGGTGCGCAGGCCCTGCAAAGCCTGCTGGCGCAGGTGAGCCACCTGTGATCCTCTCGGGCGTGCAGCAGGCTGGCAAACCGGGCTATCCCTGGCTGGTCTTTTTGCACGGTTTTTCCGGCGACTGCCGCGAGTGGCAGAGGGTCGGTGAAGGGCTCAGCGATTATCCCCGGCTGTATCTGGATCTGCCGGGTCACGGCGGATCCCGGAATCTGGGCGTTACGGGGTTTGACGAGATGAGCACGTTGCTCACCCGAACCCTTCTTAGTTACAACATACTTAAGTTCTGGCTCATCGGGTACTCCCTCGGCGGCCGCATTGCGATGTTTCATGCCTGCCAGCAGCCGAAGGGGCTGCTCGGGGTGATTGTTGAAGGTGGACATCCGGGCCTTCAGGATGCAGATGCGAGAAGTGCGCGGCTGGCCTCAGACCGCCGCTGGGCAACGCGTTTTCGCACCGAACCGCTGGATAAGGTGTTCGCTGACTGGTACCAACAGCCCGTGTTTGCCTCCCTTACGAACGCCCAGCGCGAGGCGCTGATTACCCTGCGCAGCCAGAACAACGGCGCGACGCTGGCGATGATGCTCGAGGCGACCTCGCTGGCCGTGCAGCCAGATTTGCGTGCCGCGCTTAGCGCACGCGATTTCTCTTTTGACTATCTCTATGGCGAACGGGATGAGAAGTTCGCGACCCTTGCCGCGGAAGTGAACGCCGTTCGCCATGCCATTCCAGACGCCGGACACAACGCCCACCGGGAAAACCCCGATGCGGTTATCGCGAGTCTGGCTCAGATACTGCGTTATCGAATAAAGGACACTCTATGATCTACCCTGATGAAAACATGCTTTACGCCCCGGTTGAATGGCAGGACTGCTCCGAAGGCTACACCGACATTCGTTACCACAAATCCACCGACGGCATTGCCAAAATCACCATCAACCGTCCGCAGGTGCGTAACGCCTTCCGTCCGTTGACCGTGAAAGAGATGATTCAGGCCCTGGCGGATGCGCGCTACGACGACAACATCGGCGTGATTGTCCTGACCGGCGAAGGCGACAAAGCGTTCTGCTCCGGTGGCGATCAGAAAGTGCGCGGCGACTACGGCGGATACCAGGACGATGCGGGTACCCACCACCTGAACGTCCTCGATTTCCAGCGTCAGATCCGCACCTGTCCAAAACCGGTGGTGGCGATGGTAGCGGGCTACTCCATCGGCGGCGGTCACGTGCTGCACATGATGTGCGATCTGACCATTGCGGCCGAGAACGCCATCTTCGGCCAGACCGGTCCGAAAGTGGGCTCCTTCGACGGCGGCTGGGGCGCCTCGTACATGGCGCGCATCGTCGGACAGAAAAAAGCCCGCGAAATCTGGTTCCTGTGCCGTCAGTACAACGCCCAGGAAGCGCTGGATATGGGCCTGGTGAATACCGTAGTACCGATTGCCGATCTGGAAAAAGAGACCGTTCGCTGGTGCCGCGAAATGCTGCAAAACAGCCCGATGGCGCTGCGCTGCCTGAAGGCCGCTCTCAACGCCGACTGCGACGGTCAGGCGGGTCTGCAGGAGCTGGCGGGCAACGCCACCATGCTGTTCTACATGACCGAAGAGGGTCAGGAAGGGCGCAACGCGTTTAACGAAAAACGCCAGCCGGACTTCAGCAAATACAAACGGAACCCGTAATGCGTCGCGCGCAGGTTTACCGCTGGCAGATACCGATGGACGCGGGCGTGGTGCTGCGTGAACGGCGGTTAAAAACCCGTGACGGCTTCTTCGTGCATCTGCAGCAGGGCGAGCGGGAAGGCTGGGGCGAGATTTCTCCTCTGCCGGGATTTAGCCTGGAGTCGCTGGATGACGCGCAGTCTGTATTGCTGGCGTGGGCAGACGCGTGGCGTGAGGGGGCGGATCCGGCGTTGCCGGACGTGCCTTCCGCGGCTTTTGGCATCAGCTGCGCGCTGGCGGAGCTGGACGGTAGCCTGCCTGAAGAGGCTAACTACCGCGCGGCACCGCTCTGTACGGGCGATCCTGACGAGCTGTTCGCGATGCTCTCCACCATGCCGGGCGAGAAAGTGGCGAAAATTAAAGTCGGTCTCTACGAGGCGGTGCGCGACGGCATGGTCGCTAACCTGCTGCTGGAGGCGATCCCCGACCTTCATCTGCGTCTGGACGCTAACCGCGCCTGGACGCCGCTCAAGGCGCAGCAGTTCGCAAAGTACGTCAATCCGGCGTACCGCAGCCGCATTGCCTTCCTCGAAGAACCGTGCAAAACCCGCGACGATTCGCGCGCGTTTGCCCGCGAAACGGGGATTGCCATCGCCTGGGATGAAAGCCTGCGCGAGGACGATTTTGAATTTGTCGCCGAGCCCGGCGTCAGCGCGGTGGTGATTAAACCGACGCTGACCGGCAGCCTGGCGAAGGTGCGCGAGCAGGTCGCGGCGGCGCACGCCTCTGGGCTGACGGCGGTCATCAGCTCGTCGATTGAGTCCAGCCTTGGACTAACCCAGCTGGCGCGCATTGCCGCCTGGTTAACGCCGGATACCATCCCTGGCCTCGACACGCTGAACCTGATGCAGGCTCAGCTTCTTCGCCCGTGGCCGGACAGCGCGCTGCCGTGCCTTGATGTCGCGTCGCTGGAGCCGCTGCGATGAGTTTTTCCGACTGGCCGTGGCGGCACTGGTGCACGCAGTTTGCCAATAAACCGGCCCTGAGGCTGAACGACGAGGTGCTCAGCTGGCAACAGCTGTGCGCGCGCGTCGACCGCCTTGCGGCGGGCTTTCACCGTCAGGGCGTGGAGGAGGGCGACGGCGTGCTGCTGCTGGCCCATAATCACCCGCATACCCTGCTGGCGTGGCTGGCGCTGCTCCAGTGCGGGGCGCGTATTCTTCCCGTGAATCCGCAGCTGCCGCGCCCGCTGCTGGACGTGTTGCTCCCGCAGATGACGCTGCGCTTTGCGCTGGTGCTGGACGGTACCTGCGACGGTCTTCCTGCCCTGAGCATGCGCGAGACAGCCGATGCGTATTGCGTTGCGTGGCAACCGGCGCGGCTGGCGTCCATGACGCTAACCTCCGGCTCCACCGGGCTGCCGAAAGCGGCAGTGCATACCTGCGACGCCCATCTCGCCAGCGCGCGCGGCGTGCTGGCGCTGATGCCCTACGGCGAAGATGACGACTGGCTGCTTTCGCTGCCGCTGTTTCACGTTTCCGGCCAGGGGATTTTATGGCGCTGGCTGCAGGCCGGCGCGCGGTTAACCGTGCGCGAGAAACAGCCGCTGGCGCAGGCTCTGCGTGGTTGCACTCATGCCTCGCTGGTGCCGACCCAGCTCTGGCGTCTGCTTAACACCCACCAGCCTGTCGCACTGAAAGCGGTGCTGCTGGGCGGGGCCGCCATTCCTGTGGAATTAACGCAGCAGGCGCGAGAGCAGGGTATTCATACCTTCTGCGGCTACGGCCTGACCGAGTTTGCCTCTACCGTCTGCGCGAAAGCGGCGGACGGCGAGCCGGACGTAGGCTATGCGCTGCCGGGCAGAGAGGTGCAGGTGGTTAACGGCGAGGTCTGGATCCGGGCGCAGAGCATGGCCTCAGGCTACTGGCGGAACGGCGAACTGGTTCCGCTGACCAACGCGCAGGGATGGTTCGCTACCCGCGATCGCGGTGAATGGCATGACGGCCGCCTGACGATCCTCGGCCGCATGGACAACCTCTTTTTTAGCGGCGGAGAAGGGATCCAGCCGGAGAGCCTTGAGCGCGTTATCGCCCGCCATCCGCAGATTAACCAGGTGTTTATCGTTCCGCTGGACGACGCCGAGTTTGGACAGCGTCCGGTGGCGGTGGTGGAGTGCGAGCCGGGAACGGATATCACCTGTTTACCTGACTGGGTCAGGGATAAGGTGGCGCGTTTTGAGCAACCCGTCCGCTGGCTGCTGTTGCCGACCGAACTCAAAAATGGCGGCATTAAAGTCTCGCGCCGCGCGTTGCAGCAGTGGGTGAACGCCTCGCTGAAGGGATAATAGCCGTTTCAAATAATTACAATCTACTGACCTGCCGCACGCAGAGTGCTTGATCCCCAGGAGACTCCGGTTAAAATCTCGCGGTTTTGGGACTTCTTTATAATAATTGTGCGGGATCACGACAATGAAAAAAGTGGCATTCGTGGGCTTCGGCCTGATGGTTGTATCTGCGGCGGCTAACGCCATCAGCATTAACGGCTCGGCGGGTCAGGATTATACCCACTTGGGCTTTGGCATGGGTACCGAGACTTCCGGTCTGGCGATGACCGGCGGCTGGACGCATAACGATGACGACGGCGACGCGGCGAGCCTCGGCCTGGGTCTGAACGTTCCTCTTGGCCCGTTCCTGGCCACCGTCGGCGGTAAAGGTATCTATACCAACCCAAATGACGGTGACGAAGGGTACGCGGCGGCAGTGGGCGGCGGCCTGCAGTGGAAAATTGGCGACAGCTTCGGCCTGTTTGGTGAGTACTACTATTCGCCGGACTCCCTCTCAAGCGGTATCGAAAGCTATGAAGAGGCCAACGCCGGTGCGCGCTGGACCATCATGCGTCCGATTACCATCGAAGCGGGCTATCGCTATCTGAACCTGGCCGGCAAAGACGGCAACCGCGACAACGCGCTGGCCGACGGCCCGTACGTGGGCGTCAGCGCAGGCTTCTAATCACTCCGGCGCGGCGTTCTGTCGCGCCAGTTTCTCTCTTCTCCACCCCGCGTTTGCGCTATAGTGTTTTGACCAAATAAGCGGGAGAACATAATGATTAACGTGGAGATGTTATCCACCGGCGACGAAGTGCTGCATGGACAAATTATTGATACCAATGCTGCCTGGCTTGCCGATCTTTTCTTTGAGCAAGGATTACCGTTAACGCGCCGCAATACGGTGGGCGACAATCTTGAGTCGCTGGTCGCTATTCTGCGCGAGCGCAGCGAACAGTGCGACGTGCTGATTGTGAATGGCGGACTCGGCCCTACCAGCGACGATCTCAGCGCGCTGGCCGCCGCGACCGCAAAAGGCGAAGGGCTGGTGCTGCACGAGGCGTGGCTTTCGCAGATGGAGCGCTTTTTCTCCGAGCGTGGCCGCGTCATGGCCCCCAGCAACCGCAAACAGGCTGAAATTCCCGCCAGCGCCGAGCTGGTCGATAACCCGGTGGGTACCGCGTGCGGGTTTGCCATGCAGCTGAACCGCTGCCTGATGTTCTTCACGCCGGGCGTGCCCTCAGAATTTAAAGTGATGGTCGAGCAGCAGATCCTGCCGCGCCTTCGCGATCGTTTTACCCTGCCTGAACCGCCGCTGTGCCTGCGTCTGACCACCTTTGGCCGCTCGGAAAGCGATCTGGCCCAGAGTCTTGATACTCTCCCGCTGCCGCCGGGCGTCTCCATGGGCTACCGATCCTCCATGCCGATCATTGAACTTAAGCTGACAGGTCCGGCCGAACAGAAAGAGGCGATGCTGGCCCTGTGGCCCGAGGTGCAGCGCGTGGCGGGCGAAAGCCTGATCTTTGAAGGGACGGAAGGGCTGCCCGAGCAGATTGCGACGCATCTGCAGTCGCGTCAGCTGAGCGTGACCTTAAGCGAGCAGTTCACCGGTGGCCTGCTGGCGCTGCAGCTGTCGCGCGTCAACGCGCCGCTGCTCGCCAGCGAAGTGGTGCCGTTCCAGCAGGAGACTCTGGCGCAGACCGCCCGCTGGGCGTCCGAGAGAAGGGTGAAGCATTTTGCCGGTCTGGCGCTGTTTGTCGGCGGGCTGGACGAGGAATACCTTAACTTCGCGCTGGCGACGCCGGAAGGCACCTGGGCCCTGCGGGTAAAAATGAGTATCACCCGCCACAGCCTGGCGGTGCGTCAGGAGGTTTGCGCAATGATGGCGCTGAACATGCTGCGCCGCTGGCTGAACGGTAAAGAAGTCGCCAGCGAGCACGGCTGGATTAACGTTGTCGAGTCGCTGTTCGTGGAGTAATGCCTTTGCCGGGGCCTTTCGCCCCGGCACTGTTCAGCCCAGCGCCTTCGCCAGCAGGGTAATCGGATGTTCGCAGCGCTTGCCGGTGGACATCTCAATCTGCCACTTGCAGGTTTCGCAGTCCGTTACCACGATATCCGCGCCGCTCTCTTCAATCTGACGGAACAGCGGGGCGCCGATCGCCTGCGACGTTTCGTAGTTTTCACGCTTAAAGCCGTAGGTTCCCGCAATCCCGCAGCAGCGCGAATCCAGCACCGTCAGCTCCAGGCCCGGAATTAACCGCAGCAGCTCAAGCGTATAGAGCGACCAGCCCATTTTCTCCATATGACACGGCGTGTGATACACCACTTTCAGGGGCAATTTCCCCAGCGGCAACGTCTGCCCGCTGTCCAGCTTGCGCCACAGGAAGCGTGTCGCCAGCTCAATGTGCTCGCGCAGGCCGGTATTATCCACGTCCAGCAGATGCGGGTACTCATCGCGCAGGGTGAAGGTACAGGTGGACGAGGTCGCCAGCACCGGAATACCTTTATCGACAATCGCTTCGCGCAGTGAAGTAACATTGCTCTGAGCCTGCCTGCGCGCTTTATCGGTAAACCCGTTGGCGATCAGCGGTACGCCGCAGCACTTCTCTTTGTTCAGTAGCTGAACGCCCGTTCCCATGGCGTTCAGCACCTTCAGCAGATCTTTACCCAACTGCGGGTGGTTGTAGTTCACATAGCAGCCGTGGAAAAAGGCCACCTGATCGGCGTACTGCGCCTGCTCCGCCGCGACGGATTTGTACCAGCGGCGGAAGGTGCCGTGAGAATATTTCGGCAGGCTGCGGTGATGGTCTATCTTCAGCGTGGCATCCAGCAGCTGACGCACCGCTTTGAGGGAGGTCGCGGCATTCACCAGCGGGGCAAACGGCGTCGAGACGCTGCCCATCAGATCGGTATGGCTCAGAATAGCGTCACGCAGCGTCGGCTTTTGCGTGCTGTAGCGCGCCCGGGCGCGCTGGATGATATCGCCGATTTTCACATCCGACGGGCAGGCGACTTCGCAGCGTTTGCAGTTGATGCAGTATTTCAGCGCCTCGTCGTACAGCTTGCCGTCCTTCAGGCGCAGACGCTCGCCGTCCGGCCCGGCCTGCTTTGGCCCGGGATAGCGTGGATTCACGCCGCTGACCGGGCAGACGGTGGTACACACCGCGCATTTGATGCAGCTTTCAAAACGGGTATCGTTCATTGTTCAGCCTCCGTGCGCTGGCTAATCTGCTCTGCCACATACAGCGCCGTGACGGCGCAGACCCCGCCACCGCATCCCTGGGCAATGGGATCGTAACCGCCCAGCAGCGAACCGATGGCAAAGAGATTTCTGACGGGCTTACCGGATAGCTGCGGATGCAGCTGGTTATCGACAATCACGCCGAACTGCTGCCAGGGCTGCGGCGAGAAGAAATCACTCTGATACCAGTCCGCGCGGGAGGCTCGCTGGCGAACATCGAGTCCCATAATGGCTTCCCGGATGCCCTCCCGGCTGCTCAGCAGCCCGTTGCTGAAGAAACTGCCGCTTGCCAGCACCGTAAAGCGGGCGCGAAGCGGAATATCCTCGTGGTTTCGCGTCCAGATTTCGCTTACCGCGCCGTCCATCAGCGTAATTTTCTTCACCTCATCCCCCGCCATCCACACGCCGCCCTGGGCAACAAACTGGCGCTGGAGCTGGGTGTGCAGGCGAATGCCGGGGACGGAAGGAGGCAGGGTTGGCAGGAGGCCGAGCGAGCAGGGCAGACGATCCGAGAGCCAGCGCCAGAGCCGGTTGTCGCGTAAACCAAAGCAGGCGGGCATCAGCAGGGCGTCACAGCTGTCGCTGAGCGGCCTGAGCGCGTCATACAGCAGCGGCCATTTGTCCTCGTCATCCAGAAAACGGGCGATATTCACCGCGCGAAACTCGCTCGGGTTGTCGCGCAGGACATCCAGCTCAGGCAGCTCAATCTCTGCCGTTTCGGCATTGACGCCCTGGCGACAAAGCGACGCCGCCGCGAGATGGGGCTGAAAATCCAGAAAGCCGCTAATACCCACGACCCGCACGCGTGCGGCGTTGAAGGGAGCAACGGGCACTTCTTCCGGGCTGAGCCAGGCAGAGCGCAAGGTGCCGAGCGGCGTGACGCGCTGGTGATTGAACCTGGCGCTGCCCTGCAGACGCGCGCCGCACTCCGCCAGCAGCGCTTCGGTTTCCAGCGCAAAGCGGTCAATATGCTGGGCGCCAATCAGGTGATACGGGTGCTCCGGCGGCAGCTTATCGCGGTACGCTTCGTCCACCAGATCCAGAGAGCCCGACGAGAAGTGCAGGGCGCTCTGCCCCCGGGTGATAATGGCGCAGCGCAGCCCCTGCTTCGTGAGCCTGATGCCGCAGAGCAAGCCTGCCAGCCCGCCGCCGACAATCACGGTATCAAATTTCATCGCGTTGCTCCTTCTCCAGACCGCAAAGCCCCTGGTAGACCCAGCGGGTAAACTCGCTTTCGCGCAGGGCATCGCCCCAGGCGACAGGCTGAATGCCTTTCCAGCGCTCGTTTAAAAACGCGCTGAGCTGATCGAGCGACTGGGTGGCGGTGGTGGTATGAAAACGCTGCAGCAGCCCGGCGGCACGACAGGCGCACAGCTCGCCCTGACAGGTCCCCATTCCGACGCGGGTGCGGCGGCGGAGATCGAGCAGGCTGTTGACCGTCAGGTTCTCCACCGCGTACTGCACCTCACCGGCCGTCACGGCTTCGCACTCGCACACCAGGCTGCGGCTCAATCTTCCTTCACCAAGCCACGGTGGCGTTCTGTCGCCGTGGCGGTATACCGCGGATCCGCGCAGCGGCGCGGGCAGGGAGATGATTTTTTGCAGCGTTTTTTCGGTGGACTGACGTGAGCCGGGCAGAGCTTGTTCTGCCGTCACGCACCGTTCGGTATTGCCCAGCTTGCGGCAGACGGCGTCGGTCGCCCACTCGGCCATCAGGCGGTAGGTCATCAGCTTGCCGCCGGTGATGGTGATAAACCCGTCCATGCCGTCGCGCTCGGCGTGATCGAGCAGCACGATGCCCCGGCTGACGTTACGCCCGCTCGGGTCGTTATCGCTGGCGACCAGCGGGCGTACGCCCGCGTAGGCGCGGAGAATACGCGTCTGGGCCATCACCGGAGCCAGTTTTTCCCCTTCGCGCAGCAGGACGTCGACCTCTTCGGCGGTTACGCGGTTGTAGTCAATCTCGCTGTAGTCGACGTGGGTTGAGGTGGTACCGATTAACGAAATGGTGTCGCCCGGGACGAGGATATCGGCATCAGACGGCTTGCGGCAGCGGTTAATCACGTGGTTATTGATGCGGTGGTCGAGGATCAGCAGCGAGCCTTTTGCCGGGAACATGCGTACCGACAGGTCCGCGTATTCCGCGATGCGCTGCCCCCAGATCCCCGCCGCGTTAACCACCACGGCGGCATACAGCTCGCTGTGTTCGTTGTACTGCGTATCAAGGATCCGGACGCCGCAGATGCGATGACCTTCGCGGATAAGCCCGGTCACTTCATGTCCGGTCAGAATGCGTGCGCCATGCTCGCGGGCGTCCAGCATATTGGCGGCGGTCAGGCGGAAGGGATCAACGGTGCCGTCAGGCACTTTAACCGCGCCGATAATCGCCGGGTTAACAGACGGTTCCAGCCGCCGCGCCAGCGCCGGGTCCATGGCCTCAGCCTGAATGCCTGCAGCAGTGCAGGCGGTAATAAAGGTGTCCTGAAAGGCGAGGTCATCTTCGGGAAGAGTAATAAAGAGGCCGTCGGTCGGCTCAATGCAGTGGCGGGCGATACGCTTGAGGATCTGGTTTTCAGCAATACATTCGCGTGCGGATTCACCGTCGGTAACCGCGTACCGCGCGCCGCTGTGCAGCAGGCCATGGTTACGCCCGGTTGCTCCCGTGGCGATATCGTGGCGCTCCAGCAGCGTAACGCTTAAGCCGCGAAGGGCGCAGTCGCGTGCGATCCCGGCGCCGGTTGCGCCACCGCCAATGATTATCACATCGCTGTAGCGAGGATCGTGAATGGTCATTGTTTACCCTCTATGTTCGTTTTTTTATCATTTAGCCATATCAATAGTGTGGTTTGTTTGATTTCGAACATAAACGCGCGAAATTCGAAAGTGGAACGTGATTTCATGCGCTTTTTTGCGCATTCTGTCATATTTCTGTAACAATCTGTGCGTTGATTCACAGTAACAATCACCGTGATTTCTTAACATCCCCGCCTCTGGAATTCAGGTGCGAGCCACCTGCCCATTCAATTCAAGGCCACGGAGGCTGTTATGCTCAGTATCTTCAAACCTGCGCCGCACAGGGCGCGTCTGCCAGAGGCAGAAATTGATCCGCTATACCGCCGTCTGCGCTGGCAAATTTTCCTGGGGATCTTCTTCGGGTACGCGGCGTACTACCTTGTACGTAAAAACTTCGCGCTCGCGATGCCGTATCTGGTGGAGCAGGGCTTCTCCCGCGGCGATCTGGGGTTCGCGCTGTCGGGGATCTCAATCGCCTACGGTTTTTCCAAATTCATCATGGGGTCGGTATCGGATCGCTCGAATCCGCGGGTGTTCCTGCCCGCCGGCCTGATCCTGGCGGCCGCGGTCATGCTGTTCATGGGCTTTGTGCCGTGGGCAACCTCCAGCATCGCCGTCATGTTCGTCCTGCTGTTCCTCTGCGGCTGGTTCCAGGGGATGGGGTGGCCGCCGTGCGGGCGTACCATGGTGCACTGGTGGTCGCAGAAAGAGCGCGGCGGCATCGTGTCGGTGTGGAACTGCGCCCATAACGTGGGCGGCGGTATTCCGCCTCTGCTGTTCCTGCTGGGGATGGCCTGGTTCAACGACTGGCATGCGGCGCTCTATATGCCTGCCTTCGGCGCCATCGTCGTGGCGATTTTCGCCTTCGCGCTGATGCGCGATACGCCGCAGTCCTGCGGCCTGCCGCCGATTGAAGAGTACAAAAACGACTATCCGGATGATTACAGCAAGGAGCACGAAGAAGAGCTGACCGCAAAACAGATCTTCATGAAGTACGTCCTGCCGAACAAGCTGCTGTGGTACATCGCGGTGGCGAACGTGTTCGTTTACCTGCTGCGCTACGGCATCCTCGACTGGTCGCCAACCTACCTGAAAGAGGTGAAGCACTTCGCGCTGGATAAGTCCTCCTGGGCCTATTTCCTGTATGAATATGCCGGGATCCCGGGCACGCTGCTTTGCGGCTGGATGTCAGATAAGGTGTTTAAAGGCAACCGCGGCGCGACGGGCGTCTTCTTTATGACCCTGGTGACCATCGCGACCGTGGTGTACTGGCTCAACCCGCCGGGCAACCCATCAGTAGATATGGCCTGCATGATCGTTATCGGCTTCCTGATTTACGGTCCGGTGATGCTGATCGGTCTGCATGCCCTGGAGCTGGCGCCGAAAAAAGCGGCGGGCACGGCGGCAGGCTTTACCGGTCTGTTCGGCTACCTGGGCGGTTCGGTCGCGGCGAGCGCCATCGTGGGCTACACCGTTGACTTCTTCGGCTGGGACGGAGGCTTTATGGTGATGATCGGCGGTAGCGTGCTGGCGGTACTGCTGCTCATTGTTGTCATGATCGGTGAAAAACGTCACCACGCGGAAGTGCTGGCGCGTCGTCAATAAGGAGCATTGCGATGAAATTATCTTACGTAACAACCGGCCTGCTGCTGGCGGGCCTGATGACAGGCTCCGCGCTGGCGGCGGATAAAATCGTTATCGCCCACCGCGGTGCCAGCGGCTATCTGCCGGAGCATACGCTCCCGGCGAAAGCGATGGCTTATGCCCAGGGCGCGGATTATCTGGAGCAGGATCTGGTGATGACGAAGGACGACCAGCTGGTGGTCCTGCACGATCACTATCTGGACCGCGTGACGGACGTGGCGGAACGTTTCCCGGACCGCGCGCGCAAAGATGGTCGTTTCTACGCCATTGACTTCACGCTGGCGGAGATCCGCTCTCTGAAGTTTACCGAAGGCTTTGAGATTGAAAACGGCAAGAAGGTGCAGGTCTATCCGGGACGCTTCCCGATGGGCAAATCTGACTTCCGGATCCATACCTTTCAGGAAGAGATTGAGTTTGTTCAGGGGTTGAACCATTCAACCGGTAAAAATATCGGTATCTACCCGGAAATCAAAGCGCCGTGGTTCCACCATCAGGAAGGGAAAGACATCGCCGCGAAAACGCTGGAGGTGCTCAAACAGTACGGCTACACCAGCAAGCAGGACAAAGTTTACCTGCAGTGCTTTGACGCCGTCGAGCTGAAGCGCATCAAAACCGAGCTGGAGCCGAAGATGGGGATGAACCTCAATCTGGTGCAGCTGATTGCCTATACCGACTGGAATGAAACCCAGGAGAAACAGCCGGACGGCAAGTGGGTGAACTATAACTACGACTGGATGTTTAAGCCGGGCGCGATGAAGCAGATTGCGCAGTACGCCGACGGCATCGGGCCGGATTACCACATGCTGGTGGCGGAAGGCTCCTCCCCGGGTCACGTAAAGCTGACGGCGATGGTGAAAGAGGCGCACGCCAGCAGGATGCAGGTCCACCCGTATACGGTGCGTGCAGACCAGCTGCCGCCATATGCCACGGATGTGAATCAGCTTTATGAGGTGTTGTATAACCAGGCGGGCGTGGACGGGCTGTTTACCGATTTCCCGGATAAAGCGGTGACGTTCTTAAAATAGAAAAAGGGCCGGAAGGCCCTTTTTTACATCTCGATCTCAATATCGCCTTTTGCCCGGCAGCAGCAGGGCAAAATTTCCCCTTCGTTGATAAAAGCCAGCGGCTCGGTCAGCCAGTCCACCTGGCCGGCGACCAGACGGCAGCGGCAGGAGCCGCAGTAGCCGGAACGACACTGGTACTCAACTTCTACCTGATGCGCCTCAAGCGCCACCAGCAGAGAAGGGTGCTCCTCCCGACACAGCACCTCAGTGCCGGAAAGACTTAACGTGACGCGTGACATCAGAGCTGGAAGTTACTCAGGTCGTCGGTGTTGACTTCAGAATCAATCTGACCGACCAGATAAGAGCTGACTTCCACTTCCTGCGGCGCAACCTGCACGTTATCGGACACCAGCCAGGTGTTGATCCACGGAATCGGGTTAGAGCGCGTCTGGAATGGCAGGTCAAGACCGACGGCCTGCATGCGGATGTTGGTGATGTACTCAACGTACTGGCACAGGATGTCTTTGTTCAGGCCAATCATGGAGCCGTCGCGGAACAGGTAGTCGGCCCACTCTTTCTCCTGCTGAGCCGCCAGCACGAACAGGTCGTAGCACTCCTGCTTGCACTCTTCGGCGATTTCCGCCATCTCCGGATCGTCCGTACCGCTGCGCAGCAGGTTCAGCATGTGCTGGGTACCGGTCAGGTGCAGGGCTTCATCGCGGGCGATCAGACGGATGATTTTGGCGTTGCCTTCCATCAGCTTGCGCTCGGCAAAGGCGAAGGAGCAGGCGAAGCTCACGTAGAAGCGGATCGCTTCCAGCGCGTTGACGCTCATCAGGCACAGGTACAGCTGCTTTTTCAGCGCGCGCAGGTTCACGGTGATGGTTTTACCGTTCACGTTGTGGGTGCCTTCGCCCAGCAGATGCCAGTAGCTGGTCATCTCGATCAGCTCGTCGTAGTAATGGGCAATGCCTTCCGCGCGCTTCTGGATCTGCTCGTTGGTGACGATATCGTCAAACACCACCGCCGGATCGTTCACGATGTTGCGGATGATGTGGGTGTAAGAGCGGGAGTGGATAGTCTCGGAGAACGCCCAGGTTTCCACCCAGGTTTCCAGCTCCGGAATGGAGATCAGCGGCAGCAGCGCCACGTTCGGGCTACGACCCTGAATGGAGTCCAGAAGCGTCTGGTACTTCAGGTTGCTGATGAAGATATGTTTTTCGTGATCCGGCAGCGACTGGTAATCAATACGGTCGCGGGAGACGTCCACTTCTTCCGGGCGCCAGAAGAAGGAGAGTTGCTTTTCAATCAGCTTTTCGAAGATGTCATATTTTTGCTGATCGTAGCGTGCCACGTTGACCGGCTGGCCGAAGAACATCGGCTCTTTGAGCTGGTCGTTTTTCGTCTGTGAAAAGGTGGTATATGCCATGAGTGTGTCCTGTCTTACGAAATAAAGGCGGGGATATCCCCGCCCTTCATTAGATCTTACATGCGCCGCTTTCGCAGCCATCGTCCTGAATTGACGGTACCAGGTCGTCCTGCGCGTCTTCCGCACCATCACGGGTGTTGTGATAGTACAGCGTTTTCACGCCAAATTTGTAGGCGGTGAGCAGGTCTTTCAACAGCTGCTGCATCGGTACCTTGCCGGACGGGAAGCGCGTCGGGTCATAGTTGGTATTGGCAGAGATCGACTGGTCGATAAACTTCTGCATGATACCCACCAGCTGCAGGTAGCCGTCGTTGTTTGGCATTTCCCACAGCAGCTCGTAGTTGTTGCCCAGCGTTTCGTAATCCGGTACCACCTGACGCAGCACGCCGTCTTTCGACGCTTTGATGCTGACGTGGCCGCGAGGCGGTTCAATACCGTTGGTGGCGTTAGAGATCTGCGAAGAGGTCTCGGACGGCATCAGGGCAGAGAGCGTGGAGTTGCGCAGGCCGTGAGTCTTAATGGACTCGCGCAGACCTTCCCAGTCGAGGTGCAGCGGCTCGCTGACGATCGCATCCAGGTCTTTCTTGTAGGTGTCGATCGGCAGAATGCCTTTCGCGTAGGTGGTTTCGTTGAACCACGGGCATGCGCCTTGCTCTTTCGCCAGCTCGTTAGAGGCTTTCATCAGGTAGTACTGAATCGCTTCGAACGTCTGGTGCGTCAGGTTGTTGGCGCTGCCGTCAGAGTAGCGCTTGCCGTTTTTCGCCAGCCAGTAGGCGAAGTTGATCACGCCGATACCCAGGGTACGGCGGCCCATTGCACCGCGTTTAGCGGCCGGGATTGGGTAATCCTGGTAGTCCAGCAGAGCGTCGAGCGCGCGAACCGCCAGCACGGCCAGCTCTTCCAGCTCGTCCAGGCTCTTAATTGCGCCCAGGTTGAACGCGGACAGCGTACACAGCGCGATTTCGCCGTTTTCGTCGTTCACGTCTTCCAGCGGTTTGGTTGGCAGGGCGATCTCCAGGCACAGGTTAGACTGGCGCACTGGCGCAACCACCGGGTCAAACGGGCTGTGGGTGTTGCAGTGGTCCACGTTCTGGATGTAGATACGGCCGGTAGAGGCACGTTCCTGCATCATCAGGGAGAACAGGTCTACCGCCTTCACGCGCTGCTTGCGGATGCTGTCGTCTTTTTCGTATTTGGTGTACAGACGCTCGAACTCGTCCTGATCGGCAAAGAACGCGTCATACAGGCCTGGAACGTCGGACGGGCTGAACAGGGTGATGTCTTCGCCCTTCAGCAGACGGGTGTACATCAGCTTATTGATCTGCACGCCGTAGTCCATGTGACGCACGCGGTTGCCTTCCACGCCGCGGTTGTTTTTCAGAACCAGCAGGCTTTCCACTTCCAGATGCCACATCGGGTAGAACAGGGTCGCAGCACCGCCGCGCACGCCGCCCTGAGAGCAGGATTTTACTGCCGTCTGGAAGTGTTTATAGAACGGGATACAGCCGGTGTGGAACGCTTCACCGCCGCGAATCGGGCTGCCCAGCGCACGGATGCGGCCGGCGTTGATGCCGATACCGGCACGCTGGGAGACGTATTTCACGATGGCGCTGGAGGTGGCGTTGATGGAATCCAGGCTGTCACCACACTCGATCAGTACGCAGGAGCTGAACTGACGGGTTGGGGTACGCACGCCAGACATGATTGGCGTCGGCAGAGAAATCTTGAACGTGGATACCGCATCGTAGAAACGCTTTACGTATTCCAGACGGGTGTCACGCGGGTAGTTAGAGAACAGGCAGGCGGCCACCAGAATATAGAGGAACTGGGCGCTTTCGTAGATCTCACCGGTTACACGGTTCTGAACCAGGTATTTGCCTTCGAGCTGCTTCACCGCCGCGTAGGAGAAGTTCATGTCGCGCCAGTGATCGATAAACCCGTTCATCTGCTCGAACTCTTCTTCCGTATAGTCTTCCAGCAGATGCGTGTCGTATTTGCCCAGCTCAACCATTTTCACTACGTGATCGTAAAGCTTCGGCGGCTCAAACTGGCCGTAGGCTTTTTTACGCAGGTGGAAAATCGCCAGACGTGCAGCGAGGTACTGATAATCCGGTGCTTCGCGGGAAATGAGGTCTGCCGCTGCTTTAATGATTGTTTCGTGGATATCAGACGTTTTGATGCCGTCGTAGAACTGAATGTGGGAACGCAGTTCAACCTGGGAGATAGATACGTTGTTCAGTCCTTCTGCTGCCCAGTCGAGAACTCGATGGATTTTGTCCAGATTGATACGCTCGGTAGTACCGTCGCGCTTTGTCACCAGCAGACTCTGATTCATGTGGGTTTTACCTGTCCGTGAAATAAAAAATATCCCCCGTTTATCCACAGATCCGTCTTGTGACTAACTCTGTGGATAAATACTACATGTAGGGGGTTTGCGATAAGAAAAACGCTATATGGTGAGTATTCTAGTATCGAATCTTTTCAGCACAAGGGTTGATTTTGGCGTTAAATTGAGGTTGTGAAAGGGTAAAAAAGGCTAAGTCCTAGAACCGTAAGGCCTGGAAGACATGTCAATAATTAAGAAAAAAAATTCAAAATTTGATCGAGTGCTGATTTCTTCAACGGGAGGTCAGAATTGCGCAACATGATGTTGCGCAATCTTTATAAGAATAACGAATGACGTTAGTCGTTTTTGGCGGTGGTATGCAACATATAGTTAACATCTACGCCCGGTGCAAGTTTGAATTTATCGGTCAGCGGATTGTAGTGCAGGCCGGTGATGTGCTGCTCTTTGAGCCACGTCTGGTCAACCCAGCCTAACAGTTCGGCAGGCTTGATGAATTTCTTCACGTCGTGCGTCCCTTTCGGCACCATGCGCAGCACATACTCCGCGCCGACGACGGCCATCAGCCAGGCTTTACCGTTACGGTTGATGGTTGAGAAGAAGACCTGGCCGCCCGGTTTCACCAGTTTTGCACAGGCGTGCACCACCGACTGCGGATCGGGAACGTGCTCCAGCATCTCCATGCAGGTCACCACATCGTACTGATGGGCGTGTTTTTCCGCGTGCTCTTCCACGGTTTCCTGCACGTATTCCACCTGTATGCCGGACTCCAGCGCGTGAAGGCGGGCCACCTGAAGCGGTTCAAAGCCCATATCCAGGCCCGTAACATTCGCCCCTTCGCGCGCCATGCTCTCAGCCAGGATGCCGCCGCCGCAGCCGACGTCGAGCACTTTCTTACCGAACAGACCGCCGGAACGCTCCGCGATATAGCCCAGACGCAGCGGGTTAATGTGATGCAGCGGTTTGAACTCACCTTCGAGATCCCACCAGCGGGACGCCACCGCTTCAAATTTGGCAATCTCTTCGTGGTCAACGTTGTGAGCCACCGGGGATTTTTCGGCATTCATGGGCGCTTTTACTCCTTATTTAGCAAGACAAAGGAGTATATCAGGCAATCCCCGTGAATAAAGCGTATAGGTTTACCTCAATCACCTCGGCTGTGTTATAATTTGCGACCTTTGAATCCGGGATACAGTAGAGGGATAGCGGTTAGATGAGCGACCTTGCGAGAGAAATTACACCGGTTAACATCGAGGAAGAGCTGAAGAGCTCCTATCTGGACTATGCGATGTCGGTCATTGTTGGCCGTGCGCTGCCGGACGTCCGCGATGGCCTTAAGCCGGTACACCGTCGCGTACTATACGCCATGAACGTATTGGGCAATGACTGGAATAAAGCCTATAAAAAATCTGCCCGCGTCGTCGGTGACGTCATCGGTAAATATCACCCGCATGGTGATACCGCCGTTTATGACACCATCGTTCGTATGGCGCAGCCATTCTCCTTGCGCTACATGCTGGTAGATGGTCAGGGTAACTTTGGTTCAGTCGACGGCGACTCCGCTGCGGCGATGCGTTATACGGAAATCCGTATGTCGAAAATCGCTCATGAGCTGATGGCCGACCTGGAAAAAGAGACCGTTGATTTCGTCGATAACTACGACGGCACCGAGCGCATCCCAGATGTGATGCCAACCAAGATCCCGAACCTGCTGGTTAACGGTTCGTCCGGTATCGCGGTCGGTATGGCAACCAACATTCCGCCGCACAATATCACCGAAGTGATCAACGGCTGCCTTGCCTATATCGACGATGAAGACATCAGCATTGAAGGGCTGATGGAACACATCCCGGGTCCGGACTTCCCAACGGCGGCGATCATCAACGGTCGTCGCGGTATTGAAGAAGCGTACCGCACCGGCCGCGGCAAGATTTACATCCGTGCCCGCGCCGAAGTGGAAGCGGACGCCAAAACCGGCCGTGAGACCATCATTGTTCACGAGATCCCGTATCAGGTGAACAAAGCGCGTCTGATTGAAAAAATCGCCGAGCTGGTAAAAGAAAAACGCGTTGAAGGCATCAGCGCTCTGCGTGACGAGTCTGACAAAGACGGTATGCGCATCGTGATTGAGATCAAACGCGACGCGGTGGGTGAGGTTGTGCTGAACAACCTGTACTCCCAGACTCAGCTTCAGGTCTCCTTCGGTATCAACATGGTTGCGCTGCACCATGGTCAGCCGAAGATCATGAACCTGAAAGAGATCCTGAGCGCGTTCGTGCGTCACCGCCGTGAAGTGGTGACCCGCCGTACCATCTTCGAACTGCGCAAAGCGCGCGACCGTGCGCACATCCTTGAAGCGCTGGCGGTTGCGCTGGCCAACATCGACCCGATCATCGAACTGATTCGTCGTGCGCCAACCCCGGCGGAAGCGAAAGCCGCCCTGATTTCCCGTCCGTGGGATCTGGGTAACGTCGCCGCGATGCTGGAACGTGCGGGGGATGACGCAGCGCGTCCTGAGTGGCTGGAACCTGAATTCGGCGTGCGTGACGGCCAGTACTACCTGACTGAACAGCAGGCACAGGCGATTCTGGATCTGCGTCTGCAGAAACTGACCGGCCTTGAGCACGAAAAACTGCTCGACGAATACAAAGAGCTGCTGGAACAGATTGCTGAACTGCTGCATATCCTGGGCAGCGCAGAGCGTCTGATGGAAGTGATCCGCGAAGAGCTGGAGCTGGTCCGCGATCAGTTCGGCGATGCGCGCCGCACCGAAATCACCGCGAACAGTTCTGATATTAACATTGAAGATCTGATCAACCGCGAAGACGTGGTGGTCACCCTGTCTCACCAGGGCTATGTGAAGTATCAGCCGCTGACCGACTACGAAGCACAGCGTCGTGGCGGTAAAGGCAAATCTGCGGCACGCATTAAAGAAGAAGACTTTATTGACCGCCTGCTGGTGGCGAACACCCATGACACGATCCTCTGCTTCTCCAGCCGCGGTCGTCTGTACTGGATGAAGGTCTATCAGCTGCCGGAAGCGAGCCGCGGCGCGCGTGGCCGTCCAATCGTTAACCTGCTGCCGCTGGAAGCGAACGAACGTATCACCGCTATCCTGCCGGTACGCGAGTACGAAGAGGGCGTGAACGTCTTTATGGCGACCGCCAGCGGTACCGTGAAGAAAACCGCGCTGACCGAATTCAGCCGTCCGCGTTCTGCCGGGATCATCGCGGTGAACCTGAATGAAGGCGACGAGCTGATCGGTGTGGATCTGACCTCCGGTTCTGATGAAGTGATGCTGTTCTCTGCGGCCGGTAAAGTGGTGCGCTTTAAAGAGAACGCCGTTCGTGCAATGGGCCGTACCGCGACGGGCGTTCGTGGTATCAAACTGGCTGGCGAAGACAGCGTTGTTTCTCTGATTATTCCGCGCGGTGAAGGGGCTATCCTGACCGTGACGCAGAATGGTTACGGTAAACGTACGGCGGAAGGGGAATACCCAACCAAGTCTCGCGGCACGCAGGGCGTTATCTCTATCAAAGTGACCGAGCGCAACGGTTCCGTTGTGGGCGCGGTGCAGGTGGACGATGCCGACCAGATCATGATGATCACCGATGCCGGTACGCTGGTGCGTACCCGCGTCTCTGAGATCAGCGTGGTGGGGCGTAACACCCAGGGCGTGATCCTCATCCGTACAGCGGAAGATGAAAACGTGGTGGGTCTGCAGCGCGTTGCTGAGCCGGTGGATGACGAAGAGCTCGATTCCATCGACGGTAGCGTTGCGGAAGGCGATGATGATATCGCGCCGGAAGCCGACACCGACGATGACGTAGCGGATGACGCTGACGAGTAATGTCTCCTGATGCAAAAAAGGGCCGGATTCCGGCCCTTTTCTTTTGCACAAGCAGATAAGTCAACGTTGCGACCTGGCGCGTTTACCGCTACCTTAACCACATTCTTTTGACCCCGACGGCGGAGCCTCGCCCCCTTGAAATACCTCGTCTCCTTTCGTACTACGCTGAAAGTTTCTCGCTATCTGTTTCGGGCGCTGGCGCTCTTGCTTTGGCTGCTGGTGGCCTTGTTCTCGGTGTTTTACATCGTTAACGCGCTACACCAGAAAGAAGCGGAGATTCGCCAGGAGTTTAACTTAAGCTCCGACCAGGCCCAGCGCTATATTCAGCGAACGTCTGACGTGATGAAGGAGCTGAAGTATATTGCAGAAAATCGTCTGACGGCGGAAAACGGCATCCTTGCGCTTCGCGGGCGCAACGACAAAACCGAAGTCCCGGACTTCCAGCCGCTGTTCCCGGACTCCGATTGCTCCACCATGAGCAATACCTGGCGCGGGTCGCTGGAATCCCTTGCCTGGTTTATGCGCTACTGGCGCGATAATTTCTCCGCCGCCTATGACCTGAACCGCGTCTTCCTGATTGGCAGTGAAAATCTCTGCATGGCTGATTTTGGCCTGCGCGACGTGCCCGTTGAGCGTGACGATGCGCTGAAAAGCCTGCATGAACGAATTGTGAAATACCGCAATGCGCCGCAGGACGAGCGCGGAAATAACATCTTCTGGGTTAGCCAGGGCCCGCGTCCGGGCGTGGGCTATTTCTACGCCCTGACGCCGGTATATCTGGGCAATCGCCTGCAGGCGCTGCTGGGGATTGAGCAGACCATTCGCATGGAAAACTTCTTCACCCCGGGCAGCCTGCCTATGGGGGTGACCATTCTGGATGAGAACGGTCATCAGCTGATCTCACTCGCCGGGCCGGATAACCGGTTAAACGTCGAACCGCACTGGATGCAGGAGCGGTCGTGGTTTGGCTATACCTCGGGCTTCCGCGAACTGGTGCTGAAGAAGAGCCTGCCGCCTTCGTCGCTGAGTATTGTCTATTCGCTGCCGGTGGATATGGTGCTTGAGCGGATACGCATTCTCATCATGAATGCCATTCTGCTGAACCTGATCGCGGGTGGGGCGCTGTTTACCCTGGCGCGCATGTATGAGCGGAAAATCTTTATTCCGGCCGAAAGCGACGCCCAGCGGCTGGAGGAACACGAGCAGTTTAACCGGAAGATTGTTGCCTCGGCGCCGGTGGGGATCTGCATTCTGCGTACCCAGGACGGAACCAACATCCTGAGTAACGAGCTGGCGCATAACTACCTGAACATGCTGACGCACGAAGACCGACAGAGGCTGACGCAAATTATCTGCGGTCAGCAGGTTAACTTTGTCGACGTGCTCACCAGCACGCACACCAACCTGCAGATCAGCTTTGTGCATTCCCGCTATCGCAATGAAAACGTGGCGATTTGCGTGCTGGTGGATGTCTCCGCGCGCGTGAAGATGGAAGAGTCGTTGCAGGAGATGGCGCAGGCCGCGGAGCAGGCCAGCCAGTCGAAATCCATGTTCCTTGCCACCGTCAGCCACGAGCTGCGAACGCCGCTGTACGGGATCATCGGTAACCTCGACCTGCTGCAGACCAAAGAGTTGCCGAAAGGCGTCGACCGGCTGGTGACGGCGATGAACAACTCTTCCAGCCTGTTGCTGAAGATCATCAGCGATATTCTCGACTTCTCTAAAATCGAGTCTGAGCAGCTGAAAATCGAACCGCGGGAGTTCTCGCCTCGCGAGGTGATGAACCACATCAGCGCCAACTATCTGCCGCTGGTGGTGCGTAAACAGCTGGGGCTCTACTGCTTTATTGAACCGGACGTGCCGCTGACGCTGCACGGCGATCCGATGCGCCTGCAGCAGGTCATTTCTAACCTGCTCAGCAACGCCATTAAATTCACCGATACCGGCTGTATCGTGTTGCACGTCTGCCGGGCGGGGGATTACCTGAGCATTCGCGTGCGCGACACGGGCGTCGGCATCCCGGCGAAGGAAGTGGTCCGCCTGTTCGATCCGTTCTTCCAGGTCGGGACCGGCGTGCAGCGTAACTTCCAGGGCACCGGACTGGGGCTGGCGATTTGTGAGAAGCTCGTCAGCATGATGGACGGTGATATTTCCGTGGATACCGAGCCCGGCATGGGCAGCCAGTTCACCATCCGTATTCCGCTCTATTCGGCGCAGTATCCGGCAAAAGCGACGGTGGACGGGCTGAGCGACAAGCGCTGCTGGCTGGCGGTGCATAACGCCTCGCTGAATGATTACCTGACGGCGCTGCTTGCCCACAGCGGCGTGAGGGTGTGCCGCTATGAAGGCCAAACGCCGGACGTGGACGATGTGCTGATCGCCGACGAGATGCCGGAGCAACCGTGGCAGGGGAGAGGGTCGGTGCTCTTCTGCCGTCGCCACATCGGCATTCCTGTCGAGCGTGCGCCCGGGGAATGGGTACACAGTGTTGCAACGCCGCACGAGCTGTTGAGCCTGCTGGCGCGCATCTACAAAGTGGAGCTGGAAGAGCGTGACGGCGCGGGCGGATTGCCGTCACCGGAGTCTCTGGCGTCGGTAAATGACGATATGATGATTCTGGTGGTGGATGACCATCCGATTAACCGTCGCCTGCTGGCTGACCAGCTGGGATCGCTGGGCTACCAGTGCAAAACCGCCAATGACGGCGTGGATGCGCTGAATGTGCTGAGTAAAAATCATATTGATATCGTGCTTAGCGACGTCAACATGCCAAACATGGACGGCTACCGTCTGACGCAGCGCATCCGACAGCTGGGCCTGACGCTGCCGGTGGTGGGCGTAACGGCGAACGCGCTGGCGGAAGAGAAACAGCGTTGTCTGGAGTCAGGCATGGACAGCTGTCTGTCGAAGCCGGTGACGCTGGACGTGCTGAAGCAGACGTTGTCGATTTACGCGGATCGCGTGAGAAAAACCAGAATATAAAAAAGGCCCGTAAGGGCCTTTTCGCTTTTCAACCCTCTCACCGTGGGAGAGGGACGGGGTGAGGGCCTCAGGCCGCACACCCGTCCGGGATCAATCCTTGTCCGATGCGCTCAGCGTAACGGAGGAGAGATAGTTCAGCAGAGCAATATCGTTGTCCACGCCCAGCTTCATCATCGCTGATTTCTTCTGGCTGCTGATGGTTTTAATGCTGCGGTTCAGCTTCTTGGCAATCTCGGTCACCAGGAAACCTTCTGCGAACAGGCGCAGAACTTCACTCTCTTTCGGGGACAGGCGTTTGTCACCGTAGCCACCCGCGCTGATTTTTTCCAGCAGACGAGAGACGCTTTCAGGCGTGAACTTCTTGCCTTTCTGCAGCGCAGCGAGCGCTTTTGGCAGATCGGTCGGGGCGCCCTGTTTCAGCACAATCCCTTCGATGTCCAGATCCAACACCGCGCTCAGGATCGCCGGGTTGTTGTTCATGGTCAGAACAATGATCGAGATATCCGGGAAGTGACGTTTAATGTATTTGATGAGCGTGATCCCATCACCGTATTTGTCTCCAGGCATGGAGAGATCGGTAATGAGCACGTGTGCATCAAGCTTTGGGAGGTTATTGATCAGTGCTGTAGAGTCTTCAAATTCACCGACTACATTCACCCACTCGATCTGTTCAAGTGATTTGCGAATACCGAACAGTACAATCGGATGGTCATCGGCAATAATTACGTTCATATTGTTCATGTATAAGGCTACCTTGCTACAGCAAGCTTTTGACGTAGGCGTCAATGTCGCTGATGTATTTTTCAATGCCAGAGGCATCTTTCTCACGAATTAGATGTTCCAGCGTTTCACATAACTGCTTGCCGGGAACCAGATTAAGCATGGCAAACACCCCTTTAAGCCGGTGTGCTGTCTGTGCCAGCGCTGCAAAATCATTCGCAGCGGACTCAGTATACAACCGCTTAACATCATCTGGTACTGTATCAACAAAGAGTGAATAGTATCCGCTGGCGTGAAGCTCGGCATTTTCATTGCCGCCTAACGGTGACTCCGTTATCTCTTCTTGCGCCAGCTGCTCTTCTATTAGTTGTAGTACAGCTTCCTGCATCGCATTGCTTATATTAAAGTTGACGCGCAGCTGGCCAGGGCCGATTTTCCGCACGCCTGACTCATCATCGCTTAAAAGCAAGCCGGAGGCAGTAAGATTAGACGGATTATCAGTTAAAAACAGATCAAATTCTTGACTTGCAAGTCTTTCATCCGGCGTGATGCAGGCCGCTCCCCAGTTTTCTAACTGACGAACGACAATATTGCGGATCTCGTTCGAGGTCACATCGACCATCACCACCACATCATCCAGCAGACGTTCCTCATCTTCTTCCTGCGGATTGGCCGCCATTTTCACATGCAGAGAATAGCGTGTGCCGAGGGATTCACGGGCTTTGATATTCAGGTGGCCGCCGAGCTTACGCGCCAGCTGATCGCACAGCCAGAAGGTCAGGGCATTGGCCTTGCCGTAGCGATCGCTCTGCGTGTCATTCAGGAACGGGAAGTGCAGATTATCAATTTCACTCGTTGTGACGCCTTCCCCGGTGTCCAGGATGCGGAACGTCAGACGGTCTTCTGCCGACTCCTCGGTGCTGACTTCAAGGGTGATCTTGCCGATCTGCGTGGTGGTTACGGCGTACTGAATAATCATCAGCAGAATGCGGCGCAGCGCTTCGCGATCGCCGTGGCGTTCGTCATTCGCAGGGAGATTGTTATTGATCAGCAGCTGCAGCCCTTTGCGCTTGATGACGGGCAGCACTTCCGGCACCACTTCATCGATCAGATCCTGAATGGAGAAGAGGGCAGGCGTTCCCTTCCAGAAATCATTCTCCAGCATGTTCGCCAACTGGATCTCATCAACCATTCTGACCAGCGAATCGGCCTGGCAGGCAAGCTGGTGGCTTTCAGAGGTGTTTAGCGCCGCCGCCTGGGTCGCCAGCGTTTTTAACGGCTGCTTGAAGGCATCGCCAATGTTCTGCATGAATGCGGCGCGCCCCTGCTGGTTTTTCTCATACAGCCTTTGCGCCTGCTTGAGCTTCTTATTGACCAGCACTTCGCGATCCTGATCGCGAATAATGAAGATTTGCGTGCGGGGAGCCACCTGGCTGCGGAACTGACGGATCTCGTACAGTTCATTGTTGATGGTGGCCTGAATCACCCCCTGGTGCTGATCCGCCATGGTGGTGATGTTCTGCAGGTTAAGATGCGGCAGCAGATGGTCGGCAATTTTGTTGCTCATCACCGTACGATTCGCCTCCTGGTCGTGAACCAAGACCCCAAGCGGAAGCACGGAAACAATCTCTTCATTCAGCGCGCGTAATACGCGCAGCTCATTGCTGGTGCCGGCCGGAACCGCAGAGGCGTCGCTCTGACGCCCCGTCTGGAAACGGAAGGTGCTATAGCCAAACAGCGCCAGCGCCAGCAGACCGATATTCAGCAGCAGAGGCAGCAGGATATTTTGCAGGGTGTCGAGCAACAGCGTGCCAAACGGCACCTGCCACACCAGGCGCATACCGGTCGAATTCAGCGATGAGGCAATTTCGATTTTCGAGCCGTTAAAGGAGATCGATACGCTCTCTGCGGCCTCTTTGTCGGACGCCGCACGCATGTTCTGGGTGCTGCTGTCTGGCTCCAGGCGGAAGCTGTCGAGCGGCATATCCGGCGGGATTAAATCATTAATCGGTAAATCGAAGGCCACTACCGTCGCCAGATGTCCGGGCTGGTTGAACGTGGTACGCAGGGTAAAATAATGGCCGTTTTGCCAGGCCAGACGACGCAGAGAAGAGAAACTCTCACGTTCATCAAGGGCGTTCGCCTGCTGCAGCATCTCTGCCCGGCGGGAATCGACGATGCTGCCCACGGTGGTCTCTTTAAACCCGGATGAGAGATCTTTTAACGGCAGCGTTGAGATCAGGATCATGCTGTTGTCCTGACCGTTCAGATAATACATCGACCACGGTACCGTTTCGGCACCCCAGAGGGTATCCAGATAGGTCGAAATACGCTGCGTCATCTCAAGCGTCGCGCTGTCGTGAGAGCCGAAGATAAGAGCCTCGGTCTTACGCTGCGGTTTTTCGAGATAATAGACATCCTGCTTAAGCCGCGTTTCCTGAAGTCCATCCCCGGACGACGAGGTCGGGGCAGCCGCGATATTGTCGTAAATCTGCCAGGTGGCGTAGCGCCAGGTGTCTATGCGCTTGTGCACGGCATGAGTGATATCAACGACCTGATAGCTCTTATCCTTCAGCCAGGCGTTAACCGCGCTTTGTACCATCACCCCCATGGTGACTAACAGCACAACGATCAAAAGAAGAAAGAAACGGGTGATGCTCCCGGGGAGAAGGGAGAATTTGCTCGGGGCGGTAGTTTCAGTCTGACTCATTGATATCTTTAACCCGTTATGGTCGTGCTCTGTGGCGATAGGGCAGTATAAAGGGTAATAACTGAATTTCCAGCGCGACTGTCCGGGAAGAGGCGACTTTTTCTCCGAGCAATATCGGCGGCGGGGAGTACAGAAAACATGTACAAACTCGCCATGCGCGTACAAATAATCGACCCACGCCGTCAATAAATAGCACGAATTAACAAGAAATTAAGTTTTGTCCCAATTTTTGGACTACGAAGGATATCCGACGAGAATTTAGTTAATAGTCGTTACAATTACGGTGCGGTAGCACAAAAAAAGAGAAGTTACGTAAAGAAAGGTAAAAAAAAACCGAATGCGAAGCATCCGGTTCAATTAGGGATAAACAGACATTCAAAACTGAATGACGGTAATAAATAAAGTTAATGATGATAGCGAGAGTTATTTTAGAGATTAGCTGCGTTCTTGTTTTGTCATTCAGTGCTGTAACGGATTTTATTGTAACTTACTGATATTTATGGGGTGATTTTTCAGTTTGATTATAAGTGCTAATTTTCTAAGCTATTTGTGCTTTGTAAAAGTTCCTTGATATTTACATTTTGAAACATGTTGGTAGATAAATGAAACATCTTCAAAGTTTTCGTATCATATTCGCATTGGATTATTCTGTAATTTTGAGGAGAATGAAATTGCCGACTGGTTAATGAGGGTTAACCAGTAAGCAGTGGCAATTATAAGGCATATAACAGAGGGTTAATAAAATGAAAGTTAAAGTACTGTCCCTCCTGGTACCAGCACTCCTGGTGGCAGGCGCAGCAAATGCGGCCGAAATTTATAACAAAGATGGCAACAAATTAGATCTGTACGGCAAAGTCGATGGTCTGCACTATTTCTCTGACGACAAGGGTGCCGACGGCGACCAGACCTACATGCGTCTTGGCTTCAAAGGCGAAACTCAGGTTAACGATCAGCTGACCGGTTACGGCCAGTGGGAATACCAGATCCAGGGCAACACCTCCGAAAGCGAAAACGATGCCTGGACGCGTGTGGCGTTTGCGGGTCTGAAATTCGGTGACGCGGGTTCTTTCGATTATGGTCGTAACTACGGCGTAATCTACGACGTAACCTCCTGGACCGACGTTCTGCCAGAATTTGGCGGCGATACCTACGGCGCAGACAACTTCCTGCAGTCCCGTGCTAACGGCGTAGCGACCTACCGTAACCAGGACTTCTTCGGTCTGGTGGATGGTCTGAACTTTGCCCTGCAGTATCAGGGTAAAAACGGCAGCGTAAGCGGTGAAAACGTCGGTGGCCGTAGCCTGCTGAAACAGAACGGCGACGGCTACGGTGCATCCGTGACCTATAATCTGGGTGAAGGTTTCAGCGTGGGCGGCGCAATGTCCTCCTCCAAACGTACCGCCGATCAGAACGGCGCAAGCGTTTACGGTCATGGCGATAACGCAGAAGTCTATTCTGGCGGCCTGAAATACGATGCCAACAACATCTATCTGGCAGCGCAGTACTCTCAGACCTACAACGCAACCCGTTTCGGTACCTCTAACGGCAGCAGCCCAACTACCGCTTACGGCTTCGCTAACAAAGCGCAGAACTTCGAAGTGGTTGCTCAGTACCAGTTCGACTTCGGCCTGCGTCCATCCGTGGCTTACCTGCAGTCTAAAGGGAAAGACATCGAAGGTTACGGCGATCAGGATCTGCTGAAATATGTTGATGTGGGTGCGACTTACTACTTCAACAAAAACATGTCCACCTACGTGGATTACAAAATCAACCTGGTTGATGAAAATGAATTCACCCGTCAGGCGGGTATCGGTACTGACGATATCGTCGCGCTGGGCCTGGTTTACCAGTTCTAATCGCTTTATCGTGTGACGTAAGGGGCCTGATGGCCCCTTTTTTGTGCTTCCCGGATTCTCACTACTCACCCGTTTTGGTGTACTCTTGCCGCCCTGGCATGAGGATAATAATGAATGGACATGACTTTTTTACGCGCCAGCTTTCTGGCTATGCTTTTTTTCCTGACCGCGTGTAACGATCCCACACCCGTGGCGAAAACCGACGCACCCGCCGCGACGGTGCTAGAAGGCAAAACGATGGGCACCTTCTGGCGCGTCAGCGTGATGAATCTCGATAAAACACGCACGGATGAGCTTCGCGGCAAAATCCAGGCGCAGCTGGACGCCGACGATCAGCTGCTCTCAACCTATAAAAATGACTCGGCGCTGATGCGCTTTAACCTCTCCACCAGCACCTCCCTGTGGCCGGTGAGCGAGGCGATGGCCGATATCGTGACCGAATCCATACGCGTGGGTTACAAAACCAACGGGGCGATGGATGTGACCGTCGGCCCTCTGGTGAACCTCTGGGGATTTGGCCCGAATAAACAGCCGGTGAAGACGCCCGAACAGGCTGCCATTGATGACGCCCGCGCCCGGACGGGGCTGCAGCATCTGACGGTGATCAATCAGTACGGGCAACAGTACCTGCAAAAAGATATCCCCGATCTGTTTGTCGATCTGTCGACGGTAGGGGAAGGCTATGCGGCGGATCATCTTGCTGCACTGATGGCGCAAGAAGGCATTTCACGTTATCTGGTCTCGGTGGGCGGCGCGTTGGTCAGCCGGGGCATGAACGCCAGCGATAAGCCGTGGCGCGTAGCGATTCAAAAGCCGACCGATCGGCAAAATGCCGTGCAGGCGATAGTGGATATCAACGGACATGGCATCAGTACTTCCGGAAGCTACCGTAACTATTACGAGCTTGACGGGAAGCGTATTTCGCACGTGATTGATCCGCAGACCGGGCGTCCTATCACGCATAACCTGGTCTCGGTGACGGTCATCGCCCCCACCGCGCTGGAAGCGGATGCCTGGGATACCGGATTAATGGTTCTTGGCCCGGAAAAAGCCAAAGAGGTGGTCCGTCAGGAAGGGCTGGCGGTTTATATGATCGTTAAAGAGGGCGACGGGTTTAAAACCTGGAGCTCGCCGCAGTTCAACAGTTTCCTGGTCAGCGACAAAAATTAAAAAGCAAGGTTGCGGGTTTTTTATCACTGGCGCTCAGGCACGCTCTAGGTATGCTTACATGAGGAGCCGATAATGAGAAACCCGACCTTTACTACCGATGAGGATCGCTGGCAGGCCGTGCTGGCCCGCGATCCGCGCGCTGACGAGCGGTTTGTCTTCGCCGTGCAGACCACGGGGATTTTCTGCCGCCCGTCATGCCGCGCCCGCCACGCGCTGCGTAAAAACGTCCGCTTTTATCCCGATGCCCACCACGCCGTTCAGGCAGGATTTCGCCCGTGCAAGCGCTGCATGCCGGACAAACGCGATCCCCAAGAGCAGAAGCTGGCAAAAGTGGAACACGCCTGCCGGCTTCTGGAGCAGGATCCTGCGTTAACCCTGGAGAGGCTGGCGCAGCAGGTGGCCATGAGTCCTTTCCATTTCCACCGCCTGTTTAAGTCCGTGACCGGCATGACGCCAAAAGCCTGGCAGCAGGCGGCGCGAGGCCAGCGCCTACGCACCGCGCTTGCGCAGGGTGACAAAATTACCGACGCCGTGCTGGCGGCGGGGTTTCCCGACAGCAGCAGCTATTATCGTAAAGCCAACGACGCGTTGGGCATGACGGCGAAGCAGTACCGCAAAGGGGATGTGGCCGTGCGATATGCCATTAGCGACTCTTCGTTAGGACGCTGTCTGGTGGCAGAAAGCGAGCGGGGGATCTGCGCGATTCTGCTGGGTGACACAGATGCTGAATTAACCGCAGAACTTGCTACGCAATTTCCAAAAGCCACGCACGCGCCGCTGGACGACGCCTTTGTGCAGCGGATCCACCATGTGATTGCCAGTATTGATAACCGCGACGTGCCGCTTGCGCTGCCGCTGGATATTCGCGGAACCGCGTTCCAGCAGCGCGTCTGGCAGGCTCTTCGCAACATTCCCTGCGGCGAAACGGCAAGTTACCAGCAGGTGGCGCAGGCGATTGGCCAGCCCAGTGCGGTACGCGCCGTTGCCGGAGCCTGTGCTGCAAACACGCTGGCGATTGTGATCCCCTGTCATCGGGTGGTTCGTAACGACGGCGCGCTGTCGGGTTACCGTTGGGGGACGGCGCGAAAAGCGCTATTACTGAAACGTGAGGCGAAACGCCAGGAGGGATAATGCTCGATCTTTTTGCGGATGCTGAACCCTGGCAGGAGCCGCTTGCGCCGGGGGCGGTGATCCTGCGCCGCTTTGCACTCTCCCGTGCGGCGGCGCTGCTGGCCGGTATTGACGAGGTGACGGCGGTTTCGCCGTTTCGCCATATGGTGACGCCGGGCGGCTACACCATGTCGGTGGCCATGGCCAACTGCGGGGAATTGGGCTGGGCGACGAACGAGCGGGGCTATCTGTATGCCCAGAACGATCCCGCGACCGGCCAGCCGTGGCCACCCATGCCCGCGGTCTTTCAGGCTCTCTGTCACGAGGCCGCCGTGGCAGCGCAGTATCCTGATTTCCGGCCGGATGCCTGCCTGATTAACCGCTACGCCGTCGGTGCGAAGCTCTCGCTGCATCAGGACAAGGATGAACCCGATCTGCGCGCGCCTATCGTCTCGGTATCGTTAGGTCTGCCCGCCGTCTTCCAGTTTGGGGGATTACGTCGCAACGACCCGCTCAAGCGCATCATGCTGGAACATGGCGATGTGGTGGTGTGGGGCAGGGAGTCGCGGCTTTACTATCACGGCATTCAGCCGCTCAAGCCTGGGGTTCACCCGCTCACGGGCGAGTACCGTTTCAACCTGACCTTCCGTCAGGCGGGGCACAGTAAACTAAAATAAGAATTATTCTTGATGTACACGCAGGGCAGTTTACACTGCTGGCTGATTTTTATTGTCCGGATTGCCTGCATGCAACTACTTCTCCTCGTCTGGCGTCAATATCGCTGGCCCTTCATCGCAGTAATGGCGTTAAGCCTTGCCAGCGCCGCGCTGGGGATTGGCCTGATCGCGTTTATTAACGTGCGGTTGATTGAAATGGCCGACACTTCGCTCACCGTTCTGCCGGAGTTTCTCGGCCTGCTGCTCCTGTTGATGGCGGTGACGCTCGGTTCCCAGCTGGCGCTGACCGCGCTCGGGCACCATTTCGTTTTCCGTTTGCGCAGTGAGTTTATCAAGCGGATCCTGGACACCCAGGTTGAGCGCGTTGAGCAGCTCGGCAGCGCTTCCCTGCTGGCGGGGCTGACCAGCGACGTGCGCGCCATTACCATCGCTTTCGTGCGTCTGCCGGAGCTGGTGCAGGGGATCATTCTGACCTTTGGTTCGGCGGCCTATCTCGCCTGGCTCTCCAGCAAAATGCTGGCGGTGACCGCCCTGTGGATTGCGATCACCATCTGGGGCGGCTTTATGCTGGTGTCGCGCGTCTATAAACACATGGCGGTGCTGCGCGAGACCGAAGATAAGCTTTATAACGATTACCAGACGGTGCTGGAAGGGCGCAAAGAGCTCACCCTGAATCGCGAGCGCGCCGAGCATATCTTTAATCATCTCTATATCCCGGACGCGCGCGAATACCGTCATCACATCATTCGCGCCGATACCTTCCACCTGAGCGCGGTTAACTGGTCAAACATTATGATGCTGGGGGCGATTGGCCTGGTATTCTGGATGGCGAACAGCCTGGGCTGGGCGGACACCAACGTAGCGGCAACCTACTCGCTGACGCTGCTGTTTTTGCGTACGCCGCTGCTCTCGGCGGTCGGTGCGTTGCCCACCCTGCTGAGTGCGCAGGTGGCATTTAATAAGCTCAAAAAATTCGATCTCGCGCCGTTTAAAGCTGAATTCCCGCGCCCGCAGGCCTTCCCGAACTGGCAGACGCTGGAGCTGCGTAACGTCACGTTCCGCTATCAGGACAGCGCCTTCTCCGTGGGGCCGGTCAACCTGACGATCCGCCGCGGTGAACTGCTGTTCCTCATCGGCGGCAACGGCAGCGGGAAATCTACGCTGGCGATGCTGCTGACCGGGCTCTATCAGCCGCAGTCGGGCGAGATTTTGCTGGACGGCAAGGCGCTGAGCGCGGAGAAGCCCGAGGATTACCGCAAGCTTTTCTCGGCGGTGTTTACCGACGTCTGGCTGTTCGATCGGCTGCTGGGGCCGGAAGGGCAACAGGCCAATCCTGCGCTGGTGGAAAAATGGCTGGCGCAGCTGCAGATGTCGCACAAGCTGGAGTTACAGGACGGGAAGATCCTCAACCTGAAGCTTTCCAAAGGGCAGAAAAAGCGCGTGGCGCTGCTGCTGGCGCTGGCGGAAGAGCGGGACATCATCCTGCTGGACGAGTGGGCTGCCGACCAGGACCCGCATTTCCGCCGCGAGTTTTATCAGGTGCTGCTGCCGCTGATGCAGGAGATGGGCAAAACCATTTTCGCCATCAGCCACGACGATCACTACTTTATTCATGCTGACCGCCTGCTGGAGATGCGCGACGGCAAGCTGAGCGAGCTGACCGGTGAAGAGCGCGATGCGGCCTCGCGTGACGCGGTAGCGCGTACGGCCTGAAGCCCTTACCCTGACCCTCTCCCACAGGGAGAGGGGAGAGATCGTGGCCGTAATGCCGCTTTTTTCTCCATCCCGCCCCGTTGTTTATTCTTATTTACATATCCCCGCGCTATGCTTAATGCCAACTCATTTAATGGATTTATGATTGATGTCGGTATTAAAGAAAAACAGCGCCAGACAGCGTGACCAGGAGCGTGCGCGACTTATCTGGCTTCTCACGACCGATAAAGCGGTCACCTCTGCGTTATTAGGCAAACTGACCCTGGCTGAGCAATATGATGTCGGCACCTTAGCCGACGATATTGCTGAGGTAGGTGCGCTGGTTGCTCATTTACCCCCGCCGGATCTGGCGGATACTCTCGAAGCGCTTCCCTCGGAAGAACGTCACGCCCTGTGGCGTCTGGTGCAGGATCACGAGCGCGGGCAGGTGCTGCTTGAGGCCTCCGAAAACGTCTGGGACGACCTGATCGACGAGATGAGCGACCGGGATATTCTCGACGCTCTGCAAACCCTGGATATCGACGAGCAGATTTACCTCGTTCAGCACCTGCCGCGAAACCTGACCGGTCGCCTGCTGGCGTCACTGCCTGCGGAGGAGCGGGCGCGCGTGCGTCAGGTGATGCATTACGAGAAAAACAGCGTCGGCGCGATCATGGAGTTCGGCGTTATCACGGTGCGACCGGACGTGACGCTCGGCACCGTGCAGCGCTACCTGCGTCGCCTGGGCAAGATGCCGGACAACACCGATAAACTGTTTGTCACCTCCCGGGATAAAACCCTGCTTGGCGAACTGGAGCTGAAAACTATCCTGCTCAACAGCACCCAGCGAAAGGTGAGCGAGGTGATGGAAAACGAGCCGATGGTCTTCTCCCCTGAAGACGATGCGGAGAAAGCGGCGCGTACCTTCGAACGTGACGACCTGGTGAGTGCCGCCGTCGTGGATTCCGTCGGCAAACTGATGGGGCGTCTGACCATCGATGAGATCGTTGATGTGGTCTACGAAGAAACCGATAACGACCTGCGTGCGCTCGGGGGGATCAGCGCGGAAGATGACGTCCATGCCTCCGTCGGCAAGGCGGTGAAAACACGCTGGGCGTGGCTGGCCATTAACCTGTGCACCGCGTTTATCGCCTCCCGGGTGATTGACGGTTTTGAACACACCATTTCACAGCTGGTGGCGCTGGCCTCGCTGATGCCGATTGTCGCAGGGATTGGTGGTAACACCGGAAACCAGACTATAACCATGATCGTTCGCGCCCTTGCGCTGGAAAATATTCAGCCCGGTAACTTTTCGTGGCTGATTTTCAGAGAGATGGGCGTCGCGCTCATCAACGGCCTGGTGTGGGGCGGGATTATGGGCGGCATCACCTGGTGGCTGTACGACGATATGGCCCTGGGCGGCGTGATGATGCTGGCGATGGTGCTGAACCTGCTGGTAGCGTCGATAATGGGCGTCATTATCCCTCTGACGATGACCAAACTGGGGCGCGACCCCGCGGTGGGGTCGAGCGTGATGATTACCGCCATCACCGATACCGGTGGTTTCTTTATTTTTCTTGGGCTGGCGACGATTTTCCTTCTGTAGCCCGACGCTTAATGCGGGCGGGAAGCAGTGCCATGACGATAATCCCGCCCAGCACGCCAATCGCCAGATTGCCGGTTGATACCGTGGCGGCTACGGTGACCAGCATGACGACCGTTTCTGCTATCGGGGCCGTTTTCAGCGTGGCCGGCTGAAGGCTGTGCCAGCTGAAGGTTTTGACGGCGACAATCGCCATAATACCCGCCAGCACCGCCATCGGGATGTTGGCCATCACGTCGCTGAGCGCCGTCACCAGGATCAGTAGCACAATGCCCGCCGCAAAGGTTGAAATGCGGCTTCGACCTTTCCCCATCTCCACGTTGACGATGGTTTGTCCGATCATCGCGCAGCCTGCAATACCACCATAAAATCCGGCCAGAATATTGCCGACGCCTAATCCAATGCTTTCGCGGCGTTTACCTGACGGTGTCGAGGTCAGCTCATCCACCAGCTTTGCCGTCAGCAGGGATTCCAGCAGGCCGACAAACGCGATGCTCAGCGCGCACGGCCAGATAATGCTCAGCGTCTGCACATTGAGCGGGACCAACAGCTCGGTAAGCCCCGGCAAACCTCCGCTCATGGAGCCTTCATCGCCCACGGTCGGCAGGATTTGGCCGGTTGAAACGGTGAACAAGGTTAACAGCACAATCGCAATCAGCGGGGAAGGGATGCTTTTGATATAGCGCGGCACCCACAGCACGATCAGCAGCGTCAGCACGAACAGGCCCACAATCAGCGGGCTTCGGCTCCAGAAATGCGGCACCTGAGCGAAGAAGATCAAAATGCCCAGGGCGTTAACAAACCCGGTCATGACCGACTGGGGAATAAAGCGCATCAGCCTTGCCATGCCCAGTACGCCAAACAGAATCTGAATTACGCCCGCCATCAGCACGGCGGGAAGAATGTACTGTACGCCGTGCTGATGCACCATCGGGCCAATGACCAGCGCCACGGAGCCGGCCGCTGCCGTGACCATCGCCGGACGGCCCCCGAGTACAGAAAGGGCAAGACACAGCACCACGGAGGCGATCAGGCTGACCTTCGGGTCAACGCCCGCCACCACCGAAAATGAGATGACTTCGGGGATCAGCGCCAGGGCGGTGATCACCCCTGCCAGCGTTTCACGCGTCAGCAGCTTAGGGGAACGCAGCACGTTGGCTACGCGGTCTTCGGGGGATACAGCAGAATGGGGTAGGGACATAACAGTTCGCTGGTTAGGGCAGGCTTCCGTGCGCGCGATCACAAAACGCCACATACTAGCCAGTAAAACCGCGCTTTACCAGACGCATCGCTAATTCCTCACAAACAATCCATCATTAAATTTCACAATTACAATAATTTCGTAACCTTTAAACAATATTTAAAAGTTGTTACCGTGCCCCCGCAGCTTTTTTCACCTGCAATTTCCACGCATTAAGCACTTTTACACTAAGGCATAAATTATGAAAAAAATGACTGCCATGCTCTTTTCTCTGGCCGTGGGGCTTAACACCGTCTCCATGGCGGCGAAAGCTGACGCACCAAAAGAGCAGGAAACGGACGTCCTTTTAATTGGTGGCGGTATCATGAGCGCCACGCTGGGAACCTATCTGCAAGAACTGCAGCCGGACTGGTCTATGACCATGGTCGAGCGCCTTGATGGCGTCGCGCAGGAGAGTTCGAACGGCTGGAATAACGCCGGTACCGGCCATTCGGCACTCATGGAACTGAACTATACGCCGCAGAAAAAGGACGGTTCCATTAGTATCGAGAAGGCGGTCGAGATCAACGAAGCATTCCAGGTTTCTCGCCAGTTCTGGTCTCACCAGGTCAACAGCGGCGTGCTGCACGATCCGCACTCGTTTATCAACACCGTGCCGCACATGAGCTTTGTGTGGGGTGAGCAGAACGTTAACTTCCTGCGCGCGCGCTACGCCGCTCTGCAGCAGAGCACGCTGTTCCGCGGGATGAAATACTCTGAAGACCACGCGCAGATTAAAGAGTGGGCTCCGCTGGTCATGGAAGGTCGTGACCCGAACCAGAAAGTGGCGGCGACCCGTACCGAAATTGGTACCGACGTTAACTACGGTGAAATTACCCGTCAGCTGGTGACGTCTCTGAAGAAAAAAGAGAACTTCAACCTGCAGCTCAGCACCGAAGTGCGCGGTTTCAAGCGCAATGCGGACAATAGCTGGAGCGTGACCGTTGCCGATCTGAAAAACAACGAAGCCGAGCACGTCATCAAGGCGAAGTTTGTCTTTATCGGTGCCGGCGGCGCGGCGCTGAAGCTGCTGCAGGAGTCCGGTATTCCGGAAGCTGATGACTACGCGGGCTTCCCGGTGGGCGGACAGTTCCTGGTGTCCGATAACCCGGAAGTGGTGAATCGTCATCTGGCAAAAGTGTACGGTCAGGCTTCCGTTGGCGCACCGCCGATGTCTGTTCCGCACATTGACACCCGTATGCTTGACGGCAAACGCGTGGTGCTGTTTGGACCGTTCGCAACCTTCTCCACTAAATTCCTGAAAAACGGCTCTCTGTGGGATCTGCTCAGCGCCACGACCACCTCTAACGTCAAGCCGATGATGGACGTGGGTCTGGATAACTTCGACCTGGTAAAATACCTGATTAGCCAGGTGATGCTCTCTGACGACGACCGTTTCGAGGCGCTGAAAGAGTACTATCCGCAGGCGAAGAAAGAAGACTGGCGTCTGTGGCAGGCGGGTCAGCGTGTGCAGATCATCAAGCGCGATCCGAAAGAGGGTGGCGTGCTGCGTCTGGGCACCGAAGTGGTGAGCGATAAGGACGGCACCATCGCCGCGCTGCTGGGGGCGTCACCGGGTGCGTCGACCGCTGCGCCAATCATGCTGCACCTGATGGAAAAAGTGTTTAAAGACAAAGTCGCCAGCCCGGAATGGCAGGCTAAGCTGAAAACCATTATTCCATCCTACGGCACGAAGCTAAATGGCAACGTGAGCGCGACGGAGCAGGAGCTGGAATACACCAGCCGCGTACTGCAGCTGCAGTACATCAAACCGCAGGCTGCGGATGCTGCGCCAAAAGCGGAGCTGAAGCCTCAGCCGGAAAACAAACCGGTTGCGGATATCGCGCTGTAAGGTAAAAGCAAAACGGTAACATCCGTTACCGTTTTTAGTGTTTTCTCCCTCTCCCGGTGGGATAGGGTTGGGGTTAGGGCACCAGAGCGCACCCTTTCCGGGTCGGGTAAGGCGAAGCCGCCACCCGACTTATTTTTAACGTAATACCGCTTGTCCGACAGTCTCATCTGCCTTCCACACGCGATACTTCACATCTACGTTTTCAGGCGTATACACCACGATCGGCAGCTTGCTGTTGTAGCGCAACAGACTGTTGTCGCCCAGATACGCCGTTACAAATTTCTTCTCTTTCTTGCCGTCCGGGCAGGCCATCATGGTGGAGACCGGAGAGGTCACTTTGTCAAAGACGTAATAGTCGTAACCCCAGCCTTCCAGGGTTTTACTTTCCAACTGACCGCCCAGACGGTGTTGGTTGCAGTCCACTTCCAGCGTCTTGCCAATTAACAGTTCCACTTTGAAGTTCGCTTCATCCTGCTGAACCGGTAGCTGAATCACCTGACGCTTCATCCCTTTGCCCGCTTTTGGATACGGAGCGACTTTTTCCAGCGGCTGCTCTTTTGGGGGTTCGCTGGCGAAAGCACTGCTGCTGACGCACGCGGCGGCGATGAGGGCGATGGCAAATTTAGGTGCGTTTTTCATTGTCATTCCTTTATGTCAAAACGATCTCGTGCAGGTTAACATATCAACTATGAATGATTGGTGTTATTTACTTACATTTTCAATATTAATAGCGTAATAAACCACGTATTAACCATGTAGGTAGATATTTGTACTGGCATGGAGTCCGGCAGGCGTTTGTGTTATTTTAGACCCTATATATTGTTATTCATCTGTGAAAGGGAAGAGAGATGGTTCGTGCAAAACTGAAAACGCCTGAAGGCCGCAAATTCCTCCTGGCGCTGCTGGTCGTATTTATGATTGCCGCCGCGTGCGTGGGACGGGCCACTATTGTCGGCGTCATCGAACAGTACAACATTCCTCTCTCAGCCTGGACAACAAGCATGTATGTCCTGCAGTCGGCGATGATCTTCGTCTACAGCCTGGTGTTCACCGTTCTGCTGGCCATCCCGCTGGGCATCTTCTTCCTGGGTGGACGTGAGAAGCACTAAGCCTTCACCTCAGATAATGAAGCCAGCCTGCGGGCTGGCTTTTTTATATCAGATGATTTTTATTCGCATTTCCAGGATATTCTGTTTCGAACAAGGTTGTTCGACATAAATCAGGAGATGCGCAATGTTATCGCGGTTTGCAACGCTCAGCCGGATCCCGAAAGGCGTCTGGGTTGTGGGTGGCGTCAGTATGTTGATGGATATCTCTTCGGAAATCATTCACAGCCTGCTGCCGTTGTTTATGGTCACGACGCTGGGTGCCAGCGTGATTTTCATTGGTTTGATTGAAGGACTGGCTGAGGCCACTGCGCTGTTTATTAAAGTGTTCTCCGGCGCAATCAGTGACTATCTGGGCAAGCGTAAAGGGCTGGCGGTTCTGGGCTACGGTCTTGGCGCGTTAAGTAAACCGTTATTCGCTATTGCCTCTTCTTCCGGCATGATCCTTGGGGCACGTTTAATCGACCGTGTCGGGAAGGGGATCCGCGGAGCGCCGCGCGATGCGCTGGTTGCTGACGTTACGCCGCTGGAACTTCGCGGCGCGGCCTTTGGGCTGCGTCAGTTGATGGACACCGTCGGCGCATTTCTCGGGCCGCTGCTGGCCGTAGGATTGATGCTACTGTGGAACGATGATTTCCGCACGATTTTCTGGATTGCGGTGATCCCCGGTGTGCTCGCCGTGGCGCTGCTTTTCTTCGGCCTTCATGAGCCGAAAACGCCCGTCGAACATAAACGCACGAACCCCATCAAAAAAGAGAACCTACAGCGTCTCGGGAAAGGCTGCTGGTGGGTCATTGGCCTGGGGGCCATCTTTACGCTCGCACGTTTCAGTGAAGCTTTTCTTGTCCTTCGCGCTCAGCAGTCGGGTGTGCCGCTGGCGCTGATCCCGCTGGTGATGGTTGCCATGAATCTGCTCTATTTCCTCTCAGCCTATCCGTTTGGCAAGTTATCGGACGTGATGAGCCACACCCGATTATTGCAGTGGGGGCTGGTGGTGCTGATTGGAGCGGACATTGTGCTGGCGCTGAGCACCCACTGGGCGGGCATTATTTTAGGCGTTGCGCTTTGGGGGATACATATGGGCATGACCCAGGGGCTGCTGGCGGCAATGATCGCTAAAACCGCACCGCCCGATCTGCGCGGTACGGCTTTCGGTATTTTTAGTCTGGTAAGCGGCGTGGGATTGTTAATCGCCAGTGTGGGAGCCGGCGCGATATGGGAAACGTTTGGCGCGGAATATACGTTTTATGCCGGAGCGGTGATTTGTCTGGCTACGCTTGTGTATCTGCGCAAAACGCCGGACGAAGCGAAATAAAAAACCAGCCATCAGGCTGGTTTTCAATGTGTTTTTGGTCGGCACGAGAGGATTTGAACCTCCGACCCCCGACACCCCATGACGGTGCGCTACCAGGCTGCGCTACGTGCCGACGCATAAAAAGAATACTACTCGATTCCGTTTTGAATGCAAGGGAATCCGTCGCTAACTGGTTTATTATTAATCAGTTAGCGATGAAACGCTTCTCATCCGTCAGGACCTGCAGCAGCAGGCTCAGCTGCGGTTTCTGAGCTTTCAACCGTTCGCCCTGCAGATTATACGTCTGATAATTCCCGTTGCTGTTCAGCACCAGCGTCAGCTTCGGCGTGGTGACTACCAGCGTATTATTCCCCGCCGCCGTCACCCAGCTGTGGCGGCGCGCGGCGCTGAAGAGATCCTGCCCCTGCGAATACTCGTTTGCTGGCGTGCTGACGTGCAGCAGGCGTTGCATCAGGGTTGTCATCACATCTTTATGCTCGGTGAGCATATTGATGCGCTGCGCCGGTGTGCCTGGCCAGTGGATCACCAGCGGAACCTGCAGATTCGGGCGAGACCAGCTCATACTCTTCGTCTCGTCACCTAAAGGCACGCCATGGCCCGCGGTCACGATCACCACGGTATTGTCCAGCTTGCCCGACTCGCGAAGCGCATCAAGCACGCGGCCTATCTGAGCATCAACATCGCCAGCCGCGCGACCGTAGCGGCGCGCAAAGTCACTCTTATTGCTGTCAGCAAGCGTTGTGCCGTTAAAGGCAACCCATGAGAACCAGCGGTTATCTTCCTGGGCGTAGCGCTGCAGCCAGTTTATCCATTGGCTGGCGGTCTGCGCGTCGGACTGTTTTTGCGCCGTCGGCAGTGAGAAATCGGACAGCAGCGCCTGGCGGTAGAGCGGGCTGTTAAAGCCATCGGAGGAGAACAACCCTAGCTGATAGCCTTGCTGATTCAGCCCGGTGATCAGCGCCGCAGGCGTGCGGGTAGACAGTACGCCGTCCATGTAGCCGGCTGAAATGCCATAGAACAGGCCAAAGATACCCGCGTCGGTTGTGTTACCGGAGCTCATATGCTGAGTGAACGAGACGTTCTGACTCGCGAAAGCGGCCAGCGCAGGCATCTGCTTCTCGAAGCGGGAATAGTTCAGGCCATCGACGGTGATCAGCAGGACGTTTTGCCCGCGTCCCATATCGCGGTAGTTCAGGTCGCTCAGAGGATACTGCACGCTGACGGCTTCCGGATTACCCTGCTCGATGAGACGGCGCTGGTACTCCTGCGCATCAAGCAGGCCGTGTTTCTCGAGGAAGCGACGGGCCGTCATCGGATATGAGAGCGGCAGGTTCGCACGCTGCATGGTAATCGGGCGATAGAAGTTCGCATCCGCCCAGATATACATGATGTGCGAACTGATAAAGGAGACGAAAAAGAGCGCGGCGACGGGCTTCGCATAATGGCGTCGCCGGGTCAGGCTGCGGAGCTTTTGCCAGCTCCAGGTAGCGAACAGCATCTCAATCAACAGGATCACCGGGACGCTGATAAACATCAGCTGCCAGTCGCGGGCCGTTTCGTTCTGGTCGGGGTTAATCACCAGTTCCCAGACGATGGGGTTGAGATGCAGGTGGAAGCGGGTGAACACTTCACTGTCGATAAGCAGCAGCGTCATCCCCACCGTCGCAAGGATGGCGGACAAGAATCGCATCAGACGCTGCGACATGACGATAAACGTCAGGGGGAACAGGATCAGCAGATAGGTGGCGAAAACCAAAAAGCTAAAGTGACCGACAACGCTTATCCAGGAGTAAATACGCCCGGTTAGCGTTGTTGGCCAGTCTGCGACAAACAGATAACGACAGCCAATGACCGTCGCCAGCAGAATGTTGAACAGGGCAAACCAGTGCCCCCAGCTGACCATCTGGGAGACTTTTTCACGGTAGCGCTGACGATTCGTCACCATAAACTGTTGTTCGTATCCCTTAATGGGCCGGGTCGTTGCTGACGGACGACTGTAAAGCCTGGGCGAAAGATTTTGCGATCGCCTGACGCTGAGCCGGAGCAACGCTGGTGTTAATCAGGTTGGTGACCATATTTCCCAAAACCATCAGGGAGAGATCGGTCGGCGTTTTATGTTTTTCCAGTACGTTGACCAGCTCACTGAGCAGTTGTTCAACGTGTTCATCACTGTAGCGGGAATGTTGTGGCATAAATCAAAATCAGTTTGTTGATGAAAGGGCAACATATTACCGTAGCAACAGCTTTTTTTCCCCTTTTTTATCTGTTGTTGCACACATGTCCTGGTGGTGGTTGAATACCGCCCGGTCTAAAAGGAGAGTTTATCATGAGTCTGGAAATCAACCAGATTGCCTTGCACCAGCTTATCAAGCGTGATGAGCAAACCCTTGAAGTGGTGCTGCGCGATTCGTTACTGGAACCCACGGCGACCGTGGTGGAGATGATGGCAGAGCTGCATCGCGTCTACAGCGCCAAAAATAAAGCCTATGGTCTGTTCAGCGAAGAGAGTGAACTGGCCGATAGCCTGCGCCTGCAGCGTCAGGGCGAAGAGGATTTCCTGGCGTTTAGCCGTGCCGCAACCGGGCGTCTGCGCGACGAGCTGGCGAAATATCCGTTCGCCGACGGCGGGATCGTGCTGTTCTGCCACTATCGCTACCTGGCGGTAGAGTATCTGCTGGTTACCGTGCTGAATAACTTAAGCAGCATGCGCGTGAACGAGCAGCTGGATATCAGCTCAACGCATTATCTGGATATCAACCATGCGGATATCGTGGCGCGTATTGATTTGACCGAATGGGAAACCAACCCGGAGTCGACCCGCTACCTGACTTTCCTGAAGGGGCGCGTGGGCCGCAAAGTGGCGGATTTCTTTATGGATTTCCTCGGTGCCAGCGAAGGTCTTAACGCCAAGGCGCAGAACAAAGGGCTGCTCCAGGCGGTTGACGACTTCACGGCTGAAGCGCAGCTCGATAAATCTGAGCGCCAGACCGTGCGTCAGCAGGTCTACAGCTACTGCAACGAACAGCTGCAGGCAGGGGAGGAGATTGAGCTGGAGTCCCTGTCAAAAGAGCTGGCGGGCGTCAGCGAAGTCAGCTTCCAGGAATTCACCGCGGAGAAAGGCTATGAGCTTGAAGAGAGCTTCCCGGCCGATCGCAGCACGCTGCGTCAGTTGACCAAGTTTGCCGGCAGCGGCGGTGGGTTAACCATCAACTTTGACGCGATGTTGCTGGGTGAACGCATCTTCTGGGATCCGGCCACCGATACGCTGACCATTAAAGGTACGCCGCCGAACCTGCGCGATCAGCTTCAGCGCCGCACCTCGGGTGGGAAATAACAGCCATAAAAAAACCCCGCAGAAGCGGGGTTTTTTTTCGACGAGTTTGCGATTACGCGCGAACGAAGTCGATGTGAGTCAGTTTTGGCTTGAACGCGTGACGCTGAACAGCCTGAACTTTCACTTTTTCTTCTTTACCGCCAACAACGATGGTCAGAACTTCGCTGTAGAATTCAGCTTTGGTCTGCAGGTTCCACAGTTTGTCGTGATCCAGTTCGATTGCAACTGGAGCAGCTTCGCCACCGTAAACGATAGCCGGGAACTTGTTAGCGTTACGCAGGCGGCGGCTCGCACCCTTACCCTGCACATTACGTACTTCTGCTTCGATAGTGAACATTGATTTCTCTCTGTATTTAAAACCCTACTACAGGCGACCCAGCAGCAGGTGAGTGTTCTGCCTCACGGATGTGAAGCGGGCGGCATTTTATACTCAAATGCCCCTCACATCAATGAAAAGTCCCGCTAACCGCGCAATTCGTTGGCGCGACGGAAGCGACCTTCGTAGTCAAAGAGTTTCTCGCGCACCTGCCAGAACTGGCCTTTCTTACGGGCGACGACAAAATCCGGATGGCGCAATAACACCTGCTGGCGCACGATATCGGCCACGGTGATCCAGCGCAGCGGCACGCCCGGCGTTCGGGTATGCGGGCGGATAAACAGCTGTTCGAAGGCCATTCGCTGAGCAGGCGTCTGGACCCGGAAGCGCTCGCTGACGTCCGCCCCGTCCTCATCGTAATAGGTGATTTTCAGCCACTCACCTTTTTCATCGGCGCCGGGCTGCAGCACCATGCCGGAACAGCGCAGCACCAGAGCATCTTTCAGCTTTAATGCTGCTTTCAGCATGTCGTCCGGGTCAACCAGCACCGTGTCGCATTCCCGGCAGCGGCGAGCGGCAATGTCGTTTTCGGCATTGCACTGTGGGCAGTTTTTAAAGCGGAAGCGAAAATCGCACTGCTCGCGATGCCCGTCATCATCTTCAAACCAGCCCTGACAGCGGCGGCCAAAGTGTTCGACCAGCGTACCGTCGGCGGTGGTTTTGCCCCAGAAGGTGTTGGCAAACCCGCAGGCAGGGCAAAAGACCTGTACGGGCACGTTGTCGCTTTTTCCTTTTGGCGCGCCGACCTCAGGCGTATAGAGATCGTGCGGGTTACCGGCATAATCCAGAATCAGGCAGTCGGTTTTTCCCGGGGCCAGACGCAGGCCGCGGCCAACAATCTGCTGATAAAGACTGACCGATTCGGTCGGGCGCAAAATGGCGATCAGGTCGACGTGCGGGGCGTCAAAACCGGTGGTCAACACCGACACATTTACCAGATAGCGGAACTGCTGGGCTTTAAAGGCTTCAATCAGGCGGTCGCGCTCCGGACCGGGCGTCTCGCCGGTGATTAACGCCGCGTCGCCAGCGGGCAGTAATCCAGTGATTTCACGCGCGTGCTCAACGGTGGCGGCAAAGATCATTACCCCCTTGCGCGTCGCGGCGAACTCCTCAATCTGGCTGATAATATGCGGGGTAATGCGCTTCTGCTTTTTCAGCTCCTGGTTGAGATCCGCTTCGCTGAATAAGCCGTTGCTCTGCGCCTGCAGGCGGCTGAAATCGTACTGCACTACCGGCATATCCAGCCGTTCAGGCGGCGTCAGGTAGCCATGTTTAATCATGTAGCGCAGCGGAAGTTCGTAGATGCAGTCGCTAAACAGGGCCTTGTCATCGCCGCGCACCATGCCGTGATAATGGTAGCGATAGATCCAGCCTTTCCCCAGGCGAAACGGGGTCGCCGTCAGGCCCAGCAGGCGCAGATGAGGGTTCACCTCTTTCAGGTGGGACAGGATTTGCTGATACTGGCTGTCGTCGTCATCGCTGATGCGGTGACATTCGTCGACAATCAGCAGCGAAAATTCGCTGCGAAACAGGTCCAGATTGCGCGCCACCGACTGCACGCTGCCAAAGACCACTTTGCCGTGGCTCTCTTTACGCTTTAACCCGGCGGCGAAGATATCGGCCTCCAGCCCAAGCGCACAATACTTGGCATGGTTTTGCGCGACGAGCTCTTTGACGTGCGCCAGCACAAGCACGCGACCGCGGGCCAGACGCGCCAGTTCGGCGATGACCAGGCTTTTGCCTGCGCCGGTCGGGAGCACAATCGCCGCCGGCTCGCGATGTTTACGGAACCAGGCGAGGGTGGCGTCAACGGCTTCCTGCTGATAGGGACGAAGTGTAAAAGTCATGGGGTCTCGGTTTCGTTATTCCGCGCATAGTATGCCACGAAACTTTTTCCCTTGAGTGGCGCAACCAGACCATTATACTGAACCGTTCCAGACTGCTTCTTTTTTCGGACCTGTTGTCCGACTTCCAGCACCATTAAGGCTAAAAAGATTTCATGCGACTTGATAAGTTTATCGCTCAGCAACTCGGCGTAAGCCGCGCTATTGCCGGGCGCGAAATTCGCGCCAGCCGCGTTACCGTGGATGGCGACATTGTGAGAGACAGCGCGTTCAAACTGCAACCTGACCATCAGGTGGAGTATGACGGCAATCCGCTGACCCAGCAGCACGGTCCGCGCTACTTCATGCTCAACAAGCCGGAAGGCTACGTCTGCTCAACGGACGACCCGGATCACCCGACGGTGCTCTATTTCCTCGACGAACCGGTGGCGCACAAGCTGCACGCCGCAGGTCGCCTCGACATCGACACCACGGGTCTGGTGCTGATGACCGACGACGGGCAGTGGTCGCATCGCATTACTTCCCCGCGTCACCACTGCGAGAAAACCTATCTGGTCACGCTGGAGTCGCCGGTGTCGGATGACACAGCAGAGCAATTCGCGAAAGGCGTTCAGCTGCATAATGAAAAAGATCTGACCAAACCCGCCGTGCTTGAGGTGATTACGCCGACGGAGGTCCGTCTGACCATCAGCGAAGGGCGTTACCATCAGGTGAAGCGTATGTTTGCCGCGGTGGGGAACCACGTTGTTGGTCTGCATCGTGAGCGGATTGGTGCGATTGAGCTCGATCCCGACCTGGCCCCTGGCGAATATCGCCCGTTAACGGAAGAAGAGATCGCCAGCGTCGGTCTTCCTTCGCACTAATTTCAGGAGAGCTCTGTGACCACCAGGCCACACTCGTCGTTCAAAATCGTCTTCATTCTTGGCCTGCTGGCCATGCTGATGCCGCTGTCTATCGATATGTACCTGCCCGCGCTGCCGGTCATTTCCGCGCAGTTTGGCGTCCCGGCGGGCAGCGCGCAGATGACGCTCAGCACCTATATTCTTGGCTTTGCCCTCGGACAGCTGTTTTATGGCCCGATGGCGGACAGTCTTGGACGCAAGCCCGTCATTCTGGGCGGGACGCTGGTCTTTGCGGCCGCAGCGGTTGCCTGTGCGCTGGCGCAGACCATCGATCATCTGATTATCATGCGCTTCTTCCACGGTCTGGCGGCGGCTGCGGCAAGCGTGGTGATTAACGCCCTGATGCGCGATATCTACCCGAAAGAAGAGTTCTCCCGCATGATGTCGTTCGTGATGCTGGTGACGACGATTGCGCCGCTGGTGGCCCCGATGGCCGGTGGTGCGGTGCTGGTGTGGTTTAGCTGGCATGTGATTTTCTGGATCCTGGCCCTGGCCGCGCTGCTGGCCTCGGCGATGATTTTCTTCTTTATTGATGAAACGCTTCCCGTCGATCGCCGTCAGAAATTCCACATCCGAACCACCATCGGCAACTTTGCCTCGCTGTTTCGCCACAAGCGCGTGCTCAGCTATATGCTGGCAAGCGGGTTCAGCTTCGCCGGGATGTTCTCCTTCCTGAGCGCCGGGCCGTTTGTCTACATCGAGCTGAACCACGTTTCGCCGCAGCACTTCGGCTATTACTTTGCGCTTAACATCGTCTTCCTGTTCATCATGACCATCATTAACAGCCGCTTTGTCCGGCGGGTGGGGGCGCTGAACATGTTCCGCGCCGGGCTGTGGATCCAGTTTGTGATGGCTATCTGGCTGGTGGCGAGCGCGTTTTTGGGCGTGGGCTTCTGGGCGCTGGTGGTTGGCGTGGCGGCCTTTGTCGGCTGCGTGTCGATGGTGTCATCTAATGCGATGGCGGTGATCCTGGATGAGTTTCCGCATATGGCGGGCACCGCCTCTTCCCTGGCGGGGACGTTCCGCTTTGGCATCGGCGCTATCGTCGGAGCGTTGCTTTCAATGGCTACCTTTACGACGGCATGGCCCATGCTGTGGGCGATGGCTTTTTGCGCAACTAGCTCGATACTCTTCTATCTTTACGCCAGTCGACCGCGAAAAGCGGCCCACTAAAACACAGAGAAGGCCCGGCAGGGCCTTTTTTGTTGATGCATATCAACCAAACCCCCGTTCGTTTATTCCGTGTTTGTTTATTTTATGTAAAATCTATTTGTGTAAAAAGTCACATCATTGTATTCAAAAAGGTTGAGTTAGATCGCAGAAACGGGTACATATAGCGCCGACGCGAGCCTGAATACCGATAAAAAAGCGCTGAATAGTGCAGGCTGACGATGATGTGTTACTATAAATGTAAATAAATTGTGAAGTAAATTTTGCTTCCGGGGAACGAACGTGAATACATTACAACTTTCTATTGTCCATCGCTTGCCCCAGAGCTATCGCTGGTCGACGGGTTTTGCAGGTTCGAAAGTTGAACCGATTCCGCAAAACGTCGCGGGCTGTGAAAACTGCCTGGTGGCGCTCAAGCTGCTGAGCCCGAGCGACGAAAATGCATGGCGGGTGATGGAGCGTCTCAGTCAGGCCCTGACGGATATCGAAGTGGACAGCTCCGTGCTGGAGTGCGAAGGTGAGCCGTGCCTGTTTGTGAAAAGCCAGGACGAGTTTGCCGCCACCTGCCGTCTGAAAAATTTTGGCGTTGCCATCGCGGAGCCTTTCTCCGGCCAGTATCCGTTCTGACCGCTAGTCTGCCGACAACAGCTGGCGCGTGTAGCGCTGCGTTGGCGCGCTAAATACGCGCTGGCACTCTCCCTGCTCGACCACTTCTCCCTGTCGCAACACAATCACCTGATGGCATAGCGCCCTCACCACCTGAAGATCGTGGCTGATAAAGATATAGGCCAGCCGGTGCTTTTCCTGTAGCCCTTTCAGCAGCGCCAGGATCTGCGCCTGAACGGTTCTGTCCAGCGACGACGTCGGTTCATCCAGAATAATCAGCTCCGGCTTCAGGATCAGCGCGCGGGCAATGGCGATACGCTGGCGCTGCCCGCCGGAGAATTCAGCAGGATAGCGGTGGCGGGTCCCGGCATCTAAGCCCACTTCAGCCATCACCCGAATAACCTCCTGTTCCCGTTGCTGAGCGCTCAGGCCGGGCTGATGCACGCGCAGACCCTCCTCGATAATCTGTAACACGCTGAGCCGGGGGTTAAGCGAGGAGTTGGGATCCTGAAACACCACCTGCATGCGGGGCCTCACCGGCAGCATCTGACGGCGGTTCCAGCGGTGCAGCGGCATATCGTCAAAGAGGATCTCGCCCTGGGAGGCAATTAAGCGCAGCAGCGCCAAACCGGTGGTGCTTTTGCCCGAACCGGATTCGCCCACCAGCCCCAGGGATTCTCCCGGGCGCAGCGAGAAGCGGATGTTTTTCAGCACCGGATTCTGGTCGACGATGCGCCGCAGAATACCTTTGCGGATCGGGAACGAGACGGACAGATCCTCAACGCGCAGCAGCGGCGTGCTGTCAGCCGCGAGGGGAACCGGGTCGCCGGAGGGTTCGCTGTCGAGCAAACGCTGCGTATAGGGGTGCTGCGGCGCGCTCAGCAGCGTGGACGCGCTATTCTGTTCAACGCATCGTCCGTTCTGCATCACCGCGACGCTGTCGGCCAGCTTTCTCACAATACTCAGGTTGTGCGTGATAAACAGCAGGCTCATGTTCAGCTCGTCACGCAGTTCCCGCAGCAGCGTCAGTATTTGCGCCTGTACCGTTACGTCCAGCGCCGTCGTCGGCTCGTCGGCAATCAACAGCTCGGGCCGCGTGAGCAGGGCCATGGCGATCATCACGCGCTGGCGTTCGCCGCCGGAGAGCTGATGCGGAAAATCATTCAGCCGTTTGGCCGCATTGCGTATGCCGGTTCGTTCCAGACAATCCAGAATTTCTCCCCGCGCGGCCTCTTTGCGCATCCCCCGGTGCAGGGAGAGCACTTCATAGAGCTGTTTCTCCAGGCTGTGCAGCGGGTTGAGGGAAACCATCGGCTCCTGGAAGATCATCGCGATTTTGTTGCCGCGAATACCGCGCAGGGTATGTTCGTCGGCATGCATCAGCGAGCTGCCGTGAAACAGAATATCCCCTTGCGGGTAGCTCACCGGCGGAGAGGGCAACAGGCGCAGGATAGAGAGCGCCGAAACGCTCTTGCCTGAACCCGACTCGCCCACCAGTGCCAGCGTTTCCCCGGTCTGGATCTGCAGCGACAGGTCGGTGACCACGGTGCGCGTCTCGTCCTGCTTAGAAAAAGCAATCGACAGGTTTTCAATACTGAGAAGAGGCTGGGTCATTTTATACCGCCTTGTTCGGATCGAAGGCATCGCGCACGGCTTCGCCAATAAAAATCAGCAGCGACAGCAGCACGGCCACGGAAAGAAAGGCGGCGATACCTAACCACGGCGCCTGCAGGTTGTTTTTGCCCTGCAGCAGCAGTTCGCCGAGCGACGGGGAGCCCAGCGGTAGCCCGAAACCAAGAAAATCCAGCGAGGTGAGGGTGGTGATGGAGCTGCACAGAATAAACGGCAGGAAGGTGAGCGTTGCCACGACCGCGTTGGGCAGCATGTGGCGGAAGATGATCCCCCGGTCGCTCACGCCAAGCGCCTGCGCGGCGCGAATGTAGTCGAAATTGCGGGTGCGCAGGAACTCCGCGCGCACCACGCCCACCAGCGCCATCCAGCCGAAGAGGACGGTGATGCCTAACAGCCACCAGAAGCCAGGCTGCACCACGCTGGATAGCAGGATGATCAGAAACAGCGTTGGCATGCCTGACCAGACTTCAATAACCCGCTGGCCCCACAGGTCAATTTTCCCGCCGTAGTAGCCCTGAACGGCACCCGCCACAACGCCCATTACGCTTGAGAAGATCGTCAGCATCAGCCCAAAGAAAAGAGAAATTCGCGTGCCATACAGGATGCGCGCCAGCACGTCGCCGCCGTTAGCATCCGTTCCCAGCCAGTTTTGCGCGGAGGGCGGGGAAGGGAACGGAGTCGTGGTTGCGAAGTTAATGCTGTTTGCGCCAAAGCGGACCGGCGCCCAGAGCGCCCAGCCGTGCTGTTCGATCTGCTGGCGAAGCCACGGATCCTGATACTCCGCCGGTGTCGCAAACGGGCCGCCAAAGTCGCTTTCGCTGTAGTTGGCGATAACAGGCAAGTACCAGCGGTCGTTAAAATGCACCAGCAACGGCTTGTCGTTGGCGATCAGCTCCGAACACATGCTTAAGGCAAACAGCACGGCAAAAAGCCACAGCGACCAGTAGCCGCGGCGGTTGTGGCGAAAACGGGCCCAGCGGGCCTGGTTGACGGGGCTTAAACGCGGCATCAGCGGCCCTCAAAATCGATTCGGGGATCGACCAGCGTATAGCTGATATCACTGATGATATTCAGCAGCAGGCCAATCAGGGTGAAAATATAGAGTGTGCCGAACATAACCGGATAGTCGCGCGACACGGTAGCCTCATAGCCCAGCAGCCCCAGGCCGTTGAGTGAGAACATCACCTCTATCAGCAGCGAGCCGGTAAAAAACATGCCGATGAACGTGGCCGGAAACCCGGCGATCACCAGCAGCATGGCGTTACGGAACACGTGTTTCCACATGATCTGCTTGTCGCTCACGCCCTTGGCGCGGGCCGTGACAACGTACTGCTTACGAATTTCATCGAGAAAGGCGTTTTTGGTCAACATGGTCAGGGCCGCGAACCCACCAATGACCGTCGCCAGCACCGGCAGCGTGATATGCCAAAGATAGTCGGTGATTTTCTGATACCACGGCAGGGAGCTGAAATCGGCGGAGACCAGCCCCCGCAGCGGGAAGAGGTCGAAATAGCTTCCCCCGGCAAAAAAGACAATCAGCAGGACGGCAAACAGAAACGCCGGGATGGCGTAGCCGATGATGATGAACGTGCTGCTCCAGATATCAAACCGGCTGCCGTTATACACCGCTTTGCGGATCCCGAGCGGGATAGAGACCAGATAGATAATCAGCGTTCCCCACAGCCCCAGCGTTATCGAAACCGGCAGGCTTTGCTTGATCAACGTTAACACTGACGCACTGCGAAACAGGCTATCGCCAAAATCAAAGCGGATGTAATCCCAGAGCATCTTGAAATAGCGCTCGTGAATCGGTTTGTCAAAGCCGTAGCGGTGGGTGATCTCGGCGATCACCTCCGGATCCAGCCCGCGTCCGCCGCGATAATGGCTTTCGCTGATATTCCCTACGCCGGTTCGCGCATGGCTCGCGCCCATCCCTTCACCGCCGCCGCCGCCGGGCATGCCGCCGCTGTTGCCGAATTCAATGGCGGCAATCGCCTGATCGACCGGGCCGCCGGGGGCGATTTGCACGATAAAAAAGTTAATCGTGATGATGGCCCACAGGGTGGGGATGACCAGCAGGAGACGACGGAGAAGATAGGCACCCATGATGATTCCTTATCGCCGCTCAGCGGGAAGTCTGGCGGCTTTGTTAACGTCATACCACCAGGTATCAAAGCCCAGAGAATACACAGGGCGCACGGCAGGCACGGAGAACTTGTCCCAGCGCGCAAGGCGATCTTCGCCCATATACCACATCGGCAGCATGTAGTAGTTCCAGGTCAAGACCCTGTCGAGGGCGCGCCCGAGCGGCAGGAGTTTTTCTTTATCCCCCTGCGCCGCCACTATTTTCGCAATCAGCGCGTCAATCGCCGGGCTTTTTACCCCGGGCGCATTGTATGAAGAGTCGATGTAGCTGGAGGCCCAGGAGATTTGCAGGTCCGTGCTGGGCCACGGCTGGGCGGGCCACAGGCGCTGCATCATGTCGTAATCACGGCTGCGCATGCGGCTGGTGATCTGCGCGTTATCGACCTGGCGAATGTTCATGGTCACGCCCAGCCGCGCAAGGTTGTGCTTAAACGGCAGTACCCACTGATCGTTGCCCCCGGAGGAGAGCAGCAGTTCAAAGCTGAGAGGCTTACCCGTTCTGGCATCCACACGCTTTTGATTTTTCAGGTGCCAGCCCGCGTCATCCAGCAGCTTGCTGGCTTTCAGCAGGTTGTCGCGGTCGTAACCGTCACCGTTCGACGCGGGTGGCTGAAACACGGTGGTGAACACCTGTGGCGGCAGCTCCGCTTTCAGCGGCGCCAGCAGAGCCAACTCGTCGGCTTTCGGGTAATCGCGCGCGGCATATTCGGTGTTCTGGAAATAGCTATTCGCACGGCTGTAAGCCCCGTAAAACAGCGCCTTGTTCATCCATTCAAAATCAAAGGCCAGGGAAATGGCTTCCCGCACCCGGCGGTCATTAAATACCGGACGCTGAATATTAAACGCCAGCCAGCGTGTGTCCTGGGCAGACTCATTTTTGTGCTCGTCTTTGACGATATAGCCTTTGGCGAAATTTTTGCCGATATAGCGGGTCGCCCAGTTTTTGGCGCTGCTTTCTACGCGTAAATCGAAGGCACCGGCTTTGAACGCTTCAAACGCCACGTTATCGTCGAGGTAGTAATCATAGCGAAGGGTGTCGAAATTCCAGCGCCCGCAGTTTACCGGCAGGTTGGCCGCCCAGTAGTCTTTCACGCGAGAGTAAACAACATATTGCCCCATGCGCCAGTCGGTGATGCGGTATGGGCCGCCTGCCAGCGGCGGCGTGGAAAGCGGGTCGCTTAGCTTATGATTTTTCCAGAACGATTCAGGCATTACCGGCAGCGAGAAAAGGCTGAGCATATTCTCTTTGTTCGGTTCGCTCAGCTCGATGCGCACGGTGAGCGGCGCAATGGCCCTGACGGAAGCCCCTTTATACACGATGCGGAACTGGGGGACGCCTTCGGTCATGAATTTATGGAAGGTGAACGCGACGTCGCTGGCCTTCACCGGCGTACCGTCGTGAAAACGTGCCCGCGGATTCAGCGAGATTTCCGCCCAGGCGAAGTTATCGGCATAACGCACGTTCTCGGCAATCAGCGGATAGTAGCTGCCGGGTTCATCATCCGACGTGACGAAGAGCGTATCGTAAAGCGATTCCGTTCGCGCGGCCGCCACGCCGCGCAGGGCGAAGCGGTTGAAGTTGTCGAAGGTTCCCGTGGCGGAAAGCGTGACCTTTCCGCCCTTCGGCGCGGCAGGGTTAACGTAATCGAAGTGTGTAAAATTGACCGCATATTTCGGCTCGCCAATCACCGCGAAGGCGATATTTTCTTTGATGGCTTGCGCCTGGCTGGACAGGCTCGTTAGTGCCAACATCAGCAACATGAAGCGCATAAGCATCTCGCGGCGGCTCCCTCTTTTACAGACCGGCTCGGTTAAGCTGAATAATAAGTGACGTCGCGGGCAATGTGAAATTAATCACCCTCGGGCGAAATATCAGGCCGCCATTCGCGGAACTGCGCCAGCGGCATCGGGCGGCTAATCCAGTATCCCTGCAGGAAATTAACGCCGTGCTCGCGCAGCCAGGCGGCCTGTTCCGGCGTTTCCACTCCTTCGGCGACGGTCGACATATTCAACCGTCTTGCCAGCGTCAGGACGGCATCCAGCACCGGTGACGTCACCGTCTCAGTCCCTATCGCATTAACAAATCCACGGTCTATCTTGAGGTAGTCCATGGTGAAATGCTCAAGATAAATCAGCGCGCTGTGGCCGGTGCCAAAATCATCAATGGCTATCTCAAATCCTTCATTATGCAGCCATTCGAAAAGGCTGTTGGCTTCCCGGTGATTGAGCATATCGCGCTCGGTAATTTCCAGCACGATCTGGAAGTAATCCTGCGGCAGTAGCGCTTTGAAGGTGCGCATATCGTCTTTGAAGCTTTCTGCATGCAGATGCCCCGGCGCAATGTTGATGCCAACCTTTGCTCCCGGAGGTAACAGGGTTTGTAACACGGGGGCATCGTGAATGATAAGGTCAAAGAGATGCAGCGTCAGCGGGACAATCAGCTTCTGCGCTTCGGCAAAGTTGATAAACGCGTCCGGAGGAATTTCCCCCATTGTCGGGTGTTTCCAGCGCATCAGCACTTCAAGCCCGGTCATCTGGAGCGATTTAGCATCGACGACGGGCTGATAAACCACGTAAAACTGACCGCGCTTAATCGCGCTTAAAATCTCTTTACCCGGGCTGAGGCGAATGCTGAGGATATAGTAGTTGAGCGATCCGGCACAAATACCGCATACCAGCCCGAAGAAGAGGGCGTAGAGAATTTCATCGCTGGTCCAGGCGTCGGCATACAGGTTTATGGTCAGGGGGACGTCTTTCAGCGTCGCGGTACGGGCCGGAGTTTCATGCAGGTCATGCGCAAGGACCAGCGTGCTGGAGCGCGTTGACAGCGCATGATCGCCAATAATGATGGCAATGCCGGCAAATTCGTCCTGGCGCGCGGTGTAGAGCAGATAAGGCGTCAGATTAAGATTCACCGAGGTGAACACGCCGCCGTCCTTCACTAGCGGGTTACGGTACCAGATGGCAACCGCGGGCTTGTTGGGCAACATCGGGGTGCCTGGAAGCAATGCCATATCAATTTGTTTATCGATGTGCAGCTCAGGTATCAGCTCCTCCATCGGGGAATTCATCGGCCCCGTGGCAGAAGAGCAGAACGCCATTTTGTCTCTGACCAGCAGAAATGCGCGAACGTTAACGCTAAAGGCAGCGCGCGAGGTGAGTTCCTGATTAACGTCGTGGCAATTGCTTAGCGTGAGCGGCTGGAGCACATCGATAGAATTTTTTAACTCATCGAAATAGCTCTCCATATAGATGCTCACATCGTGGATCAGGGTGTCGAATTTGACTTCCCGCTTGTGGTAGCTCCAGAAAAATTGCAACGAACCCAGGAGCAGGGCGGCGATCAGGCCTGTGATGATGCTAAGGATCAGTATTTTGCGATTGCTGGAGAAATAGCGGGTGAGCATAGACGTCGTGATTCCTGAAATGCCGCTGGATGTATTCAGTGTAACGGGCAAAAAAAAACACTGCCGAAGCAGTGCTTTTTTTCATCATATCGTCAGCCAAGGGATAACCAACGATACGATAGTCATATTAACTGCGGGTCAGTACGCGGCGTGCTTCGTTGTAGCGCTTCTTCCAGTACGGTTCATTCATGCTGGAAATGGTCACACCGCTGCTGGTGGAGGCATGTACAAACTGGTCATTACCAATGTAGATGCCAACATGTCGACCTGTAGAACCGGCACGGAACAGGACTAAATCACCGGTGCGCAGTTTGGTACGTGAAATCGACTTGCCCATCTCCTGCTGTTCATAGGTTGAACGCGGAAGATCTAACCCAAATTGCTCGCGGAACGTACGCTGTACAAACCCGGAACAATCAATACCTGTTTTTGTGCTGCCGCCAAGACGATAGCGCACGCCTTTCCAGTCGGCATACTGGTCCATAATGCGGGACTTCACGTCCAGATTACGTACCATATTTTCAAATTCATCCTGAGAGGCTTGCAGTGACGAGGAATCTTCCATTCCCACAACACGCGTCTCAGGATGCATATTCTTTGCGGTGTTCGATGTACTACATGCAGACAACAGTACCGCGACTGCTATCGCCGGGATCCCCCGTAAGATATATCTCAGAAACGGTTGAGATTTGACCATTTTGTTTATTTTCCCTTGAAGTCCTTAACGACAAATATCGTTATAAAAATGCCAAACGTGACGAGACTAATTATCTGTTCACATTGAGACAATTCTTTCTGGTCACATTTGTGGCTCAGCGCACAAAATTATTTGCCATTGAAATAATTATCTCTATGGGGCAAAACGAGTTCGAGATTAACCGATTGCCTGGGGTAATGCGAGTAAAAAAAGCCTTTTTTTTATAAGAAAATGTGATACAGAAAGTAAAAACATGGAAATGCTCAAAATACCGGCAGATCCGCCGCGTAATCGCGTAATTGATTCATTTTTATCATGAATGTGATGACAGGAATATGACAGTGAGAAACGATCGTGGCGGGAGAGCTATCAGGGATCATGTCGATCCCTGATAGCTCACGTTAATTTAGGTTAGTTATTTGTTTAATTGTTGTTGCGCTCTGCCGGGAAGATAGCGATCGAACAGCGCTATTATCCTGTCGCTCAGTGGGGTCATCAAACACCACGGCAGCGCAATCAGCGCCACGGAGAGCGAACCGACGGCAATATCGGTGAACCAGTGAGCGCCAATCATTACGCGCGGGAAGGCAAAAACCACAAAAATAATCAGGGCTATGGCAAAGGCTTTTCTGCCGAAATAGCGAAGCATAATTGCGGAAAAAATAAGCAGCATCATGCCGTGATCGCCGGGGAAACTATCCTTCGACGCATCTTTTGTTGGGATATGCAGCAGTTCGCTGACGCGATAAATATCGGTGAAGAATAGCGTTGGGCTTGAACGCTTAACCGGAATAATCGCGGTTGCCAGCTGGTTAATGACAACGGCAAACAGCAGCATCACCAGACCGATAATGAGAATACGCCGACGCCCGGCTTTATCCTCTTTCAGCCAGAAAGAGAGCATCAGGCAGCCCATGGCCAGCAGCGAGAAGCCGTCGAAGGCACGGTTGTTGGTAATTGCCACCAGCCAAAGAAACGCGTTGCTCTTCACCAGTTCCTGGTTGAAGAAGTGAAAAATGGCAGAATCCAGCGGGAACCAGAAACCATGATCCGCCGGGATATACCAGGAGAAGAAAAGCGCCAGACCGGCGACATTAAGCAGTAATATCAGGGGAAATCGAGTTGTCATAACGTTCTGCATAGAGTGAAAACTGGGGCAACGTTAGCCGCCCGAACTTAAACGAATCCTCAACAGGCTGGACTGGAGGGCATTCCAGTCGGCGTTAACCGCACTAATTAACTCTATTCGGCTGTCAGGCGGCGCCACATTTTGCGTTTCAATAAAGAAATCGTCGCCCTGACGGTTGATCCTCACCAGCCCGTCTGGGGTGCGCATGATCGCTTTCACGCGATCGACGGGAGCAAGTCGGGCCCACTCCAGGATCCCGATGGTGTCGAAAACGGTTTCAGCATCAAAAATCCATCCGCAGGCCTGATATCCCTGGCCGCTGTTCAGGTTACGACGCCAGCGCTGATGTTCCGGCAGGCTGAGAGCGGCTAAACCCTGTTTCACCGAATGACGATGTTGATGTTCCGCACTGGCCGGAAGTTCAGCCATGTTCAGACGAGGAAGGTCAAGCAGGGCGCTATCAATATTCCCCTGGGTGGTCTGTACCCGCGTGCGGTTGCCGCCGAAATGTTGCCACCACGCGTCCAGCGCGGCCTGGCTTTCAGCCGTGGCGCGATCTGCTTTATTCGCGACAATAACGTCAGCCGAGGCGAGCTGATCGCGGAAGTTCTCATTGGCCACCGCCTTGTCATCCAGAAGCTGACGCGGATCGAGCAGGCACAGGGTGGCGCGCAGATCGATCCACGGCTCGTAAACCGGGGCGATCAGTAAATCGAGGATCTGCTTAGGGTGGCCCAGACCGGTGGGTTCAATCAGCAGGCGGTCAGGTTTGCCCTGACGCAGCAGGGTATTAAGCCCGACCTGCATCGGCAGGCCATTGACGCAGCACATGCATCCGCCGGGGATCTCTTTAATCATCGCGCCGCTGGATGACAGCAACGCGCCGTCAATGCCCACCTCGCCAAATTCATTGACCAGCACCGCCCATTTCTCGGCAGGATCTTTGTTCGCCAGCAGGTGGAGAATTGAGGTGGTTTTACCGCTGCCGAGAAAACCGGTGATGAGGTTGGTTTTGGTCACGTGCGCTCCAGATGAGAATTGTGATGCTATAACACTATTCTCTTTATCCTGGCGAAAAACGTGACCTGTGAGAAGAGGGAGGGCGAACGGAGGCTTCATCCGTTCGCGTTAAGCGCAATAATCGTTAAATATTTAACGTTTCGATAACAGCCTGACGTGCGCCGTGGCGGGTGATGCGCTGGTATGCCTGATTGACTGCCTCCACAAACACGCTGTTTTGCGCGAGATCGTGACCAAAGACCTCGCTGAGCCTCAGCAGCGCGTTAACGCGGTCGGCATCGCTACTGGCGTCGACGATGGCGCGGATTTTATCGCTGAGGGGATCGCGAACATCAATCGCGTTGCCACGGTCGTCGGTACCGCTGACGTAGCGTATCCAGCCGGCCACGCCCAGGGCCAGCAGCGGCCACGGTGTTTTTCGCTCGAGATGAACGCGGATCCCGTCCAGCATTCTTTGCGGAAGCTTCTGGCTACCGTCCATCGCGATTTGCCAGGTTCGATGCTGGAGCGCCGGGTTGGCAAAGCGCTCGAGAAGGCTATCGGCGTAGGCGGTGAGGTCGACATCCTTAATGCGTAATGTGGGGGCCTGCTCGTTCAGCATCAGCCGACGGGCGGCTTCACGAAACGCGGCGTCCTCCATGCATTCATTAATATGGGCGTAGCCCGCGAGATACCCCAGATACGCCAGGAAAGAGTGGCTGCCGTTGAGCATGCGCAATTTCATCTGCTCCCACGGCAGAACATCCTGCACCATCTGAACGCCCGCGACTTCCCACTCCGGACGGCCGGCGACAAAATTATCTTCCACCACCCACTGAATAAACGGTTCACAGCTGATGGCGCACGGATCTTCCACGCCGAGCGCGTCGGTGATTTCCGCCAGCGAGGCTTCCGTCGCGGCGGGAACAATTCTGTCGACCATCGTTCCCGGGAAGCTCACGTGGCTGTCAATCCATTCAGACAGCGCTGCAGAACGCTTTTGCGCCATGCCCAGCACTGCGTTTTTCACCACGTGCCCGTTGTCGGGGATATTGTCGCAGGAGAGCACGGTAAACGCAGGCAAACCGCGCTCGCGGCGGCGGTGAAGCGCTTCGACAAGGATCCCGGGTGCGGAATGCGGCTCTGAGGGATTTTCAAGGTCATGGATTATCCGGGCGTTGTGCAGATCGAGTTTCCCGGTCGCGGGATCGATGCAATAGCCTTTCTCCGTGATGGTGAGCGACACGATCGCGACCTGAGGCTCGCAAAATTTCTCAATAATGGCGGGCAGGGAGTCCAGTTTTGCGTTCAGGCATTCATGGACGGCACCGACGATAATCGCCTCATTTCCTTCTGCCCCTTTCTCCAGCACGGTGAACAGGTGATCCTGCGCGCGCAGCTGGCTCATCAGTATATCGCCGCTGAAAAGGCTAATCTCACAAATACCCCAGTCGCCGCCTTTTTCATTCAGCACCCGATTTGTTAACAATGCCTGGTGCGCACGGTGAAACGCGCCAAAGCCAAAATGGACGATGCGGGAGCGCAGTTGCTGACGATCGTAGCGCGGCTGCTGAACCTTAGCAGGAAGGGCTGTGGAGGCAATTGTCTTCATGTGATATACACCTGATTAACCATTAATTAACAATGTCAGTGTAAAGTTATATGACAGCAAATAAAATTGGTGAGCCGTAAATATCCACGTTCTGTGAGTTTGATCAATCAATGTGTGGCGATATGTTGACCCTTAGCGGCAAACATGTATGGTAGTCGTCATTGCAGTAACACATATTGGTATAACAACTTAAGAGGGTGAGGCAATGGAACAAACCTGGCGTTGGTACGGGCCGAACGATCCGGTTTCTCTTGATGATGTGCGCCAGGCTGGCGCAACGGGTGTCGTCACGGCGCTGCATCATATTCCTAACGGTCAGGTATGGCCGGTTGAAGAAATTCAACAGCGTCAGGCGCTGCTGGCGGAGAAAGGGTTAAGCTGGTCTGTCGTAGAGAGCATCCCGGTTCACGAAGACATCAAAACCCATTCCGGGGAGTACCAGACCTGGATTGCTAACTATCAGCAGAGCATTCGTAACCTGGCAGCCTGCGGCATTGATACGGTTTGCTATAACTTCATGCCTATTCTGGACTGGACGCGTACCGACCTTGAATACCAGATGCCGGACGGCTCGAAAGCGTTGCGTTTCGACCAGATCGCCTTCGCGGCGTTTGAGCTGCACATTCTGAAACGTCCTGGCGCCGACGCGGATTACAGCGCGGAAGAGCAGCAGCAGGCGCACGCGTGGTTTAACGCCGCCAGTGACGCAGACATCGAAAAGCTGACCCGTAATATTATTGCGGGCCTGCCGGGGGCTGAAGAGGGTTATACGCTGGATCAGTTCCGCGCGCGCCTGGCGGAATACGGCGATATTGATAAGCAGCAGCTGCGTGAAAACATGGCGTACTTCCTGCGCGCTATCGTGCCGGTTGCTGAAGAGGCAGGTGTACGCCTCGCGGTACACCCGGACGATCCACCGCGTCCTATCCTCGGCCTGCCGCGTATTGTTTCCACTATTGAAGATATGCAGTGGCTGAAAGAGACGGTAAACAGCATCTATAACGGCTTCACCATGTGTACCGGCTCCTACGGCGTGCGTGCGGATAACGACCTGGTGCGGATGATTGAAACCTTTGGCGATCGCATTCACTTTACGCACCTGCGTGCGACCTGCCGTGAGGATAATCCAAAAACCTTCCACGAGGCGGCGCACCTGGGCGGCGATGTGAATATGGTAGCGGTGGTAGATGCCATTCTGGCGGAAGAGGCGCGTCGCAAGCAGGCGGGCGACGTGCGTCCTATTCCGTTCCGTCCGGATCACGGCCACCAGATGCTGGACGATCTGCGTAAGAAAACCAACCCGGGCTATTCGGCGATTGGCCGTCTTAAAGGGATGGCGGAAGTGCGCGGCGTTGAGCTGGCGCTGAAGATGACGAAGTATCCTGAATTGCTGTAAAAGAAAAACCCGGCGTAAAGCCGGGTTTTTTGTGTTAGTCAGCGCGACCCATATAGCGTTTTTCTTCAATATGGATGCGGATCTTCTCGCCAGCGGAGAGGTATTCAGGCACCTGCACAACCAGGCCGGTGGTTAGGGTAGCCGGTTTGTTGCGCGCACTTGCGGATGCGCCTTTGATGCCGGGTGCGGTTTCCACGATTTCCAGATCGACGGTCTGCGGCAGCTCCAGCGCCAGCAGCACGCCGTCCCAGGTGAGGACCTGCATGTCAGGCATGCCGCCTTCAGGGATGAACAGCAGCTCTTCTTCAATCTGGTCTTTGGTGAAGATGTACGGGGTGTAATCTTCTTTGTCCATGAACACGTATTCGTTGCCGTCGATGTAGGAGAAATCAACGTAGCGACGGGTCAGGGTCACGGTATCGACGATGTCGTCACCTTTAAAGCGCTCTTCCACCTTCAGGCCAGTACGCACATCGGCGAAACGCATTTTGTACAGCGTTGCTGCACCACGGGCGCTGGGTGCCTGAATGTCGATATCTTTCACAATCAGCAGTTTGCCGTTGTAATTCAGCACCATACCTTTCTTAATTTCGTTCGCTCTTGGCATTGCAGTAATCCTGTTTACGGGAGGTAAAAAATATCGCGCCAAATTACTCGTGCGCGGCCTTTCAGGCAAGAGGAATTCGTGGCTTTTGCTATCAATACGCAAAAGGTGTTACTGTGCGCGCGATGCCCGACTGCGCGGGCCATCGTCAGCTAAAGAGAGCATTTATGGATTGTCGTCCCGATTGTGGCGCTTGCTGTACTGCACCGTCCATTTCAAGCCCCATTCCAGGAATGCCGGGGGGCAAGCCTGCCAATACCCGCTGCGTTCAGCTCTCGGAAACTAACCTGTGCATGATCTTTGGATCGCCGTTGCGCCCGAAGGTCTGCTCAGGGCTTCAGCCCACTGCCGAAATGTGCGGCAGCACGCGAGGGCAGGCGATGACGTACCTTCTTGAGCTGGAAGCACTCACCGCACCCTAAACGTCTTTAATTCTCGCCAGACAGCCGATTGTCAGCGTGCACATCACCAGCGCAATCCAGAACACCGTGTGATAGTTCCAGATTTCGGCAACGACACCGGCCATTGAGCCCGCGATAATCCAGCCCACGCGGGTGGTATTAGTATAAAGGGTGGTGGCTGAGCCTGCCTGGCCCGGCATCAGATCCTGGAAATAGAGCATGCCTATCCCGGCGAGAATGCCAATGTAGATGGCGTTCAGCAGCTGTAAAGCCAGCAACAGCCCCGGCGTATGTACCGTCAGCATACCGATATAGAACAGCAGACCGGCGGCAGCGGCGATGCGCATTAAAAAACGCTTTCCGAAGCGCTTTGCGTAATAGCCCGCAATGAGCATCGTCGGGATCTCAAGCCCGGCCGCGGTGCCCATCATGATGCCCGCCAGCTTCTCCGACAGGTGCAGTTCATCAATAATAAACAGCGGCATATTGATGATATACAGGCTGTTGGTGCCCCACATCAGCGTGCAGATCGCGAACAGGAGCAGGGCATCGCGGCGATTACGGCGCGGCGCTTCCAGCACGCCCGTTGCCACTTTCGCCTCTTTGCGCATGGACGGCAGGAAGAACCACACCAGCGCGCCGCACACCACAAACGCGACGGCCGCGCTCAGGTACATCACCGTAAAACCAAAACCCATCGCCAGCGCGTAAGCCAGCGGCGGGCCAATCACCCATGCCAGCGACACCTGAGCACGCAGGACAGAGCTGAACATCACCGCTTCACGTCCGGTATGGTCGGCGTGTTCGCGGGCAAGGGCGAACAGCTGTGGGTTCGCCGTCGAGCCAAAGCTGCTCAGGAAAACCCCGACGAAGAGCAGAATGAAATAGTTGCGGTTCCAGGCAAATAAAACGCAGGCCATGACCCCGAGCAGACAGCAGAAAACGATCAGGCTTTTACGATCGCCTTTTCTGTCGGATCGTCCCGCCAGAAACTGGCTGACCAGGATGCCGATGATAGCGCTTCCGGTAAAGAAGAAGCCCACCATCGCCGGACGGACGTGAACCTCGTTGGTCAGAAACAGGCTCAATGTCGGCGTCTGTAACGCACCGGCAATGCCCGTGAAGAAGGCAACAATCAGGAATGCCGCTGAGGTCAAATCAAAGGGCTTCGGCGAGACGGCCGCAGGGGTGTTATGCATGTTTTATAATTAGCGAGTAGCAGAGAGGGGCGGAGTTTACGCCGTCAGCTAAAAAATAAACAGTGGGTACGGTCAATGATGCCACGAAAAATCAAAATGGCATTTCAACTACGTCCCACCCGGCTGAACTTAGCTGAAACTGTCTTGCTGAACTTCAGCAAAATTCAGCTGAACGAAGAAGAAATGTGCTGTATCTCTAAATTCTGATATCGGAAATACGAGTTTACTTGCAAGACATTGCAGAAAGCGCAAGACTTTTTGAAACGTTTCAGCGCTATCTTGTTTTAACAAACGGAGCAGGCTAGCGCATTTTTTCTCATTAAAGCTGAAACGATTCAAGTTCAGCAGGAGTGGAGAACCATGTTCCAGTTATCTGTTCAGGATATCCACCCGGGCGCTCAGGCCGGGGATAAAGAAGAGGCTATTCGCCAGGTTGCCGCTGCGCTTGTGCAGGCGGGTAACGTCGCGGACGGCTATGTAAACGGCATGCTGGCCCGCGAGCAGCAGACCTCAACCTTCCTCGGCAATGGCATTGCCATTCCGCACGGCACCACCGACACCCGCGATCAGGTGTTGAAAACCGGCGTTCAGGTTTATCAGTTCCCGCAGGGCGTGCTCTGGGGCGACGGTCAGGTGGCGTATGTGGCTATCGGTATCGCGGCCAGCAGCGACGAACACTTAGGCCTGCTGCGTCAGCTGACGCATGTCCTGAGCGATGACGATGTGGCTGAACAGCTGAAGTCCGCGACCACAGCTGAAGAGCTGCGCGCCCTGCTGATGGGCGAAAAACAGAGCGAAGCGCTGAAGCTGGACAATGAAACGCTGACGCTGGACGTGGCTGCCTCCGATCTGGTGACGCTGCAGGCGCTGAACGCGGGTCGTCTGAAAGAGGCTGGCGCGGCGGATGCCACCTTTGTGACGCGCGTGATTAACGATAAGCCGTTGAATCTGGGTCAGGGTATCTGGCTGAACGACAGTGCTGAAGGCAACCTGCGCAGCGCTATCGCCGTGAGCCGCGCGGCCAATGCGTTTGACGTGGAAGGCGAGCGTGCGGCCATGCTGGTGACCGTGGCAATGAACGATGAGCAGCCGGTTTCCGTGCTGAAGCGTCTGGGCGATCTGCTGCTGAACAACAAAGCTGAAAAACTGCTGAACGCTGATGCCTCCACCGTGCTGGCACTGCTGACCAGTGATGATGCGCCGACTGAAGACGTGCAGACCGCGGAGTTCGTGGTACGTAACGAGCACGGCCTGCATGCCCGTCCGGGCACCATGCTGGTGAATACCATTAAACAATTCGAGAGTGAGATCACCGTGGCGAATCTTGACGGCACGGGCAAACCGGCCAACGGCCGTAGTCTGATGAAAGTTGTCGCGCTGGGCGTGAAGAAAGGCCACCGTCTGCGTTTCACGGCGCAGGGTGCAGATGCTGAACAGGCGCTGAAAGCGATTGGCGACGCCATCGCGGCAGGTCTGGGGGAGGGCGCATAATGAGCAGACGTGTTGCGACTATTACGCTGAACCCGGCTTATGACCTGGTAGGATTTTGCCCGGAAATTGAGCGCGGCGAAGTCAACCTCGTGCGTACCACTGGCCTGCATGCTGCGGGCAAAGGGATTAACGTCGCGAAAGTGCTCAAGGATCTCGGTATCGATGTCACCGTGGGGGGATTCCTCGGTAAAGATAACCAGGATGGTTTCCAGCAGCTGTTCAGCGAGCTGGGCATTGCCAACCGTTTTCAGGTTGTTCAGGGCCGCACCCGCATCAACGTTAAGCTGACGGAGAAAGACGGTGAAGTGACCGATCTGAACTTCTCTGGCTTCGAAGTAACGCCGTCTGACTGGGAGCGTTTTGTTAACGACTCTCTGACCTGGCTTGGTCAGTTTGACATGGTCTGCGTAAGCGGCAGCCTGCCGTCCGGCGTGAGCCCGGAAGCGTTTACCGACTGGATGACGCGCCTGCGCAGCCAGTGCCCGTGCATTATTTTTGACAGCAGTCGCGACGCGCTGGTTGCCGGTCTGAAAGCCTCGCCGTGGCTGGTTAAGCCGAATCGCCGCGAGCTGGAGATCTGGGCGGGTCGTAAGCTGCCGGAATTAAAAGATGTGATTGACGCTGCCCATGCGCTGCGCGAGCAGGGTATCGCTCACGTGGTGATCTCGCTTGGTGCAGAAGGCGCGCTGTGGGTTAACGCGTCTGGCGAATGGATCGCCAAACCGCCGTCAATGGAAGTTGTGAGCACCGTTGGCGCAGGGGATTCCATGGTTGGCGGCCTGATTTATGGTCTGCTGATGCGGGAATCCAGTGAACATACCTTACGTCTTGCCACTGCCGTTGCTGCCCTGGCCGTAAGCCAGAGCAATGTCGGTATTACCGATCGTACCCAGTTAGCCGCGATGATGGCGCGCGTTGACTTAAAACCTTTTAACTAACAGCAGGAGAGGAATAATGAAAACGCTGCTGATCATTGACTCCGGTCTCGGACAGGCTCGCGCCTATATGGCGAAGACCTTGCTGGGCGCGGCGGCACAAAAAGCACATCTGGACATTATCGATAATCCAGGCGATGCAGAACTGGCCATTGTACTGGGTGATAAAATCCCGGCTGACAGTGCGCTGAACGGCAAAAAAGTGTGGCTGGGCGATATTAATCGCACGGTGGCACACCCGGAACTGTTCCTGAGCGAAGCGAAAGAGCACGCGTCTGTCTACAGCGCGCCTGTCGCGACGGCACCGGCTGCGGCCACCGGTCCGAAACGCATTGTTGCGGTGACGGCCTGCCCGACGGGCGTGGCTCACACCTTTATGGCAGCTGAAGCCATCGAAACCGAAGCGAAAAAACGCGGCTGGTGGGTTAAAGTTGAAACGCGCGGCTCCGTCGGTGCCGGCAACGCTATCACCCCTGAAGAAGTGGCTGAGGCCGATCTGGTGATCGTGGCGGCGGATATCGAAGTGGACCTGGCGAAATTTGCCGGTAAGCCAATGTACCGCACCTCTACCGGCCTGGCGCTGAAAAAGACCGCGCAGGAGTTTGATAAAGCGCTGGTGGAAGCGAAGCCGTATCAGGCAACCGGCGCGCGTCAAACCGCGACGGAAGGTAAGAAAGAGTCTGCAGGCGCATATCGCCATCTGTTGACCGGTGTGTCTTACATGCTGCCGATGGTGGTTGCGGGCGGTCTGTGTATTGCCCTCTCGTTCGCATTTGGTATTACCGCGTTTAAAGAGCAAGGCACGCTGGCCGCTGCGTTAATGCAGATTGGCGGCGGTTCCGCGTTCGCACTGATGGTGCCGGTACTGGCAGGCTTTATTGCCTTCTCCATCGCTGACCGTCCAGGCCTGACGCCGGGTCTTATCGGCGGCATGCTGGCCGTGAGTACCGGTTCTGGCTTTATCGGCGGTATCATTGCGGGCTTCCTGGCCGGTTACGTCGCGAAGCTCATCAGCTCGAAGCTCAAGCTGCCGCAGAGTATGGAAGCGCTGAAGCCGATTCTGATCATCCCGCTGATTTCCAGCCTGGTGGTCGGTCTGGCGATGATTTACCTGATTGGTAAGCCGGTTGCTGGCATCCTGGCGGGTCTGACCCACTGGCTGCAAACCATGGGTACCGCGAACGCGGTTCTGCTGGGCGCAATCCTCGGCGGCATGATGTGTACCGACATGGGTGGTCCGGTGAACAAAGCGGCGTACGCCTTTGGTGTTGGCCTGCTGAGTACTCAAACCTACGCACCGATGGCAGCGATCATGGCGGCAGGTATGGTGCCTCCTCTGGCGCTCGGCCTGGCGACGATTATTGCCCGTCGTAAGTTCGATAAAGCGCAGCAGGAAGGCGGCAAAGCGGCGCTGGTGCTGGGTCTGTGCTTCATCACCGAAGGGGCGATTCCGTTCGCGGCTCGTGACCCAATGCGTGTGCTGCCGTGCTGTATCGCGGGTGGTGCAGTGACCGGGGCGATCTCCATGGCGATTGGCGCGAAGCTGATGGCACCACACGGCGGTCTGTTCGTGCTGCTGATCCCTGGCGCTATCACGCCGGTACTGGGCTACCTGCTGGCGATTATCGCGGGTACGCTGGTGGCTGGTCTGTCTTATGCGGTGTTGAAGCGCCCTGAAGCAGAAGCGGTTGCGAAAGTAGCCTAAGGGTTAACGTGACAAAAAAGCCGGGTGCATTATGCACCCGGCTTTTTTTATGCCGCCTGTTCAGCGGTTTGCTGTGCCTTCAGCCAGGCAATCTCTTCTGCCCAGATGTCCGGATTGATGGTTTCCAGCACCATCGGTATACCGTCGAAGCGGGCGTCCTGCATGATAAAGCGGAACGCATCGTGGCCAATATTGCCTTCGCCCAGGCTGTGGTGGCGGTCAACGCGGCTGCCAAAGGCGCTTTTCGCATCGTTTAAGTGCATTCCGCGCAGGTACTTAAAGCCCACAATACGCTCAAACTCATCGAAGGTGTTTTTCGTTGCCTCGGTGGTGCGCAGGTCATAACCGGCGGCAAACGCGTGGCAGGTATCAATGCACACGCCCACGCGGGATTTATCCTCCACGCCGTCGATAATTGCGGCCAGATGTTCGAACTTAAAGCCCAGGTTGCTGCCCTGACCGGCGGTATTCTCAATCACCGCGGTGACGCCTTTGGTCTTGTCCAGGGTGATGTTGATGGATTCAGCAATGCGCGCCAGGCAGGCATCTTCATCGATCTGCATCAGATGGCTACCCGGATGGAAGTTCAACAGCGTCAGCCCCAGCTGTTCGCAGCGCTGAACTTCATCAAGAAACGCCTCGCGGGATTTTTCCAGCGCCTCTTCAACCGGGTGACCGAGGTTGATCAGGTAGCTGTCGTGGGGAAGGATTTGGCCTGGCCCGTAGTGATACTTCTCACAGGCGGCCTTGAAATCATCAATCACTTCAGCGGTGAGCGCTGCGGCGCGCCACTGGCGCTGGTTTTTGGTGAACAGGGCGAAAGCGGTCGCCTCAATTTCGGCGGCGCGAATGGCGGCATTCGCAAGGCCACCTGCAGCGCTGACGTGCGCTCCAACATATTTCATAAAAAAACTCCTGCTAACCCGAAACGCTTATGATAGCGGGTTAGCAGGAGAAGGACGAGATGGTTTATGCCATCAGGCTGTGCACCGCGAGGTTAATGGCACCGCCGCCGACAATCAGCCAGATAAAGAGCACCAGCGCCATCAGCAGCGGTTTCGCCCCGGCTTTTTTCAGCGCGCTGACGTGTGTGGTCACCCCCAGCGCCGCCATGGCCATCGCCAGCAGCACGGTATCCAGCGTCACCAGCATATCCACCACCGCTTTCGGCAGCAGGTGGAATGAGTTGAAAATCGCCACCACGATAAACAGGATCGCAAACCACGGAATGGTGATTTTGCTTTTCTCGCCACCGCCTGCCGGTGCCAGCTGCTTAACCCGCGCGGCGAGGAAAATCAGGAACGGCGCCAGCATCATCACGCGCAGCATTTTGGCAATCACCGCCGCGTTTTCAGCTTCCGGGTTAATGGCATGTCCTGCCGCCACCACCTGGGCCACTTCGTGCATGGTCGAACCGATATAGATGCCGTAGGTTTCCGGGCTGAACCAGTGGGCAACCAGCGGATACATCGCCGGGTAGAGGAAGATCGCCAGCGTACCGAAGATCACCACCGTCGCCACTGCCACGGTTACCTTGCTGGCTTCGGCTTTAACAACGGGTTCCGTTGCCAGCACCGCCGCGGCCCCACAGATACTGCTCCCGGCACCGATCAGCCAGCTGGTCTGCTTATCCAGGCCAAAGACTTTCTGGCCGATAAAGCAGGCCAGCAAAAAGGTGCTGGTCAGGGTCAGGACGTCGATAGCGATTCCGCTGACACCCACATCCGCAATCTGCGAAAAGGTGAGACGGAAGCCGTAAAGGATAATGCCGAGACGCAATAAATGTTGTTTGGCGAAAATGACGCCCCCGTCGCAGGATTTCCAGATATGCGGGTAAACGGTATTTCCCACGACCATGCCGAGCAAAATGGCCAGCGTCAACGCGCTAAAACCGGCGCCCGCGATAGCCGGGATGCTGCCGCCCCATAGCGCGACGGCGGTTACTGCGGCGCTGAGCGCAAGACCCGGCACGAAGTGCCACACTGTACGATGATGTTGTAAGGTGATTTCTGACATAACCTTCTCCTTTGTCTGGCTAAAGGTTACGGCGCTCTGGCTTAAAAATAAAATTGATTATATACTTATAATCAATCTATATAAGTGGTAAGCAACCATGCACATTACATTGCGTCAGCTGGAAGTGTTTGCCGAGGTGCTGAAAAGCGGCTCTACGACCCAGGCGTCACAAATGCTGGCGCTCTCACAGTCTGCGGTCAGCGCGGCGTTGACCGATCTTGAAGGACAGCTGGGCGTTCAGCTTTTCGACAGGGTAGGGAAGCGTCTGGTGGTCAACGAGCACGGTCGTCTTCTTTATCCACGCGCGCTGGCGCTGCTGGAGCAGGCTATCGAAATCGAACAGCTGTTCCGCGAAGACAACGGCGCAATCCGCGTCTACGCCAGCAGCACCATTGGGAACTACATCCTGCCGGAAGTGATTGCCCGCTACCGCCGGGATTTCCCGACCCTGCCGCTGGAGATGAGCGTGGGTAACAGTCAGGACGTTATCAACGCGGTAATCGATTTCCGCGTGGATATCGGCCTCATCGAAGGGCCCTGTCATAACGTCGATATCATTGCCGAGCCCTGGCTGGAAGATGAGCTGGTAGTGTTTGCGTCCCCGGCCTCGTCGTTATTGCAGGGCGAGGTGACGCTGGAGCGGTTGGCGCAGGCGCAGTGGATCCTGCGCGAGCAGGGCTCCGGCACGCGTGAAATTGTCGATTATCTGCTGCTTTCCCATCTGCCGCATTTCCAGTTAGGGATGGAGCTTGGGAACTCTGAGGCTATCAAGCACGCGGTGCGTCATGGCCTGGGGATCAGCTGTCTTTCCCGGCGCGTTATTGCCGAACAGCTTGAGACGGGGTCTCTGGTGGAAATTCCCGTTCCGCTCCCGAAACTGGTGCGCACGCTATGGTGCATTCATCATCGTCAGAAACACCTTTCCAGCTCGCTGCAGCGTTTTCTGCGCTATTGCGAGATGTAATCTTCCCCTCATGCTGGCTCTCTCCCCACAGGGGAGAGGGAAAAATTATGCTTTACTTATAATCCTGGCCCAGTCATGAAGCTCTCTTATAACTGAGTATTTCTGCCGGAAGGAACGCGGATCGTCTGCTACAATCGCGCCTCATTTATTAAATGGACAGCATTTTCACATGGTTTCAGAAATTAAAACCACAGAAGCGCCCACGCTACGTCGTGAACTCAAGGCGCGTCACCTGACGATGATCGCCATTGGCGGCTCAATCGGTACAGGTCTTTTCGTTGCCTCTGGCGCAACGATTTCGGCAGCAGGCCCGGGTGGGGCACTTTTCTCTTATATCCTGATTGGCCTGATGGTGTACTTCCTGATGACCAGTCTCGGCGAACTGGCCGCGTACATGCCGGTATCCGGTTCGTTCTCGACCTACGGTCAAAAATACGTTGAAGAAGGTTTCGGCTTCGCGCTGGGCTGGAACTACTGGTACAACTGGGCGGTCACTATCGCCGTTGACCTTGTCGCCGCACAGCTGGTGATGAACTGGTGGTTCCCGGATACGCCGGGCTGGATCTGGAGCGCCCTGTTCCTGGCCGTCATCTTCCTGCTGAACTACATCTCCGTGCGCGGTTTCGGCGAAGCGGAATACTGGTTCTCTTTGATCAAAGTGGCAACCGTCATCATCTTTATCGTCGTCGGTGTGGCGATGATCGTTGGTATTTTCAAAGGCGCAGAACCTGCGGGCTGGAGTAACTGGGCGATAGGCGATGCGCCGTTTGCCGGTGGCCTTTCGGCGATGATTGGCGTGGCGATGATTGTCGGTTTCTCCTTCCAGGGGACCGAGCTGATTGGTATCGCCGCCGGTGAGTCAGAGAACCCGGAGAAAAATATTCCGCGCGCGGTCCGTCAGGTCTTCTGGCGTATCCTGCTGTTCTATGTGTTCGCGATCCTGATTATCAGTCTGATCATCCCGTACACCGATCCAAGCCTGCTGCGTAATGACGTAAAAGACATTAGCGTCAGCCCGTTCACGCTGGTCTTTCAGCACGCCGGCCTGCTTTCAGCCGCGGCGGTGATGAACGCCGTTATCCTGACCGCTGTGCTTTCAGCCGGTAACTCCGGGATGTACGCGTCCACCCGCATGCTCTACACGCTGGCATGCGACGGTAAAGCTCCGCGTATCTTTGCGAAGCTGTCCCGCGGCGGCGTACCGCGTAACGCGCTGTACGCCACAACGGTGATTGCCGGTCTGTGCTTCCTGACCTCCATGTTTGGCAACCAGACGGTGTACCTGTGGCTGCTTAACACGTCCGGGATGACGGGCTTTATTGCCTGGCTGGGCATTGCCATTAGCCACTACCGTTTCCGCCGCGGTTTCGTCAAACAGGGACACGATATTAACTCGCTGCCGTATCGCTCCGGCTTCTTCCCACTGGGTCCTATTTTCGCCTTCATTCTGTGCCTGATCATTACGCTGGGACAGAACTATGAAGCGTTCCTGGCGGACACCATTGACTGGGGCGCCGTGACGGCGACCTACATTGGTATTCCGCTGTTCCTCGTCATCTGGTTTGGCTACAAGCTGACGAAAGGAACACACTTCGTTCGCTACAGTGAAATGGAATTCCCGGAACGATTTAAACAATAACCGCACTTCCTCTCTTTTAACCCGCTCATTCGAGCGGGTTTTTTTATGCCCGCATCCTGAAACAAAGATATATTTCTTAACAATTTAATTGATAATAATTATCGTTTGCTTTATCGTTATCAAAAATAAGCGTGTCACCGACCCACCGCAGACGTGGGCGGCAAGGAAGACGCTGTGAGCAATGATGATTTGATTTAGTTGTATTTACCTCATGGAGATATGGAATGTTTAGGTTGAATCCCTTCGTCAGGGGAGGACTTTGTGCGTCCGCAATGTCCCTGGCCATGCCTGTTATCGCAGCGGAATCCGGCGACACAATGGTTGTCACGGCCTCCGCGACCGAGCAAAACCTGAAAGACGCGCCGGCAAGCATCAGCGTGATTACCCAGGAAGATTTGCAGCGCAAACCCGTTCAGAATCTGAAAGATGTGTTACGGGAGGTGCCGGGCGTTCAGCTCACGAGCGAAGGGGACAACCGTAAAGGGGTAAGTATTCGTGGACTGGACAGCAGCTATACGCTGATCCTGATCGACGGCAAGCGCGTTAACTCGCGTAACGCGGTATTCCGCCATAATGATTTCGACCTCAACTGGGTGCCGGTTGACGCCATCGAACGCATCGAAGTGGTGCGCGGGCCGATGTCTTCTCTTTACGGATCCGATGCGCTGGGCGGCGTAGTGAACATTATCACCAAAAAAATCGGCCAGAAATGGACGGGCACCCTGAGTGCCGATTCTACAATTCAGGAACACCGCGATCGTGGAGACACCTACAACGGTCAGTTCTATACCAGCGGCCCGCTGGTGGACGGCCTGCTGGGGCTGAAAGCCTACGGTAGCCTCGCGAAGCGTGAGAAAGACGGTCAGCAGAAATCCTCCACCACGGCGAGCGGTGAAACGCCGCGCATTGAGGGCTTCACCAGCCGCGATGCGAATGTGGAGTTCGCCTGGACACCGTCTGAAAATCACGACTTTACTGCGGGCTACGGTTTCGACCGTCAGGATCGCGACTCGGATTCCCTCGACAAAAACCGCCTTGAACGCCAGAACTACTCTCTCAGCCACAACGGGCGCTGGGGCGTCGGCAACAGCGAGCTGAAGGTTTACGGCGAAAAGGTGGATAACAAAAACCCCGGCAACAGCAATCCGATCACCTCCGAGAGCAACGCGGTGGACGGAAAATACGTGCTGCCGCTGGGCGAAATCAACCAGCTGCTGACCTTCGGCGGGGAATGGCGTCACGATAAGCTGAAAGATCCGGTCAACCTGACGGGCGGTTCCAGCAGCAGTACCTCGACAAGCCAGTATGCCCTCTTCCTTGAAGATGAATGGCGTCTCTTTGAACCTCTGGCGCTGACCACCGGCATCCGTATGGACGACCATGATACCTACGGCGATCACTGGAGTCCGCGAGCCTATCTGGTTTACAACGCGACCGATACCGTAACGGTGAAAGGGGGCTGGGCCACCGCGTTTAAAGCGCCGTCGCTGCTCCAGCTGAGCCCGGACTGGGTCACCGGCTCGTGTCGCGGTGCCTGTGAGATTGTCGGTAACCCGGATCTGAAACCGGAAACCAGCGAGAGCTTCGAATTCGGTCTTTACTACAGCGGGGAAGAGGGCTGGTTAGAGGGCGTGCAGGCCAGCGTCACCACCTTCCAGAATAATGTGGATGACCGCATCAGCATCAGCCGTACGGCCAATGCGAAACAGGCGCAGGGTTACCCTAACTACGTTGGCCTGAATGCGGACGGTGAACCGATTTTCCGCTACTACAACGTTAACAAGGCGCGTATCCGCGGTGTGGAGACCGAGCTGAAGCTCCCGCTGGCGGACGACTGGAAGCTCACCCTGAACTACACCTACAACGACGGTCGCGATATCAGCAACGGCGGCAACAAGCCGTTGTCCGATCTGCCGTTCCACACCGCCAACGGTACCGTTGACTGGAAGGCGACGCAGGACTGGTCGTTCTACGTTCAGGGCAACTACACCGGCGAGAAACGCGCGCTGACCAGCAGTGCAGCAACCCCGGGTGGCTATGTCATCTGGAATACCGGCGCCGCGTGGCAGGCGACGAAAAGCGTGAAGCTGCGCGCGGGCGTGCAGAACTTGCTGGACAAAGATCTGAGCCGCGACGATTACAGCTATACGGAAGACGGCCGTCGCTACTTTGTGGGCGTGGATTACAAGTTCTGATGCGGACAGGGTAAAAGCAAAACGGCAACGTAAGTTGCCGTTTTTAGCGTTTGTTCCCTCTCACTGTGGGAGAGGGCCAGGGTGAGGGCATCAGAGCGCTCGCACCCGCACTTACCCAAACAAATGCTCCGCATGGAAGCGGAGATGATCCTCAATAAAGGACGCGATGAAGTAATAGCTGTGGTCATACCCCGGCTGGATGCGCAGCGTCAGCGGCCAGTCTTTCTGGCGTGCCGCTTCGGCGAGCACCGCAGGCTGTAGCTGCCCGGCGAGGAACTGATCCGCATCGCCCTGATCGATAAGCATCGGGATCGCATTTGCTGAGTTGCTGGCCAGCATCAGCGCACAGCTGTCCCATTCCTGCCATTTCGCTTCATCTTCACCCAGATAGTTCGTGAAGGCTTTCTGCCCCCACGGCACCTGCGCTGGGTTCACAATTGGCGCAAATGCCGACACGCTGACGTATTTCCCCGGATTTTTTAGCGCCATGATGAGAGCCCCGTGTCCGCCCATGGAGTGTCCGCTGATGGCGCAGCGGTCGCTTACCGCAAACCCGGACTGAATCAGCGCGGGCAGCTCGTCGCGAATGTAGTCATACATGCGGTAGTGGCCAGCCCAGGGCTGCTCGGTCGCATTGAGATAAAACCCGGCGCCTTTGCCCAGGTCGTATCCTGCATCGTCGGCCACATCATCGCCACGCGGGCTGGTATCAGGCATCACCAGCGCAATGCCCAGCTCGGCGGCAAGTCGCTGCGCGCCCGCTTTGGTGGTGAAGTTTTCGTCGTTGCAGGTCAGGCCTGAAAGCCAGAACACAACCGGCGGATTTTCCGTCGGCGGCAGGAAAATGCTGAACGTCATCGCACAGTTCAGAACGGTGGAGTCATGCCGCCAGCGCTGCTGTCGACCTTCAAAACAACGGTGCTCTTCGAGCAGTTCCATGCAGGGCTCCTTAATGAGAATGCGTATTCATAAAAACCATAATACAGCCTTTTCATTGACCTGTGAGTAACTTTCACTTTCGCCAGACGGCGAGATGCTGCATCATAAATTTACTTTTCTTTAACAATTGGAGCGGTCATGGCGCTGCGTATTGCGCTCAGTGGGTTTGTCGTTCTGGTGGTAGCGATGGGGATAGGGCGCTTTGCCTTTACGCCTCAGGTGCCGCTGATGATTGCTGCCGGACAGCTTACGCTGACCAGCGCGGGTCTGGTGGCGGCGATGAATTATCTGGGCTATCTGGTGGGCGCATGGGATGCGATGCGCGCGCACCGCTTTGTTGAAACGCGCCTCTGGCTTGGCATCACCGGCGCGGTTGCGCTGACGCTGCTCTCCGCGGCGGCGGATAACGCCGTTGCGCACGGCCTGCTGCGCTTCGTGATTGGCTGCATGAGCGGCTGGTCGATGGTACTCGTTGCCGCCTGGACCAACGAACGGCTGGGGCAGCTGGGTAAACCGGGCCTGAGCGCCGCCGTGTTTGCCGGACCGGGGGCGGGCATTGCCCTGAGCGGGCTTCTCGCCGTCTATATCCATGCGAAATCCCTTTCGGCCAGTGCGGCATGGCAAATCTACGGCGTGCTGGCGCTGGTGCTGATTGCGCTGGTGGCGCGCTACCTGCCGCGATCCGGGCAGCTCCATCGCCCCGGCACCGCGCCGGAGCCGCTGGTGCTGACGGCGGATTTAAAGCGCCTGGTCTGGAGCTACAGCCTGGCCGGGTTTGGCTATATCCTCCCGGCGACATTCCTGTCGCAAATGGCGGCGGTGCGTTTTCCCGGCAGCCTGTTTGCCCAGTTTGTCTGGCCGATTTTTGGTCTCGCCGCCGTGGTGGGGATTGCGCTCAGTATCCTTTTACGACATACCTCAACGGCTAACCGCAGGCTGGCTATCGTACTGTGTTTACAGGGGGCTGGCGTGCTGGCGGCCTGGCTGCTGCCGGGGATTGGCGGTTTGCTGACGGGCGGGCTGCTGGTGGGCGGCGGCTTTTTGTGTGCCGTGCAGCTCTCTCTTTTATACGGCCGCGAGCTGGCGCCAAACCACACGCGCTATATGGCAGGCCTGCTCACCACCGGGTATGCGATTGGTCAATTAATTGGCCCGGTCACCTCGGCGTTATCAACCTGGCTTACCCACCGGCTGGAGCCCGCGCTGGGGCTGGCGGGCGTTGCGCTGTTCGTCGGCGGAGCGCTGGTCTGGAATCGTCACGCTGAAAGGCAACAGCAATTGCAATAATTATCGTCGTGAATACTGGATTATGTGCGCCGCCTCACGCACAATGAGCGCATACTTTTGCCACAACGAGGGCAAAAGACGCCACACCTGCAGGAGAACAAAATGTCATCACTCAGTAAAGAAGCTGCCCTGGTCCATGAAGCCCTGGTTGCGCGCGGTCTTGAAACGCCACTGCGTCCGCCCGTACAGGATTTGGACAATGAAACCCGCAAGCGTCTGATTGCCGGTCATATGACCGAGATCATGGAGCTGCTGAATCTCGATCTGAGTGACGACAGTCTGATGGAGACGCCGCACCGCATCGCGAAAATGTACGTCGACGAAATTTTCTCCGGGCTGGATTACGCCAACTTCCCGAAAATCACCGTCATTGAAAACAAGATGAAAGTGGACGAGATGGTGACGGTACGCGATATCACGCTGACCAGCACCTGCGAACACCACTTCGTGACCATCGACGGTAAAGCGACCGTGGCGTATATCCCAAAAGATACGGTAATTGGCCTGTCGAAGATCAACCGCATCGTACAGTTCTTTGCTCAGCGTCCGCAGGTGCAGGAGCGTCTGACGCAGCAGATCCTGACCGCGCTGCAAACGCTGCTGGGTACCAGTAACGTGGCCGTCTCTATCGACGCGGTTCACTACTGCGTGAAGGCGCGCGGCGTGCGTGATGCGACCAGTGCAACGACCACCACGTCGCTGGGCGGCCTGTTTAAATCGAGCCAGAATACCCGCCAGGAGTTCCTGCGCGCCGTACGTCACCACAACTAAGTCTTACAGGGCAGGAACCATGGAGCGAAACGTCACGCTCGATTTTGTTCGCGGCGTCGCCATTCTCGGTATCCTGCTGCTTAATATCAGCGCCTTCGGTCTGCCGAAGGCGGCTTATCTCAATCCTGCCTGGTATGGCGACATCACCCTCAGCGATGCCTGGACCTGGGCTGTCCTCGATCTCTTCGCGCAGGTTAAATTCCTCACGCTCTTTGCCCTGCTGTTTGGCGCAGGTCTGCAACTCCTTCTCAAACGCGGTACGCGCTGGATCCAGTCGCGCCTGACGCTGCTGGTTCTCCTCGGCTTTATCCACGGCCTGTTCTTCTGGGACGGCGATATTCTTCTCGCGTATGGGTTAGTCGGGCTCATTTGCTGGCGTCTGATTCGCGATGCGCACAGCGTAAAAAGCCTGTTTAACACCGGCGTGATGCTCTATGTCATGGGGCTTGCTGTATTGCTGCTGCTGGGGATGATCTCCGGCGAGGCGACAAACCGTTCCTGGATCCCGGATGCCGCTAACCTGCAGTACGAACAGTACTGGAAGCTGAAGGGCGGTACGGAAGCGATAAGCAACCGCGCGGATATGCTGGGGGATAACCTCCTTGCGCTGGGGGCGCAATACGGCTGGCAGCTGGCGGGCATGATGCTGATGGGGGCGTCACTGATGCGCACCGGCTGGCTGAAAGGGGAGTTCAGCCTGCGTCACTATCGACGAACGGGTGTCGGGCTGGTGCTGATCGGCGTGCTGATTAACCTTCCGGCGATAATCACGCAGTGGCACATCCACTGGGATTACCGCTGGTGCGCGTTCCTGCTCCAGGTGCCGCGCGAACTGAGTGCGCCGTTCCAGACCATCGGCTACGCGGCGCTGATCTATGGCTTCTGGCCAACGCTTTCCCGCCTGTGGATCGTCAGCGCTATCGCCTGCATGGGCCGCATGGCGTTGAGCAATTACCTCCTGCAAACGCTTCTCTGCACCACGCTGTTCTACCGTTTTGGCCTATTTATGAAATTCGACCGCCTCACGCTGCTGGCGTTTGTTATTCCGGTCTGGGTAGTAAACCTGGCGTTTTCTGTGCTCTGGCTACGCTATTTCCGCCAGGGACCGCTGGAGTGGGTGTGGCGTCATTTAACCGCACGTGCTTCAGGGGTATCATTGAAAAACACATCCAGATAACGATCTGGATCACAATCATTAACAAAACGGATGTAAGCGTTTTCATGAGTGTGAGCTTCTTCACGTAGTCCCCTTTCTCTCGCTGCCAAAATAGCCACCTTGCTAAACACAGGGGGTGTCTGTGAGTTGCTGCAATCCTTTGAAGGATGGTGAATATGATCACCATTCGTGACGTCGCCCGTCAGGCGGGCGTTTCTGTGGCTACCGTCTCACGCGTGCTGAACAATAGCGCGCTGGTCAGCCCTGAAACCCGTGAAACCGTAATGAAAGCCGTGACCCAGCTCGGGTATCGGCCAAATGCCAATGCCCAGGCGCTTGCGACGCAGGTCAGCGACACCATTGGCGTGGTGGTGATGGATGTATCGGATGCCTTTTTCGGCGCGCTGGTCAAAGCGGTCGACGTGGTCGCCCAGCAGCATCAGAAATATGTCCTGATCGGCAATAGCTATCATGAGGCGGAAAAGGAGCGCCATGCCATCGAAGTGCTGATCCGCCAGCGCTGTAACGCCTTGATTGTCCACTCAAAAGCCTTGAGCGATGAAGAGCTAACCGGCTTTATGGATCAGATCCCGGGCATGGTGCTGATCAACCGCATTGTCCCCGGCTATGCCCATCGCTGCGTCGGGCTGGATAACGTCAGCGGCGCCATGATGGCGACGAAAATGCTCATCAACAACGGGCATCAGCGGATCGGTTATCTGGCCTCCAGTCATCATATTGAAGATGACGACCTGCGGCGCGAGGGGTGGCAAAACGCCCTGAAAGAGCATGGCATTACGCCGTCAGAAAGCTGGACGGGCACCGGTACGCCGGACATGCAGGGCGGCGAGGCGGCAATGGTGGAGCTGCTGGGGCGCAACCTGCAGCTTACTGCGGTGTTTGCCTATAACGACAGCATGGCGGCAGGGGCCCTGACGGCGCTGAAAGATAACGGCATTGCGGTGCCACAGCATTTATCACTCATTGGTTTTGATGATATCCCGATTGCCCGTTACACCGACCCGCAGCTGACAACGGTGCGTTACCCCATTGCCTCTATGGCGAAACTGGCGACTGAGCTGGCGTTACAGGGGGCGGCAGGGCTGCTGGATCCGGGCGCAACGCACTGTTTCATGCCGACTTTAGTGCGTCGGCACTCCGTAGCGGCCCGGCAAATTGTGGTTCCGATCACTAACTGATTACATGAGCTGATGTAACCGTTTTCAATCTGTGAGTAAATTCACAGTATCTTAACAAGGCGCTGACTATGATGTCAGCGTTTTAGGAGCTGAAACGCTATGTAACGGTGATTATTCACTTTCACTATAGCCAACGTGCTGCAAACAACGAATAAAACGCATTTCTGGAGCGTTACCGAACACGGAAGATAGAAATTTTATAAGTGAACTTCGGCTGTCAGTAACGTTTTATTAACACCTGCCCGCCGATCGTTATTCACAAGAACTACCCTGCATAAAAAAAACCGGAGATACCATGAATAAGAAGGTGTTGACCCTGTCTGCCGTAATGGCAAGCATGCTTTTTGGTGCAGCAGCGCACGCTGCGGATACCCGTATTGGTGTGACCATCTATAAATACGACGACAACTTCATGTCTGTTGTGCGTAAAGCGATTGAGAAAGATGCGAAAGCAGCGCCAGACGTTCAGCTGCTGATGAACGACTCCCAGAACGACCAGTCCAAACAGAACGACCAGATCGACGTTCTGCTGGCGAAAGGCGTGAAAGCCCTGGCCATCAACCTGGTTGACCCGGCTGCAGCAGGCACGGTTATTGAAAAAGCGCGCGGCCAGAACGTGCCAATCGTCTTCTTCAACAAAGAACCTTCCCGTAAGGCGCTGGATAGCTACGACAAAGCGTATTACGTCGGTACCGACTCCAAAGAGTCCGGTATTATTCAGGGCGATCTGATCGCCAAACACTGGGCGGCGAACCCGAACTGGGATCTGAACAAAGACGGTCAGATTCAGTTCGTGCTGCTGAAAGGCGAACCAGGCCATCCGGATGCTGAAGCCCGTACCACCTACGTTATCAAAGAGCTGAACGACAAGGGTCTGAAAACCCAGCAGCTGGCGTTAGATACCGCGATGTGGGATACCGCTCAGGCGAAAGATAAGATGGACGCGTGGCTGTCCGGCCCTAACGCGAACAAAATCGAAGTGGTTATCGCGAACAACGATGCGATGGCAATGGGTGCGGTAGAAGCGCTGAAAGCACACAACAAATCCTCCATTCCTGTGTTCGGCGTAGATGCACTGCCAGAAGCGCTGGCGCTGGTTAAATCCGGTGCGATGGCCGGTACCGTTCTGAACGATGCCAACAACCAGGCGAAAGCGACCTTCGATCTGGCGAAAAACCTGGCCGATGGCAAAGGCGCGGCTGATGGCACCAGCTGGAAAATTGAAAACAAAATCGTTCGCGTACCTTACGTGGGCGTAGACCAGTCCAACCTGGCTGAGTTTATCGGTAAATAAGTTAGCGGTACTGTCTCCACTGGGCGCAATTCGTTGCGCCCTTTTATAACGCGATATGCGAGGCCAACAAGGTATAATTATGGTCAGCACAAATACTCAGTCATCCGGTGAATACCTGTTGGAAATGAGCGGTATCAACAAGTCATTTCCCGGCGTTAAGGCACTCGATAATGTTAATTTAAAAGTTCGTCCTCACTCTATTCATGCCCTGATGGGGGAGAACGGTGCGGGTAAATCAACATTATTAAAATGTCTTTTTGGGATCTATCAAAAAGATTCTGGCAGCATTCTTTTTCAGGGGAAAGAGATCGATTTCCATTCAGCGAAAGAAGCACTGGAAAACGGTATCTCGATGGTTCACCAGGAATTAAACCTGGTGCTGCAGCGTTCAGTCATGGATAACATGTGGTTGGGGCGTTATCCAACCAAGGGTGTCTTTGTCGATCAGGACAAAATGTATCGCGACACCAAAGCGATTTTTGACGAGCTGGATATTGATATCGATCCGCGCGCTCGCGTGGGAACATTATCCGTCTCCCAGATGCAGATGATCGAAATCGCCAAAGCGTTCTCCTACGATGCGAAAATTGTCATCATGGACGAACCGACATCGTCATTAACGGAAAAAGAGGTTAATCACCTTTTTACCATTATTCGTAAGCTCAAAGATCGCGGCTGCGGCATCGTATATATTTCCCACAAAATGGAAGAAATCTTCCAGCTGTGCGATGAGATTACCATCCTGCGCGACGGTCAGTGGATTGCCACGCAGCCGCTGGAAGGGCTGGACATGGACAAGATCATCGCCATGATGGTGGGTCGTTCCCTGAACCAGCGCTTCCCGGACAAAGAAAACAAGCCGGGCGAAGTGATCCTGGAAGTGCGCAATCTGACCTCGTTACGTCAGCCGTCTATTCGTGATGTCTCCTTCGACCTGCACAAGGGCGAAATCCTGGGGATTGCCGGTCTGGTCGGCGCAAAACGTACCGATATCGTGGAAACCCTGTTCGGTATCCGTGAGAAAGCCGAAGGCACTATTACGCTGCACGGTAAGAAAATTAACAACCACAACGCCAACGAAGCCATTAATAATGGTTTTGCGCTGGTGACGGAAGAGCGTCGTTCGACCGGTATTTATGCCTATCTGGATATTAACTTTAACTCGTTAATTTCTAACATTCGCAATTACAAAAACAAAGTCGGACTGCTGGATAACTCCCGCATGAAGAGCGATACCCAATGGGTTATTGACTCCATGCGCGTGAAAACGCCGGGACACCGCACCCAAATTGGTTCGCTGTCAGGCGGTAACCAGCAGAAAGTCATTATCGGACGTTGGTTATTAACCCAGCCAGAAATTCTGATGCTGGATGAACCGACCCGCGGTATTGACGTCGGCGCGAAGTTTGAAATTTATCAGCTGATTGCCGAGCTGGCGAAAAAGAATAAAGGGATCATTATTATTTCTTCCGAAATGCCGGAATTGTTAGGGATCACGGATCGTATTCTGGTTATGAGCAATGGTCTCGTTGCCGGTATTGTTGACACCAAAACGACAACGCAAAACGAAATTTTGCGTCTTGCGTCTTTGCACCTTTAAGATCAGGGGCTCCTCATGAGTGCGTTAAATAAAAAAAGTTTTCTCACTTACCTGAAAGAAGGCGGTATTTACGTTGTTCTTTTAGTACTGCTGGCTATCATCATTTTCCAGGACCCTACGTTCTTAAGCCTGCTGAACCTGAGTAATATTCTGACCCAGTCCTCCGTGCGTATTATCATTGCGCTGGGCGTGGCGGGCCTGATCGTGACCCAGGGGACGGACCTTTCTGCCGGTCGCCAGGTGGGTCTGGCGGCGGTTATCGCGGCAACCCTGCTGCAGTCGATGGAAAACGCCAACAAGGTCTTCCCGGAAATGGCCACCATGCCGATTTTCGTGGTGATCCTGATTGTCTGCGCCATCGGTGCGGTGATTGGTCTGATCAACGGTATCATTATCGCCTACCTGAACGTGACGCCGTTTATCACCACCCTGGGTACGATGATCATCGTTTACGGTATCAACTCCCTGTACTACGACTTCGTGGGTGCTTCGCCAATCTCGGGCTTTGACAGCGGCTTCTCGACCTTTACGCAAGGGTTCATCGCGCTGGGCAGCTTCCGCCTGTCTTATATCACCTTCTATGCGCTGATTGCGGTGGCCTTCGTCTGGATCCTGTGGAACAAAACGCGCTTTGGTAAAAACATCTTCGCCATCGGCGGTAACCCTGAAGCGGCGAAAGTCTCCGGCGTAAACGTTGCCCTGAACCTGCTGATGATTTATGCGCTGTCCGGTGTGTTCTACGCCTTCGGCGGGATGCTGGAAGCGGGCCGTATCGGCTCTGCCACCAACAACCTTGGCTTCATGTACGAGCTGGATGCGATCGCAGCCTGCGTGGTGGGCGGCGTCTCCTTCAGCGGCGGCGTGGGTACGGTGCTGGGCGTGGTGACCGGTGTGATCATCTTCACCGTCATCAACTACGGCTTGACCTATATCGGCGTGAACCCTTACTGGCAGTACATCATCAAAGGCGCCATCATTATCTTCGCGGTCGCGCTGGATTCACTGAAGTACGCGCGTAAGAAGTAATTGCTCCTCGCGTTATCCGGCCCGCTCACCGAGCGGGCTTTTTTATGCCCTACGCCAGATGCGACTCCTCTCGGGTCACAATGCGCTCAAACCAGTCGAGTTCAGACAGCTTGCAGGCGACCCACTGTTCGGAAAAGGCGTCGCCCAGGCTGTCGGTGAGATATTGACAGCGGGCAAAGGTCTCAATCGCCTCCTGCTGAAACAGCGGCAGCTCGGGTTGATCGTGCTGCGGTTCGGGCAAATCCTGCTCGTCGGTGTTTTCCAGCCCGTAAAGCATGCCGGTCAGGATCGTGGCCGCCACCAGATACGGATTGGCATCGGCCCCGGCCAGCCGGTACTCGATACGACGGTTGCGGTCATCCGAGCAGGGAATACGCAATGCGGCGGAGCGGGTGTTATAGCCCCAGGAGTTAAAGACGGGCTCCGTCAGGTTTTTACGCAGGCGACGAAACGCGTTAACGCCCGGCGCAAGAATGGCGACAGAGGCGGGCATCAGCGCCAGCTGCCCCGCGATGCACAAACGCATCATGCTGTTAAGCGCGTTCTCAGGTGAAGCAAAGACGTTTTCGCCGTGACGATTGTTCAGGCTGAAATGGAAGTGCAAACCGCTGCCGGACAGCTGGCTGAAAGGCTTAGCCATAAAGTTGGCCTGCAGGCCGTGCTTTTCGGCGACGTAACGGGTCAGGCGACGAAGCGCCAGCACGTTATCGCAGACCTCAACGACGCGATGGCTGTGCTTCAGGTTTAATTCGTACTGACCGGACTCGGCTTCCGCCACGATCCCGCACAGCGGGATGCGCTGAAGGTGCGCCAGCTGTTCCAGCTCGTCAAACAGTGCCGCATGGGCCGTCGTAGTATCCATATGAAAGCAGCCCTGATTTTGCGGATCCCGATCGTCATGCCCCGTCAGATAGAACTCGATTTCCGGGGCAATCACCGGGAAGAGGCCATGCTGGTGGAAGCGGGCCAGCACGTTCTGCAGTATCACGCGCGGCTCAAGCGGGCAGGGGGTGTCGTCGCTGTCTTTCATCGTCAGCAGGATCTGCGCGTTATGCTGCGGATCCTGCGGGCAGGGGCGCAGGGAGCCGGCGACAGGAACGCAGAGTCGGTCCGGTTCATCGTGAAGCGGGGCGGCGATTTTTCCTTTCTGATCCATCGAGTAGACGGAAAGGGGAAAATAACAGCCTTTTTCCAGGCTCAGCATGCTCTCCACCGACAGACGCTTGCCGCGCATCGTGCCGTTGATATCGTTCAGGTAAACGTCTACATGTTTCGTCTGCGGGTAACGTTCCAGATAATCTGCCACTTCCACTGAAATGTTGTGCTGCAGGGCGTCAATTTTTTCATCAAGCCAGAGACCGGAATTGAGTGCGCCGGGAAGTGATAAACCGGGAAAGTTAAAATACGGACGGAGACTTTTGAGGAAAAACGCATTCATTATTGAGTTCATAGTCATTCTTCAATGAAGCCGTAGCGGCAGTGAACTCAGCTTAAAAGAGCCGACGTAAAGGGGGGATAAAAAGCGTCAGGCCCGGCGTAAAGAAAGTATAAAGGCGGCCCTGTTATTTCTCTTTTTTCTGCATATCCAGCAGCTGCTCGGGCGTGACGGCCGGGTAACCCTGCGCGTCTTCCGGCACTTCGTGCATCGCCGGAATGGGCACCAGCGGGCCTAAAAAGCGCGGTTCGCGTTTGAAGATATACAGATCTGCCAGGGCACCAAAACGCGCGCCGAACTCGCGGACGCGCACGCTCAGCATATCTTTTGGCGACGGCACCGCGTAACACTGCGCCTGAATGCCCATATGCAGGGCGATAAACAGCGCGCGCTCGCAGTGGAAGCGCTGGGTAATGATGATGAAGTCGTTGGTGTCGAAGACTTTGCGCGTGCGCACGATCGAGTCCAGGGTGCGGAACCCGGCGTAATCGAGCACGATATCTGCAGGATCCACGCCCGCAGCAATCAGATCCTTCCGCATCGTCACCGGTTCATTGTAGCTTTGCAGTGCGTTATCGCCGCTCAGCAGCAGGTAGTTCACCTTGCCGCTGTTGTAGGCGTTCAGCGCGCCCTGAATGCGGTAACGGTAATACTGGTTGATGACGCCGGTGCGGTAATACTTGGCGGTGCCGAGCACCACGCCGACCTGACGATAGGGCAGGTCCTGCAGGTCATCAAAGATGTAGGGGGCGGTTTTCCAGCTCATCCAGCGGTCGAGACCGAGCACGATCAACAGCAGTATGCCGACCAGGACAGACAGGCTGTAAAAAACGCGCTTTAACATGGAGATGGCTCGTTCGTGGATGAAATTTAACTCAGGCTACTTTACCCGCCTGGTTAGCGCAAGAAACAGCAGCTCAACTGAGGGGTTTTTCAGCAAACGGGCAGGCATTTCTGCCCGCCGGAAGGATTACGCCAGCAGTACGCGGTCAATCGTCGTGCAGCCTAACGCTTTGAGCGTTGCGGCAGTGGCATCCCACTGGATCAGCGGCGCATCGGCTTTTTCTGCCAGAATGGCGCGCTGAATGTCAGGATAATCATAGCCGTTCAGGCTCAGCAGGTTGAGTGCGCCCTGCAGCGGCGGCAGCGTTGGGTTAAACGCGGCGTTTTCCGCATAGCTGCCGCTAAAGATTCGGCCATCACGGCACTGCAGCGCCACGCCGCTCGGCGACTTGCTGTATGGCGTGTGGCTTTTATTCGCCGCCCGAATGGCCGCCTGGCTCAGGTCATCGCCGGACAGGGCGTAACCGTGGTCCTGATCGTCCATCAGCAGCGTTTTGATCTCCAGATCTTTCGGGCCAAAGGCGTCAGGCAGATAATCGCCCAGCGTGTACGGCGCGCGGCCTGGCAGATTGATGCGCAGCTGCAGCCCGCTGTTCAGCTCGTTCATAAACTGGCGGCAGTGCCCGCAGGGGGTGTAGTTCACGGTAATCGCGCTCAGGGCTTTTTCACCGCGCAGCCAGGCGTGGCTGATGGCGCTCTGCTCGGCGTGAACCGTTTGCTGCATGGTTGCGCCCAGGAACTCCATGTTGCCGCCGAAGTACCAGGTGCCGCTGACGCCGCGCGCAATGGCCCCGACGTTAAAGTGGGAGAGATCGGCCCGCGCGCAGGCGGCAGCCAGAGGAAGCAGTGCGAAAGCCAGCGCGTCTTCGTCCAGTCCCGTTGCCTGTTTCAGCATCGTGACCTGCTCCGCGGTCAGCAGGGCGGGGAAGTGCGCATCTGCCAGAACGGGAGCAAGGGCTGACTGCAAATTCTCTGCAAGCTGGGCGAAAGCAGCTTGAAAACGTGGGTGCATGGCGTTTGCCTCATAAAGGTTAATGGATCGGTAGTTTACGGAGCCGTCAGGGCTTTATATGTGATCCACTTCTCATTATGTATGCAACTTATGAAATCAAAATGAAATTTGCGCGACGCATCGCAAATTTTAGCCTATCACCGCCAGAATCAGCGGGAAAATGAACGGGGCCAGCAGGGAGGTGATAATCCCGCAGATCACCAGCGCCAAGGAGCTAAAAGCTCCTTCCTGATAATCCAGCTCCGCGCAGCGGGCAGTGCCCAGGGCGTGGGAAGCGGTTCCCATCGACAGTCCCCGTGCCGCTTTAGTGTGAATACGCATCCCGTTCAGCAGGGTGTGACCAAACACCGCACCGAGAATACCGACGAAAATGACGCACATCGCGCTGATGGCCGGAATACCGCCGAGGCTGCCGCCAACCGCCATCGCGATAGGCGTGGTCACCGATTTAGGCAGGATAGAGGCGGCAATCTGCGGCGAGGCCCCCATCAACAGCGCTACCGACGTGCCGGTGATCATCGCCACCAGGCTGCCCACAAAACAGATGGTAATGATGGATTTCCAGCGGGCGCGGATCTGGTGCAGCTGTTCATATAAAGGAAAGGCGAGCGCCACAACCGCAGGCTGCAGCAGGTCGTTTAAGATTTTGCTGCCGGCAAAGTAGCGTTCGTAAGGAATGCCGGTGAGCAGCAGGAACGGAATAATCACCACCATTGCCACCAGCAGCGGGTTCAGCAACGGCATTTTGAAACGTGCGGCAAGCTTGCGCGCGGCGAAGAATACCGCCAGGGTTAACGGCAGCGACCACCAGATATTGGCCATCATTTTTTTGTTTTCTCCCCGACCACGTTACGTTCGCCATGCACCAGATGCGAACTCCAGCTCACCACCAGGAAAACCACCAGCGTACTGACCGCGCAGGAGACCACAATCGGGCCGAACTGGGCCTTGAGCAAATCAAAATACTGCATAACCCCGACGCCGATAGGCACGAAAAGCAGCGCCATATAGCGAATAAGGACGAAGCAGCCGGGATTGACCCATTTTGCGGGCAGGATTTGCAGCGCCAGCAAAACAAAGAGGATCAGCATGCCGATAATGCTGCCGGGAATGACAATCGGCAGCAGCGACGCGATGAAAATCCCGGCATACAGGCAGGCGTATATCAGGACGAATGCGCGCAGATATTGCCAGATAATGTTCAATGATTTGCTCATGGTGATAGTCCTTGCTGAAACGCATTCATCATACAATTAAACTCAAAAATGTGCCACGGATCACATCATGAAATTTGAGCATACCAGACATTCCAGAATGGAAAGTCGCGCTTTCCACATACATACAGAGCAGATACTATAGCGCGTCTTTTTTCACAGGTACTGCTATGCGTGTTTTACTGGCCCCAATGGAAGGCGTGCTCGACTCCCTCGTGCGCGAGCTTCTGACCGAGGTGAACGATTACGATCTCTGCGTGACGGAATTTCTGCGCGTGGTCGATATGTTGTTGCCGGTAAAATCCTTCTTCCGCCTGTGCCCCGAGCTGCACAACCAGAGCCGGACCTCTTCCGGTACGCTGGTGCGTATCCAGCTGCTCGGCCAGTATCCCGAATGGCTGGCGGAGAACGCCGCCCGCGCGGTTGAGCTGGGCTCTTACGGGGTGGATCTCAACTGCGGCTGTCCGTCGAAGCTGGTTAACGGCAGCGGCGGCGGGGCGACCCTGTTGAAAGATCCTGAGCTGATTTACCGCGGCGCGAAAGCCATGCGTGAGGCCGTGCCTTCGCATTTGCCGGTGACGGTGAAGGTGCGCCTGGGGTGGGACAGCGACGCGCGGCAGTTTGAAATCGCCGATGCGGTGCAGCAGGCCGGGGCCACCGAGCTGGTGGTACATGGCCGCACTAAAGAGGACGGCTACAAAGCCGAGCGCATTAACTGGCAGGCGATCGGTGAGATCCGCAAGCGCCTCACCATTCCGGTCATCGCCAACGGTGAAATCTGGGATTACGAGAGCGCGCAGGCCTGTCTGAAGGCCACCGGCTGCGATGCGGTGATGATCGGTCGCGGCGCCCTGAATGTGCCGAACCTCAGCCGGGTGGTGAAATATAACGAGCCGCGAATGCCGTGGGCAGACGTCGTTACGCTGCTGCAAAAATACAGCCGACTGGAAAAGCAGGGCGATACCGGTTTGTATCACGTCGCGCGAATTAAACAGTGGCTGAGTTATTTACGCAAAGAGTACGATGAAGCGCTGGGGTTATTTCAGGAGATTCGGACATTACAGACTTCGTCTGATATTGCCCGGGTGATTCAGTCAAAATAATAAGCGTTAAATTGCTCACACTTTTTTAAAGCAGAAAACAGTTCTGGTTTTCAACGTGGCGCGACGGTGTTAAGGTGCCACTGTTTTTAACGCAGGATTGTTACTGGCTAACAGGCAAAACCTAAGCGTTTCACAGCATTTTCGCTGTGGAGCGCTTAGGTTTTTTTTTGCCTCTCGTTTACTCAGGAGAGAAATTTGGCTTAGCGCTTTTTACTGATTTTAAAAAATGAAATATCGACAGGAAATAGAAAAATTTCCTGCGGCCGGTTACGCACAAAATACTCAATCACAGGTTGTTATCATGGCATATAAAAATAAACTCTATGCGCTCGCCTTATTGACGATATCCCCGCTGTCGGTGGCGCAGGACTGGAACGGAACGGTATTAGGCTTTGAAGCTCCTCCGGAGCCTGTTCTGGGCGAAATGCTCGGCATACGTAAAATCCTCAACGATAACGGTTTTACCTGGAATCTCGGATATCTGAATGAAATTGGCTGGAACGGAGGCGGTGGCTATAACCACGACTCCCACGTGGCCTATATTGACCAGTTTGCGCTGACCTTCAACCAGGACCTGGAGCGCTGGACCGGTATCCCGGACGCGCGTATCGAAGGGAACATCGTCAACCGTAACCACAATTACGACCTCACCACCAAACGCGTGCAGGACCCGCGCGTTAACTTTAACGATCTGACCCAGGAGAGCTGGGGCGGACAGTCCATTACCCGCCTGGGCTGGCTGACCTTTGCCCGCAGCTTTGACGACCGGCGTCTGACCTGGCGCATCGGGATGATGAACAAGGTGCAGACCTTCGATCAAATCATCCCCTGTGATTTCCAGCTGCTTTCGCAGTGCGGCGGCAAGTCAGCCAACTCGCTGACGTGGAACAACTGGAACGTTCACACCTGGGGCACCACGCTTGCGTATAAATTAACGCCGACGCTGACCTTAAAAGGTGGCGTGATGGAGCAAAATCCCGAGGCCTCCAGCCGCAGCCACGCCTGGAGCTGGTCGACGAAGGGCAGCAAAGGGGTTTTACTGCCGGTTGAAATCGAAGCGCGCCCGCTGATTAACGGCCTGCCGGGCGCGTACAACCTGGGCGTGGTGTTTACCAACGCGCCGCAAACCGATCTCTATCGCGGCAAATCCGGCGGTGCGGGGGCGACGGACCCGAACGGCTTTGATACCCACAGCCGGACCTGGTTCATGTACGCCGGGCTGAACCAGCAGCTTACGCAGCATCAGGATGATCCGAATCGCGGGTTGAGCACCTCTTTCAGCATGAGCCTTGCAGATCAAAGCACTAACTACATGCACCAGGTTTACGCCGCCTCGCTGCGCTACCGCGGGCTGTTTGACGCGCGACCGGAAGACTGGATTGGCTTCGGGCTAACCTGGATTGATATGAGCAGCCAGTACGCCCGCAACCAACGTTACCTAAACAGCGTGAGCGGCGTTAGCGATTACAACAATCCGGCATATCACCCGGTGCCGGGCCATTCCCTGAACGGCGAGTTTTACTACCGTTTTCGTCCCGTGCCGTGGCTTGAGCTGCAGCCGGGCATTCAGTACTGGCACCATCCTGGCGGCGTCAGTCGCACCCAGGATGCCTGGGTTACCGAGCTGAAAACTGTGGTGAGCTTCTGATATCACCGTTGCAATGTCGATCCGCGTCACGTTTCTGACGCGTGATGCATTGAGGCTATGAATGAAACTGATAGAGTGCCAGAACTGGATTGTTACTGCTTAGGCAGGCAAAACCTGATTTTCTGGCATCTGCCGGAGGTCAGGTTTTTTTGTTTCTGGGGTTCAGATGAAAATCGCCAAGATACTCAATAATAATGTGGTGGTTGTTCAGGATGAGCGCGGGCGCGAACAGGTGGTGATGGGCCGTGGGCTGGCCTTTCAGAAGCGCGTCGGTGAAGCGCTGGATACCGCGTTGGTTGAAAAGGTGTTTGCGTTACAAAGTGATGAGCTGGTGCGTCGACTCGGGGAGTTGCTGAGTCAAATTCCGCTGGAGGTAATGACCACCTGCGACCGCATCATCGGGCTGGCGGCGCAGCGGCTGGGCAAGCTGCAGGAGAGTTTGTATATCACCCTCACCGACCACTGCTACTTTGCGATTGAGCGGCAGAAGAACGGGCTGGCCATCAAAAACGTGCTGCTGTGGGATATTAAACGGCTGTATCCGAAGGAGTTCGAATTAGGGCAGGATGCGCGGGCCATTATCGCCAGACGCCTTAACGTCGAACTGGAGGAGGATGAGGCCGGGTTTATCGCGCTGCATCTGGTCACCGCGCAGCTGAACAGCGAAATGCCGGAAGTGATGCACGTGACGCGGGTGATGCAGGAGATCCTGCAGCTGGTGAAGTATCAGCTGCAGCTTGAGTACGATGAAGACTCGCTCAGCTATCAGCGTTTTGTCACGCATCTGAAGTTTTTTGCCCAGAGGATGCTGACCCGCACCGTGGTGGAAGATGACGACGTCTCGCTGCATACGGCGGTAAAAGACAACTACGCGAAGGCGTGGAAATGCGCCGAGAAAATCGCTCAGCACCTGAACAAAAGCTATCAGCGTGAGCTGACGACCGAAGAAATTATGTTCCTCGCCATTCATATCGAGCGGGTGAGAAAAGAGGGGCGTTAAGCCTCAAAACAGGATTGTTACTGCATCAAGCAGGCAAAACCTGAGCGCGGCCTTCGTAAGAAGGACGTTCTCGGGTTTTTTTATTTTTTGTACTCAGTCAACAGGTGCCTGCAGGCATCGGATGTAAGGAAATCGAGATGGAATACCAGGCTTTAGCGAAGGATATTCTCGGCCACGTTGGCGGAAAAGAGAACATCGTCAGTCTTGTGCACTGCGCCACCCGGCTTCGCTTCAAACTGAAAGAGAATCAACGAGCGGATGCGGAAGGGCTGAAGAAAAACCCGGGCGTCATCATGGTGGTCGAAAGCGGCGGCCAGTTTCAGGTAGTGATTGGCAACCACGTCCACGACGTCTGGCAGGCGGTGCGCAATGAGGCAGGCCTTACCGATGACGCTCCCGTCTTGGAAGAGAAGGGCGAAAAAGGGAATCTGCTGGGCCGCCTGATTGACATCGTCTCCGGGATCTTCACCCCGTTTATCGGCATTCTGGCCGCGTCCGGTATTCTGAAAGGGCTGCTGGCGCTGGCGGTGGTGTGCGGCTGGCTTACCATCGAAAGCGGCACCTATAAAATCTGGTTCGCCGCCAGCGACGCGCTGTTCTTCTTCTTCCCGCTGGTGCTGGGCTATACCGCCGGGAAAAAATTCGGCGGCAACCCGTTTATTACCATGGTGATCGGCGGGGCGCTCACCCATCCGATGATGATTGCGGCGTTTAACGCCAGCCAGCAGCCGGGCGCGGTATCGGACGCCTTTTTGGGCATTCCTGTCACCTGGTTTAACTACAGCTCGTCGGTGATCCCGATTATTCTCGCCGCGTGGGTGAGCTGCTGGCTGGAAAAACAGAGCACCAGGCTGCTGCCGTCCTCGATGAAAAACTTCTTCGCGCCGCTGATCTGTCTGGGCGTGACCGTGCCGCTGACTTTCCTCGTTATCGGGCCGCTGGCGACCTGGCTGAGCCAGATGCTGGCGAACGGCTATCAGAGTATTTACGTTCTGGCACCGTGGCTGGCGGGCGCGGCGATGGGCGCGCTGTGGCAGGTCTGCGTTATTTTTGGCCTGCACTGGGGGCTGGTGCCGCTGATGATTAACAACCTGGCGGTGCTGGGGCATGACTCCATGCTGCCGATGCTGTTGCCCGCGGTATTTGGTCAGGTAGGGGCCGCGCTGGGGATCTTTCTGCGTACCCGCGATGCCCGTCAGAAAATGCTGGCGGGTTCATCGGTGACGGCAGGGATATTTGGTATTACCGAGCCGGCCGTTTATGGCGTAAACCTGCCGCTGCGCCGCCCGTTTATTTTTGGCTGCGTGGCGGGGGCAATCGGCGGGGCGATTGTCGGCTTCAGCGACACCCACGTTTACTCCTTCGGCTTCGCCAATATCTTTACCATCGCCCAGATGATTCCGCCGGGTGGGGTAAACGCCACGCTGTGGGGCGGCGTGATCGGCACCGCTGTAGCGCTGGTGCTGAGCTGTGGCCTGACGCTGGTGGCCGGTATGCCGGGACGCGCAGCGCCCGAGGCGGTTGCGCCAGCGGGTGAAAACGATGTGCTGGCACCGATGACCGGCACCGTTCTGGCCCTCGACCAGGTGCCGGATACCACGTTTGCCAGCGGCCTGCTGGGCAGCGGTGCCGCGATTATTCCCTCGGATAACAAAGTGGTGGCCCCGTTTGCCGGCGTGGTGGCCTCGCTGTTTCAGACCAAACACGCCATCGGCCTGCTCAGCAACGGCGGGATTGAAGTGTTGATCCACGTGGGGATCGACACCGTAAAACTCGATGGTAAACCGTTTACCGCCCACGTGAAGGTGGGCGACAGGGTACAGCCCGGCGATCTGCTGCTGGAGTTTGACCGACAGGCGATTATCGATGCCGGATACGACCTGGCGACGCCGATCATTATCAGTAACAGCGATGAGTATCGTGACGTGGTGACCGTGGCGGCAACGTCTGTCAATGCCGGTGCGCCATTACTCAGCGTAAGTCATCAATAACAGGAGAACGTGATGAAAACTTTCCCGGACGATTTTTTATGGGGCGGCGCGGTTGCCGCGAATCAGGTAGAAGGCGCGTATCTGGAGGAGGGGAAAGGGCTGTCCACCTCAGACGTTCAGCCGCAGGGGGTCTTCGGCCCGGTGGTTGAGCGCGTGGCGGGCGACAGCGGCATCAAGGACGTCGCCATCGACTTCTATCACCGCTACCCGGAAGACATCAAACTGTTCGCTGAGATGGGCTTTAGCTGCCTGCGCGTCTCCATTGCCTGGACCCGTATTTTTCCGAACGGCGACGAGCAGCAGCCTAACGAAGCGGGGCTGGCGTTTTACGACCGGCTGTTTGACGAGCTGGCCGCGCACAACATTACCCCGCTGGTGACGCTCTCGCATTACGAAATGCCGTGGGGGCTGGTGAAGCAGTACGGCGGGTGGGGCAGCCGCCAGACCATTGGGTTCTTCGAGCGCTACGCCCGCACCGTGTTTGCGCGCTACAAGGAGAAGGTGAAGCTCTGGCTGACCTTCAACGAGATCAATATGTCTCTGCACGCGCCGATGACCGGCGTGGGCCTGCCGGAAACCAGCAGTAAAGGGGAGGTGTATCAGGCGATCCACCATCAGCTGGTGGCCAGCGCGCTGGCCGTGAAGGCCTGCCACGAGATTATCCCGGATGCCAGAATCGGCAACATGCTGCTGGGCGGCCTGATGTACCCGCTGACCTGCAAACCGGAAGATGTTCTGGAGACGCTGCAGGAAAACCGCGCGTGGCAATTCTTTGGCGACGTGCAGTGCCGTGGCGCCTATCCGGGGTATATGCAGCGCTTCTTCCGCGACAACGGTATTCAGCTTGAGGTAACGGATGCCGACCGCGAGGCGCTGAAATCGACCGTCGATTTTATCTCCTTCAGCTACTACATGACGGGCTGCGTCACCGCGGATGAGGCCCTCAACCAGCAGGCGCGCGGCAACATCCTGAGCATGGTGCCTAACCCGCATCTGGCCAGTTCCGAATGGGGCTGGCAGATTGACCCCATCGGCCTGCGTACCCTGTTAAACGTGCTCTGGGATCGCTATCAGAAGCCGTTGTTTATCGTGGAAAATGGCCTGGGGGCGAAGGATAAACCGGATGCGAACGGCGTGGTGCAGGATGACTATCGCATCAGCTACCTTAACGACCATCTGGTGCAGGTGCGTGAAGCGATTGAAGACGGCGTTGAGGTGATGGGGTATACCAGCTGGGGGCCAATCGACCTGGTGAGCGCGTCTAAAGCTGAACTCTCTAAGCGCTACGGCTTTATTTACGTCGATCGCGATGACAGCGGAAAGGGCACGCTGGCGCGCAGCCGTAAGAAAAGTTTCTACTGGTATAAAGAGGTTATTGCTACGAAAGGGGCTTCGCTGAAAGTCTGATATCGGGAACGTTGCCCGGCGCAGAGCCGGGCAAATAGATCAGAAAATCATCTTGAATACGCCGGTGACCACTAAGAGCCCTATCAGAAATATAATTAAAATAACCCACAGTAATATTTTCATTCCTTTCTCCCGCTCATGTATGTCCTGAATAAGTGTAGCAGCGTATTTATATTTGGCGTGAATGCATTGGATTTAATCATTCTCTTTGGGAATAAATTTCCGGGTATTAAAATGTATGACAATTTGCGGATTGCCACGCGTTACTAAAAAAATGAACGATATCGAGCGTAACGTGCGCCTTTATTTTTTGAGTGTATGGCGTCATGAAACGTTCTCTTATTTTATCTCTGAGTGCTCCCTTCGCTTTTATTCTGGCAGCCTGTGCGCCTGAACATGCCACGGTATCTCCCCTTAAAACGCAAACCGCTGCGGCGTCGGTGAATACGGTTCTGAATCATCAGGACTGGCCGAAAAATGAGTGGTGGAAAGCGTATAAAGATCCCCAGCTTAATGGGCTGATTGCGAAAGCGTTGAGCGATGCACCGGATATGCAGATTGCCCGTCAGCGCATTATGCTTGCCGAAGCACAGGCCAAAGCCGCAATGGCCGCTGACGGCCCGCAGATTGATTTTTCCGCCGATGCGGAACGCCAGAAAATGTCCGCCGAAGGGCTGATGGGGCCTTTTGCCCTTACCGACCCGGCTGCAGGCACCACCGGGCCGTGGTACACCAACGGCACCTTTGGCCTGACCGCAGGCTGGGAACTCGATCTGTGGGGAAAAAATCGCGCCCGGGTCGAGGCCCGGATTGGCAAAGTGAATGCGCAAAAAGCGGAACTGGAGCAAACCCGCCAGCTGCTGGCCAGCAGCGTGGCGCGGCTCTACTGGGAGTGGCAAACTCAGGCCGCCGCGGGGGAGGTTCTCGCGCAGATCAAACATGAGCAGGACAATATTATCGGCGCCGACCGCGAGCTGTATCAGCACGGGATCACCTCCTCCGTGGAAGGGGTGGAAACCGATATCAACGCCAACAAAACCGAAGAACAGCTGGCAGAAGTCAACGGGAAGATGAAAGCCGTTGAGGCGCGTCTGGTCGCGCTGACGAATTCTTCCTCCGTAACGCTTACGCGCCATGCGCTGCCGACGGTAGAGGCCTCGTTACCGCCGACGCTCGGTTATGAGCTGCTGGCACGCCGTCCGGATCTTCAGGAGGCGCACTGGTATATCGAAGCCTCCATGAGCGAGGTGGAGGCCGCCAGAGCGGCTTTCTATCCTGACGTGAACCTGATGGCGTTCTTACAGCAGGATGCTCTCCATCTGAGCGATCTGTTTCGCGCTTCAGCGCAGCAGATGGGCTTGACAGCCGGGCTTACGCTGCCGATTTTCGACAGCGGCAGGCTGAACGCCAGCCTTGATATCGCCCAGGCGCAGAACAATCTCTCGGTCGCGAACTACAACAAAGCGGTGGTCGAAGCGGTCAATCAGGTGGCGCGCACGGCCAGTGAAGTCGAAACGCTGACGGCGAAGAACCGCCATCAGCAGCAGGTCAAAAAAGATGCCGCGCGGGTTGTGGCGCTGGCGCAGGCGCGTTTCAGCGCGGGGATTGTTGCGGGCTCGCGGGTCAGTGAAGCCAGAATACCGGCCCTCAGGGAAGACCTCGCCGGACTGTTGCTGAAAGGCCAGTATGTCGATGCCACGCTGCAGCTCACGTCGGCGCTGGGCGGCGGCTATCATCATGGCTAAAAATGGTCATTATCTATACTTACCTCTTTGCAGTTTTTCAGGAGGTGAGTATGACCAGAGTAGCGATAGTGACCGCATCGGATTCCGGGATTGGTAAAACCACGGCGCTGATGCTCGCAGAGCGCGGGTTTGATATTGGCGTCACCTGGCACTCGGATGAAAAAGGGGCGCTGGAAACCTGCCGCGAAGTTGAGGGGCAGGGGCAGCGCGCAGAGGCTATCCATCTTGATTTAAGCACGCTGCCGGAAGGCGCAAAGGCTATTGAAACGCTGATTGCGCGTTTTGGTCGGCTGGACGTGCTGGTTAACAATGCCGGAGCGATGACCAAAGCGCCGTTCCTTGATATGCCGTTTGATGACTGGCGGAACATTTTCACCGTCGACGTGGACGGCGCGTTTCTCTGCTCACAAATTGCCGCCCGGCAGATGGTGAAGCAGGGGAAAGGAGGGCGGATTGTGAACATTACCTCGGTGCATGAGCACACGCCGCTGCCGGAGGCCAGCGCCTACACGGCGGCAAAACACGCGCTCGGCGGGTTAACCAAATCCATGGCGATGGAACTGGTTAAGCACAACATTCTGGTGAACGCCGTCGCGCCGGGCGCCATTGCCACACCGATGAACGACATGGACGACAGCGAAGTGAAGGAAGGCTCAATGCCTGAAATCCCGCTGGCGCGGCCGGGCCACACCAAAGAGATTGCCAGCCTGGTGGCGTGGCTGTGCGACAGCGACGCCAGCTACACGACGGGGCAATCGTTTATTGTCGACGGGGGCTTTATGCTGGCGAACCCGCAGTTTAAGCCGGAGGGGTAGGTTACTTTCTCCCTCTCCCTGTGGGAGAGGGTTAGGGTGCGGGCATCAGGCCGCGCCCGGCTACTCCTCATCCCGCGTCTTATCCCGGTGCTTCAGCCACAGCCTGACCCCAATCACCGCCACCACCACCAGAATCAACCACGCCCAGTGTTTCAGGTGCTGGTCGAGATTATGCAGCCACGGGCCAATCACTTCGCCCCCGACGTAGCCGAGCGTCGTAAAGATCAGCGCCCAGGCTATCGCACCAAGAACATTGAGCGGCAGGAAAATTTTTGGCGGCAGATGGCTGGCGCCAATCAGTATCGGCCCGATAATGCGAAAGCCATACATAAAGCGCGTGCCGATGACGAACAGATAGGGATGACGTTGAATGAGCCGTTGAGCGCGGCGGATTTTCTTCTGATGCTTTGCGAAACGCTTAAGCAGCGTGGGCCCGAAGCGCAGCCCGAGAAAGTAGAGCAGCTGATCGCCAATCATTCCGCCGAGCGCGACCGCGGCGACGACCAGCGGGAATTTCAGTAAGCCCTGATGCGCGGCGACTCCGCCTAACAGCGTGATGGTTTCACCTTCCGCCACGCTACCGACGACCAGCGCGGCATATCCATATTGTTCAATGAGTGCGTTAATATCCATTACGTAAATGTTATCTCCCTCAGCATACCTCGTTTAATCATATACCCCATGAATCAACAGCGGGGAAATCAACGGAAATTTCCCACTGTACATAAAATAATCTAAAGCCTGCATTATACTTAAGGTATCGCTGACGGGCCGACAACAAGGGGGCGCTATGAACCATGTCTGGGGACTTTTCTCCCATCCCGATCGTGAAATGCATGTCATTAAAAGTGAGAACGAAACGGTCTCGCATCATTACACGCACCACGTGCTGCTGATGGCGGCGGTGCCGGTAATATGCGCTTTTATCGGAACAACACAAATCGGCTGGAACTTCGGTGATGGCACCGTGGTTCAGCTTTCCTGGTTTACCGGGCTCTATCTGGCCATCGTTTTTTATGGCCTGATGCTGGCGGGTGTGGCGATAATGGGGCGTGTCATTCACTGGATGGCGCGTAACTACCCGCAACGTCCATCGCTGGCGCACTGTATGGTCTTTGCCGGATATGTCGCGACCCCGCTGTTCTTAAGCGGTATTGTTGCGCTCTATCCACTGGTCTGGCTGTGCGCGCTGATCGGTACTATTGCCCTCTTTTACACCGGGTATCTGCTGTATCTGGGGGTTCCAACCTTCCTGAATATCAATAAAGAAGAAGGCCTGAGTTTTTCCAGTTCAACGCTCGCCATTGGGGTGCTGGTGCTGGAGGCGCTACTGGCGCTGACGGTTATTCTTTGGGGTTACGGATACCGTCTCTTCTGAGTTCACTGCATTGCTGGCGTAAATGCCAGCAATGCAGCATCTGTTCACGATTATCCGCTGGCGACAACGCCCGGTGACCGCTATGATGCCGAAGCCAGCCTGTGTTTATCCGTTGATACAGGCGGTGTACGTCATGACGTGCGTGAATAATTATCAGAAGTCTCACCATGCTGAAATTCCGAGTCTCTTTACTTAGCCTGGCGCTATTGCTGGGCGCGTCCGCTGCCGTGCCGGCCGTCGCTAAAACGCCCGCGGTGACCGCCGCTGCTGCTCAGCCGCAAATTGCGTCCGGCAGCGCGATGATTGTCGATCTCAACACCAATAAGGTGATCTACGCCAGCCATCCGGACCTGGTGCGCCCGATCGCCTCAATAACCAAATTAATGACCGCGATGGTGGTGCTTGATGCCCATCTGCCGCTGGACGAAAAATTGAAAGTGGATATCAGCCACACGCCGGAGATGAAGGGGATCTACTCCCGCGTGCGCCTGAACAGTGAGATCAGCCGTAAGAATATGCTGCTGCTGGCGCTGATGTCGTCTGAAAACCGCGCGGCGGCGAGCCTGGCGCACCACTATCCGGGCGGCTATGACGCCTTTATCCGCGCGATGAACGCGAAAGCCAAAGCGCTGGGGATGACCAATACGCACTACGTTGAACCGACGGGTCTGTCGATCAACAACGTCTCCACGGCCCGCGATCTGACGAAACTGCTGATTGCCAGCAAACAGTATCCGCTGATTGGTCAGCTCAGCACCACGCGTGAAGAGATGGCGACCTTTGCGAACCCGGCCTATACGCTGCCGTTCCGCAACACTAACCATCTGGTATACCGCGATAACTGGAATATTCAGTTAACGAAAACCGGCTTTACCAACGCGGCAGGACACTGTCTGGTGATGCGCACCGTGTTTAACGGTAAGCCAGTGGCGCTGGTGGTGATGGATGCCTTCGGCAAATATACCCACTTCGCGGACGCAAGCCGCCTGCGTACCTGGATTGAAACCGGGAAAGTCCAGCCCGTGCCGGCCGCGGCATTGACGTATAAAAAACAGAAAGCGGAACAGATGGCGACGGCGCAGAACGATTAGGTAAAAGCAAAACGGTAACGCATGTTACCGTTTTTTATGTTTTCTCCCTCTCCCTGTGGGAGAGGGGCGGGGTGAGGGCACCAGACCGCACTGCGTTTATTCCGGCAGCGTCCAGTCACCGTCGTTGAGCGAGCGCTGCATAATCACCGTATCCCGCCAGTCGCCTTTCTTATAGCCTACGCTACGCAGCTGACCGACAATCACGAAGCCATGTTTTTTATGCAGGCGTAACGAACCGGCGTTGTTATTGCCATCTCCCACTACGGCAATCATCTGCCGCCACGGCCCTTGCTCGCAGCGTTCAATTAGCGCATCCATCAGTGCCGAGCCAAAACCGCGCCCGGTGATGCTGGCATCCACGTAAATCGACTCTTCCAGGGTATAGCGGTAGGCGTGTCGCGGGCGGTAAGGCGTGGCGTAGCAGTAGCCCACCACGATGCCGCGATAGAGCGCGATAAGCCACGGTAAACCGCTCTCAGCCACGCTTTTCATACGCTGACGCATTTCGTCGATGGTAGGGGGGACTTCTTCAAATGACGCGCGCCCGTGCAGCACATGCCAGGCATAGATCGCGGCGATGGCATGCACATCATCGGGAAGGGCATCGCGCACTTCCAGTTCGGTCTCGGATAAAACATCAATAGCCGACATGATGTGCCCGCTCCTCGTTATAGAAAGCCGGAGAAACGTTTCTCCGGCGTCAGAAAGATACTCTATTACGATTAAGGCGCGCTAAACAATCTCTCAAATTTGGCTGTAGGAATTAATCAGACGCTTGCGTTACGCGCTGCTCCGCATCTGCCTCTTCTTTCCAGTATTTCTTCCGCGTTGTTTTACCAATGCCGGGATTCATGCTGTTTGTAGGGTCATTCTCGCGATAAAACTGCTTAAGTGCGTCAGGGGCTTTATAAAGATGCCCGACGTTATGTTCCGCAGGATATTGTGCGCCGCGTTCACGCAGCAGGGCGAGCATCTGCTCCTTCAGTTCGTGTGCATCGACCCCTTTTTTGACGATGTAATCCTGATGGAAGACATAGCACATAAAGTGGCCGTAATAGAGCTTATGCACCAGCTTGCTGTTGATTTCCGGCGGCAGGTGTTCAAACCACTCGGTGTCGTTACGCCGCAGGGCGATATCCAGCGCCAGAATGTCTTCCACCTCTTCGGAATGCACCGCCTGATATCGGATGGCGGCGCCGGCGGCGGCAAAGCGGTGCAGGAACGCTTTGCTGCCCTCTTCAGGCGTACAGGCAAAGAAATCCCCTTCGGCGGTTTTGAAGAACTCGGTCAGCCAGGCCTGCGCTTCGGCGATCCCGTCTCCGGCCATTTTCAGCAGCAGGTGATGCTCGTACTTATCGCGCCAGGTTTTCATTCGCTCCGGCAGATGCGCCGGGAAAACGTTGCCCAGCTTCTGCATAAAGCGGTCGGTGAAGTGCGGTTTGAACAGCGACACTTTCTCCAGCATCGCGTCGGTGCGTCCCTTCATGGTGAAGAAGAACGGCATTTTGTCGGTGCCGAGCTTGTCGATCATCAGGAACGTATCTTTGCCGTAGCGCTCGGCGATGTCGTAAATGTCCCGGTGCATGTACTCGCCCGCCACCGGCAGATGGGTAAATTCGCCCAGAATATGACGACGAATTTCGGTCAGAACCTCAGGCTGATTGGTACCAATGTAAAACACCTGCTGCTTTTTCTCCGCCGGGAAGGTATCGAGGCGCACGGCAAAAACGGCAAGCTTCCCGGCGCAGCCGGAGGATTCAAACAGGCGGTCCGGGTCGGCGTTGTAGCGCGCCGGCGTATCGGCGTCGATATCCCGCACGCGGGTCACGTAGTCGTGATCGTGCGCATGACGACCGTCGTGCTGCACGTCTTCGTCCTTCACGCGATCGTCGTCAAGCTTGCTGAGGATCTGTTCCGGCGTTACGCCGAGATCGATACCCAGATGGTTCACCAGCGTCAGCTTGCCGTTTTCGTCAATACGGGCAAACAGCGACATCTCGGTGTAGGCCGGGCCGCGCTGTACCAGCGAGCCGCCGGAGTTATTGCAAATCCCACCAACCACCGAGGCGCCAATACAGGAGGAGCCAATCACCGAGTGCGGCTCACGGCCCAGCGGCTTAAGCGCTTTTTCCAGGGAGTAGAGCGTCGTGCCGGGGAACGCGAGCACCTGCTCGCCTTTGTCCAGCAGGTGCAGCTTGTCGAGGCGCAGGGTACTGATAATCACGATGTCGCGATCGTAATCGTTGCCGTTCGGCGTGGAGCCTTCGGTCAGGCCGGTGTTGGCCGCCTGCATTAAAATAATCTTGTCGGCGGCGACGCAGGCGCTCAGCACGCGCCACAGCTCCAGCAGCGTGCCGGGGAAGACCACCGCCAGCGCCTCGCCCTGACCGGAGCGGAAACCTTTGCGGTAGCGGGCGGTTTTGGCCGGGTCGGTAAGCAGGTGAGAGGAGCCAACCAGGCGCGACAGTTCGTTAATAAAAGCCGTGTTATCGTTTGTTCGAACAGAAGACATCTTCCACTCCTTGTGGTGGGGCAAATTTCTCGCTGTAAAGCATAGCGCGATTAACTGTTAAGCGGTCGAGTATTCACGAGAAAAATCAGAGAATAACCCTGCAACGTTCAGAGGGTTTGTGGCACACTGCGCTTTTCGCACGGTATGGCCGAGATCGTCCGGCGGTTATTGATGAGAGAGTAAAACGACATGAAATGGCTATGTTCTGTAGGTGTCGCCGTCAGCCTGGCGCTGCAACCTGCGCTGGCAGAGGATTTGTTTGGTAATCACCCGCTCACGCCTGAAGCACGGGACGCGTTTGTCACTGAATTGCTCAAGAAAATGACGGTCGATGAGAAAATCGGCCAGCTGCGTCTTATCAGCGTCGGCCCGGATAACCCGAAAGAGGCCATCCGCGGGATGATCAAAGACGGGCAGGTAGGGGCCATCTTTAATACCGTCACCCGCCAGGATATCCGCAAGATGCAGGATCAGGTGATGGATCTCAGCCGCCTGAAAATTCCGCTGTTCTTCGCCTATGACGTAGTGCACGGCCAGCGTACCGTCTTCCCGATTAGCCTCGGCTTAGCCTCTTCCTTTAACCTCGACGCGGTGAAAACCGTCGGGCGCGTGTCGGCTTATGAAGCGGCGGACGACGGCCTGAACATGACCTGGGCGCCAATGGTGGACGTCTCGCGCGATCCGCGCTGGGGGCGCGGCTCGGAAGGCTTTGGTGAAGATACGTATTTAACCTCCACGATGGGGAAAACCATGGTGGAAGCGATGCAGGGCAAAAGCCCGGCGGACCGCTACTCGGTGATGACCAGCGTGAAGCATTTTGCGGCCTACGGCGCGGTTGAAGGCGGGAAAGAGTACAACACCGTCGACATGAGCCCGCAGCGCCTGTTCAACGACTATATGCCGCCGTACAAGGCTGGTCTTGACGCGGGCAGCGGCGCGGTGATGGTGGCGCTAAACTCGCTGAACGGCACGCCTGCGACGTCCGATTCCTGGCTGCTGAAAGACGTGCTGCGCGACCAGTGGGGCTTTAAGGGCATCACCGTTTCCGACCACGGCGCGATTAAAGAGCTGATCAAACACGGCACGGCGTCCGATCCGGAAGACGCGGTGCGCGTGGCGCTCAAGTCCGGCATCAACATGAGCATGAGCGACGAGTACTACAGCAAATACCTGCCGGGTCTGGTGAAGAGCGGCAAGGTCACGATGGCGGAGCTGGACGATGCCGCGCGCCACGTGCTGAACGTGAAATATGACATGGGTCTGTTTAACGATCCGTACAGCCACCTGGGTCCGAAAGACTCTGACCCGGCAGATACCAACGCCGAAAGCCGCCTGCACCGCAAAGAAGCGCGTGACGTGGCGCGCGAGAGCCTGGTGCTGCTGAAAAACCGCCTCGATACGCTGCCGCTGAAAAAATCCGGCACCATTGCCGTGGTGGGCCCGCTGGCCGACAGCAAGCGCGACGTGATGGGCAGCTGGTCTGCCGCAGGCGTGGCCGATCAGTCCGTGACCGTGCTGACCGGGATTAAGAGTGCCGTGGGTGATCACGCGAAAGTGGTGTACGCCAAAGGGGCGAACGTCACCAACGACAAAGACATCGTCACCTTCCTCAACCAGTACGAGGAGGCGGTGAAGGTCGATCCGCGCACGCCGAAGGAGATGATCGACGAGGCGGTGAATACCGCGAAACAGTCTGATGTGGTTGTCGCGGTCGTGGGCGAAGCGCAGGGTATGGCGCACGAGGCCTCCAGCCGTACCGACATCACCATCCCGCAGAGCCAGCGCGATCTGATCGCCGCCCTGAAAGCCACCGGCAAGCCGCTGGTGCTGGTGCTGATGAACGGGCGTCCGCTGGCGCTGGTGAAAGAGGACCAGCAGGCTGACGCCATTCTGGAAACCTGGTTTGCCGGTACCGAAGGCGGTAACGCCATCGCCGACGTGCTGTTTGGTGATTACAACCCGTCGGGCAAGCTGCCGATGTCCTTCCCGCGCTCCGTCGGGCAGATCCCGGTCTACTACAGCCACCTGAACACCGGTCGCCCGTATAACGCCGACAAGCCGAACAAGTACACGTCCCGTTACTTCGACGAAGCTAACGGCCCGCTGTATCCGTTTGGTTACGGCCTGAGCTACACCACCTTCAAGGTTTCTGACGTGAAAATGTCGGCGCCGACCCTGAAGCGTGACGGCAAAGTTACCGCCAGCGTTGAGGTGACCAACACCGGCAAGCGCGACGGGGCAACGGTGATTCAGATGTACGTTCAGGATGTCACCGCCTCGATGAGCCGTCCGGTGAAGCAGTTGCGCGGCTTCGAGAAGGTTAATCTGAAGCCTGGCGAAACCCAAACCATCAGCTTCCCGATTGACGTGGACGCGCTGAAGTTCTGGAACCAGCAGATGAAATACGATGCGGAACCGGGCAAATTTAACGTCTTTATCGGGGTGGATTCCGCCCGCGTGAACAAAGGCGAGTTCGAGCTGCTGTAACCTTCCTTCCTTCGCATCCCCCGGTTTCCGGGGGATGCGTCTTACCTTATGCTAAAAAGGCATTTTGCCGGGTAAATCCGCCGTTTTAAGCTACGCTTTTCTCTCAAGCCTCTGAAAAAGGCGATAAAAAAATGAGGACAGCGGAATGACGATTAAAACGGGGATGGTAGCTTCTGCGGCGCTACTCGCAGCGCTAAGCCTGCCGCTACAGGCGGCGGAGCCGGTAAAAGTGGGCTCAAAGATCGATACCGAAGGCGCGCTGCTCGGCAATATTATTTTGCAGGTGCTGGAAAGCCACGGCGTGAAAACCGTCAATAAAGTTCAGCTGGGCACCACGCCCGTCGTGCGCGGGGCGATTACCTCCGGCGAGCTGGATATCTATCCGGAATACACCGGCAACGGGGCATTCTTCTTCAAAGATGAAAACGATCCGGCATGGAAAAATGCCAAAGCCGGGTATGAGAAAGTCAAAAAACTCGACGCGGAACAGAACAAGCTGGTCTGGCTGACGCCGGCCCCGGCCAACAACACCTGGACTATCGCCGTGCGCAAGGACGTGGCGGAGAAAGGTAAGCTGACGTCTCTGGCGGATCTCAGCCGCTATCTGAAAGAGAAGGGCGACTTTAAGCTGGCTGCGTCCGCGGAGTTTATCGAGCGTCCTGACGCGCTCCCGGCGTTCGAAAAAGCCTACGACTTCAAGCTCGACCAGGCGCAGCTGCTCTCGCTGGCGGGCGGGGATACGGCGGTAACCATTAAGGCGGCGGCGCAGCAAACTTCCGGTGTTAACGCGGCAATGGCCTACGGCACCGACGGCCCGGTGGCGGCGCTCGGCCTGCAAACCCTGACCGATCCTAAAGGTGTACAGCCGATTTACGCCCCGACCCCGGTCGTGCGTGAGGCGGTGCTGAAAGCCTATCCGGATATTGCAGAATGGCTCAAGCCGGTCTTCGAAAAACTGGATGAAAAAACGCTGCAACAGCTGAATGCCAGCATTGCCGTCGAGGGGCTGGATGCCAAAAAAGTGGCCGCCGACTTCCTGAAACAACAAGGGCTTGTGAAGTAACGGGAAAGGGCTGTGCCAATAAAATGTCATAACCGCGTCCTGCTGCTGTTGGCCTGCGTGGCCATCGCGGCAGTCGCGCTGCCGTTTGTGAATGTCGCACCTAACCGCCTGATGTCAGGGGAAGGGCGCTATCTCTGGGAAGTGTGGGCATTCACGCCGTGGTTGCTGGCGGCGTCGCTAGGCGCGTGGGTTGCGCTATCGCTCTGGCAAGGGCGCACGGCGCAGTGGCTGACGCTGCTCCTCTCTGAAGGGCTCTTCATCGTGCTGTTCTGGAGCGCCGGGCTGGCGGCGACGCATATGGCGTCGGCGGAGAGTCCGCTGGCGAGAACCACAATAGGCAGCGGCCTCTGGCTGTGGCTGGCGCTGTGTCTGCTGGCCAGCAGCGACGCTATTCGTCGACTTATCTCCAGCGCCGTCTGGCGCTGGGTGCTCAACGCGCAGATATGGTGTATTCCCTTGTTCCTGCTGTTCAGCGGTGAGCTGAACAATCTCTCGCTGCTGAAAGAGTACGCCAACCGTCAGGAGGTGTTTGATGATGCCCTGGCGCAACACCTGACGATCCTTTTTGGCACGCTGATCCCGGCTCTGCTGATCGGGATACCGCTCGGCATGTGGTGCTATCGCCATCCTTCACGCCAGGGTGGGGTTTTTACCGTCCTCAACATTATCCAGACCATTCCCTCCGTCGCGCTGTTTGGCCTGCTGATTGCCCCGCTGGCCGGGCTGGTGAAGTCGTTTCCGGTGCTGGGAACGCTCGGCATAGCCGGAACGGGGTTAACGCCCGCGCTTATCGCGCTGGTGCTGTATGCGCTGCTGCCGCTGGTGCGCGGCGTGGTCGCGGGGCTGAGTCAGGTCGCGCCGGATGTGCTTGAAAGTGCCCATGCGATGGGGATGAGCGCACGGCAGTGTTTCTGGAAAATTCAGCTCCCGCTGGCGCTGCCCCTGCTGCTGCGCAGCCTGCGGGTGGTGGCGGTCCAAACCGTCGGCATGGCGGTGATAGCGGCGCTGATTGGCGCGGGCGGCTTTGGCGCACTGGTGTTCCAGGGGCTGCTCAGCAGTGCCCTCGATCTGGTGTTGCTGGGCGTGGTGCCCACGATTGCGCTGGCGGTTGTCGTCGACGCGCTGTTTGCCTTATGGCTCGCGCTGCTCAGGAGAAGAGCCAATGATTGAATTTCATGATGTCAGTAAAACCTTTGCCGGTCGCCCGGCGGCGAGCCACCTGAACCTGAACTTTGCCGAGGGGGCATTTTCCGTGCTGATTGGCACCTCTGGGTCGGGCAAGTCCACCACGCTTAAGATGATCAACCGTCTGGTGGAGCATGACAGCGGGCTGATCCGCTTTGCCGGGGAAGAGATCCGCAGCCTGCCGGTGCTGGAGCTGCGCCGCCGGATGGGCTATGCCATTCAGTCTATCGGCCTGTTTCCGCACTGGACGGTGGCGCAGAACATCGCCACCGTGCTGCAGCTGGAGAAATGGTCGCGGGCGAAAATCGCCGATCGTGTTGATGAGCTGATGTCTCTGCTGGGGCTGGAGCCATCGTTGCGCGACCGCTATCCGCACCAGCTCTCCGGAGGCCAGCAGCAGCGCGTGGGCGTGGCGCGCGCGCTGGCGGCTAACCCGCAGGTACTGCTGATGGATGAACCCTTCGGCGCGCTGGATCCGGTTACGCGCGGGGCGCTGCAGGCGGAGATGACCCGCATTCACCGCATTCTCGGACGCACGATCGTTCTCGTGACGCACGATATTGATGAAGCTCTGCGCCTGGCCGACCATCTGGTGCTGATGGATCATGGCGAAGTGGTGCAGCAGGGCTCGCCGCTTGAGCTATTAACATGGCCGAAGAACGACTTTGTGCGCGAGTTTTTTGGCCGCAGCGAGCTGGGCGTGAGGCTGCTTTCCCTGCGGACGGTCAGCGACTATATGCGACGGGAGGTGGTTCCGGTGAGCGGCGAACCGCTGCAGGCGCAGATGAGCCTGCGGGATGCCCTCTCGGCGTTTGTCGCGCGCCAGTGCGAGGTATTGCCCGTCTCGGACTCGCGCGGTACGCCGTGCGGAACCTTACATTTTCGCGATCTGCTGGCCGGGGAGGTGACGCGTGAAGGCACTGCGTGATCCGCTCCTCTGGCTGGTAGCGCTCTTTGTCGCCTTACTGTTTCTTATGCCCCACAGCGCGGCGCTGTTTAACACCCTTTTTCCCGGGCTGCCGCGGCCGGTCTATCAGCAGGAGAGCTTTATTAATCTCGCTCTGGCGCATCTCTGGCTGGTGGCGCTCTCAAGCGTCATCGCGGTTGTGCTGGGCGTGGGGGCGGGCATCGCGGTCACGCGGCCTGCAGGCAAAGAATTTCGTCCGCTGGCGGAGACGATAGCGGCGATTGGCCAGACGTTTCCCCCGGTGGCGGTGCTGGCGATAGCGGTGCCGGTGATGGGCTTTGGCCAGCAGCCCGCCATTATTGCGCTGATTTTATACGGCGTATTGCCGGTGCTGCAGGGCACGCTGGCGGGCCTCGCGGCGGTACCGGCGTCAGTGCTGAGCGTGGCAGAAGGGATGGGGATGAGTCGTGGCCAGCGGCTGCGCAAGGTTGAACTGCCGCTCGCGGCGCCGGTTATCATTGCCGGGATCCGCACATCGGTGATTATTAACATCGGGACGGCGACAATTGCGTCTACGGTCGGCGCTAATACGCTGGGAACGCCGATTATTATCGGCCTGAGCGGGTTTAATACGGCTTATATCGTGCAGGGGGCGGTGCTGGTCGCGCTGGCGGCAATCGTCGTCGATCGCCTTTTTGAGCGGCTGGCGCTGTACCTCAGCCGACACCGCCGCGAACAATAAACGAGTATCCTGCCAGCATCACGCCGCCGATACCGCTCACGGCCATCAGGACAAAAAGGGTAATAATGGCCAGTTTGGTTGCCTTCATCATGTGCTCCTGTTGTTAACGGAACAATTATACGGTGAAGCGCAGCTGTTAATGAACCATTAAATGCCGTTATGGCTCATCCGGGCCAAGGGAATATACCGGGTAACCATTCTCTCGCCATTGTGTCAGCAGCTGCTGCTGCGTGGCGGAGGGCACTTCCCCACACCAGACCAGCAGGGTCTGACCGTCGAAAAACTCGGGCTTAAGCTGCGCCAGCGAGTGCGCCAGGACATCCACGCGCCAGCCCTTCTGGGTCGCAATCCACGCTTCCAGCCACAGGCGGGTGGTATCGTGCACGTTCCAGCCGACCACCAGCGCATCTTTTCCGGCTTTGTTCTTCGCCGAGGCAAGGCAGACGGCAATATAGTTGATCAACACCCCGTCGAGCAGGCTGAGCAGCGCCTGCAGGGTAGACTGCTGGCACTGCAGGCGTCGACGGAGCGGAATGAAAAGATGGGAGATCAGCGTCTGTGCCGGATAGTCGCGGCCCTGCTCTTTTATCCATGCGCGCAGGCGCTGCAGGTTGCCCGCCTGCAGAAGCCGAAGCAGGGTTTCCTGCTGTTCGCGCCAGAGGTGCTGCGTGTCAGGATCGTCGTGGCTCAACAGGGATTTCACTTTCCCGACCTGCACTCCGTTGTCGATCCAGCTTTTTATTTCGCGGATACGGTCGATATCGGCCTCATTAAAGAGGCGATGCCCACCGTCCGTTCTTTGCGGTTTAAGCAATCCATACCGTCGCTGCCACGCCCGTAGGGTAACGGGATTGATATCACAAAGGAGTGCCACTTCACCTATTGTGTAAAGCGCCATATTCGCCCCCTGGCTTACGCGTCCCCAGCTTAACTGTAGACCCACTTTGGCGAACCAGGAAGAATTGATTGATTTTTGAACAAACAATGCGAAGCATGCGCGATATTCAGAAAAAGGTGTGATAACGGACACGATTTTGCGCTTTTTTGGGATGCTTCAAAGAAAGTAAACCCGCATCAGTGTATGTTACGCGTTTTTAGCGTGTGCGGTTTTGAGTATGTACGAGTTTAATCTGGTGCTGCTGTTGCTTCAGCAGATGTGCGTGTTTCTGGTCATTGCCTGGCTGATGAGCAAAACTCGCCTGTTTATCCCGCTGATGCAGGTCACCGTACGTCTGCCTCATAAGCTGCTCTGCTACGTCACCTTCTCTATTTTCTGCATCATGGGGACTTATTTTGGTCTCCATATCGAAGACTCTATTGCCAATACGCGCGCGATTGGCGCGGTGATGGGCGGGCTGCTGGGCGGTCCCGTAGTCGGCGGCCTTGTCGGCTTAACCGGGGGGCTGCATCGCTATTCCATGGGCGGGATGACGGCGCTCAGCTGCATGATCTCGACGATCGTGGAAGGGCTGCTCGGCGGGCTGGTGCACAGCTATATGATCAAACGCGGCCGCCCTGATAAAGTCTTTAGCCCGCTTACCGCCGGTGCCATTACCTTTGTGGCCGAAATGGCGCAGATGGCGATCATACTGCTGATTGCCCGTCCGTTTGAGGATGCGCTGCACCTGGTCAGCAGTATTGCCGCTCCGATGATGGTGACCAACACCGTGGGGGCAGCGCTGTTTATGCGCATTCTGCTCGACAAGCGCGCCATGTTCGAAAAGTACACCTCGGCTTTTTCCGCCACGGCGCTGAAGGTCGCCGCCTCGACCGAAGGGATCCTGCGCCAGGGCTTTAACGAAGAGAACAGCATGAAGGTCGCGCAGGTGCTCTACAAGGAGCTGGATATCGGCGCGGTGGCCATAACCGACCGCGAGCGGCTGCTGGCCTTCACCGGCACCGGGGACGATCACCATCTGCCGGGTAAACCTATCTCCTCAGCCTATACGCTGCGCGCCATTGAAACCGGCGAGGTGGTGTATGCCGACGGTAACGAAGTGCCTTACCGCTGTTCGCTGCATCCGCAGTGCAAGCTGGGTTCCACGCTGGTGATTCCGCTGCGCGGGGAAAATCAGCGGGTGATGGGCACCATCAAGCTGTATGAGGCAAAAAACCGTCTGTTCAGCTCCATCAACCGCACGCTGGGAGAGGGGATCGCCCAGCTGCTGTCCGCGCAAATCCTTGCCGGGCAGTATGAGCGGCAGAAAGCCCTGCTGACGCAGTCCGAAATTAAGCTGCTGCATGCTCAGGTCAACCCGCATTTCCTGTTTAATGCCCTCAACACGCTCAAAGCGGTGATCCGCCGCGACAGCGATCAGGCCGCCCAGCTGGTGCAGTTTCTGTCGACCTTTTTCCGCAAGAACCTGAAACGGCCTTCAGAGATCGTGACCCTCGCCGATGAGATTGAGCACGTGAATGCCTATCTGCAGATCGAGCAGGCGCGTTTCCAGTCGCGCCTGCAGGTGTCGCTCTCCGTTCCGGACGAGCTGGCGTATCAGCATCTCCCGGCCTTTACCCTGCAGCCTATTGTGGAAAACGCCATCAAGCACGGTACATCACAGCTGCTGGGAACGGGGGAGATAACCATTGCCGCCAGCCGTTTCAACAACCATCTGGTGCTGGATATTGAAGATAATGCCGGGCTTTACCAGCCTTCCGCCTCCGGCGGTTTAGGTATGAGCCTGGTGGATAAACGCCTGCGCGCCCATTTTGGCGACGACTGCGGCATTACCGTCGCCTGTGAGCCAGACCGATTTACCCGTATTACCGTACGACTGCCGCTGGAGGAAAACGCATGTTAAGAGTGCTTATCGTGGATGACGAGCCGCTGGCACGGGAAAACCTGCGCGTTCTGCTGCAGGAGCAGCCGGATATTGAGATTGTGGGAGAGTGCGCGAACGCCATTGAGGCCATCGGCGCGGTGCACAAGCTGCGCCCGGACGTGCTGTTTCTCGATATTCAGATGCCCCGCATCAGCGGGCTGGAGATGGTCGGTATGCTTGACCCGGAGCATCGCCCGTACATCGTGTTTCTGACGGCGTTTGATGAATACGCCGTTAAGGCCTTTGAGGAGCACGCGTTTGACTATTTACTCAAGCCGATTGAAGAGAAGCGTCTGGAAAAAACGCTCACCCGTTTACGCCAGGAGCGCACCGTGCAGGACGTCACGCTGCTGCCGGAGAACCAGCAGCCGCTGAAGTTTATCCCCTGTACCGGACACAGCCGGATCTATCTGCTGCAGATGGATGATGTGGCGTTTGTCAGCAGCCGACTGAGCGGGGTGTTTGTCACCAGCGCGGAAGGGAACGAAGGGTTTACCGAGCTGACCCTGCGCACGCTGGAGAGCCGCACGCCGCTGCTCCGCTGCCACCGCCAGTATCTGGTGAACATGGCGCACCTGAAGGAGATCCGCCTGGAAGATAACGGCCAGGCCGAGCTGGTGCTGCGCGCGGGGCAAACGGTACCCGTCAGCCGTCGCTATCTGAAGAGTTTGAAAGAGGCGATTGGCCTGTAAAGCTGGTACACTGCGCGCCATTGCATCATCGACATTCGAAGGCTCTATGCTAAGTAACGATATTCTTCGTAGCCTGCGCTACACCCTGAAAGCGAACAATAACGACATGGTGCGCATTCTTGCACTGTCGGACATGGAATCCACGTCTGCGAGTTTTGACACGTGGATGACCAAAGAAGACGAAGAGGGCTTTGTCCGCTGCCCTGACATCATTCTGTCGGGTTTCCTTAATGGCCTGATCTACGATAAGCGTGGCAAGGATCCGGCCGCGCCGGAGCTGGCGCTGGAGCGTCGCGTGAACAACAACACGGTGCTGAAAAAGCTGCGTATCGCGTTCTCGCTGAAAACGGACGATATTGTGGCGATCATGACCGAGCAAAAATACCGCGTATCCGTGCCGGAAGTGACCGCCATGATGCGCGCGCCAGATCATAAAAACTACCGCGAGTGCGGCGATCAGTTTCTGCGTAATTTCCTGCGCGGGCTGACCCACCGGGTGCATCACCCGAAACCATAAAAAAAGCCGGAGATTATCTCCGGCTTTTTTGTTATTTCACCTGCTGGCCAGGCTTCGCGCCTTCGTCAGGGCTTAACAGGAAGATATCTTTCCCGCCAGGGCCAGCGGCCATCACCATCCCCTCGGAGATGCCGAAGCGCATTTTGCGCGGTGCCAGGTTCGCCACCATCACGGTCTGACGACCGATCAGGACCTGCGGGTCCGGGTAGGCTGAACGGATGCCGGAGAAGACGTTACGCTTATCGCCGCCCAGATCCAGAGTCAGGCGCAGCAGCTTGTCAGAGCCCTCCACGAACTCCGCGTTTTCGATCAGCGCCACGCGCAGGTCGACTTTGGCGAAATCGTCAAAGGTAATGGTTTCCTGAATCGGATCGTCCGCCAGCGGGCCGGTGATCGGTGCCGCAGCCGCTTTAACCTCTTCTTTAGAGGCTTCCACCAGGGCTTCAACCTGCTTCATCTCGATGCGGTTGTACAGCGCCTTAAAGGTGTTCACCTTGTGGCCGAGCAGCGGCTGCGCCATGGCATCCCAGGTCAGTTCGGTGTTCAGGAACGCTTCAGCGCGGGCTGCCAGCTGCGGCAGAACCGGCTTCAGGTACGTCATCAGCACGCGGAACAGGTTGATGCCCATGGAGCAGATGGCCTGCAGATCGGCATCGCGACCTTCCTGTTTCGCGACAACCCACGGTGCCTGTTCGTCCACATAGCGGTTTGCCAGGTCGGCCAGTGCCATGATTTCGCGCACGGCTTTGCCGAACTCACGGGTTTCCCACGCGTCGCCAATGGTGGCTGCCGCGTCGGTAAAGGTTTTGTACAGAGCAGGGTCAGCCAGTTCAGCCGCCATCACGCCGTCAAAACGCTTAGCGATAAAGCCCGCGTTACGGGAGGCGAGGTTCACCACCTTGTTGACGATGTCCGCGTTCACGCGCTGCACGAAATCTTCCAGGTTCAGGTCGATATCGTCGATGCGGGAAGAGAGCTTCGCGGTGTAGTAGTAGCGCAGGCTGTCCGCGTCGAAGTGGTTCAGCCAGGTGCTGGCCTTAATGAACGTCCCGCGGGACTTGGACATCTTCGCGCCGTTCACCGTTACGTAGCCGTGAACGAAAAGGTTGGTTGGCTTGCGGAAGTTGCTGCCTTCCAGCATCGCCGGCCAGAACAGGCTGTGGAAGTAAACGATGTCTTTACCGATAAAGTGATACAGCTCGGCCGTGGAATCTTTCTTCCAGTATTCGTCGAAGCTGACGGTGTCGCCACGCTTGTCGCACAGGTTCTTGAAGGAGCCCATATAGCCGATTGGCGCGTCCAGCCAGACGTAGAAATATTTGCCCGGCGCGTTCGGGATTTCAAAGCCGAAGTACGGCGCATCGCGGGAGATATCCCACTGCTGCAGGCCGGATTCGAACCACTCCTGCATTTTGTTCGCCACCTGTTCCTGCAGCGCGCCGCTGCGGGTCCACGCCTGCAGCATTTCGCTGAAGGACGGCAGGTCGAAGAAGAAGTGCTCGGAGTCACGCATCACAGGCGTGGCGCCGGAAACCACGGATTTCGGCTCGATAAGCTCGGTCGGGCTGTAGGTCGCGCCGCACACTTCGCAGTTATCGCCGTACTGGTCCGGGGATTTACATTTCGGACAGGTGCCTTTGACGAAACGGTCCGGCAGGAACATGCCTTTTTCCGGATCGTACAGCTGAGAGATGGTGCGGTTTTTGATAAAACCGTTCTCTTTCAGACGGGTGTAGATCAGCTCCGACAGCTCGCGGTTTTCGTCGCTGTGCGTGGAGTGATAGTTGTCATAGCTGATGTCAAAGCCAGCAAAATCAGTCTGATGCTCTTGACTCATTTCGGCAATCATCTGTTCCGGGGAGATCCCCAGCTGCTGCGCTTTCAGCATGATCGGCGTGCCGTGAGCATCGTCCGCACAGATGAAGTTAACCTCGTGGCCGCGCATTCGCTGGTAACGGACCCAGACATCAGCCTGGATATGCTCCAGCATGTGGCCGAGGTGGATTGAGCCGTTGGCGTACGGCAGTGCGCACGTTACCAGAATTTTCTTCGCGACTTGAGTCATAGTAGGCATTACTTCTTTTAACTGTGAAAAGGGTTTTTGATATTACCAAAAGGGGCATTATTAAGTAAGCACAAACCACGGCCTTTCAGGTAAACTTGTTCATCTAAGGTCTTATTCACAAGAACAAAGGAGTCGGGATGAGTTCTCAATCCCAGGCCAAATCACCGGAAGCCTTACGAGCAATGGTCGCCGGGACGCTGGCTAACTTTCAGCATCCAACCCTGAAGCACAATCTCACTACGCTGAAAGCGTTACACCACGTTGCCTGGCTGGACGATACCCTGCACATTGAGCTGCAGATGCCGTTCGTCTGGACCAGCGCCTTTGACGCGCTGAAAGAGCAGACCAGCTCTGAGCTGCTGCGCATTACCGGCGCGAAGGCGATTGACTGGAAGTTGAGCCACAGCATCGCCACGCTGAAGCGCGTGAAAAACCAGCCTGGCGTGAACGGCGTGAAAAATATCATTGCCGTCAGCTCGGGCAAGGGCGGGGTAGGGAAATCCTCTACCGCCGTTAACCTGGCGCTCGCGCTGGCAGCGGAAGGGGCAAAGGTCGGCATTCTGGATGCGGATATCTACGGTCCGTCTATTCCGAACATGCTGGGCGCGGAAAACCAGCGCCCCACCTCGCCGGACGGGACCCACATGGCGCCAATTATGGCGCACGGTCTGGCAACCAACTCCATCGGTTACCTGGTGACCGACGATAACGCCATGGTCTGGCGCGGCCCGATGGCCAGCAAAGCGCTGCTGCAGATGCTGCAGGAGACGATGTGGCCTGATCTGGATTATCTGGTGCTGGACATGCCGCCGGGCACCGGTGACATTCAGCTGACGCTGGCGCAGAACATTCCTGTCACGGGGGCGGTCGTCGTGACTACGCCGCAGGATATCGCGCTGATCGACGCCAAAAAAGGCATCGTGATGTTCGAGAAAGTGGAAGTGCCGGTGCTCGGTATCGTCGAGAACATGAGCATGCACATCTGCAGCAACTGCGGTCACCACGAACCTATCTTCGGTACGGGTGGCGCAGAAAAACTGGCTGCGAAGTACCATACTCAGCTGCTGGGGCAGATGCCGCTGCACATTACCCTGCGTGAAGATCTGGACAGCGGAAAGCCGACGGTGGTCAGCCGTCCGGACAGCGAGTTCGCGGAAATGTATCGCCAGCTGGCAGGACGCGTTGCGGCGCAGCTCTACTGGCAGGGCGAAATCATCCCGGGAGAAATCGCGTTCCGCGCGGTGTAATTCCTCTGCTCCTAATTGCCGGGTGGCGCTTCGCTTACCCGGCCTACAAACGGCACCATCACGTAGGTCGGATAAGGCGAAGCCGCCACCCGACTTTAACCCAACCGATAGTGCATCAAATAATACTCTCCGTCCGGAGAATCACCCGTCGCCTCGATGTGCCAGCCGTGTCGCTGGTAAAATGCAATAGCCCGCGCATTCTTCATCAGACACTTAAGCGAACCCGTACTGGTAAACGTCTTCTGAACGTGCTCAAGCAACTCATGCCCGACGCCCAGGCTCTGATACTGCGGATCGACAAACAGGTTGTGCAGGAAATTATCGTTCATCCAGACGGAGGCAAAACCCAGGCGATGACCGTTCTGAACAGCAACCCAAATCACTTCGTCACGGGTTGCCGCGTCAAAGTCTTCCAGCTGCCAGTCTGAACCGTCCAGCCATGGCCAGGCTTCACGCCGGGCGTGGAGGTAGAGCGTGCGCAGGAAAGGGCAGTCACTATCCTGCCAGGGGCGAATCAGAATTGCGTTAGCGGTGATAGAAAATATCTCCATTGTAGGCTTTGTAGATCTTGCCATCAGCATCGCCAATCAGCACGTAGTTCTCACCCATGTAGGTCCAGTGGGTTCCGGCATCCGGAGCCGGCAGGTTACGCAGCTGGTACTGTTTGATGGTGTACTCGGGCGTCTGATACTGCGCCGGTGCCGTGTCGCCAATCTTGAATTTCGTGAAGTCCGCGATGAACTCTTGTTCTTCATAGGCCTTGATGCCGGATGGCGCAGCGGCCGTTTGCGGGGCTGCGAAAGCGGATCCCGCCAGAGACAGTAATACACCCAGAAGCAGCAATTTACGCTTAGCCATTTTTTCTCCAGTGATATCGTGACAGATACTTTTCGTCTGCGGGTCGTGCAAAGCGGAGCAGACAGTCCATTTTAAGTATCAACGCAGGGGATGTTTGAAAAAAAATGTAACAAAAGTGGACGGTTTTGTGTAGTCGAATTGGATGGTGTTTATCATTTCAATGAATATTATCTGCGCTTTATATTTCTAATATTTATTCTTTCAACAATCAATTCTGAAAATGGTTTTTAACGTCAAAATTGGACTGTTGTATGAATGCTTTCCTGCCGAAGAAGATTTAATATTGCCTTCGGGCGAAACAATCTTACTTCTCTTTTTTTACAGGGATGAGTATCAATTTTGTTTTTTAGAGAGCAGTTTTGCCACGTTTTATAATGTCAGAATTTCATGTTTCATGAAAATAATACATTAAATTTCATTGGGTTAGATTTGATCTCTTTGCAAGATTGACGATAAACGCAACGTTAAAAATAAATGTTTATACAAATGAAAAGTACAACTGCTTTTTCGCTGTTATTTCTCACCGTTAGTCAGTTAACGGGGTGTGTATTTTCCCCCGGCCAGAACTTAAGTGTGTCTGGCAAAAAAGTCATTGCGGCGGAAGACATTAATTATAATCTTGATAAGCGCGTGGAAATTTTCCCATTAACGCCAGGATTGATTGAAAAGCTGCGTCCGACCGTATCGAAATCTCAGGCAAATCCTAATCTGGATGAGCAGATCAAAAACTGGGAATACCGTATTGGCACAGGCGACATACTGACGGTTACCGTCTGGGATCACCCTGAATTAACGACGCCCGCGGGACAATATCGTAGCGCAAGCGATGCAGGCAACTGGGTCAACGCCGATGGTACGCTCTTTTATCCCTACGTCGGTAAGCTGCGAGTGGCGGGAAAAACGGTTTCACAGGTACGTGAAGAGATTACAGCGCGACTGGATAAAGTCATTGAGAGCCCGCAGGTGGACGTCAGCATTGCCGCCTTCCGTTCCCAAAAAGCCTATGTCACCGGAGAGGTCGAAAAATCGGGCCAACAGCCCATAACCAATATTCCGCTGACGGTGATGGATGCGGTTAACGCCGCTGGCGGTCTTTCTGCGGATGCCGACTGGCGTAACGTCGTGCTCACGCATGATGGCAAAGACGCCCGCCTTTCGCTCTATGCGCTGATGCAGCATGGCGATTTGACCCAAAATAAGCTGCTTTATCCGGGCGATATCCTGTTTATTCCCCGGAACGACGCGCTGAAAGTGTTCGTGATGGGCGAAGTGGTCAAGCAGAGCACGCTTAAGATGGATCGTAGCGGCATGACGCTGGCCGAAGCCCTGGGAAATGCCGGTGGACTTAACCAAAATATGGCCGATGCAACCGGCATTTTTGTTATTCGGCAGGTATCTAAAAAAGGCGACACGAACAAAATTGCCAATATCTATCAACTGAATGCTGAAGATGCGTCAGCCATGGTGCTGGGTACGGAATTCCAGCTGGAGCCGTATGACATCGTTTACGTCACTACGGCACCGTTATCACGCTGGAACCGCGTGATCACCCAACTGGTGCCTACCATCAGCGGCGTCCATGACCTGACCGAAACCGTTCGTTACATCAGATCGTGGCCGCAGTAATGTTTCAGTCAATCTTAGTGATCTGCACCGCCAATATTTGCCGTTCACCGATGGGTGAGCGGTTGTTGCGCCAGCAATTACCCGGTAAGCACGTGACCTCAGCAGGTATTTTTGGACTTGAAGGACGCCCGGCTGATGCGGCTGCGCAGGTTGTCGCCCGGCGTCATGGCGTTTCGCTGGAAGGACATGTTGCCCGAAAGGTGACGCGCAGCCTGCTGCAAAAATCCGATTTGATTCTGGTAATGGAGCCGGAACATCTCCGTTTCATTGCCACAATGGCCCCGGAGAACCGGGGAAAATCGCTGCTCTTTGGACAATGGCTGGAAAGCAGGGACATTCCTGACCCGTATCGCAAAAGTCGCGAAGTCTATGAATATGTTTTCGAGCAATTGGGGAAAGCCAGTCAGGAATGGGCTCGTCGTTTGAGTCAACAAGGAATGAAGCCGTAATGTCGTCTTCTAAATCAGACAAATATAGTGCTGCGACACCGCAGAATAATGAAATCGATCTTCTTCAGTTGCTTGCTGATATGTTTGATAACCGGCTGACGATCGCGTGCGTCACGCTCCTGTTCACGGTATGCGCGGGTATCTACGCGTTCAGCGCCACGCCAGTTTATCAGGCTGATGCCCTGGTACAGGTAGAGGCGAAGCAGAATAACTCGCTGCTCAAGAACCTGACCCCGTTCGGGTCTGAACTCTCGCCAGAGGTCGCGCCGGAACTTTTACTCCTTAAATCACGGATGATTCTGGGAGAGACCGTTGATCAATTAGGGTTGACGTACAACGCCAGGCGACGCGTGTTTCCTGTCATCGGGCCGTTGTGGGAACACGTGCGGGGACGTAAATCCGATGAAATAACGATTGGCGCGCTGACTATTCCCCTTCTGGAAGGTAAGCCACAAAAGCTTTTACTCACCGTAGAGGAAAAAGGGCGGTATCGTCTTGAGGGAAAAACGTTTGAGGCAAACGGCATAGTGGGGAAAACGCTGGTTAAAGACGGAATATCGCTTCTGGTGACATCCCTCAGCGCAGAACCAGGCACCCGTTTTAACCTCGAAACCGTCACAAGGCTTGACGCGATCAACGCCATTCAGGACAGGCTTACGGTTGTTGAGTCGGCGAAACAGAGCGGTATGATCGCATTAACGTTTATGGGTGAAGACCCCGACAGAATCGCTACGGTACTAAATACCATTGCCGAAAATTTTCTCAGCCAGAATATTGCGCGCCAGGAAGCGAAAGATTCCCGCAGCCTAACGTTCTTACAGGATCAATTACCTAAGATCAGCCGGGAGCTGGATGAAGCTGAAGCGCGTCTGAATGCCTACAGAGAGCAACGCGATTCTGTCGATTTATCTCTGGAAGCAAAGTCAGTCCTTGATCAGGTTGTTAACGTGGAAAACCAGCTTAACGAGCTGACGTTCCGCGAAGCAGAGGTTTCACAACTTTTCAAAAAGGACCATCCCACCTACCGTGCCTTGCGGGAGAAAAAGCAAACGCTTGAACGCGAGCGTGCGCGCCTGAATAATCGCGTCTCAACTATGCCTTCCACGCAGCAGGAAATCTTACGGCTGAGTCGTGACGTTGAATCCGGGCGTACCATATACCTGCAGCTGCTGACGCGTCAGCAAGAGCTGAGTATTTCGCGTTCCAGCGCTATCGGGAACGTGCGGATTATTGACCCGGCCGTAGCGCAGCCAGATCCGATTAAACCGCACAAAGCGCTCATAATCGTACTGGGCATGCTGATGGGGTTGATGCTCTCTGCCGGCATGGTTTTAGTGCGCTCAGCCTTTAATCGGGGCATTACCTCGTCTGAACAACTGGAAGTGCAGGGGATACCGCTTCTGGCGACGCTCCCGCGCTCGGTGTGGCTCTGGAAAAAAACGCACCTGCGCAGGAGAACCCTGTTTGCGTCCCACTGGAAGCACAGGACGTCGAACGTTCCATTTCTGCCCGTTGACCGTCCGGCAGATATGTTTGTTGAGGCAGTGCGCGGGCTGCGCACCAGTCTGCATTTTACCATGATGGATGCCGCAAACCGGGTCGTCGTGGTGTCTGGCCCCACGCAGGACTGCGGAAAGACGCTGGTCAGCACTTCACTGGCATCGATTGCCGCTCAGGCCGGACAGCGAGTGCTGTTTATTGATGCGGATATGCGTAAGGGGTATGTCCACAATGTTTTCAAAATGAGCAATCATCGGGGATTATCCTGCGTGCTCGCAGGAGCTGTCGAATGGCAGGAGGCGGTTCAGCACGTTGAGAAAGGCGGTTTTGATGTATTGACATGCGGACCCCAACCTTCGCATCCCGTTGAGCTGCTCATGAGCGAACGCTTCCAGGCCGTGATGTCGCAGATAGACAAAGTATATGACATCGTGATTGTCGACACTCCGCCAGTACTTGCCGTAACGGATGCCTTGCTGATAGCCAGAGCGGCGGCGACCACGCTGCTGGTCGCCCGCTTTGGTAAAACCAGCGTCAAGGAGATCGAGAACTGCCTGAAGCGTCTTCAGCAAATGGGCGTGCAGGTGAATGGCGCGATCCTCAATGATATCGTGAAATCTGCCGTGCTCTACTACAACTCGGGATATAGCCATTACGACTACGGCTATACCCAGGAGTAAACCTGGCGCGACACTTCTTTACAGCGTGATGGCGTTTTGCCCGTTAAGATGACCTTCATTGAAACATGAGGTCACAATGGATAACCGCAAAATCAGTCGACTGCGCCGCTGGGCGCGGGAAGGGATCATACTCGTTCTGCTGACGCTGGCCGTAGTGTGGGGTGTTGATCGGTATCGAAAACCGACACTCCCCGCCAGTTTTAGTGCAACACCGATGCAGAGCATTGACGGCAAGATGCATGATATCTCGGCGCTCAGCCAGGAACGCCCGCTGCTGATTTACGTGTGGGCCACCTGGTGCAGCATATGCCGTTACACGACGCCTTCCGTTAATCAGCTGGCAGAAGAGGGCGTGAACGTGATTAGTATTGCCATGCGTTCCGGTGATAACGCAAAGCTTGCGCGCTGGGTTGAAAAGAAACAGCTGAAAATGCCGGTGATCAACGATGAAAACGGTGCGTTGTCGCAGCAGTGGCAGGTGAGCGTAACGCCGACGCTGGTCATTGTGTCGAAGGGGAATGTGGTCAGCACCACGACGGGCTGGACGAGTTACTGGGGTTTAAAATTAAGGATGTGGTGGGCAGGCGTATAAAGATAACCCCCTCTCCCTGCGGAAGAGGGGGTTGTATTACTTAGCCAGAACTTCCTGCGCGGTGCGCTCAACCAGAGAGAGCAGGATTTTAATATCTTCCAGCGTCACGGTTGGGTTCAGCAGCGTCAGCTTCAGGCAGGTGACGCCGTTATGCTCGGTCACACCGACGTTCGCACGGCCGGATTCCAGCAGCGCATCACCAATTTTCTGGTTCAGCAGGGCGATCCCTGCGTCATCCATCTGCACCTGTCCGCGGAAGCGGAACAGAACGCTTGCCAGCTGTGGCTGCATAACCAGTTCCAGCGCAGGCTGCGCTTTCACGTAGGCCGCAACCTGCTGTGCCAGGGTCACGCCGTGATCGATGATCGCCGCGTATTGCTCCTGACCCAGCGCTTCCAGGCTCATCCACAGCTTCAGCGCGTCAAAACGACGGGTGGTCTGCAGAGATTTGGACACCAGGTTAGGCACGCCGGCTTCTTCGTCGAACTCAGAGTTCAGGTAGGCCGCCTGATAGCGCATCAGCTCATAGTGACGCGCTTCTTTCAGCAGGAACGCGCCGCAGCTGATGGTCTGGAAGAACTGCTTGTGGAAGTCCAGGGTAACGGAATCCACCAGCTCGATGCCGTCCAGGTAGTGACGATACTGCTCAGACATCAGCAGCGCGCCGCCCCAGGCCGCATCAACGTGTACCCAGATGTTCTGTTTCGCCGCCAGCTCTGCAATCGCACGCAGTGGGTCGATGGCACCGGCATCGGTGGTACCTGCCGTCGCGACGATCGCCAGAATCTGCTCACCGTTTGCATTGCACTGCTCAATTTTCGCCGCCAGATCGGTCAGATCCATGCGGGAGAATTCGTCCGTTTTCACCTGCACCACGGACTGGTAACCCAGACCCATCAGCGCCATGTTTTTCTGCACGGAGAAGTGTGCGTTTTCGGAGCACAGCACGCGAATTTTGCGCAGATCGCCCACCAGACCGTCCTGCTGAACGGAGTGACCCTGACGCGCAAAGAACGCATCGCGCGCTAGCATCAGGCCCATCAGGTTGCTCTGGGTGCCGCCGCTGGTGAAGACACCCGCGTCGCCAGCCTGATAACCCACGCGGGTACGCAGCCACTCGATCAGTTTGATCTCAATGATGGTTGCGGACGGGCTTTGATCCCAGGAGTCCATACTCTGGTTAGTGGCGTTGATCAGCACTTCCGCCGCCTGGCTTACCACCAGGCTTGGGCAGTGCAGGTGCGCCACACACTGCGGGTGATGAACGGACAAGCTGTCTTTCAGGAAGAACTCCACGGCGCGTTCAATCGCCGCTTCGTTGCCCAGCCCTTTAGGGTTGAAATCCAGCTTAATACGGTCGCGCAGTTCCGCGACCGTTTTGCCCTGGTACATCTCAGGCTGTTTAAGCCACTGCATCACAGCCTGAGTGCTTTGTTCGATCGCCTGCTGATAAGCTTCAATGCTCTGCGCAGAGGAGAACAAAATTGGGTTTGAATCAGACATCGTAATCAATAACTCCGGTTACGCCGGGCGAACGCCCGCAGCAAGCAGTGCCTGCTCAAATTTATCCAGGAAGATTTTCAGCTCTTCGTCGCTGATCAGCAGAGACGGCAGCAGACGCAGAACGATACCGTTACGGCCACCGCGCTCCAGAATCAGACCGGCTTCGAAGCACTTCTTCTGAATCAGTGCAGACAGTTCGCCGTCGCCCGGGAAGCAGCCCATGTGGTCAGCGGCTTCATGTGGTTTAACGATCTCAATACCGATCATCATGCCCAGACCGCGCACGTGGCCGATCACCGGATAGCGTTTCGCCATCTCTTTCAGCTGGCCTTTCAGCCATTCGCCCTGAGCGGCAACTTTGCCCGCGATATTCTGGTCTTTCAGGATTTTCAGCGTGGTCAGACCGGTTGCCATCGCCAGCTGGTTGCCGCGGAAGGTACCGGTGTGGTGGCCTGGCGCCCATGCGTCGAACTGCTTCTTGATACCGAGCACGGCCAGCGGCAGACCGCCACCTACGGCTTTAGACATCACGATGATGTCTGGCTCAATGCCTGCGTGTTCAAAGGCGAAGAATTTACCGGTACGGGCAAAGCCAGCCTGAACTTCGTCGAGGATCAGCAGAATGCCGTGTTCCTGAGTCACTTTACGGATGCGCTGCAGCCACTCAGCCGGAGCCGGGTTCACGCCGCCTTCGCCCTGAACGGCTTCCAGAATCACCGCAGCAGGTTTACGCACGCCGCTTTCAACGTCGTTAATCAGGTTGTCGAAATAGTAGGTCAGCGCTTTCACGCCCGCTTCACCACCGATACCCAGCGGGCAACGGTACTCGTGCGGGTAAGGCATGAACTGTACTTCTGGCATCATACCGTCAACCGCTTCTTTCGGAGACAGGTTGCCGGTCACGGACAGTGCGCCGTGGGTCATACCGTGGTAACCACCAGAGAAGCTGATGATACCGCTACGACCGGTCACTTTTTTCGCCAGCTTCAGCGCCGCTTCAACGGCGTCAGCACCGGATGGACCGGTGAACTGCAGGCAGTACTCTTTGCCCTGACCAGGCAGCAGAGAGAGTAGGTATTCAGAAAACGCGTCTTTCAGAGGCGTAGTCAGATCCAGTGTATGTAACGGCAAGCCGCTGGTAATGACATTTTGGATGCTTTTCAGCACATCAGGATGGTTATGGCCAAGCGCAAGGGTCCCCGCGCCTGCTAAACAGTCAAGGTATTCTTTATTATCTGCATCGGTGATCCACACGCCTTCTGCTTTAGTGATGGCTAAAGGCAGTTTGCGCGGATAACTCCTGACGTTAGATTCAAACTCGGCCTGACGGGCCAGATAGGTTTCGTTGCTTTTGTGGGCATCTACGGTGTCAATACGGACTTTATCCGTCATCATATCACTCCTACAACCGCCGCTTCGTTATGAGCCACGATTGAATAAAAAGTTAAAAAACAGATGGGGCCTGAAAAAAACGCCGCCAATATAGAGCCTTTTGCCACGGCGCTCAATGGTTAATTTGTTTACTGTTTTGTGACACGGGGCTGTAACGAGGAAATATCCCCATTTTTAAAATGAAAATTGCATTTTATGCCAAATAAAATCAGCGCGTTAGAGGCCCTTTACCCGGTGTGTAAAGTCACAGAAAAGAGTGTGACAAATCGTGCCATCGAACGGCATAAAAGGGGGGAGTTCTGCCTGTTTCTGCGTCATGGACAAAAAGCGGTGCTCATGATGCATGCGCAATGGAATTACGCAGTAAAAAAGGACTTTCTACACGCGTGGTGTTCTGATGCCCTTCACCGTTAATAATATGCAAGGCGCTCAGACGACCAATTTCATAGTGTGGCAGTTGAACCGTAGTGAGAGGAGGCAGGAACAACTCCCCAATACCCACCATATTGTCATAGCCGATAACGGCGACATCTTCTGGTATGCGAAGCCCTTGCGCCAGCAGCGTCTGGTAGACCATAAATGCGATACGGTCGTTGCCGCAGATAACGGAGTCGAACCCGGGAATGCCATTCTGCACGTGCGCCAGCAGCACTGACGGGATATCACGATAGTGCTCGTCCCCTAACGTCATATAGCTGTGCGCCAGGCTGTCCGGATCGAGCCCCGCTTCTCGGCATGCACGTTCCAGCCCCTGTCGGCGCCGGGTTGTGGCCAGATGTCCCTCAGGCAAATGCAGGCAGAGAGGGCGTCGATAACCCTCCGTGAGTAACGCCCGCACGGCGGTATATTGGCCCTGTTCATCATCGGGAATATAGCTGGCGACCTTTTCGCCGTCACTTTCGCAGTTGGCCAGCACGCAGGGAAGGGTGAGTAATTTAGCCGGGAGAGGGACACGACGTAACCCCATGGTGGTGTAGATAATCCCGTCAGGCCGATGAGAGAGGAGAAGGTCGACGATGGCGTCCGGGTTGTCATCGGTAAACATATTCATCACGAAGCTATTCCAGCCGTGCATTCTGGCCGTCTCTTCAATAGACAGCGCGATCTCCACCGAGAAAGGTGTCGTCACCGTATCGAGCGCCAGTACGCCTATGGTTTTCGGCGAGGCATGCGCGCCGCGGATTTTCTTGGCGGACAGATCCGGCACATAGCTGGTCTGCTCGATAGCCAGCTGAACGCGTGCCAGCGTTTCCGGTTTAAGGCGCTCCGGGGTGTTCAGCGCGCGGGAGACCGTCATCAGCGATACGTTAGCCAGCTTTGCGACGTCCTTCAGGGAAGCCATCTTGTTACTCCGTTAGTGCTCTGTGTGAGAGGGTATACAACTAAGTCGCTGATGTAAAAGGAAGGCTGCTGCACAGGCCAGGCCATTCTTACCTGAGTGATGAAAATTTGATCGCGATCTCACTCTCTTGATGTTAACGTTAACTTTCGTGATTAACATCTTAATTTTTTACCAAATAGCATGAGAAAACTCAAATGTTAACGTTACCATCCTGTCATTACTCCAACATGAGAATGTCATGATGAAAATGCATCACTCTCACAGCTACCCTTTATTAAGCGCATTACTGTTTTTCTTTTTTGTCACGTGGTCCTCTTCCGGCTCGTTGCTTTCTATCTGGCTACACCAGGAGGTGGGGTTAAAGGCAGGGGATACGGGAGTCATCTATGCCGTACTGTCTGTCTCCGCGCTGTGCGCGCAAATCTGCTACGGCTTCATTCAGGATAAACTCGGCCTGCGAAAAAACCTGCTCTGGTTTCTGACCAGCCTGCTCATTCTTTCCGGTCCGGCCTTCCTGCTGTTTGGTTATCTGCTGCACATTAACGTATTACTCGGCAGTATTTTCGGCGGGATTTATATCGGGCTAACGTTTAACGGCGGGATTGGAGTACTGGAATCCTATACCGAGCGCGTGGCCCGCCAGAGTCAGTTTGAGTTTGGTAAGGCAAGGATGTGGGGATCGCTTGGTTGGGCGGTGGCAACCTTTTTTGCGGGGCTCCTGTTTAACATTAATCCAAAGCTGAACTTCGCTGTCGCGAGCTGCGCAGGGCTGGTGTTTTTTGTGTTGCTGGCGCGTCTCAGGGTCTCTTCCGCCCCGCACGCCATGCAGGAGGCGGTATCCGGCGGTAAGGTCACGCTGGAGGATGCATTGCGCCTGCTGACGCTGCCGCGCTTCTGGGCGCTGGTGTTTTTCGTTATCGGCACCTGTATTTATGGCGTTTATGACCAGCAGTTCCCGGTCTATTTCTCCTCCCAGTTCCCGACGTTACAGGAAGGGAACGCCATGTACGGCTATCTCAACTCATTCCAGGTTTTCCTGGAGGCGGCGGGTATGTTTTGCGCCCCGTGGCTGGTGAATCGTCTCGGTGCGAAAAACGGCCTGATTTTCGCCGGAATGGTGATGGCGATGCGTATGGTGGCATCGGGTCTGGTTGAGGGACCGGTACTGATCTCCATTACCAAGCTATTGCACGCGGTTGAGCTGCCCGTTTTGCTGGTCTCCATCTTTAAATACAACAGCCTGCATTTTGACAAGCGGCTCTCTTCCACCCTCTATCTGGTGGGCTTTGCCTGTACAAGCTCGGTGATTGCCTCGGTGCTGTCGCCGCTGGCAGGTTACAGCTATGAGAAATACGGCTTTGCTCAGTCCTATCTCATCATGGGGCTACTGGTATTCAGCACCACGTTTATCTCCATCTTCCTGTTGCGCTCGGGTAAGTCCTCTTCTGACCCGCTCATGCCGCAACCTTCCACCATCTGATCGAAAGAGTAGAGAAATGACGTATTCAATTACGAAAGCAGAACAGGAACTGCAGTCCAGACGCGAAGGGCTTAACCTGCGCTGGTATCCCCGTTACCACCTCGCTGCGCGTGCTGGCTGGATGAACGACCCGAATGGCCTGGTCTGGTTTGACGGCTGGTATCACGCCTTTTATCAGCATCATCCATATTCGACCCAGTGGGGGCCGATGCACTGGGGCCATGCGCGAAGCAAAGATTTAGTTAACTGGGAGCACCTCCCGGTTGCGCTGGCACCGGAAGGACCAGACGACAAGGACGGCTGTTTTTCTGGCTCAGCGGTGGTCGATGGCGACATGCTGGCGCTGATCTACACCGGCCACAAATTCCACGGCGATCCCGGCGATGAGGCGAATCTCTACCAGGTTCAGTGCCTGGCAACCAGCCGAGACGGCATCCAGTTTGTGCGGCACGGGACCGTCATTGACACACCGCCCGGACTGCATCACTTCCGCGATCCGAAAGTATGGCGTGAAGGGGAGTGGTGGTACATGGTCGTTGGTGCGCGGGAGGGTGATACGGGCCAGGTGCGTGCGTACCGGTCTGCCGATCTGCGCGAGTGGCAGGACATGGGCGTGCTCGCAGTGGCTGAAAAAGAGATGGGCTATATGTGGGAATGTCCGGACTTTTTCACCCTCAATGGTAAACGCGTGCTGATGTTTTCGCCTCAGGGGCTGGCGGCAGAGGGATTCAAAAATCGTAATCTTTTCCAGAGTGGCTACCTGCTGGGCGAGTGGCAGCCCGGCAAACCTTTCGTGCGTGAAGGAGAATTTGTGGAGATGGATCGCGGACATGATTTCTATGCGCCACAAAGTTTCCTCACGCCTGACGGCCGCCGCATCGTTATCGGCTGGCTGGACATGTGGGAATCGCCCCTGCCGGAACAGCAGGATGGCTGGGCAGGCATGCTCTCCTTACCGCGCGAGCTGACGCTTAGTGTGGATAACCGCCTGCAAATGCGGCCGGCCAGAGAAGTTGAAACCCTGCGCGGGGCGTGGTTCCCCTGGCCGATAAGTACGCTTAATAACCAGCAGATGACGCTGGTTGAACACTGCGATGCGATGGAGGTCATTCTGCAATGGGATTGCGCGAATAGCAGCGCGGAGCAATACGGCATTCGTCTCGGCGACGGGCTACACCTCTATGTTGATGCACAGATGCAGCGCCTGGTGCTGGAGCGACACTATCCACAGTATGGCCTGTGCGGTACCCGAAGCGTTGCGCTTAACCTAAACGACGCGCTCAGCCTGCGCCTGTTCTTTGATAGCTCGTCTGTGGAAGTGTTTGTTAACGAGGGTGAGGCGTGCCTCAGCAGCCGTATTTATCCTGATGCAGACTGCCGCGAGCTGGCGTTGTTTGCCTGGACGGGGGGAGCGTCGCTTATCCAAGGTGGGGCCTGGCAGTTAGAATAAAAGGCTTATGTCATTTCTGACCTGTGTATCGGGTAAGACTGGCAAATGAATCAGGCGAGGGCAGTCACCTGATTGATTTGATCAAGTGTTCAACCCGATACGCGGCCCACTTGGCCCTATAATATGCGCCATAGCCGATTACACCCGCGGCCACAACACCGCCAACCACCCAAAGCCCGACCTTAATGTATCAATCATCATATAATCTTTCAGAATAATTGAAAAAAACGCCCATCTGTTAAGGGCGGCTTTAGCAATACATTAAAGACTGACAATCACGAATCTTACTTACTGCTGCCTTATCTATTAGACTTCGCTTTAAAGTCTTTTAAGAAAGAGGGACGTCATTTTTTGAGTTGTGAGTTAACTACTATTTCATTTTCAACAGTCAGCGAAAGCGTATAGCCTTGTTTCTTCCATACTCCATTATTAGGTTTCCAGCCTTTAGCAAGCAGATATTCCGCACTATCAGGGATAGGTTTATTCATGACATGATCGGCTTCCTGAGTGATGTTATTCACTTTTGGTGTTTTGATATTGCATTGCCCCGCTGCATCCATCACTTGTGTACAGCCTTTAGGTAAACCATGCGCTGATTGTGCTTTCTGTACTGGATAGAGCGCTTGCGCGTTTTCCATTGCTTGCTTTTCAACTGAAGCGTTTATAGTCGCTTGCCTGTTTTGTTGAGCAATGTAGCAAGCATCACGGCTAATACCTTGAGCTTTACAATCTGCCATACGTTGAGCCTGTGAAGTACAACCCGCTAATGCGGAAACAGCTAAAGCTACTGTCATCAATTTGTTCATATGTTCTACACCGTTATTTAAATTTTGGAGCTTTACTCGCCTCTACTTGTTCTTCTGTTGTATCTCTCCACATTGTTGAAGAGAAGAAGCTATAAACTAATTTAGCTTCATCAGCAGAAACTAAGGCTTTTTTAACCTGGTTAGCATTCTTAGCCGCTACAATTACGATAGGGTGATTGCTAAGGGTGCACGTAATACCATTACTGGTGCTGTATTCATCGTGCTTATCAACGTTATTCCCCTGACTACAATGAGCAATAGTATTAGCTAATTTGCCAGTTTCAATATTACGGTCTACAACCATCACCATTTTAATTAGATAATCCCCTTAATCTTAGCAATTTTTACTGCAGAGATTATATAAACTATCCAAACCCTTATACCTGATCTTTTAAAGTAAGTCATATCAATACCGTATCAGCACCGTATCAACACAGATGAGTTTATATGCTCCTATAGAGCTAAGGGCAATCTCTTCACACTCGCTAGCCTTAATATTAAAACTTCGTTCTTTGATACGCTGTATAACCGTCAGGCGTAGAAGTTGTATAACTAGCCTGTTGCGATCTTATAATCTAACCCATTGAGCATACATTAGACCTATAAAGATCCCCGTAGCCACTAAGGCTAATGCCACTATAGCGGAGAATAAAATATATTTTGTCATGTTCAATATCATCAGAATAATTAAATTAAGTCAGCCAGCCAGGCAGAAACCACAGAGTTAGTTTGTAGTGTGATCGGTGCTTTACTGTTTTTTATTTTAAAACGCGTAATGAAACCCTCTAATGAAGAGGCCAGAATGAAAAGCTTTACTTAGTAACCGAAAGACACGCCAGCCCCGTAAGTAGCTCCTCCGAAGGAACCTGCACCAACAGAAGCTTTAGTGACGATATGATCGGTAATACGAGCTGAGATCCCGATAGCAACAGCACCTTGAGAGTCATAACCGCCAACGCCCGCACCGATAGCAAAAGCCTGAGAATCTGTTACTTGTGGGATGTTGCTCATCGCAGCAACAGAAGCAACACCAACAGCAGCACGTTTACGGTTGTTATCTACATCATCCTTAAGATTCCGGAAGTTGTTATTACTTTCATTTTCTAATGCTGTAATACGCTCTTCATGATTATTCAGTTGTGCGCTGTGATTCTGAATAGTGGTTTCTTGTGCTTGTTGACGCGACTGAACGTTAGCTACAGCAGCTTTGTTAACAGCAGCCACGGTAGCGGCATCTGCGGCTTGTTGTTGAGCATATACGCCTGCAGAGTAGGCTACATCAGCCTTATTTTGTGCAGAGTTAGCTACCGTAGTTGCAGTGTTAGCAACGTTAGTAGCATCATCAATCAAGCCATTTTGAACAGCATCAGTAGTAGCCTGTTTAGTGGCTGTATCACGCTGATCCTGAATGATGTTTGCAACATCAGTTTGACGTTGTTTGATCTCGTTATCCAGTGAAGCTACTTCAGCTTTACCCGTTTTCAGATCGTCGATAGAAGCGATGTTAGTTTTAACACCATCAATGGCCGCTTGTGCTTTATCATCGGTTTGTTGCAAAGCGCCGTTAGTGAGATTGATTTGATGGGCTAACGCATTATCAGCTCCCTGGCGTGAATTTACTTCACCTTGCAATTCCAAATAATTGCTTTGTACGTTGGATTTTACGCCATCAATAGCGGCTTGTGCTTGATCATCTATACGTTTGATATTATCCGTTGTAGATTGAGCGGTAGCATTCAGATCACCGCGCAGAATAGAAATATCAGAGGTGTTTTTTCCAGTATCAGCCTGGAGATTAAGAATATCTGAATTTGTTTTATCCAGATCGTATTGTACATTCTCTTGAGCAGTTACAATGATGCCTTGACCTGTAGCCTGATCTTGCAAGAAAAGATTAACTTGCGCAGCATGAGCATTACCCATAACAGCACCGAATACAGAACCAAACACGATAACAGCCAAAGTCGTTTTATCACCAGCATTAACGGTAGTTTTCATTTAAAAGCTCTCATCACATTAATAAATTAGGTTATTTCGCTTTCCTGGCGGGAAGATATGTCACCCTGACATATCCAGGTAATTCCATGTAAGTTACAGTGATTTATGTTTAAACACTTATTTCGTAACGTGTAGTAACTATCTTGTAATACATAAATTTGAATATTGACCTGGATCACTAAAAGAACGGAAAGCTAAAATGCCCTTATGTGAAACATATTAAATAAACCTAATAAATACATATAGATATGAAATGACGCATTAAATACAACTCACACCAGTCCATCGAAAATACATTAATTATATTTATGTGTTTTGTCCGTAAAACGTTCAAATAAAGCCCATTCAGTAAAGTTAATTAATGTATTTATGAAAGTATATTCTTTCCGAAATATTTATTGGTTTTGAATGAAAGTATGTTTTCATGTGGGGAAAAATATTTTTAATCGACAATAAAACAGTGTTTTGATTGCTATAAATCAGTGATTGAAATGTTGAAAAAGATGATGTTTTTATTTTTCTTGATTAGAAAATTAGATTGATAAGATTACAAAAAAGATTGTTAGCAGCAGGTGCATCACCTGGTGGTGGAGTATTATCGCGAGAGTGGCGACAGGTAATGTATTGCTGTAATCCGCCAGCTCAGAAGAAGTGTTGTCAGACGCAGGAAGCCACGATAGAGGGAAGGGCGTAAGGAACGATAAAGAATCCAGATAAATAGGTTTGTGAAGCCGCCTTCAATGGTGCTGTTGAGGCGGGGGAAATCCGGCATTTTTAGTGTTTGGTGTTTGGTGTTTGGTGTTTGGTGTTTGGTGTGTGGTGCTGTGAGCCACAACGTGGGACACAGGCTGGCACACAGAGCATTTTTTAAGGTTGAGTCTTTGGCTTCCCGCTGGCATGATCCAGAACAGGGATTAACGGGACGTTAATCGCAACCTTATGATTTTGTTTTATTTGACTCGGGGTGCCCTTCTTTGTGAAGGCTGAGAAATACCCGTATTACCTGATCTGGATAATGCCAGCGTAGGGAAGTCAGATGCCTTCCCGGTCATCGCTTCTTCACGCAAGGCAGGAGCGAACCCATGCAGCCTGACCTGCTCGATTTACACGTTTTACACCACTTCCGAACCCGTTCTCCGCTGACCCACTGTATGACCAACGATGTCGTACAGACCTTCACGGCCAACGTTTTGCTGGCGCTTGGCGCATCACCTGCGATGGTGATTGAGGCCGAAGAGGCTGAACAGTTTGCCGGCATCGCCGATGCGCTGCTGATTAACGTTGGTACGCTGACCTCGCCGCGTGCCCAGGCGATGCGTCGGGCAATTGAAAGCGCGGTGGCTGCAGGCAAGCCCTGGACGCTGGACCCGGTTGCCGCGGGTGCCCTGACGTTCCGCACCCGTTTTTGCCATCAAATCCTTGCCCTGAAACCGGCTGCCATTCGCGGCAATGCCTCCGAAATTCTTGCCCTTGCCGGAATGAGCGCGGGCGGGCGCGGCGTTGATTCAACCGATACCGCAGCCAGCGCGGTGCCCGCTGCACAGGCGCTGGCGCGCCAGACCAATGCCGTTGTGGTCGTCACCGGTGAGGTGGATTACATCACTGACGGGCAACGCACCCGCACGGTAACGGGCGGCGATCCGCTGATGACGCGCGTAGTGGGAACCGGATGCGCGCTTTCTGCCGTTGTGGCGGCGAGCTGCTCGCTGCCGGGCGACCGGATGGATAACGTGGCTGCCGCCTGCGGATGGATGAAGCGAGCCGGAACGGTGGCCGTTGCGCAGTCACGTGGCCCGGGCAGTTTTGCCAGCGCGTTCCTGGATGCGCTCTATACGCTGGAGGAGCAGGCATGAAGCGGATTAACGCCCTGACCATTGCCGGCACCGATCCCAGCGGCGGCGCGGGTATCCAGGCCGATCTCAAAACCTTCTCGGCCCTTGGCGCGTACGGCTGCTCGGTCATTACCGCGCTGGTGGCGCAAAACACGCGCGGCGTGCAGTCGGTCTACCGTATCGAGCCGGATTTTGTTGCCGCGCAGCTGGATTCAGTGTTCAGCGACGTGCGCATCGACACCACCAAGATCGGCATGCTGGCCGAGACGGACATTGTGGAAGCGGTGGCCGAGCGGCTTAAGCGCTATCAGGTGCAAAACGTGGTGCTGGATACCGTCATGCTGGCAAAAAGCGGCGACCCGCTGCTCTCCGCTTCCGCCGTCGAGACGCTGCGCAATAAGCTGTTGCCGCAGGTGGCGCTTATCACGCCCAATCTGCCGGAGGCCGCCGCGCTGCTGGGCACATCGCATGCGCAAACTGAACGCGAGATGAAAGCGCAGGGAAACGCGCTGCTGGCGATGGGCTGCGGGGCGGTGCTGATGAAGGGGGGGCATCTGGATGACGCGGAAAGCCCGGACTGGCTCTTCACCCGCGACGGCGAAGTGCGCTTTACCGCGCCGCGCGTGCAGACCAAAAACACCCACGGCACGGGTTGTACGCTTTCGGCCGCGCTGGCGGCGCTGCGCCCGCGGCATGACGGCTGGGCCGATACGGTGCGCGAAGCGAAAACCTGGCTCTCGGCGGCGCTGGCAAAAGCCGATACTCTGGAAGTGGGTCACGGTATTGGGCCGGTTCATCATTTTCATGCATGGTGGTAACCCAGTATACTGGCAGGAAACACCACGCCTGAGAAAACAGAGATGGAACAAGCGCATACCCGGTTAATCGCTCAACTGAATGAACGGATCGCCGCGCCTGACAACACGCCGCTGTACCTGAAATTTGCCGAAACGGTAAAAAACGCGGTGCGCAGCGGAGTGCTGGAGCACGGGAATATTTTGCCCGGCGAGCGCGATCTGAGCCAGTTAACCGGCGTGTCGCGCATCACCGTGCGAAAGGCGATGCAGGCGCTGGAGGAAGAGGGCGTGGTGACGCGTTCCCGTGGCTATGGCACACAAATCAACAACATCTTTGAATATTCGCTGAAAGAGGCGCGCGGCTTTTCCCAGCAGGTGGTGCTGCGCGGCCAAAAACCTAATACGCTGTGGGTCAACAAGCGGGTGGTGAAGTGCCCGGAAGAGGTCGCAAACCACCTGTCGATCCCGCCGGACAGCGAGGTCTTTTTGCTGAAGCGCATTCGCTATGTGGATGACGATGCGGTGTCGATTGAAGAGTCCTGGGTGCCGGTTGGGCTCATTCCCGATCCGGATGCGATTGGCATTTCGCTGTACGACTACTTCCGCAGTCAGAATATTTTCCCGCAGCGCACCCGTTCACGGGTTAGCGCCCGCATGCCCGACAGCGAGTTTCAGGCGCACATTAAGATGGACGAAAAAATACCGGTGCTGGTGATCAAGCAGGTCGCGCTTGACCAACAGCACCGGCCGATTGAGTACAGCATCAGCTACTGTCGTAGCGATCTATACGTCTTTGTGTGCGAGGAGTAATTCCTCTCGAGTCGGTGCGCAGTCCCCGCCGCGGTGGCTGACTACCCAGGACGCCACGGCATTCCCCAGCAGAACGGCATCTGCCAGTGACCATCCCGCCGCCAGGCCGGCAAGCGTGCCGCCCGCGTGGCTGTCGCCTGCGCCAATGGTGTCCACAACCGTGGCCGGGAACGGCGGAACAATGCCCGAGGCGTCACCGTCATACCATGCGGCGCCGTCTTTATCATGCCGCATAATCAGCGCGGCGCCGAAGCGATGCTGCCACTCCACATCCAGGTTTTCAGTCGCGACACCCAGTCGTTCAGCTGCGATCTCCGCTTCCTGACGATTAAGCGAGACGACCGGCCTGCAGGCCATAATCCGCGCCATCAGCGCGTCGGGAATATCCGCGATGCGGGGGCCGAAATCGATAAAGGCCGTCACGTCCTGCAACCCCTCCAGCCAGCGTGTCAGCAGCTCGCCGCACGACGAGGCGAGCTGATAGCCGGATAAATAGACCAGGCTGTTCGACGGAATGTTGAGCACATCAAGCCAGCGCTGCTGCCACTGGTTCTCCACGCCGCTAAAGGACATAAAGGTGCGCTCGCCGTCTGGCTCCACCAGCGCCAGGCACCAGCCGTTATCGCCGGTTTCGGCCTCCACGGCGCTGTGCAGATCCTGCTTCGCCATGGCGTTGCGGATAATATCCGCCCAGATGCCGTGACCGACGGGAAGGGCGTTTTGCGACGCAATACCGAGCCGTTTCAGGGCGATGGCAATGTTCAGCGCGCAGCCGCCTATATTCACGCCCTGCTGTTTGAGCTCGATATCGCACCCGCGCCAGGGCAGGGCGTAGGCGTCGGCGATGACGTCAATCACCGCCGCGCCCAGCACCGTCACCGGCCGCGCGGCGTGCAGGGTATCGAGACGTTGGGCAAATGAATTCATACGCCCTCCCTTTGCTCCCGGTAGTGCAGCAGTTTCTCGCAGTAGTGGCCGAAATCGAGCCGGTTAACGGCGTCGAGCTCGGCCTTCAGCGCCGGGTCAATGGCCTGGACGCCGCGGAGCGCGCCGCAGATGGCCGTCGCCATCGCGCCAATGGTGTCGGTATCGCCGCCCAGATTGGCGCATAAAATGGCGCAGCGGTTCGGGTCGGTTTCCGCCAGTTCGACCATCGCAATGGCCGCCGGGACGGACTCAATGGTGCTGGTTCCAGCCCCCACGAGCTGATACACCTGCTCGCTGGCGGACTCAACCCCGTTGGCTTCCCGTACGGTCTTAAGCGCCAGCTCAATACGTGCCGCCAGCGACGCGCTGAAGGTGGTGGTTTTCGCCTCCTGCGCATAGCGGGCGATACCCGGCAGGGCATCGACGATGTTCTGCCAGCTTTCGCCGTCGACGGCGCGCGAAACCGCCCAGGCAATCACCACCGCGCCGGCAATGGCGAGGTCGGATTTATGGGTCGGGCTGGAGGCCAGCGCCACCTGCTCAACAAAGTGTTCCAGACGCGTAGCCGGAAGCAGGCAGCCCAGCGGGGAGGCGCGCATCGCCGCCCCGTTAGTCACGCCGTTGTTGTCCAGTTCGCTAACCGGCTTGCCGTCGCGAATCGCGTTAAGCGCGATTTTGGAGGTCGGGCCGAGCACGTTCTTATTAAACGCGTCGAAATCGAGCGCCCAGTTCAGGATATGCTTGCCGATAACGTCCGCGTTAATCTCCCCGTCGCACTCGATGAGCGCGTCCGCCAGGCACAGCGCCATTGAGGTATCGTCGGTGAACTCTGCCTGTTTGAAATAGCAGGCCGCATTATTCTCTGCCGGGCCGGGTAAAAAGCGGTCGATCCAGCCGAAGTGCGCTTTGACGCGCTTTCTCGGCCACAGCTCCGACGGCATGCCCATCGCATCCCCTAACGCCTGCCCGTAAAGGGCACCGAGAACACGTTCTTGTTTCATTTAACTTCCCCTTGTGTCAGCGCGGCATCGCCATCAACCACCGCAATGGCGGCGATCTCTTTATCCGATTCGCGGAAAAACAGCATAAACAGCACGGCAATCACGGCAATCATGATTGCACCAAACGTCCACATTCCGGCCCAGTTGAAGGTCAGCCCATTCACCGGCTCTTTGTATGCGAACATTTTTTCCATCATCACGCCGCCCAGGCGGTAACCCAGCAGGCTCCCAAAGCCCTGACAGCAGAGCGTAATCAGGCCCTGCGCGGCGGTACGCATATGCACCGGCGCTTTTTTGTCCACGTAGATGTACGCGGTGACGTAGTAGAAGTCGTAGCTCACGCCGTGCAGCAGAATGCCGAGGAACAGCAGGGCGTAGGTGAAGTATTGTTCCGCTCCGCCGTAAACAAAGAACCCATAGCGGATGGCGGCGGTAATCAGACCCAGCAGTAAGACCTTCTTAATACCAAAGCGTTTGGTAAAGAACGGCAGGGCGAGCATAAAGAAGATTTCGGAGAACTGGCCAAGCGTCATCCAGCCGGTGGCGTTTTTCATCCCCACTTCGGTGAGGTAGCCGTTGGCGAAGATGTAATAGAAGGCCAGCGGCATGGCGAACAGGAACGAGCAGAAGAAGAACACCAGGAAGTTTCTGTCGCGCAGCAGGATCAGCGCGTCCAGCCCCAGCATCACTTTGAAATCCAGCTTGCCGGTACTTTTCGGCGGCGTATTCGGCAGGAACAGGGCAAAGACGCCGAGCAGGGCGGAGCTGGCTGCCGTCATCAGCAGCGGGATATTGGTATCGGAAATATCGCTGTAGCCCAGCATCTGCGGCAGGAACCCGCACGCCAGCCCGGAGGCGATCCAGCCGATAGTGCCCATCACGCGGATACGCGGGAAATCGGCCTCGACGTCGTCCACGTTGGCAAAGGCAATACTGTTGGTCAGCGCGATGGTCGGCATATAGGTCAGGGAGTAAACCAAAAGCAGCGGGAAGAAGGTGCTGAACTGGGTTTGCTGCGCGGCGAAGTACATCAGAATGGCTCCGGCGAACATCAGCACTGACAGCACTTTCTGCGCGGCGAAGAAGCGGTCCGTCAGCGAGCCGACCAGAATCGGCGAGAGGATCGCGGCAATGGCGGTACAGGCGTAAGACCAGCCGATTTCCCCGGCGGTAAAACCGCTTTTGCTCAGCCACAGCCACAGCGGCACAAACCATGCGCCCCAGATAAACCATTCAACAAACATCATGAATGACAGTTGGACTTTCGTTTTCATTTTTTAATCCTGCATGTCAGAGAGGGTACGCCTTTAACATACCACTCAATAATACCTTTTAAATACCTTTGTGGCGATTGTTTGATCAATGTAACAGTTTTGTTGTACACGAATCGAGCCAGCAGATTGTGCTGAAAAAAAAAGCAAAGAGTGGAAAATCTGTTAAGTCGGTACCAGGCTTAGTCTGCCCATAAAAGATGGGACTGGATAAACACACACCGACACGACGTCGGACTTACGGGAGTATCACATGACTGATATTGCGCAGTTGCTTGGCAAAGACGCCGACAGCCTTTTACAGCATCGTTGTATGACCATTCCAGCCGACCAGCTGTATCTGCCTGGTCACGACTACGTTGACCGCGTGATGATCGATAACAACCGTCCGCCTGCGGTCCTGCGAAATATGCAGACGCTTTACAACACCGGGCGGCTCGGCGGCACCGGGTATCTCTCTATCCTGCCGGTGGACCAGGGCGTTGAGCACTCTGCGGGCGCCTCTTTTGCGGCGAATCCGCTCTATTTCGATCCGAAGAACATTGTTGAGCTGGCGATTGAAGCGGGCTGTAACTGCGTGGCGTCTACCTACGGCGTGCTGGCCTCGGTTTCGCGTCGCTATGCTCACCGCATTCCGTTCCTCGTGAAGCTGAACCATAACGAAACTCTTAGCTACCCAACCGAATATGACCAGACCCTCTACGCCAGCGTCGAGCAGGCGTTCAACATGGGCGCGGTGGCGGTAGGGGCGACGATTTACTTCGGCTCCGAACAGTCCCGCCGTCAGATTGAAGAGATCTCTGCGGCGTTTGAGCGCGCGCACGAGCTGGGCATGGTCACCGTACTGTGGGCATATCTGCGCAACAACGCGTTCAAGAAAGACGGCGTGGATTACCACGTGTCTGCCGACCTGACCGGGCAGGCGAACCACCTGGCGGCGACCATCGGCGCGGATATCGTGAAGCAGAAAATGGCCGAGAATAACGGCGGCTACAAAGCGGTGAACTTTGGCTACACCGACGATCGCGTTTACAGCAAGCTGACCAGCGATAACCCGATCGACCTGGTGCGCTACCAGCTGGCGAACTGCTACATGGGCCGTGCGGGGCTGATCAACTCCGGCGGCGCGGCGGGCGGTGATACCGACCTGTCAGACGCGGTGCGTACGGCGGTGATCAACAAACGTGCGGGCGGCATGGGGCTGATCCTTGGCCGCAAGGCGTTCAAGAAATCGATGGCCGACGGCGTGAAGCTGATCAATGCGGTTCAGGACGTCTATCTGGATAGCAAAGTCACGATTGCCTGACGGCTCCATCTCCCTCTCCCGGTGGGAGAGGGCATCATCGCGCACCGTGCGAAACATCAGCGCAAAAGCACGCAGTCCGGCGGCAGCCGACACTGTAGCGCACCGGGCAACACCTCAATGCGGAACTGCGTCCCGCTCAGCGGCTCTCCGTCGAGGTTAAAGGTCATCCCGTGGGGAGCATTCACTTCAAACCACGCCGATTTCCCGGCGATGATATTTGGGCTCTCTTCCGGCTGCGTCAGCGTGGTAAACAGCGCGGGCAGCAGGCCGTCGCCCGTGAAAATACGCAGCTGGAGCTGACCGTCATTAATCAGCGCCTCCGGGCAGAGCTGCTGTCCGCCGCCCGCCTGACGCCCGTTGCCAATCCCAATCACCAGCGCGTCACCCTGCCACTGAAAATCCTCGCCGCGAATTTCGCAGCGGTCAGGCTTGAGGGTGTCCATGCGCATCAGGCCGTGGATCAGGTACGACACGCCGCCCAGCGCCGCCTTCAGTTTTTCCGGCGTTTCGCTGGTGATGCGCGTGCCAAACCCGCCGGTCGCCATATTGATAAAGCAGGTTTTATCATTCACCTGCGCGATATCCACAGCGGTGGCCTTGCCGAGGATCGCCAGCTGAAGCGCCTTCTCCAGCTCTTCCGGGATCCCGGCGCTGGTGGCAAAATCATTGGCTGTGCCGAGCGGTAAAATGCCCATCACCGGCCGGTCTGCTGTGGGCAGGTTGATAAGCGCAGAGGCGATCTCATTGATGGTACCATCGCCGCCGCCGGAAATGATGGTGCTGACGCCAAGCCCGAGGGCTTCATTGATATAGCGTGCCGCGTCGCCTTTTTCCCACGTCACCCTGACGTGAATGCGCGCGCCGTCGTCACGCAAACCCTGAATTGCCTGACGCAACGGATCGTTGCCTGCGCTTTTGCCATTGAGAATCAATAAACTGTCTGGATAGGTTGCCATCCGCGCTGCTCCCTTTTTTAGCGTTAGTAAGAGTGTATAGCAGAGAGGAAAAAAGCGGGTAAGAACAGGATGAAAGGGAAAAATAATCCCGCGTAAAAAGGGGCTCCTTTACAACGAAAGATGTGCCCCGTGTTGTTGACTCTTTAAACGGCTTTCGCTCAAAGGATTCTTACCGTCAGCGTTTGAGTCCTGCAATTTACTTTGCCTCTATTTTCAACTGTTTACGCCACACCCGATTATGTAGCGTTAGCGCAATTGAACGGTAAAAGACTGACGTATTCATCCACACGATATTCAGGCAGAAAAATCCCAACCCTAATAATGAGGTTATTTGTGGTGTGTAATTTTCTACAGAGCCGAATAAAAGCGAAATCCACGTCCAGATAAAGTAAACGATGCTCATCAAGCCAGTCAGTGTAATAACGGAAATATGCAGTTTATATCCCGTAAGGGACCCTCGGGCAGTTAAAAACATCGTGCTCATCACAACCATGCAATACACCACTGCTGCAAGGAATACTCCCATCATTACCTTAAACTCAGGTAAGCCGAGCAGGCGAAATAGCAACATCCAGACAGAAATTTGTAGCATAGCGTAGCAAAAAATAGTGAGTAAGCTACTTATTGCTAAGGGAATACCTGTCATATGTACACCCACAGGAACACCGAACTGACTTTTTAAGCGATCTTTCAATGATTCAAGCCGTTGGCAATCGTCAGTCGCCATTTCACCTGTTATCACAGTACTTAATGCAAGGCTCTTTTTTATGTAATTTATCATGTCCGGGTCAATAACTTCCTGTAAATGAAAAAGACTGAATCAAACCAAAAATGTATTTACCAGATTGTGTAATATTCTGAGGGTTCCGGATTGTACCCGAGATAGCACTGCCAACAAATGCTGAGGAGTTTGAAATAGCATTCAACAGCTCTCGCTGTAAGAGCAGTTGCAGCGCTTCCGAGGGGTAACGTTTAGGGTAAACGCCAGCTTTCATCGCTGCTTTAACACCTGAATTAGAGATCCCAGGATTTCGAATACGAATGATTTCCTCAGTTAACCGCGTGCGGTCCGCTCGACTCATTTTTTGTAATAACGAGAGTAAACTTTCGGACGTCGAGCGATTAAGTAGGCGGTAGGTTAATACAGCGCTTTTTAGACCCGCAGCAGCCCCGGCAAGTGAAATCGCATCAAGAGCAGTATTGGTTGCTGTATACCACTCCTGGGAATCCATCCACGCAACATAGTCATTATGATTCATGGCAATAAGTGACAAGCGGCCAAGCCCGTTTGCACACTGAATACCCGTCGCTATACCACCAGCGACAATCACAGCGGCAACAGCACCGGAAGAACCTGCGGTGAGAGGAATGGCCATACCTGCGCCTGCAGCAAGTACGACTGTAAGAATGGCAGCTCCGCAAGAAATCGCCGTAGAACCTATTTCAGTCGCTAATGATGGTGACTGAATTGTCGTCGTCGTTGCCTGGAGAGGATTACTTGATGAGGCGTTTACTTTAGTGATGACGACATGACTTACCGAGCTTTCGTTTGGCGTCGCAATCCGTCTTGAGGGTCTCACTAACCACTGACGCGCACCGTCTGAATAGATGATCCCAACCTGGCTAAAGTTACGGCTACAGTCCAGCTGATTGGCAAGGGCGGTGAAATTAAAATCGCCGCCGGAGGCTAGACCCAGACTGCGTGCGAGTTCGTAATCCGGAATATCCTTTGAAATCTGACCAGGAAAAGTCATGTTGTCTCTCCGTCCATGTGAAATCGTATAACGCTAAGAAATAAACAAACAGTAAAGGGCATGTTATGGAGGGGAATTAGGAATGATCCGAATAACACGCCATCCTGCCAGAACCAATGAAAATTGTGATGGATATCATATACCCGCCCGATTTTCGTAAAAGATCTTCCAGCAGACGCTGTCGAGGATCAACACCCTTCATTTGGTGGGGCGGTGCAATTTCATTCTGACTAAGTGGACTGAATTGTACAAAAAAATAAGCCCGCGTAAGGGAGATTACGCAGGCTAAGGAGGTGGTTCCTGGTACAGCTAACATTTATGGGTTATGTTTTTCAGCGGGGGGATAATACCCGTATTGAACGAAGCGGTATGTGATCCGATTCTAAGAATTATCCCAGCGCGAAAAAATTTCCCTGATTAACTATTTGCCGTGTGGGTTTCGGGTGCTTTCACCGTTGAAGTTACGCATCAGCAGCGCAAACTTCAGCTCCACCTCTTCCGGAACCGGCAGCCAGACGGTATGCCCGTCGCCCGGCGCCACGTCAATCGCCTCGCCTTTGCCGTTTTCCAGATGTTCCAGCGTGAAGTTCATGTTGCCCTGCGGGGTCATCAGCTCCAGGCTGTCGCCTTTGGTGAATTTGTTTTTCACCGCGACGGCCGCCAGCGCGCCTTTGCGCTCGCCGGTGAAGTCGCCGACAAACTGCTGGCGCTCGGAAACGGAGTAGCCGTGCTCGTAGTTCTGGTAGTCATCGTGAGTATGACGGCGCAGGAATCCTTCGGTATAGCCGCGGTGCGCCAGGCCTTCCAGAGTTTCCAGCAGGCTGGTATCGAACGGTTTACCGGCCGCCGCATCGTCGATGGCTTTGCGGTACACCTGCGCTGTGCGCGCGCAGTAGTAATAGGATTTGGTGCGGCCTTCGATCTTCAGGGAGTGCACGCCCATCTGGGTCAGACGCTCAACGTGGGCGATGGCGCGCAGATCTTTCGAGTTCATGATGTAGGTGCCGTGCTCGTCTTCAAAGGCGGTCATGTACTCGCCCGGACGTTTGGCTTCTTCAATCATAAACACGCTGTCGGTTGGCGCACCGATGCCAAGCGTAGGCTCAACGTTGGTCACCGGGATTGGCTCGTGCTTGTGCACGATATTACCGACGTCATCCTCTTTGCCTTCCTGGACGTTATATTCCCAGCGGCAGGCGTTGGTGCAGGTGCCCTGGTTCGGGTCGCGCTTGTTGATATAGCCGGAGAGCAGGCAGCGGCCGGAGTAGGCCATGCACAGCGCGCCGTGAACGAAGATTTCGATTTCCATATCCGGCACCTGGGTGCGGATCTCTTCGATCTCTTCCAGCGAAAGCTCGCGGGACAGGATGACGCGGGTCAACCCCATCTGCTTCCAGAACTTCACCGTCGCCCAGTTGACGGCGTTAGCCTGAACGGAGAGGTGAATATCCATCTCCGGGAAGTTCTCCCGAACCAGCATGATTAAACCCGGGTCCGACATGATCAGCGCGTCCGGCCCCATATCCACCACTGGCTTCAGGTCACGGATGAACGTTTTCAGCTTGGCGTTGTGCGGCGCGATGTTCACGACCACGTAGAATTTTTTGCCCAGGGCATGCGCTTCGTTGATGCCGAGCTGCAGGTTCTCGTGGTTGAATTCGTTGTTGCGCACGCGCAGCGAGTAGCGCGGCTGGCCCGCATAAACGGCGTCGGCACCATAGGCGAAAGCGTAACGCATATTTTGCAGCGTTCCCGCCGGGGAAAGGAGTTCCGGTTTAAACATGTTTGTTCTCGTTCTGATGACAGGTCAGATCCGCGTGCACCAGGTGCAGCGGTAAGGGGAGATCCCCCACTTTAAGGGCGGGCATTGTAGCGCTGCGGGACAGGGAGGTAAAGCGTCGAGTCGTATCACCGCCCATCCGGCGTGTACGCATATTTTTAGGTATTGTCTTTACCATCTGGCTTGAAAGACCGAGGCAATGCCGTTTCCCGCTTTCAGTAAAAGCGTGGACTGAACGTCATTGCTTTTGCTTAATTCGGATCAGCCAGATACAGGAAAACTAATTGATATTGAGATCGTGTATAACTTTTGAACGTCATCAAGTCGTCTGTTCAGGAACCTATCTGAATACGTAGCTTGATTAATGAAGAGAAAAAGACGGAATCTGTTTATGAACCGTTACCATTTGTCAGGGGAAGAGTATGGCGAGGCTGGATTTCTGTGAACTTGCTTCTGCAAACGCAGAGACTGCAGATAGCGACCAATTTGAGAAGTTCGCAAAAATATTCATGGAAAAAATTTTGGGAGGGATTGTAACTAAAGGCCCAAGCCGGGGGGCGGATGGTGGTATAGATATACGGGTTGAGTTTGATATTGCCGGACGTCGCATTGCCAAACTGGTTAGCTGCAAACACTACGCTCCGTCTAAAAAGTCCGTTGGTCGCAGTGATGAAGAAGACATTCAGGACAGACTTGCTGAATTTGAATGTGATGAGTTTGTTGGATTTTATTCCACCATTGCATCGTCTGGACTTGAGCAAAAACTGGAGCAACTGAAAGATAAAAAAGGGATTTTATACCAGATTTATAATTCAGAGGATATTGAAACCTTGTTACTGGAAAATCACGCGGGCTTTCAGTTAGCAAAGCGTTTTTTTCCTCGTTCAGTACAAAATATATTACCACAGTTTATTGCCCTACTGCCCACCTACACATCCTGTGATGCAGTGCGTCATTCTTCAGGTTGGATAGTCCCGGATGTTTATAGTGACTACGAGCCACGGGTCTACGCCTGTAATGCTAATTTAGCTGCACAGTATGCAAATGAGAAGGCGATGAATGATATCCATGAACCTATGTTCTTGCAGGCATGGAAAGATGCCGTCCATATGTTTTCAGATTATTTCATTATTCCTGCTGCCGGTATTAACAGTGTAAGCAATATTAATGAATTACCACCGGACTGGGATACTTCAGACGATATAATAAATTTATCCGCCGGGAAACGATGGGCACTTTTGGCTATCTGGAGTTTTTTTGATGATAAAAAGGTTAATGCTATTTTGAAGAAAATGCATAAACATCCTTCTCAGCAAGATTTGAACGTTACTAGCTTCGCTTTCCTGGCGATGATAACTGGCACCGAGCGTCGCGATGTATTAGCGCGACTTTTTGCCTATGCTACACCTTTTCGTTCCTGGTAAGGCCACAGTTTTAATGTCTGGCGTCTCTGCCCCGCAGTGCTGCGGGGCAATATTCTCACATTATCCTGCACGCATCCGCTTCCCAGCGATACCCCACGCCGTACACCGCACGAATAAACGACTGCTCGGCGTCCAGCGCTTCCAGCTTGCGGCGCAGGTTTTTTATATGGCTGTCGATGGTGCGGTCGGTCACGACGCGGTAATCGTCATACAGGTGGTTCAGCAGCTGTTCGCGGGAGAACACTTTTCCCGGCTCGTGGGAGAGGGTTTTCAGCAGGCGGAACTCCGCAGGCGTCAGGTCCAGCAGCTTGCTGCGCCAGCTAGCCTGGAAGCGGCTTTCGTCGACAATCAGCGGGCTTTCGGCGTCGAGCACCTGAAGCTCGCGCTGCGGCCTGCAGCGGCGCAGAATGGTTTTCACGCGGGCGACCACTTCACGCGGGCTGTAGGGCTTGCAGATGTAATCGTCCGCGCCAATTTCGAGCCCCAGCAGGCGGTCAATCTCTTCAATTTTTGCGGTGACCATGACGATCGGCACGTCGGAGAAGCGACGAATTTCCCGGCACAGGGTCAAGCCGTCAACGCCCGGCAGCATTAAATCCAGCAGGATCAGGTCCGGCGGGGTCTGGCGCACGTAGGGCAGCACCTGGTCGCCGTGGCTTATCAGTGACGGGGCATAGCTGGCCGCGCGTAAATAGTCGATCAGCAGCTGTCCCAGCTTGGGTTCGTCTTCCACAATCAAAATGCGCGGCGTGTTTTCGTCAATCGGTAACTCGGTCATACTTCTCTCGATAAATCCCGTTCCAGAGGTAACTCTACTGTAATGCTAACCCCGCCAAAAGGCGAATGGGCGGCGCGGATCGTGCCATTATGCGCCTCAACGATGTTAACGCAAATCGCCAGCCCCAGGCCGGAGCCGCCGCTGGCGCGGTTGCGGGAACCTTCGGTACGGTAGAAACGTTCAAACAGCTTTTCCAGCTGCGCGTCCTGCACGCCGGGGGCGGAATCCGCGAAGGTGAGGGCAAAGCGCCCGTTTTCCTGCCTGCCGGAGATATGCAGGCCGCCGCCGCTGTCGGTGTAGCGCAGGCTGTTTTCCAGCAGGTTATTGAACAGCTGCATCAGCCGGTCTTTGTCGCCAAACACCACCGCGCTGTCCGGCAGGGAGAGGTCGATTTTCAGGTTGCGGCTGGCAAACCGCTCGCGGAACGCGCCGCTGATCACTTCCAAAATGTTAATTACGTCCACCGGCGCCTTCTGGTAGGCCAGCGCGCCTTCGTCGGACATGGAGAGCTGGTGGAGATCGTCCACCAGCTTGGTGAGTGTGCCCACTTCCGCCTGCAGAGAGGCCACCGATTCGGGCGTAAACTGGCGCACGCCGTCCTGAATGGCCTCCAGCTCGCCGCGCAGCACCGCCAGCGGGGTGCGCAGCTCGTGGGAGATATCGGCCATAAAGTCGCGGCGCATCTGCTGGTTTTTCTCCAGCGTGCTGGCGAGCTGGTTAAAGTCCTGCGCCAGCTTGCCCAGTTCGTCCTGGCTGCGGGTATCGACGCGGGTGGTGAAATCCCCGGCGGCGAGCTTGTGCGTCCCTTCCACCAGCCGTTTCACCGGAGCGAGCAGACCGCGCGCCAGCGGGAAGGTGGCGAGCGCGGCGAGCAGGGTGGAGAGGGCGACAATCAGCCAGCTTGTGCGGCGCTGCTGGCGGTCAAAGTTGATGTCGGTGTTGCGCGTCAGGCGCTCCACCGGGGAGGCGATAACCCAGCCGACTGTCGCGTTATTGACTTTGATTGCACGACGTGTGCCGTCCGGCGGTATCGGCGCGCGCGGACCCACCAGCGTGCGCATGTCCTGATCAATTACCCAGAACTGGGTGCGCCAGCCGTGCGGCGGCATGCCCGGCCCCGGGCGATCGTCACCGGTATCGTGCTCAAGCGAGCGCAGGATCTGGAAAATAAAGCGGTCGTTATTGCGCAGAAAACGCCAGTTGCCGTGCTGGGCGTACTGTTCACTCAGCGCATCGCTTAAGCCCTGTAAACGCTGTTCATTGCCATGCTTGATGTAATCAATAAAACCGCGCTCAAAGCTTACCCGCACTGCCCAGTGCATGGTGACCAGCAGGACGATACAGGTGGCAAATATCGCCACGAAGAGCTTGCCGGTAATGCCCGGACGCCAGAATTTCATGAACCACTCCTTTTGCCGCGCCTGATCACGACGTTCTTGCTGGTATCATCCGGCACTCTGGCGAAGATGAAAGCGGGCAGGGCGATGATGACCGCCATGCTTAAATAGGTATACAAAAAGACCTGATGCGCCACCGGCGTGTCGACGCTGAGATGGTGCTGGCCGTACATGCCGAGCAGCAGGCCGGCAATGGTGACGCCCACGCTCATTGAGAGCTGCATGATCATCGACAGCAGGCTGTTGCCGCTGCTCGCCAAATCGTCCGGCAGGTCTTTTAGCGTGAGGGTATTCATCGACGAGAAGCGCATGGAGTTGACGATCCCCTGGCAGAACAGCACCAGCGGCAGGACGTAGTACCAGCCCATCAGCGCCACGGCCATAAACAGCAGGCTTACCAGCGCCAGCCCCAGCGTGGCGGCCACCAGCACGTGTCGATAGCCAAAGCGGTTCACCACCTGCACCACAATGCGCTTCATTCCCATGCTGCCGAGCACCATCGGGATCATCATCAGGCCCGCGTGGAACGGCGAAAATCCCATTCCGATTTGCAGGAAAACGGGCGTCATAAACGGCAGCATGCCGCTGCCGACGCGCCCGGCGAAGCTGCCGAACAGGCCAAGGCGATAGGTGGGGTTTTTAAACAAGTTCAGGCTGAACAGCGCCTTATCGTTACCTCTGGCATGCCGCAGATACCACAGTATGGCGGTAACGCCGAGCGCGATCAGAATACCCAGCTTCAGGGTGGAAATCCCGAGCCCTTTTTGTCCGTCCAGCGCCAGGGTCAGCGTGGCCATGCCCGCCGCAAGCAGAATAAAGCCAAAGAAATCAAAGCGCCGCGTCTGCATTTTGTAGTTCGGCATCAGCGTCAGGGTGGCGATGGCACCGATGATGCCCACTGGCAGGTTGATTAAGAAGATCCAGTGCCAGGAGGCGTACTCCACCAGAATGCCGCCGAGCGCCGGGCCCAGCAGCGGCCCCACCTGACCGGGTAACGTCACAAAGGTCATCGCCGCCATGTACTGCTCGCGCGGCACGATCTTCATCACCGTTAGCCGCCCGACGGGCACCATCATCGCCCCGCCGACGCCCTGCAGCACCCGCGCCATCACCAGCTGGTCGAGGGTATTGGCCTGGGCGCAAAACAGCGAGCCGGTGGTAAACAGCACGATGGCGGTAAAGAAGATATTCCGCACGCCCACTTTATCGGCCAGCCAGCCGCTGGCGGGCAGCATCACGGCCACCGTCAGCACGTAGGAGACAATCACCATGTGCATATGCAGCGGGCTCTCCCCCAGGCTTTTCGCCATGGAGGGGAGGGCGGTGTTGACGATGGTCGTATCCAGCGACTGCATAAAGAAGCCGAAGGCGACTATCCATAATTGCCAGCGAACGTTGCTGGGAAGCTCGGTCATTTACCCGTTTACCGTTTCTCTGTTTTTACGCGAAAAGCGCAGCCGCAGGCGGTCGAAGAACAGATAGACCACCGGCGTGGTGTACAGCGTCAGCAGTTGGCTCATCACCAGGCCGCCGACGATGGTGATCCCCAGCGGCTGGCGCAGCTCTGAGCCGTCGCCGCCCGAGATAACCAGCGGTAGCGCGCCAAACAGCGCCGCCAGAGTGGTCATCATAATCGGACGAAAACGCAGCAGGCAGGCCTGGAAGATCGCCTCTTCCGGCGATAGATTGCCGTTGCGCTGGGCGTCCAGGGCGAAGTCGACCATCATGATCGCGTTTTTCTTCACAATACCAATTAATAGCATGATTCCGATGAGCGCGATCAGGCTGAATGGCGCGCCGAACAGCTCCAGCGCCAGCAGCGCCCCAACGCCCGCCGACGGCAGCGTCGAGAGAATGGTCAGCGGGTGAACGTAGCTCTCGTACAGCACGCCCAGCACAATATAAACCGTGGCGATGGCGGCCAGAATCAAAATCACCTGCGAATTCATCGTCTCCTGGAACACCTGCGCGGTGCCGGCAAAGCTACCGCGCACGGTGGACGGCACGCCAAGCTGCGTCATCGCGCGGTTAATTGCGTCGCTGGCTTCAGAAAGCGACGAACCGGCGGGCAGGTTAAAGGAGATAGTCGACGCCGCCGATAGCCCCTGGTGGTTCACCGACAGCGGCGCGTTGGCCGGCTGCCAGCTGGCAAAGTAGGAGAGCGGAATCGCCTTGCCGTCGTTGTTAATCACAAACATTTTGTCCAGAGCGCTGATGTCCTGGGTGTAGCGCGGATCGACCTCCATCACCACCTTGTACTGGTTCATCGGCTGGTAGATGGTGGAGATCTCGCGCTGGCCGAAGGCGTTGTTCAGCAGGCTGTTGGCGGCTTCAACGTTAATGCCCAGCCGCGACATGGTTTCGCGGTCGTAGGTCAGGGCCATCTCGGCGCCGTTATCCTGCTGATCGGAGTTGACGTCCGCCAGCTGCGGCAGGGCGGCCAGCGCCTTGCGGATCTTCGGCTCCCACTCGCGCAGGGCGGCTAAATCGTCCGAGAGCAACGTGTACTGATAGCTGGCGTTCGCCTGACGGCCGCCGACGCGGATATCCTGAACGGCCATCAAAAACAGGTTTGCCCCCGGCTCTTTGGCGAGCTTCACCCGCAGGCGGTCAATCACCTGCTGGGCGGTTTCGTTGCGCTCGCCGCGCGGTTTCAGGGTAATAAACATCATCCCGCTGTTGACGCGTGACCCGCCGGTAAAGCCGGTGACGTTATCCACGGCTTTGTCTTCACGAATGATCTTCATGAAGTCCTGCAGCTTGCCGCGCATCGCCTGGAACGAAATGCTCTGGTCCGCCTGAATCCCCCCCATCAGCACGCCGGTGTCCTGCTCCGGGAAGAAAGTTTTCGGGATGGTGATGTACATCCAGACGTTGAGCACGATGGTACCGATCAGCACCAGGCCGACCAGCCGGGTATGGCTCAGCACCCACTTCAGCGATTTGCCGTAGCCTTCCTGCATGGCCATCAGGAAGCGACCAAAGCCTTTGCGGCGCGGCTGCGAATGGGGCTTGCTGCGCTTGAGCATCCAGCCGCACATCATCGGCGTCAGCGTTAGGGAGATCGCCAGCGAAATCCCGATGGCGACGGAGAGGGTGACGGCAAACTCGCGCAGCAGCCTGCCCGGCAGCCCGCCCATCAGCAGCAGCGGCAGGAATACCGCCACCAGCGACAGGCTCATGGAGAGCACCGTAAAGCCCACCTCGCGCGTGCCCTGCAGCGCAGCCTGCAGCGGCTTCACGCCCGCTTCCAGGTGGCGGGAAATGTTTTCCAGCACCACGATGGCGTCATCCACCACGAAGCCCGTCGCTATCGTCAGGGCCATCAGCGACAGGTTGTTGAGGCTAAACCCGCACAGGTACATGGCGGCAAAGGTACCGATCAGCGAGACCGGCACGGCCACTGCCGGGATAAGCGTTGCGCGGCCGGAGCGCAGGAACAGGAAGACCACCAGGATCACCAGCGCGACGGAGATAATCAGCGTTTGCTCGACCTCTTCCAGCGAGGCGCGAATGGTCGGGGAGCGATCCTGGGCAATTTGCAGATCGATTGCTGCCGGGATGGTCTCCTGCAGGTCCGGAAGACGGGCGCGAATGCTGTTCACCGTCTCGATAATGTTCGCTTCCGGCAGCTTGCGGATCATCAGCAGAATGGCCGGTTTGGCGTTGGTCATCCCGGCGTTACGCACGTCCTGCACCGAGTCGGTGACGCTGGCAACGTCGCTTAAGCGCACCGCCGCGCCGTTGTTGTAGTGAATAATGAGCGGCTGATACTCCGCGGCGGTTTTCAGCTCGTCGTTGGTGTGGATCTGCCAGCGGTGGCTGCCGTCCTCAATCGCCCCCTGCGGTTTACGCACGTTGGCGTTGCTGATGGCGGAGCGCACGTCGTCCAGCGACACGCCCTGGTTGAACAGCGCCTGCGGGTTTAGGCCGACGCGCACGGCGGGCAGGGAGCTCCCGCCGACGCTCACGTCACCGACGCCGTTAATTTGTGAGATTGTCTGCGCCAGCTGGGTAGACGCAAAGTCGTAAAGCTGCCCCTGAGAATACGTATCCGAGGTCAGCGTCAGGATCATGATCGGCGCATCGGACGGGTTGGCCTTGCGGTAGGTTGGTCGGCTCGGCATCCCGCTCGGCAGCAGGCTTTGCGCGGCGTTGATGGCGGCCTGCACGTCGCGCGCCGCGCCGTTAATGTCCCGGTCGAAGCTAAACTCCAGAATGATGCGCGTGCTGCCCAGCGAGCTGCTGGAAGTCATCTCGTTGACCCCCGCAATCCGCCCGAGCGAGCGCTCCAGCGGCGTGGCAACGGACGAGGCCATGGTTTCCGGCGAGGCGCCCGGCAGCGAGGCGCTGACCATGATCACCGGGAAATCCACCTGGGGCAGGGGGGCTACCGGCAGCAGCCGGAAGCCCAGCACGCCGCAGAGGGTGATGGCGAGCGAGATTAGAATCGTCGCCACCGGGCGATAAATGAAGAGGGCGAAGAACTTCACTTATGCCTCCTCTTCACGTTTCGGGAAGCGGCTTTTGGTCCACAGCGCCAGGCGGTCAAACAGCAGGTAGATCACCGGCGTGGTGAAGAGCGTTAGCACCTGGCTCACCAGCAAACCGCCGACCATGCCGATACCCAGCGGACGGCGCAGCTCCGCGCCGACGCCCGTGCTGAGCATCAGCGGCAGCGCGCCCAGCAGGGCGGCCAGCGTGGTCATCAGGATCGGACGAAAACGCAGCAGGCAGGCCTGGAAAATCGCGTCGCGCGGCGACATGCCCTGCTCGCGCTCGGCGGCCAGCGCGAAGTCGATCATCATGATGGCGTTTTTCTTCACGATCCCGATAAGCAGGATAATGCCGATGATGGCAATAACGTCCAGCTCGCTGCCCGCCAGCATCAATGCCAGCAGCGCTCCCACGCCCGCCGTCGGCAGGGTAGAGAGGATGGTGATCGGGTGGATAAAGCTTTCGTACAGCACGCCGAGCACGATGTACATCGCCACGACCGCCGCGACGATCAGCCAGATGGTGTTACCCAGCGCGGCCTGAAACGCCAGCGTGCTGCCCTGGAACCGGGTCTGAATATCGGACGGGAAGCTGAGTTCTTTTTCAGCCGCCTGAATCGCCTCCACCGCTTCGCCGAGAGAATAATTGTCCGGCACGTTGAAGGAGATGGTGGTGGACGGGAACTGATCCAGATGGTTAATCGACAGCGGGGTATAGCGTTCTTCCACCGTGGCGATAGCGCTCAGCGGCACAATGCCGCCGTCTTTGCTGGTCAGGCGCACCGAGTCCAGCCCCGCCAGGCCAGGCGTGTTGTCCGTGTTGTGCTCCAGCACCACGCGATACTGGTTGGCCTGAGTGTAGATGGTGGAGATCAGGCGCTGACCGAAGGCGTTGTACAGGGCGTTGTCCACGTCTGACATGGTAATGCCCAGACGGCTGGCGGTATCGCGGTTGACGTTCACGTACGCCGCCAGCCCTTTGTCCTGCCAGTCGCTGCTGACGTCGGCGAGCTGCGGCAGGGTGTTAAGCTTGTTCACCAGCTGCGGCACCCAGGTGCTGAGCGCGTCCAGCGAGGTGGCCTGCAGCGTGAACTGGTACTGCGTGCGGCTGACTTGGGTATCAATGGTCAAATCCTGAATCGGCTGCAGGTAAAGCTCAACGCCCGGCACCCGCGCGACGGCGTTTTGCAGACGCTCAATGACGGCGTTGACGCGATCGTCGCGTTCATCCAGCGGCTTAAGGTTGATCTGCAGACGCGCGCTGTTCAGAGACGGGTTGGTGCCGTCGACGCCCACGTAGGAGGTCAGGCTCTCGACCGCCGGATCTTTCATGATGATTTCGGACACCTGCTGCTGGCGCTGGGCCATACTGGCGAAGGAGACCGACTGCGGGGCCTGAAGCGTTCCCTGAATAATGCCGTTGTCCTGAATCGGGAAGAAGCCTTTCGGAATGAAAATCCACAGCATCACGCTGAGCGCCAGGGTTCCCAGCGCCACGCCGAGCGTGGCCCACGGATGGTTCAGAACTTTCGCCAGCACGCGGCCGTAGGCGGCAATAATCCGCTCGAACATGCGCTCGGAGGCGCGCGAGAAGCGGTTTTGCTTGCGCAGGGACTCGTGGCTGAGCATGCGGGCGCACATCATCGGCGTCAGGGTCAGCGACACCACGGCGGAGATCAAAATGGCGACCGCAAGCGTCACGGCAAACTCGCGGAACAGACGTCCGACGATATCGCCCATAAACAGCAGCGGGATCAGCACCGCAATCAGCGAGAAGGTCAGCGAGATAATGGTAAAGCCGATTTCCCCTGCGCCTTTCAGCGCGGCGGCCAGCGGTTTTTCGCCTTTCTCGATATAGCGTGAGATGTTCTCGATAACGACGATGGCATCGTCCACCACGAACCCGGTGGCGATGGTGAGCGCCATCAGCGTCAGGTTATTGATCGAAAAATCGAGGAACACCATCACCGCAAAGGTCCCGACCAGCGAGAGCGGCACGGCGACGGCGGGAATAATGGTCGCCGGGACGTTACGCAGGAACAGGTAAATGATCATCACGACCAGCGCAATCGCCAGCATCAGCTCAAACTGGGTGTCGGTGACCGACGCGCGAATATTCGTGGTGCGGTCGGAAAGCACCTTCACGCTGACCGATTTCGGCAGGCTTTCGATCAGCTGCGGCAGCATGGCGCGGATGCTGTCGGCGGTTTCGATGATGTTAGCACCCGGCTGGCGCTGCACGTTCATCACGATCGCCTGCTGTTTGTTGGCCCATGCCCCCAGCCAGCTGTTTTCCGCGCCTTGCTCCACGGTCGCCACGTCGCCCAGGCGAACCGGGGCGCCGTTCTGGTAGGCAATAATCAGCTGACGGTACTCATCGGCGGACTGCATTTGATCGTTGGCAGAGAGCGTCACGGCGCGAGTGGGGCCGTCCAGCGAGCCCTTCGCCGAGTTGACGTTGGCGCTGCTGATGGCGGTACGGATGGTTTCGCTGGTAAGACCCAGAGCGGCAATCGCCTGCGCGTTAAGCTTCACGCGCACGGCGGGACGCTGGCCGCCCGCCAGGGTGACGAGGCCGACGCCGGAAACCTGAGAAATCTTCTGCGCCACGCGCGTTTCGACCATGTCTTCAACCTGGGTCATCGGCATGGCGGAGGAGGTGACGGCAAGCGTCATGATCGGCGGATCCGCCGGGTTGACCTTGCTGTAGACCGGCGGGTTAGGCAGATCCGACGGCAGCAGGTTGGTGGCGGCGTTGATGGCGGCCTGCACCTCCTGCTCGGCGACGTCCAGCGACAGCGTCAGCTGGAACTGCAGCGTCACGACGGATGCCCCGCCGGAACTCTGGGAGGACATCTGTTTTAGCCCCGACATCTGGCCGAACTGGCGCTCCAGCGGAGCGGTAATGGCGGACGTCACCACATCCGGGCTGGCGCCAGGATAAAGCGTCACCACCTGGATGGTTGGATAATCCACCTCCGGCAGCGCCGACACTGGCAGGAAGCGATAGCCGATAATCCCGGCGAGCAGGATCGCCACCATCAGCAGCGTGGTGGCGACAGGACGAAGGATAAACAGGCGTGACGGCCCGCCTGTAGAGCCTGGGGGCATCACCTGCATCAGGATTTCGCTCCCTGTTTCGCAGGTTCAACCACTTCCACTTTGGCCCCTTCGGTCAGACGGTCAATGCCATCGGTAACCACGCGGTCGCCTGCGGAAAGGCCGGCGGCGATGACCACCGTCTGGCTGTCCTGAATACCGGTTTTCACCAGGTGCTTGCTGACCTTATTGTCGCTGTTAAGTACCCAGACGAAGTTACCTTCGTTACCCATCTGCAGCGCAGCCGTTGGGATCACCACCGCGTTCTCTTCGGTCGCGACCAGCATGCGCGCATTGACGAACTGGTTCGGGAAGAGGGCATCGTCCTGATTGTTAAAGCGCGCTTTGAGCTTGATGGTGCCGGTGGTGGTGTCGATCTGATTATCCAGACTGAGCAGGGAACCTTCGCTCAGCTTCTGCTTGTTGGTGCGGTCCCAGGCCTCCACCACCAGGCCTTTACCGGCTTTTTGCGCCTGCACCACGGTCGCAATGTCGCTTTCCGGCAGGGTAAAGACTAAATCAATCGGGTGGGTCTGGGTGATCACCACGATGCCCGTGGTGTCGCCGCTGGAGATCTGGTTGCCGATATCGACCTGCTTCAGGCCCACGCGCCCGTCAATCGGCGCGGTGATGCGGCTCCAGTCCAGCTGCAGCTGTGCGCTGGCGACGGCGGCCTCGTCGGCTTTGATGGTGCCCTGCGTTTCGCTGACCAGCGACTGCTGGGTATCCAGCTCCTGACGAGACACGAGGTTGGTTTTCACCAGCTGCTGGTAGCGGGCCAAATCGCGCCGGGCGTTGGCGAGGGTGGCTTTGTCTTTCGCGAGCTGCCCCTGCGCCTGGGCGAGGGCGACCTTAAACTGGCTCGGGTCGATTTCCGCCAACAGGTCACCAGCCTTAACCTGCTGACCTTCCTGGAAGTGGATCGCGATGAGCTGGCCGTCGACGCGGCTGCGCACCGTGGCGGTATTGGCGGCGGTAATGGTCCCGAGACCTGTGAGATAGCGAGGAACGGCTTTATTCACCGCCGTCGCCGCCTGAACCGGCGCCAGCGCGCCGCCGCGCATGCCGTGACGTCCTCCGCCTGCCGGGCGCTGCGCCTGACCGGTGGCACCGGCGGGAGCGGCGGAGTTCGCGGATTGACTGTGCCAGTACCATGCGGCGGCAAGGACCACCATAATGATGCCAGCGGCGATTGCCCAGCGGGATTTGTTACTGCCTTTCATCGTTATACGTTCTCATCCTGAATACTTCGGGGAATGATACTAGTTTAGTCAGCTAACACAGCGGAAAAATGGAGGAAATATGGAAGACTGTCAGGAATGGTCTGAGAGTAGCGCCGCGGTTTTCTCCCTCTCCCTGTGGGAGAGGGTATCAGACTGCACCGCAACAACATTAGCTAAACATCACCTGCGCCCAGCGCGCCAGCCCTGCGGTAACGGAGCCAAAGTCATCGCCACCGGCAATAGGAATGCCCGGCAGCTGTTCCGCCAGCGCTTTCTTGATCAGCGGCGAACGGGCGCTACCCCCGGTCAGGTAAATCACGTCCGGCTTCTCTTTGCCGTTCTCCAGCGCCAGCTGCACCTGTTCCAGAATACGCTGCAGCGGCTGCGCGAGCGCCGTCTCCAGCCCGTCCTGTGAAATCGCGGTGGCCAGATCGTCGCTGATAAACGGCAAGGAGACCGCATGCTCAGTACGGTCGGAAAGGGCTATTTTGCTCTCTTCGGCAGTTCGCACCACGCGGTAGCTCAGGCGCTGACGCCACACTTTATACAGCAGCGCGACTTTTTCGGCGTCCTGCGCGTCACGCACCAGATCGTTAAGGAAGCGGCCGTTCGCGGTGCTGTAAAAATCACTCTGCGCAGGCACGTCATTAATGGCAATCGCGTTCCACCACGGCAGGATCGGCAGGGCGATGCCTTTTTCCGTCTGACCGCCCATGCCGAGCAGCGGCATCAGGCTCTTGAATGCCAGCGCGATATCGAGATCGTTACCGCCAACGCGGCAGCCGCTGTGCCCCAACAGGCTATTTTCACGGTCGCGACGGTTATGCCACTGCGGCCCCATCAGCAGCAGCGAGCAGTCCGTTGTGCCCCCGCCGATATCCACGACTAATACGCGCTTCTCTTCCGTCAGCGTGGCTTCAAAGTCCAGCCCCGCCGCAACCGGCTCGTACTGGAACACCACGTCACGGAAGCCTGCCCGGTGCGCCGCGCGTTCAAGGATCCCCTGCGCCTGCTGGTTGGCCTCATCGCCGCCCAGCCCCTGAAAGTTGATCGGGCGGCCAATCACCGCCTGGGTAATCGCATCGGAGACCTGCGTCTGCGCCTGATTGCGAATATGTAGCATCATCGCGCACACCAGGTCTTCGAACATCGCCACCTGCTGCGGCTTCAGCCCGCTGGCGCCGAGGAAGGATTTTGGCGACTTAACGAAGTAGACCTCTTCAGGGTCTTCAATGTAGTGCCCGAGCGAAGAGAGGCCGAACTGCACGCTGGACGGCGTAACGTCGATGTCTTCCTCGCGGTTAAAGCTGACCGCCCGGCGCAGCAGCGCCTGGGTCTCCGCCGCCGTGGCCGGAACCTGATGGTGGCGGAACAGCCATTCGCTCACCGCTTCGCGCGTCGGCGCGCAGAGCATTGAGGGCAGCAGCGTGCTCTCTTTTTCCATTTTCAGAAGCTGTGGCTGTCCGTTTTGCATAATCGCAACCGAGCAGTTTGCCGTACCGTAGTCGAATCCAATAAACACGATAAATCCCCATGCCAGTGAGAAGGGGCGAGACTTTAACGAAATGTCTTCATGGCGACAACAGGAATATGAAAGCAAGGCAATACAAGGTCTTTCCGTTTATGCTGATAAGAACAAAAAAGGAGCAACGATGTACACCCTGAACTGGCAACCCCCTTACGACTGGCAGTGGATGTTTGGCTTTCTCGGCGCGCGTGCGGTGACGGGCATTGAAACCGTCACGCATGACTACTACGAGCGCAGTTTTGCCTGCGAAGGGCATCAGGGGATATTTCGCGTCACGCCGGATATCGCCACCCATACGCTGACCGTCACGCTCAGTCCGGGGTTAATCCCGGTTGCGCAGACGTGCCTTGAACGCATCGAACGCCTGTTCGATCTCGCCTGCAACCCGCAGCACATCGCGGATACGCTGGGCGATCTCGGCGCTGCCCGGCCAGGCTTGCGTTTGCCGGGGGCGATGGACGCGTACGAGCAGGGCGTACGGGCGATCCTCGGGCAACTGGTGAGCGTGGCGATGGCGGCGAAACTGACGTCGCGCGTGGTGGCGCTGTGCGGCGAACCGGTGGCGGATTTTCCGGGGTATCTCTGCTTCCCCACGCCGGACGCGTTAGCGGCAGCGGACCCGCTGGCGCTGAAAGCGTTGGGCATGCCGGTAAAGCGCGCGGAGTCGTTAATTCACCTGGCGCAGTCGGTCATTGACGGGACGTTTCCGCTTTTGCCGCCCGAGAATATTGAGGCCGGGATGAAGGCGCTACAGCAGCGGCCGGGGATAGGGCGCTGGACGGCAAACTACCTGGCCCTGCGCGGCTGGCAGGCGAAAGATGTCTTTCTGCCGGATGATTATCTGATTAAGCAACGCTTTGCCGGGATGACGCCCGCGCAAATTCGTCGTTATGCCGAACGCTGGCAGCCGTGGCGCTCTTACGCGCTGCTGCACATCTGGTACACCGACGGCTGGACGCCGTCAGTTGATAGCGAAATAGCTGGTGTTGAGCAGAAGATCTAATGGCTGCGGCTCGGCGATAGTGTCGCCATAGATGAAATCAATGCCGATGCCGGAGAGCGTATCCATCATGATGGGCTGATTGCACGGCCCTGCTATAGTTTTCATTCCCAGACGCTGGGCGTGGCCCTGCACAATGGTCACCATCATCTCATCCATCAGGTTGCCATACACGTTGCTTACCACCTCCGCGTCCAGCATCAGATAGTCGGCCATATTGGCGGTCAGGTGGGTGAAGACGTTCATGTCGCGGCCCACCTGGCTGAAGATCACGCGGCAGCCCGCCTGACGAAGCTTTTGCAGACTCCGCTGCAGGTTTTTATCCGGGCTGCACACCACGTCGGCAGAGATAACAAGATGCAGGAGACGGCCCGGCATGGGGCTTTTATCCAGCAGGTCGAGAAGCTCATCGACCAGCGTTACGCTGGCTAAACCGGCCTCAGAAAGCGGCAGCGCCACTCCCATGCCTTTACTGGCGATCTGGGCGGCAGAGGCGCGGAAAAACTCATTAAAAATGCGCCTGTCGAGGGCGTGCAAAAGCTCAGGCTCCGCCAGGCCCGAGCGGAAGGCATGCTCTTCCTGGACTTCGCCCTGGCTGGTCCACAGGCGTAACGAGAGCAGCCAGAAATTACTGCTTTCCGGGATACGCGGGGAGGCGACGCTGCGGGCGATCATCATCAGGTGATTGTCTTTAATCATGTGCCACTGTTCATCAAGCGACATCATGCTGCGCGTGTTGTGATCCCGCTCCTGCTGGGGTTCGTAAACCGTCACCATGCCGCGCCCGCTGTTTTTCGAGGCATAACAGGCAATATCCGCCTGCGACATGATTTCCGACGCCTGATGGTTATTTTCATCAATCAGCGTGATACCTGCGCTGGCGCCGATCCGGTGCAGGCGGCCTTCCCACATAAAGTGATAGTCATTGATCGTGTGGATCAGGCGCCCGGCAATATAGCGCGCGCTTTCAATATTGCAGTCCGGCAGCAGTAACCCGAATTCATCTCCGCCCAGACGCGCCAGCACGTCGCTGGAGCGGAGCATGGTCAACATCAGGGAAGAGAGCTCCCGCAGCAGGGCATCGCCCGCCGCATGGCCTGCCGTATCGTTGACGGCTTTGAAGCGGTCGAGATCGATAAAGACCAGGGCATGGCGCTGGCGCGTTTCGCGAACGGTCTGCAGAAGTCGTTTGAGATGATTTTCGAAGCTGACCCGGTTTGCCAGATGGGTCAGGGCATCGTGGGAGGCGCTATAGCTCAGCTGACGCAGCATCTTGCGCGACTCGGTCACGTCCTGAATCACGATAACCGAGCCAATATTCTGCCCGTCCAGCGTGCTGAGCGGCGTAATGCTGTAGTGAATATCAAAATTGCCGCCGGTACGGCAGTTCAGCACCACGTCCTGATCGATATCGGAACGGGACATATCGCCGCTGTGAATATTCTCCATCAGCGGCCCTTTTTCACCAAAGGTGATGTGCAACACCTTCAGGATCGGCTGGCCGATAGCCTCGGTCTGCAGCCAGCCGCTCATTTTCTCGGCCACCGGGTTCATAAAGGTGACGTTCATGTTGATATCGGTACACAGCACCGCTTCACCGATGGAGTCGAGGGTGATGTGCAGACGCTCTTTTTCCTGGAAGAGGGCCTCGTTGAGCTGCTTAACCTCGGTCATGTCCATGTTGATACCGAGCAGCCGTTCGACTTCACCCTGCTTATTGAGCACCCGGTTCGCCAGGGAGCGAATATGGCGCACGCCTTCCTTCACGCGGATGCGAAATTCCAGCTTAAACGGCAGGCGGGATATCAGCGAGTCCCGCAGCACCTGCTCGGCGTGGGCACGATCTTCCGGCAGCATCGTGTCGTGCCAGAGCTGCCAGGTAGGCTTGATGTGCGGCGGGATTTCATACAGCTCAAACATCCGCTTGTCCCAGCTGATAATGTCTGGCTCCAGATCCCACTCCCAGATGCCGATGCCGCCCGCTTCGTTGGCGAGCGTAATGCGCTCCATCAGGCGTTTATTAACCCACTCGGTCTGCTTCAGGTCATTAATGTCTTCAATCTGAGCAATAAAATAGAGCGGCGAACCGTCGGCATGGCGCACGACGGAGACGGCAAGGAGCGCCCAGACTACTTCCCCGTCGCGGGTGTAATAGCGCTTCTCGAGGGTATAGGTATTGATGTCGCCGTTGACCAGCTGTTCGAGCTGTTCCAGGTCGGTGTGCAGATCTTCCGGCCAGGTGAGTTGCTGGAAGGTCAGCGACTGGAGCTCCGTCTGGCTGTAGCCGAGGAAATTGCACAGCGCCTTGTTAGCCTGCAGCCATTTACCCTCAATGCTGACCAGCGCCATGCCAATCGCGGAATACTCCATCGCATTGCGGAAACGCTCCTCGCTTTCGGTGATGTGTTTGCGCTCGGCGCGGAAGGCGTACATCACCATGGTCATCACGTTGGCAGGCAGGAGCAGCATCAGGAACGGCAGCCAGGGAGCGTTCAGCATCGCCCCGACGTGCTGGGTTGTCAGCGCCACAGGATTTTGGGCAATCATCAGCGACACAACCATCACGGTGACCAGAAATACCAGGAACGCTTCCATTCGCGGCAAGCGCACGGCGCTCCACATAAGCAAAACGATTACGCAGGTGAAAGGCCACGGCAGCCAGGTGATGGCTGCCCAACTGAGGGCCAGCGTTACGGCCAGCGTGGTCAGGGTTTCCAGCAGCAGTCTCGGGTCACGGTGGCGCAGCAGATAATGCGGTTTAAACAACAGCCCCAGCGGAACCACCGCCAGCGCGCCGATGGCTTCGGATAACACCCAGACGAAGAAATTACGCAGGGGTTCGGGGCCGGGCGCCAGCAGGGAAACCAGCAAGCCGCCAACCAGCGGCGGTATCACCGCGCTGCCGATGGCCACGCGGATCCAGTCATTCAGATTCTGCAGCGGGTTGTACCATGGGAGCAACTTGCGCAACAACAACGCACCGATAAAGGCTTCAACCACGTTAACTGAGGTGTAGGTAAGGTTTATCGATCCCCACGAAAAGAGCATCCAGGTGGCCAGAATATTGCCAAACGAACAGGCCAGGGCGATTCCCGGCCACATTTTTCCTGCATGGCGGTAAAACGCCACCATCATAATGGCGGTGGGGAACCAGAGCGGGGCCAGCAGGGTGCCGAACCGGGTGAGCTCGAGGGAAAATAAGGTAAAGATAAAGGTGACCAGGCCCAGACAGACAAGTCGTATTAAAGGATGTGGGGTGGTAACCAAAACCCGCTGGTATTGTTTATTCATTACCGCTTTATCCAGAGACGCCATGCCGTCAGGGAAGATGTCCGAACGCGTGAATTTGATAATTTGGTTTATGCTAGTACAAACAATTTACAATTCATATGGTGACCGCTCAGAATTTGACACCACAGACTTATTAAATAGAGGCTCCGTGAGAAAAAAACGGTTAAACGCTGAAAAAACGTTCATTTAAATTTCACTCAGGGAATAAAACGTCACTTTTCGGCCAGTCTCGCAGAACCTGTGCATTCGACTGGTATCACGCCCGCGAAATCCCTATAATTGCCGCGTTTGACGCTCCGGCGTCGTCCTTCCTTAACATCCAGGTTAATCAGGTCGCTAAATTTATGACTGATAAGTCTCATCAGTGCGTCATTATAGGCATCGCCGGCGCATCGGCTTCAGGTAAAAGTCTAATTGCCAGTACGCTTTATCGCGAACTGCGTGAACAAGTAGGTGATGAGCATATCGGCGTCATTCCCGAAGACAGCTATTACAAAGATCAATCCCATCTGTCGATGGAAGAGCGCGTCAAAACCAACTATGACCACCCGAATGCAATGGATCACAGCTTGCTGTTCCAGCATTTAGAAGCGCTTAAGAGCGGCCAGGCGATTGAGCTGCCCGTTTACAGTTATGTAGAACACACCCGCACGCAGGAAACCATCCGCATCGAGCCGAAAAAGGTCATTATCCTTGAAGGCATCCTGCTCCTGACCGACGCCCGCCTGCGTGAATCCATGAATTTCTCGATTTTCGTTGATACCCCGCTGGATATCTGCCTGATGCGCCGCATCAAGCGTGACGTGAATGAACGAGGCCGTTCGATGGACTCCGTCATGGCGCAGTATCAGAAAACGGTTCGCCCGATGTTCCTGCAGTTTATTGAGCCATCCAAACAATACGCCGATATCATCGTGCCGCGCGGGGGTAAAAACCGCATTGCTATTGATATCTTAAAAGCGAAAATCAGCCAGTTTTTTGAATAAGCCGCGTGAATTGTGTACCGTTCAGAGATAACCTGGTTTTACCCTGAGCGCTTACCGCCTCAGGGTACGATGCATGAAAGGAGAAATAGGCATGCGTCTTTGTGATCGCGATATAGAAGCCTGGCTGGATGAAGGCCGTTTATCTATTACCCCACGCCCACCGGTTGAGCGTATCAATGGCGTGACCGTTGATGTCCGCTTGGGGAATAAATTCCGCACCTTTAGTGGCCATACCGCACCGTTCATTGACCTCAGCGGGCCGAAGGACGAAGTCAGCGCCGCGCTCGATCGCGTGATGAGTGACGAAATCGTTATCGATGAAGGCGAAGCTTTTTATCTGCATCCGGGTGAACTGGCCCTGGCGGTGACGTTTGAATCCGTCACCCTGCCTCCGGACCTGGTCGGCTGGCTTGATGGCCGTTCTTCGCTGGCGCGACTGGGGCTGATGGTTCACGTGACCGCGCACCGTATCGATCCAGGCTGGTCGGGGCGTATCGTGCTGGAATTCTTCAATGCCGGTAAATTGCCGCTGGCGCTGCGCCCGGGCATGATGATCGGCGCGTTGAGCTTTGAACCGCTGTCAGGCCCGGCAGATCGTCCTTATAACCGTCGACAGGACGCAAAATATCGCGACCAGCAGGGCGCGGTTGCCAGCCGTATTGATAAAGACTGATCGTTAGTCCATTGAGGATGCCATGAGAAGAGTTCTGACGACGCTGATGATTTTGCTGGTGGTGCTGGTGGCTGGCCTTTCGGCGTTGGTTCTGCTGGTTAACCCCAACGATTTCCGCGCTTATATGGTGCGGCAGGTCGAGGCGCGCAGTGGTTATCAACTGAAGCTTGACGGGCCGCTGCGCTGGCACGTCTGGCCGCAGCTCAGCATTCTCTCTGGCCGCATGTCGCTCACCGCGCCGGGGGCGGCCCAGCCGCTGGTGTCCGCAGACAACATGCGCCTTGATGTGGCGCTGATCCCGCTCATTTCCCATCAGCTGCAGGTTAAGCAGGTGATGCTGAAAGGCGCGGTGATTCAGCTCACCCCGCAAACCGAAGCCGTGCGTGATGCCAGTGCGCCGGTTGCGCCGCGCGAAAATACTCTGCCTAATGAACCGTCTGATACCGGCTGGTCCTTTGATATCGGCAAGCTGAAAGTTGCCGACAGCGTGTTGGTTTTCCAGCATGAGCACCAGGAGCAGGTGACCATTCGCAACATTAACCTGCAGATGGAACAGGATGCTCACCATCTTGCGTCGCTGGAATTTAGCGGGCGCGTGAACCGCGATCAGCGTGATTTGACCCTGTCGCTGAATGCTAATGTGAACGCCTCGGACTACCCGCATCAGCTCACGGCCGACATTCAGCAGCTGAGCTGGCAGCTGACGGGTGCCGATCTCCCCACCCAGGGGATAACCGGGCAGGGAACGCTGCAGGCCGTGTGGCGCGAAGAACAAAAGCAGCTGGAGCTGGATAATCTCAACCTGCAGGCAAATGACAGTAGCCTGAAGGGGCAGGCGAGCGTCACGCTCGAAGAGAAGCCGAAGTGGGTGCTGAATCTGCAGTTTGACAAGCTCAATCTGGAAAACCTGCTGCCGCCTCTGCCGGCCAGCGCCACGGATAGCGATGCCACCCAGACGGGGCAAAGCCAGGCACCGGCATCACGTCCGGTTATCTCGTCTAATCTCGATCAGCCTGACTATAACGCCCTGCGCGGATTCACGGCGGATATTCTGCTGAAAGCCAATAGCCTGCGCTGGCGTGGCATTGATTTTACCGACGTGAGCAGCCAGATGTTTAACCATAACGGTTTGCTGGTGATCTCCGAATTGAGCGGTAAGATGGGCGCAGGAAACCTCTCGCTGCCCGGCACGCTGGATGTCCGTAAAGACGTTGCCAGCGCCGAATTCCAACCGCGTCTCGACAACGTTGAGATAGGCACCATCCTGAACGCGTTTAACTATCCGATATCCCTGACGGGGCAGTTGACGCTCGCAGGTGACTTCTCAGGCACGAAAATTGATGCAGATGCTTTCCGCCGCGAGTGGCAGGGGCAGGCGCATCTTGATCTGAAAAATTCCCGTATGGAAGGGCTTAACTTCCAGCAGCTGGTGCAGCAGGCGGTTGAGCGCAGCAGCGATGTGAAGGCCCAGGATAACTACGACAGCGCCACGCGCCTCGACAGCTTCACCACGGACCTGACGCTGGACAACGGGCAACTTACACTCGACGGGATGCAGGGTGCCTCTTCACTGTTATCAATGACCGGTGAAGGTAAGCTGGATCTGGTGAAAGAGACCGCGGACACGCGCTTTAACGTGCGGGTACTTTCCGGCTGGCAGGGTGAAAGCAAGCTCATCGACTTCCTGAAAGAGACGCCTGTCCCGCTGACCGTATACGGCAAATGGCAGGCCCTGAATTACAGCCTGCAGGTGGATCAGATCCTGCGCAAGCATCTGCAGGATGAAGCGAAACGTCGGCTTAGCGGCTGGGCGGATCGCAATAAAGATTCACAGGACGGTAAGGACGTGAAGAAGCTTCTGGATAAGCTTTGATGTCCGTTGCGCCGGGGAGCGTTGCGGCCTGATGCCCTCATCCCGGCCTTCTCCCGTGGGAGAGGGAGCAAACACTAAAAACGGCAACCGGGTTGCCGTTTTGTTTTACCTAAACCTCAAAATCCAGCTCTTCCTCATCCCGCAGCGGAATGAGCTGAACCTTCTGCACGCGATGGTTTTCAATCTGCAGCGTTTTGAGCAGATAGTCGCCCACCTGAACCTCTTCCCCCGGCTGCGGGATACGCTGCAAATACTCCATCAGCAGACCGGCAATAGTATGATATTCCCGTTTTTCATCCAGCGGCAGCGGCACGTATTGCACCAGGTCTTCCAGCGGCATATGGCCGTTAGCCGTCCACGAACCGTCTGCGTTTTTCTGAATATCATGGCGGGCGTCAATCTCATCCACCTCGTTAGGCAAATTACCGGCAATGGTTTCCATCACGTCGCTGAGCGTGACCAGCCCTTCCACCGAACCAAACTCATCCACCACAAAGGCAAAGTGCGTGCGCGCGTTACGGAATTGCTCAAGGGCGGAAAGCAGCGGTAGCCCCTCCGGGAAAACCAGCGGCTGGCGGACCAGTACGCGTAGATTGAGCGCCTCGCCGTGCAGCTGCTGCTGGAGCAGGTCAATAACGTGCACCACGCCCAGCAGCTCCTCTTCCTCTTCACCGCCGGTCACCACCACGCGGGTGTGCTGGTTTTTATCCAGCAGGGCGCGAATGTGCTCTTCCGGTGCCGTCAGGTCGATATGCTCAATGTCGTGCCGCGAGGTCATGATGCTGCTGACCGTCCGCTGATTCAGATTAAGCACCCGCTCGATCATCCGTCTTTCCTGCGGGTCAAAGATCAGCCCGTCGCTGTGATCGGCCAGCATGGCGGAGGATTCGGCATCCAGCTCCGCATCCTCTTTCTTACCGCTTAGCAGGCGCATAACCGTGTCGGCCGTGCGCTGACGCAGAGTCTGATTCGCGGACAGGAAGCGGCGGCGGTTAAATATTGCCAGCTGGTTAAGCGCTTCAATCATGACGGAGAAGCCGATGGCGGCGTACAGGTAGCCTTTCGGAATATGGAAGCCAAAACCGTCGGCCACCAGGCTAAAGCCAATCATCAGCAGGAAGCTCAGACAGAGGATCACGATGGTCGGGTGACTGTTCACAAAGCGGGTCAGCGCCTTGCTGGCCATGACCATCAGCGTGATGGCAATGATCACCGCAGCCATCATCACCGCAAGGTGATCCACCATCCCGACGGCGGTGATCACCGAGTCAAGTGAGAAGACCGCATCCAGCACCACGATTTGCGCCACTACCGGCCAGAATTTCGCCCCGCGACGCTGGGTCGGGTTCTCGCTGTCTTTGCCCTCCAGCCGCTCGTTGAGCTCCACCGTGGCTTTGAACAGCAGGAACAACCCGCCGAAGAGCATGATCAGATCGCGGGCGCTAAAACTCAGGCCGTGAATGGAGAACAGAGGCTGAGTGAGCGTCACCAGCCAGGAGATAGAGGCCAGCAGCAGTAAACGCATCACCATCGCCAGCAGCAGACCCGTTACGCGCGCGCGGTCGCGCTGGGAAGGGGGCAGTTTTTCAGCAAGGATGGCGATAAAAACCAGATTATCAATCCCGAGCACCAGCTCGATGACGACCAGCGTAACCAGCCCGGCCCAGATTGAGGGATCGGCAATCCATTCCATAGTAATAGCAATACCTTCTGTTATATGACGAATGTCACACTTCGATCATGGATAAAGCTGGGGGAAATTGCAATGCCGGGCTGAGATTTCTCTTAATACGACGGTTAAAAAAGAGAGCATTCTCAATAATGTGTAAATAAGCGAAATGCGAATATTTAATTGCAGAGATAGCATTTTAGGATATATCGCAGGCGGTGTTTTTTACTCTCATTTTGTCAATATAAAGAAAATCCTAAAAGGTCAAAAATTTGCTCTTAATATTAATCTTAAAAACCGATATTAGGACTGTTGTCTCCTTGCCTGCTATTAGGTTAGCTGCAACAATTCTCCCAGCATCAAATGTTAAATCTCGGTGTTGCTATTAATGTTTGGTCTTCAGGAGATGGTTATTCATTATCCGTTGGGTTTCTCAAGCGACTGATATATTTCCAGAAGACCTTGCTCAAGAGGGTGTCTATCCATAACACATTGTTTAGTCAGTGGATTGGTAACTGAAAGCCAAGGGCGGTAGCGTGCCTGAAAGCGTGTGAATCAGCCTCGATTATTCTGTCAATAGCCAATGGATGAATAAGCTTTTTTTAGGACTGATGCCAGTTATATTTCTATTTGATTAACTGCATGCTGAAACCCAATACGACTCGAGCTTATTTAAATTGCACAGGATAATTACTCTGCCAAAGTGATAAATAATCAATGATGAAATCCAAAATGAAATTGATGCCATTATTGGTGTCTGTGACCTTGATGAGTGGTTGCACGGTCTTTCCCGGCAGCAATATGTCAACAATGGGTAAGGATGTGATCAAACAACAGGATGCCGATTTTGATCTCGACAAAATGGTGAATGTTTATCCTCTTACGCCTCGTCTGGTCGAACAATTACGTCCACGTCCGAATGTTGCCCAGCCGAATATGTCGCTGGATCAGGAAATTGCGTCTTACCAGTACCGCGTGGGGCCGGGGGACGTGATCAACGTGACCGTCTGGGACCACCCTGAACTGACCACGCCAGCGGGCCAGTACCGTAGCTCAAGCGACACCGGTAACTGGGTGCAGTCAGATGGCACCATGTTCTATCCCTACATTGGTAAAGTCCATGTTGCAGGCAAAACGCTTGCCGAGATCCGTAGTGATATTACCGGCCGCTTAGCGCAGTACATCGCCGATCCGCAGGTGGACGTTAATATCGCCGCATTCCGCTCGCAAAAAGCCTATATCTCCGGCCAGGTGAATAAATCCGGCCAGCAGGCCATCACCAACGTTCCTCTGACGGTACTGGATGCCATTAACGCCGCGGGCGGGTTAACCGACGGCGCGGACTGGCGCAACGTCGTGCTCACCCACAACGGGAAGGAGCAGCGCATTTCGCTGCAGGCGCTGATGCAAAACGGCGATCTGACCCAGAACCGCCTGCTCTATCCGGGCGACATTCTCTACGTACCGCGCAATGACGATCTGAAAGTCTTCGTGATGGGTGAAGTGAAGAAACAGAGCACCCTCAAAATGGACTTTAGCGGTATGACGCTGACCGAAGCGCTGGGCAATGCTGAAGGTATCGATCTGACGACCTCTAACGCGACCGGTATCTTCGTTATCCGTCCGCTGAAAGGTGAGGGCAGTGCGAAAGGCAAGATTGCCAACATCTACCAGCTGGATATGTCCGATGCGACCTCTCTGGTGATGGCAACGGAGTTCCGTCTCCAGCCATACGATGTGGTGTATGTCACCACCGCGCCGGTTGCCCGCTGGAACCGTCTGATCAACCAGTTGCTGCCAACCATCAGTGGCGTTCGCTACATGACGGATACGGCGCGCGACATTCATACCTGGTAATCCGCGATGTTTAACAAAATTCTGGTGGTATGCGTGGGGAATATCTGCCGTTCCCCTACGGCTGAACGGTTGTTGAAACACTACCAGCCCGAACTGACCGTTGATTCGGCCGGGCTGGGTGCACTGGTCGGTAAAGGTGCCGATGAGCGCGCAACGAGCGTGGCGCGGGATCATCATCTCTCTCTCGACGGCCACGTGGCCCGCCAGGTCACTGGCCGCATGTGCCGCGAGTATGACCTGATCCTGACGATGGAAAAACGCCATATTCATGCGCTGTGCGATATCGCTCCGGAGATGCGCGGCAAGGTGATGCTGTTTGGTCACTGGGACAATGAACGTGAAATCCCCGATCCGTATCGCAAAAGCCATGAGGCCTTTGAGGCGGTTTACACCTTACTTGACCAGTCTGCCCAACAGTGGGCGCAGGCACTGAAAGCTCAGCAGGGATAACAATGACAGAAAAAACAAGACCTTCTGCCGCCCCGACTTCGGGCAGTGATGAAATTGATATTGGGCGCCTGGTCGGCACTGTTGTAGAGGCAAAGTGGTGGGTGCTTGGCATTACCGCCGTGTTCGCCGCGGCGGCCGTCGTCTACACGCTCTTCGCCACCCCTATCTACAGCGCCGATGCGCTGGTGCAGATCGAGCAGAATACCGGCAACTCGCTGGTGCAGGACATTGGTTCCGCGCTGGCGAACAAGCCGCCGGCATCCGACGCCGAAATTCAGCTCATCCAGTCACGCCTGGTGCTGGGTAAAACGGTTCACGACCTCGGGCTCGATATCTCCGTCACCAAAAATACCTTCCCAATCTTTGGTGCCGGCTGGGATCGTCTGATGGGGCGAAGCAACGACACGGTGAAAGTGACTGACTTCGTGCTGCCGAAAGGGGCCGCCGATCAGACGTTTACCCTGACGGTGCTTGGCCCGAAACAGTATCAGCTAACCAGCGACGCAGGTTTTAGCGCCCGCGGTGAAGTGGGGCAGATGCTGACCAAAGACGGCGTCAGCATGATGGTTAGCGCCATCAACGCACAGGAGGGCGGTGAATTCACCGTCACCAAATTCTCCACGCTGGGAATGATCAATAATCTGCAAAACAACCTGACCGTCACCGAAAACGGTAAGGACACCGGCGTGCTGAGCATGACCTTTACCGGTGAAGATAAGGATCAAATCCGCGACATACTGAACAGCATTACCCGCAACTATCTTGAGCAGAACGTCGAGCGTAAGTCGGCAGAAGCGGCGAAAAGCCTGGCGTTCCTGTCAAAACAGCTCCCGGAAGTGCGTGCCCGTCTGGATGATGCCGAGAACAAGCTGAACGCCTATCGTCAGGATAAAGACTCCGTTGACCTGCCGCTGGAGGCGAAATCGGTCCTCGATTCAATGGTCAACATTGACGCGCAGCTCAACGAGCTGACCTTCAAAGAGGCGGAAATTTCCAAGCTTTATACCAAACGTCACCCGGCCTACCGCACGCTGCTGGAGAAACGCCGCACGCTGGAAGAGGAGAAGGCGAAGCTCAATGACCGCGTGACCGCGATGCCGAAAACGCAGCAGGAGATCGTGCGTCTGACCCGCGACGTGGAGTCAGGACAGCAGGTTTACATGCAGCTGCTGAACAAGCAGCAGGAGCTGAAAATCACCGAAGCCAGTACCGTCGGTGACGTGCGTATCGTCGACCCGGCCATTACCCAGCCTGGCGTGCTGAAGCCGAAGAAAGCGCTGATTATTCTCGGCAGCATTATTCTCGGCCTGATGCTCTCCATCGTGGGCGTGCTGCTGCGTTCGCTGTTCAACCGCGGTATCGAAAGCCCGCAGGTGCTGGAAGAGAGCGGTATCAACGTCTATGCCAGCATTCCGCTGTCCGAGTGGCAAAAATCCCGTGACAGCGTCAAAACCATCAAGGGCGTCAAGCGTTACAAACAGAGCCAGCTTCTGGCGGTGGGTAACCCGACCGACCTCGCCATCGAAGCGATCCGCAGCCTGCGCACCAGCCTGCACTTCGCCATGATGCAGGCCAAAAACAACGTCCTGATGTTAACCGGCGTGAGCCCGTCGATCGGTAAAACCTTCGTCTGCGCCAACCTGGCGGCGGTGGTCAGCCAGACCGACAAGCGCGTGCTGCTGATCGACTGCGATATGCGTAAGGGCTACACCCACGAACTGCTGGGCACCAACAACGTGAACGGTCTGTCGGAAATCCTGCTCGGCAAAGGTGACATCAGCCAGAGCGCGAAACCCACAACGGTGCCGAAATTTGATCTGATCCCACGCGGTCAGGTGCCGCCTAACCCGTCCGAGCTGCTGATGAGCGAACGCTTCACCGAACTGGTGGAGTGGGCGAGCAAAAACTACGACCTGGTGCTGATCGATACGCCGCCAATTCTGGCCGTAACCGACGCAGCGGTTGTTGGCCGCCACGCTGGCACCACGCTGATGGTGGCGCGTTACGCGGTCAACACCCTGAAAGAGGTGGAAACCAGCCTGAGCCGCTTCGAGCAGAACGGGATTGAGGTGAAAGGGGTGATCCTGAACTCCATCTTCCGCCGCGCGACCGGGTACCAGGATTACGGTTATTACGAGTACGAATATAAATCTGACAGCAAATAAAAATCCCCCTCACCCTAACCCTCTCCCCAGAGAGGAGAGCAGCTATCTCCCTCTCCCTCCGGGAGAGGAGCGGGGTGAGGGATAAGGGGAAGACCATGACCACACAACGCCCTTTAGTTTCAATCTATATGCCGACATGGAATCGTCAGCAGCTGGCGATCCGCGCAATAAAATCCGTCCTGCGACAGGATTACGATAACTGGGAGCTGATCATCGTTGATGACTGCTCTTCCTCGTATGAACAGCTGCAAAAGTTTGTGACTGACCTCAACGACCCGCGGGTGGTCTATACGCATAACGCGATTAACTCCGGCGCGTGCGCGGTGCGTAATCAGGCGATTATGCAGGCCAAAGGGCAGTATCTGACCGGAATCGACGACGATGACGAATGGACGCCGAACCGCCTGTCTATCTTCCTGTCGCATAAAGAACAGCTGGTCACGCACGCTTTCCTGTATGCCAACGACTATGTCTGCCAGGGCGAGGTTTACTCGCAGCCCGCGAGTCTGCCGCTGTACCCGAAATCGCCGTACTCTCGCCGCCTGTTCTACAAGCGCAACATTATTGGTAACCAGGTCTTCACCTGGGCGTGGCGTTTCAAAGAGTGCCTGTTCGATACCGAACTCAAGGCCGCGCAGGATTACGATATCTTCCTGCGCATGGTGGTGGAATACGGCGAGCCGTGGAAAGTGGAAGAGGCCACGCAGATCCTGCATATCAACCACGGGGAGATGCAAATCACCTCCTCGCCGAAGAAGTTCTCCGGCTACTTCCATTTTTACCGCAAGCACAAGGACAAGTTTGACCGTGCCAGCCGTAAATATCAGCTCTTTACCCTCTATCAGATCCGCAATAAGCGCATGAACTGGCGCACGTTGCTGACGCTGCTGTCCGTGCGTAACGGCAAGCGCCTGGCTGATGGACTTCGGGGGAAATAATGTTTCTGGAAGATTGCCGCGCTAACAGCTGGAGCCTGCGTCCGTGCTGCATGGTTCTGGCGTACCGCATCGCGCACTTTTGCTCGGTGTGGCGTAAGAAAAACGTGCTGAACAATATCTGGGCGGCGCCCGTGCTGGTGCTGTACCGCATCATTACCGAATGCTTTTTTGGCTATGAAATTCAGGCCGCTGCCACCATTGGCCGCCGCTTTACCATCCATCACGGCTATGCGGTGGTAATCAACAAGTTTGTGGTCGCCGGGGATGATTTCACCATTCGTCATGCGGTCACCATTGGCAACCGCGGGCCTGACAGTCTGGCCTGCCCGGTCATCGGCAACAACGTCGAGCTGGGCGCGAACGTGGTAATCATCGGTGACATTACGATTGGTAATAACGTCACGATTGGTGCTGGCAGCGTAGTGCTGGACAGCATTCCGGATAACGCGCTGGTGGTGGGAGAAAAAGCCCGCGTGAAGGTGATTAAATGAACATTCTGCAATTTAACGTACGCCTCGCAGAAGGCGGAGCGGCAGGCGTGGCCCTGGATCTGCACCAGCGCGCGCTGCAAAAAGGACTTCAGTCTCGCTTTATTTACGGTTACGGCAAAGGCGGCAAGAAAAGCGTCAGCCACGATAACTTCCCGCAGGTGCACAAGCACACGCCGCGTCTGACCTCGATTGCCAACATTGCGCTGTTCCGTCTGTTTAACCGCGATCTGTTTGGCAACCTGAACAATCTTTACCGCACGGTTACCCGCACCGCGGGCCCGGTTGTGCTGCATTTTCACGTGCTGCACAGCTACTGGCTGAATCTGGAAGAGGTGGTGGCGTTTTGCCAGAAGGTGCAGGCCCACAAGCCCGATACCCGCTTTGTCTGGACGCTGCACGATCACTGGAGCGTGACCGGACGCTGCGCGTTTACCGACGGCTGCGAAGGCTGGAAAGATAACTGCCAGAAGTGCCCGACGTTAAGCAACTACCCGCCGGTGAAGGTGGATCGCGCGCATCAGCTGGTGGCCGGAAAGCGTCAGCTGTTCCGCGACATGCTCTCGCTCGGCTGTACGTTCATCTCCCCGAGCCAGCACGTGGCCGATGCCTTCAACAGCCTGTACGGGGCAGGGCGCTGTCAGATTATCAACAACGGCATCGACGTGGCGACGGAAGCCATTCTTGCCGAGCTAACCCCGGTGGCCGAAACCGCGGGCAAACCGAAAATCGCTATTGTTGCGCATGACCTGCGTTACGACGGTAAAACCAACCAGCAGCTGGTGCGTGACATGATGGCGCTGGGTGACAAGATAGAGCTTCATACCTTCGGCAAGTTTTCCCCATTCGAAGGGACTAACGTGGTGAACCACGGGTTTGAGACCGACAAGCGCAAGCTGATGAGTGCGCTGAATGAAATGGACGCGCTGGTGTTCAGCTCCCGCGTGGATAACTACCCGCTGATCCTCTGCGAAGCGCTCTCTATCGGCGTGCCGGTGATCGCCACCCACAGCGATGCGGCGCGCGAAGTGCTGGAAAAGTCCGGCGGGAAAACCTTCACGGAGCAGGAGGTCCTGCCGCTGGTACAGCTGCCGAAGGCGCAGATTGCTGAGATCGTTTTTGGCACGGACCTGGAATCGTTCCGCAACCGCAGCCGCAAGGCCTACAGTGGACAACAGATGCTGGAGGAATATGTCTCGTTCTATCAGAGTCTGTAGTTATCTGCTGCTGCCGCTGATCTACCTGCTGGTCAACGTCAAAATTGCCCAGCTCGGCGAAAGCTTCCCGATAACCATCGTAACCTTCCTGCCCGTTCTGCTTCTGCTGTATGTCGATAAAATCAACCTCAAGAAGCTGATGATTGCCTTAGGGCTGGGCACGGGCCTGACGCTGTTTAACTACATCTTTGGCCAGTCGCTGGATGCCAGTAAATACGTCACGTCAACCATGCTGTTTGTTTATATTGTCATTATTATCGGTATGGTCTGGAGTATTCGGTTTAAAACTATTTCTCCGCACAATTATCGGAAAATCCTTAGGTTCTTTTATATTGCCGTTGCGTTAATTGTTATGCTTGCCGCGCTGGAGATGGCGCAAATTATTCTCACCGGCGGCAGCAGCCTGATGGAGATAATTTCGAAATATCTCATTTACAGTAACAGCTATGTATTGAACTTCATCAAGTTTGGCGGGAAGCGTACTACAGCCCTCTATTTTGAACCGGCGTTTTTCGCTCTGGCGTTAATCTCAATTTGGCTCAGCATCAAACAGTTTGGTATCAAAACGCCTAAGACCGATGCTATGATTCTTGCAGGAATTGTTCTGTCTGGATCGTTCTCAGGGGTAATGACATTTATCCTGTTTTACCTGCTGGAATGGGCGTTTCAGTACCTGAACAAAGATGCGATTAAGAAAAAACTGCCGCTGGCGATTATCTCCCTGACGGTATTTATGGTAGGCGTGATATTTGCCTTCCCGTACATCTCAGAACGTCTGGGTGATTTGGGAACGGAAGGGTCTTCGTCCTATTATCGCATCATTGGACCGCTGGTGATGGTGGGTTATTCCTTAACCCATATTGATGGGGTAGTAAGATTCGGCTCACTTTACGAATATGTTGCATCATTCGGAATCTTTAACGGTGCGGATGTCGGTAAAACCATAGACAATGGTCTGTATCTGTTAATTATTTATTTTTCGTGGTTCGCCGTACTGTTGACCCTGTGGTATCTGTTTAAAGTTTTCAAAATGATGATTAACGCGTTTGGTGATAACCAGAATTTTCGCGTTCAGCTTTATCTGTTTACTCCGGTGTCGCTGTTTTTTACCGGGTCAATATTTAGCCCGGAATATGCTTTCTTGATTGTCTGTCCGTTTATTCTGCGCAAGGCGCTTAATATTACGAACGTATGACGAAATGAGGTGATTTATGTTTCTTAGCGTCATTACTGTCGCTTTTCGTAATTACGAAGGGGTGGTAAAAACCTGGCGCTCGCTGCGCAACCTGGCGCGCGATCCAAGCCTCACCTTTGAGTGGATTGTGGTCGACGGCGGCTCGAACGATGGCACGGCGGAGTTTCTGGAAAAACTCAACGGTGAGTTCAACTTACGCTACATCAGCGAGAAAGATAAAGGCATCTACGATGCGATGAATAAAGGCATCAACATGGCGCAAGGCCGTTATGCCATCTTCCTGAACTCGGGCGATATTTTCCATGAAGACGTGGCGCTGTTTGCCCGTCAGCTGGCTCGCCAGAAAGAGGACGCCATGTATATTGGCGATGCGCTGCTCGATTTTGGCGATGGACATAAAGTGTGCCGTAGCGCGAAGCCAGGCTGGTATATCTACCACAGCTTGCCGGCCAGCCATCAGGCCATTTTCTTCCCGGTAAAGGGGCTGAAAAAACAGCCTTACGATTTGCAGTATAAAGTGTCTTCCGATTATGCGCTGGCAGCCAGCCTGTATAAATCAGGTTACCCGTTCCGTCGAATTAAAGGGCTGGTGTCTGAATTCTCAATGGGCGGCGTGTCAACGTCTAATAATCTGGAATTGTGCCAGGATGCCAAAAACGTGCAGCGTAAAATATTACGCGTGCCGGGGTTCTGGGCGGAATTGTCCTATTTATTACGCCTGCGTACCACAGGCAAAACGAAAACCTTATATAACAAAGCCTGAATATAAGGAAACGCAATGCAGGATTTAAAAGGTTTCTCCGTGCCGAAAGGTTTTCGGGGCGGGAACGGTATTAAGGTACAGCTGTGGTGGGCCGTTCAGGCAACATTATTTGCCTGGTCGCCGCAAATAATGTACCGCTGGCGAGCTTTTTTATTGCGCCTGTTTGGCGCAAAAATCGGAAAAAACGTAGTCATCCGACCTTCTGTGAAAATTACCTATCCGTGGAAATTAACGCTGGGGGATTACGCATGGGTTGGGGATGATGCGGTGTTATATACCCTTGGCGAAATTACGGTTGGCGCAAATTCGGTGGTTTCACAGAAATGTTATTTGTGCACCGGCAGCCACGATTTTATGAGTCAGCATTTTGATATTACCGCTTCGCCTGTTGTGATTGGCGAAAAATGCTGGCTGGCAACGGATGTTTTTGTTGCACCGGGTGTTTCTGTTGGCGATGGCACGGTAGTCGGTGCCCGCAGCAGCGTTTTTAAATCGCTACCGGCAAATAAAATTTGCCGTGGCAACCCCGCAGTGGTGATACGCGAACGCGTTGAAACTGATTAAATTCATAAGTAGAGGAATATAAACATGTCTAAAGTCGCTCTCATCACCGGCGTTACCGGGCAGGATGGTTCTTATCTGGCAGAGTTCCTGCTGGAAAAAGGGTATGAAGTACACGGTATTAAACGTCGTGCATCTTCTTTCAACACCGAACGTGTGGATCATATTTATCAGGATCCTCACGCGGCGAACCCGAAATTCCACCTGCACTACGGCGACCTGACCGATACCTCCAACCTGACCCGTATCCTGCAGGAAGTGCAGCCGGATGAAGTCTACAACCTGGGCGCGATGAGCCACGTAGCGGTCTCCTTCGAATCCCCGGAATACACCGCTGACGTTGATGCCATGGGTACGCTGCGTCTGCTGGAAGCGATCCGCTTCCTCGGCCTTGAGAAGAAAACTCGCTTCTACCAGGCATCCACCTCCGAGCTGTACGGTCTGGTGCAGGAAATCCCACAGAAAGAGACCACGCCGTTCTACCCGCGCTCTCCGTATGCGGTAGCAAAACTGTACGCCTACTGGATCACCGTGAACTACCGTGAATCCTACGGCATGTACGCCTGTAACGGCATCCTGTTCAACCACGAATCTCCGCGTCGCGGCGAAACCTTCGTGACCCGCAAAATCACCCGCGCTATCGCCAACATCGCGCAGGGTCTGGAGTCTTGCCTGCACCTCGGCAACATGGATTCCCTGCGTGACTGGGGCCATGCCAAAGACTACGTGAAAATGCAGTGGATGATGCTGCAGCAGGAACAGCCAGAAGACTTCGTGATTGCGACCGGCGTGCAGTACTCCGTACGTCAGTTCGTTGAAATGGCCGCGGCACAGCTGGGCATCAAACTGCGCTTCGAAGGTACCGGCGTGGAAGAGAAAGGTATCGTGGTTTCCGTGACCGGCCACGACGCACCGGGCGTGAAGCCAGGCGACGTGATTGTCCAGGTTGACCCGCGCTACTTCCGTCCTGCTGAAGTGGAAACCCTGCTGGGCGACCCAACCAAAGCGCACGAGAAGCTGGGCTGGAAACCAGAAATCACTCTGCAGGAAATGGTTTCCGAGATGGTAGCTAAAGATCTTGAAGCAGCGAAAAAACACTCCCTGCTCAAGTCTCATGGCTACGAGGTTGCCATCGCGCTGGAGTCCTGAGAATGACAAAACAACGTATTTTTGTCGCCGGTCATCGCGGAATGGTGGGTTCCGCGATTGTTCGCCAGCTGGAGCAGCGCGGTGACGTGGAAGTGATTGTCCGCACCCGCGACGAGCTGAACCTGCTCGACAGCCGCGCGGTACAGGACTTCTTTGCTAACGAACGCATTGACCAGGTGTATCTGGCGGCGGCGAAGGTGGGCGGTATTGTCGCTAACAACACCTACCCGGCGGATTTCATCTACGAAAACATGATGATCGAGAGCAACATCATTCACGCGGCGCATCTGCACAACGTGAATAAGCTGCTGTTCCTCGGATCGTCCTGTATTTACCCGAAAATGGCGAAACAGCCGATCGCCGAAAGCGAACTGCTGCAGGGCACGCTGGAAGCGACCAACGAGCCGTACGCGATTGCCAAGATTGCCGGGATCAAGCTGTGCGAGTCCTACAACCGTCAGTACAACCGCGACTATCGTTCGGTGATGCCGACCAACCTGTACGGACCGCACGACAACTTCCACCCGAGCAACTCGCACGTGATCCCGGCGCTGCTGCGCCGCTTCCACGAGGCGACCGCCGAGAACGCGCCGGACGTGGTGGTGTGGGGGAGCGGTACGCCGATGCGCGAGTTCCTGCACGTGGACGACATGGCTGCCGCCAGCATTCACGTGATGGAGCTGGATCGCGAAGTGTGGCAGGAGAACACCGAGCCGATGCTGTCGCACATCAACGTCGGTACCGGCGTGGACTGCACCATTCGCGAGCTGGCGCAAACCATCGCGCAGGTAGTGGGCTACAAAGGCCGCGTGGTGTTTGACGCGACGAAACCGGACGGCACGCCGCGCAAGCTGCTGGACGTGACCCGTCTGCATCAGCTGGGCTGGTATCACGAGGTGTCACTGGAGCAGGGGCTGGCCAGTACCTACCAGTGGTTCCTGGAAAACCAGCACCGCTTCCGGGGGTAACGATGTTTTTAAGTCAGGAAGATTTTGCCACGGTAGTGCGTTCCACTCCGCTCATCTCGATTGATTTGATCGTGGAGAACGAACGCGGCGAGTTCTTGCTGGGGAAACGAACCAACCGTCCTGCACAGGGCTTCTGGTTCGTGCCCGGCGGGCGCGTGCAAAAGGATGAGACGCTTACCGATGCGTTTGAGCGTCTCACTCTGGCGGAACTGGGCCTGCAGCTGCCGATGGCAGCGGGCCAGTTTTACGGGGTCTGGCAGCACTTCTATGACGATAACTTTTCAGGCACCGGATTCACCACGCACTACATCGTGCTGGGGTTCCGTCTGAAGGTGAGTGAGGCAGACCTGCGTCTGCCTGATTCTCAGCACGACGACTACCGCTGGCAGACGCCAGAGGCGCTGCTGGCGAGCGACAATGTGCATGACAATAGTCGTGCCTATTTCCTCGCTGAACGTCAGTCCGGAGTGCCGGGCTTATGAAAATTTTAGTGTACGGAATCAACTACTCGCCGGAATTAACCGGCATCGGGAAATACACCGGCGAGATGGTCGAGTGGATGGCGAGCCAGGGACATGACGTGCGGGTCATTACCGCGCCGCCGTACTACCCGGAGTGGAAAGTGGGGGAGCGCTACTCAAGCTGGCGCTACCGTCGCGAAGAGGGCGCAGCAACCGTCTGGCGCTGCCCGCTGTATGTGCCTAAGCAGCCCTCAACGCTGAAACGGTTACTTCATCTGGGCAGCTTCGCCCTGAGCAGTTTCTTCCCGCTGATGGCGCAGCGTCGCTGGAAGCCGGATCGCATTATCGGCGTGGTGCCGACGCTGTTTTGCACGCCGGGCATGCGCCTGCTGGGCAAACTCTCCGGCGCGCGCACTCTGCTGCACATTCAGGATTATGAAGTTGACGCCATGCTGGGCCTGGGGATGGCAGGCAAAAGTAAAGGCGGCAAGGTGGCGAAGCTCGCCAGCGCCTTTGAGCGCAGCGGCTTACATAACGTGGATTACGTCTCGACTATCTCGCGCTCGATGATGAACAAGGCGCAGGAGAAGGGCGTTCCGGCAGAGAAGGTGATCTTCTTCCCGAACTGGTCCGAAGTGGCGCGTTTTCGCGACGTGACTGAGCAGGACGCTCAGGCCCTGCGCGCGCAGCTCGGTTTGCCTGAAGATCAAAAAATCATTCTTTACTCAGGCAACATCGGCGAAAAACAGGGGCTGGAGAGCGTGATTGAAGCGGCCCAGCTGCTGAGTGAACATCCGTGGACGTTTGTGATTGTCGGGCAGGGCGGGGGAAAGGCGCGGCTGGAAAAAATGGCCGGGGAACGCGGCCTGACCAACGTGAAATTTTTCCCGCTTCAGTCTTACGAGGCATTGCCTGCGCTGCTGAAGATGGGCGACTGCCATCTGGTGGTCCAAAAACGCGGCGCCGCGGACGCGGTGCTGCCGTCCAAGCTGACCAACATTCTGGCAGTGGGCGGTAACGCGGTGATTACGGCAGAAGCCGAAACAGAATTAGGCCAGCTGTGTGACAGCTATCCGGGGATTGCCGTGTGCGTGGAGCCGGAATCGGTCCCGGCGCTGGTAACCGGAATTGAGCAGGCACTTGCCATGCCAAAAGTGAACACGGTGGCACGTGAATATGCCGAACGCACGCTCGAGAAAGAGAACGTGCTGAGCCAATTTATTGCAGATATACGGGGATAAATCATGAGTCAAACCACTTTGTATCCGGTTGTGATGGCTGGTGGCTCTGGTAGCCGGTTGTGGCCGCTGTCCCGCGTGCTCTATCCAAAACAGTTCCTCTGCCTGAAAGGGGATCTCACCATGCTGCAGACGACGGTAAACCGTCTGCACGGCGTGGAGTGTGAAAGCCCGGTGGTGATTTGTAACGAACAGCACCGCTTTATTGTTGCCGAGCAGCTGCGCCAGCTGAATAAGCTCACCGAAAACATCATCCTGGAGCCTGCCGGACGCAATACCGCGCCTGCGATTGCCCTGGCGGCGCTGGCGGCAAAACGCAGCAGCCCGGACTGTGACCCGCTGATGCTGGTCCTGGCGGCAGACCACGTTATCCAGCAGGAAGACGCCTTCCGCGACGCGGTGCGTGCGGCGATCCCTTACGCCGAGAGCGGCAAGCTGGTGACCTTCGGCATCGTGCCGGATCTGCCGGAAACCGGCTATGGCTATATTCGTCGCGGCAGCGTGACGCCGGGTCAAGGCGACAGCGTGGCGTTTGACGTGGCGCAGTTTGTTGAAAAACCGAATCTGGAAACCGCGCAGGCGTATGTCGCCAGCGGTGAGTATTACTGGAACAGCGGGATGTTCCTGTTCCGCGCCGGACGCTATCTGGAAGAGCTGCGCAAATACCGCCCGGATATTCTGCACGCCTGCGAGAAAGCAATGGCGGTGGTGGACCCGGATCTCGATTTCATCCGCGTGGATGAAGAGGCGTTCCTCGCCTGCCCGGAAGAGTCCATTGACTACGCGGTGATGGAACGTACGGCGGACGCCGTCGTGGTACCGATGGATGCGGGCTGGAGCGATGTCGGCTCCTGGTCCTCCCTGTGGGAGATCAGCGCCCATACCCCGGAGGGTAACGTCCACCACGGCGATGTGATTAGCCACAAAACGGAAAACAGCTACGTCTACGCCGAATCCGGCCTGGTGACCACGGTCGGGGTGAAGGATCTGGTGGTTGTCCAGACCAAGGACGCCGTGCTGATTGCCGACCGTAACGCCGTGCAGGACGTTAAAAAAGTGGTGGAGCAGATCAAGGCCGATGGCCGTCACGAGCACCATATTCACCGCGAAGTCTACCGTCCGTGGGGGAAATATGACTCCATTGATTCCGGTGACCGCTATCAGGTGAAACGCATCACCGTGAAGCCGGGCGAGGGGCTGTCGGTGCAGATGCACCATCACCGCGCCGAGCACTGGGTGGTGGTTGCGGGTACCGCTAAAGTCACTATCGACGGTGAAATCAAACTGCTGGGTGAAAACGAGTCCATTTATATTCCGCTGGGGGCGACGCACTGTCTGGAAAACCCGGGGAAAATTCCTCTCGACTTAATTGAGGTGCGCTCCGGCTCGTATCTGGAAGAAGACGATATCGTGCGCTTCCAGGATCGCTACGGGCGGGTGTAGCACTCTGCATTATGCCCGGTGGCGCTGAGCTTACCGGGCCTGCGAATGACAAAAAATCAATTTGGCCATTAAGTGGTCAGGGCCGACTGTTGCCTGAAAAAGGGGTCATCATGGAAAAATTAACCTGTTTTAAAGCCTACGATATTCGCGGCAAGCTGGGCGAAGAGCTGAATGAAGACATCGCGTGGCGCATTGGCCGCGCGTACGGCGAATATTTAAAACCGCAGACCATCGTGCTGGGCGGCGACGTGCGTCTGACCAGTGAATCCCTCAAGCTGGCCCTGGCGAAAGGGCTGCAGGACGCGGGCGTGGACGTGCTGGATATCGGCCTTTCCGGGACCGAGGAGATTTACTTTGCCACCTTCCACCTGGGCGTGGACGGCGGTATCGAAGTGACCGCCAGCCACAACCCGATGGACTACAACGGGATGAAGCTGGTGCGCAAGGGCGCGCGCCCGATCAGCGGCGACACCGGCCTGCGCGACGTGCAGCGCCTGGCGGAAGCCAACGACTTCCCGCCGGTGAACGACGCGAAGCGCGGCAGCTACAAAAAAATCAACCTGCAGAAAGAGTACATCGACCACCTGCTGGGCTACATCAACGTGGCGAACCTCAAGCCGCTGAAGCTGGTCATCAACTCCGGTAACGGCGCGGCTGGCCCGGTGGTGGATGCGCTGGAAGCCCGCTTTAAGGCACTGAACGTGCCGGTCACCTTCGTCAAGGTGCACAACACCCCGGACGGCAACTTCCCGAACGGTATTCCTAACCCGCTGCTGCCGGAGTGCCGCGACGACACCCGCAACGCGGT
>NZ_JBMKJF010000005.1:0-118266 GCF_049236945.1 Enterobacter cloacae complex sp. SHL020
AACTCTTCAATTTAAGTTTGATGCTCGTGAATTAAACTTCGTAATGAATTACGTATGTTCACTCAGAGACTTGGTATTCATTTTTCGTCCGGGGACGTTAAGAATCCATGTCACTTTGAGTGCCCACACAGATTGTCTGATAAATTGTTAAAGAGCAGTGCCGCTTCGCTTTTCGCTGCGGCGCGGGGTGTGCATATTACGCTTTCCCGCTTCAGAGTCAAGCGTATATTTTCGCTTTTCTCTGCTGACCCGGCGGCGTGTGTGCCGTTGCTCCGTGTCAGTGGAGGCGCATTATAGGGAGTTATTCCGAAGCCGCAAGGGTAAAGTGAAAATTATTTACTGACCGCTCACTTTCCAGGCAATATTTACTCCAGACCTCAATTTTCGCCTGGTTTTTAAACAAAAACGAGCCGCAAGCGGCTCGTTTTTGCGTTTTGTGACTTACTGCACTGCCACAATCCGATCGTCGTTGGCTTCCAGACGGATAACTTTGCCCGGAATCAACTCTCCGGAGAGGATCTGCTGCGCCAGCGGGTTTTCGATCTGCTGCTGGATAGCACGTTTCAATGGACGCGCACCGTACACCGGGTCGTAACCATTTTCGCTCAACAGCTTCAGCGCCTCGTCGGAGATATGAATTTCATACCCACGCTCTTCCAGACGTTTGTAAAGACGCTGCAGCTGTATCTGCGCAATCGACGCAATGTGTTTCTCACCCAGAGGATGGAACACCACCACTTCATCAATACGGTTGATGAACTCCGGACGGAAGTTATGGCTGACGACACCGAGCACCAGATCCTTCATATGGCTATAGTCCAGTTCACCGAAACGTTCCTGAATCAGATCGGAACCCAGGTTCGAGGTCATGATTACAACCGTATTACGGAAGTCGACCGTTCTCCCCTGCCCGTCTGTCAGACGACCATCGTCCAGGACCTGAAGCAGAATGTTGAACACATCCGGGTGCGCTTTTTCCACTTCATCCAGCAGGATGACGGAATAAGGGCGACGGCGAACCGCTTCCGTCAGATAACCACCTTCTTCATAACCGACGTATCCCGGAGGCGCACCAACCAGACGCGAAACAGAGTGTTTCTCCATAAACTCGGACATATCGATACGCACCATCGCATCGTCGCTGTCGAACATAAAGTTAGCCAGCGCTTTACACAGCTCGGTCTTACCGACGCCGGTTGGCCCCAGGAACAGGAACGAACCAATCGGGCGGTTTGGATCCGACAGCCCTGCACGGCTACGGCGAATGGCGTTGGAAACCGCCTCAACCGCTTCGTTCTGGCCAATCACCCGATTATGGAGATCCTGCTCCATGCGCAGCAGTTTTTCACGCTCGCCTTCCAGCATGCGCGCCACCGGAATACCGGTCCAGCGAGCAAGCACTTCCGCGATTTCTGCATCCGTCACTTTATTACGTAACAGACGCATCGTTTTCCCTTCTGACTGCGTCGCTATCTCAAGCTGTTTTTCCAGCTCAGGAATTTTGCCGTACTGCAGTTCAGACATCCGCGCCAGATCGCCGACACGGCGAGCCTGCTCAATGGCAATTTTTGCCTGTTCGAGTTCAGCTTTGATGGTCTGCGTACCGGAAAGGGATGCTTTCTCGGCTTTCCACTCTTCTTCCAGCTCAGAATACTGGCGCTCTTTATCGTCCAGTTCTTCATTGAGCATATCCAGGCGTTTCTTACTGGCTTCATCAGACTCTTTCTTCAGCGCCTGCTGTTCCAGCTTGAGCTGAATGATGCGTCGATCGAGTCTGTCCAGCTCTTCCGGCTTCGAGTCAATCTGCATACGAATGCTCGACGCCGCTTCATCAATCAGGTCGATCGCCTTATCCGGCAGCTGACGGTCAGCAATATAACGGTGCGAAAGCGTTGCCGCCGCAACGATGGCCGGGTCAGTGATCTGCACGTGGTGGTGCAGTTCATAGCGCTCTTTCAGACCACGCAGGATCGCGATGGTATCTTCAACGCTTGGCTCAGCAACAAACACTTTCTGGAAACGACGTTCCAGCGCAGCATCTTTCTCAATGTACTGACGGTACTCGTCGAGCGTGGTGGCACCGACGCAGTGAAGTTCACCGCGTGCCAGAGCAGGTTTCAGCATGTTCCCGGCATCCATCGCGCCGTCGGCTTTACCTGCACCAACCATGGTGTGCAGCTCATCGATAAACAGGATAACGTTGCCTTCCTGCTTCGCCAGATCGTTAAGCACGCCTTTGAGGCGCTCTTCAAACTCGCCGCGGTATTTCGCACCGGCCACCAGCGCGCCCATATCCAGCGCCAGTACGCGGCGACCTTTCAGGCCTTCCGGCACTTCCCCGTTGACGATACGCTGCGCCAGCCCTTCAACAATAGCGGTTTTACCGACACCCGGTTCACCAATCAGCACCGGGTTGTTTTTGGTACGACGCTGCAGTACCTGAATCGTACGCCGGATTTCTTCGTCACGGCCGATAACCGGGTCAAGTTTGCCCTGTTCAGCACGCTCGGTCAGATCGACCGTAAATTTCTTCAAAGCCTGACGTTGGTCTTCGGCTCCCTGATCGTTCACGCTTTCACCTCCGCGCATTTTCTCAATCGCCTGAGTCACATTGGCGGTGGTCGCACCGGCAGATTTCAGCAGGTCGGTCAAGGTACCGCGTGATTCAAGCGCCGCCAGAACAAACAGCTCTGACGAAATAAAGTTGTCCCCACGTTTTTGCGCCAGCTTGTCGCAAAGGTTAAGCACGCGCACCAGATCCTGAGAAGGCTGAACGTCGCCGCCGGTACCTTCTACCTGCGGTAAACGGCTCAGCGCCTGATCGATAGCGGTGCGTAACTGGCCAGCATTAATGCCAGCGGACGTTAATAAAGGACGTACCGATCCCCCTTCCTGATTCAGCAAGGCGCTCATTAAATGAAGAGGTTCGATAAATTGGTTGTCGTGCCCCAGTGCGAGGGACTGGGCATCGGCGAGAGCAAGCTGGAATTTATTGGTAAGACGATCCAGACGCATAACTCCTCCCATAACAGGTCAAATTTGCTACTGGAGATTAAATGAGGTCATCCCTCAATTATTCAAGGTTAATGACCTGAATTATGTGAAAAGAAAACGGCACGTACCGGATCGTCTTGATTCTTTAGGTTATATCAGCCAAATGAAACTTGCCATACGCCCCGTGGTCTTGTCGCGACGATAGGAGAAAAAATCACCCTTTTCGGTGAATGTGCAGCGATCGCCGCCGAAGATCTGCGTCACGCCGACGTTATTCAGGCGCTGACGGGCAAGTTGATAAATATTGGCCAGATATTTTTCTCCAACGGGTTTGAAGGCATTAACGGCTTGCGGATCTTTCTCCATAAACGCTTCACGAACCTCCGGGCCCACCTCAAATGCCTGAGGACCAATTGCCGGGCCAAGCCAGGCAATTATATTGTCAGGGGAATCTTTGAAACAGGCGACGGTCTCTTCGAGCACGCCTTCACACAGACCACGCCAGCCCGCGTGTGCTGCTGCCACCTCGGTACCCGCACGGTTACAAAACAGAACCGGCAGACAATCGGCGGTCATCGCGGCACAAACGTTTCCCGGAGTATTACTGTAAGAGGCATCTGCGCGTTTAGAAGCATAGGGTTCTCCCGTCAACTTCAGCACCGCGTTACCATGAACCTGTTCCAGCCAGACCGGTTTCGACGGCAAGTTCCCCGCAGCAAACAAACGTCTGCGGTTCTCTTCAACGTGTTCCAGGCTGTCGCCACAGTGCGCACCGAGGTTCAAAGACTCCCACGCGCCCTGACTAACACCGCCAATACGGGTTGAACTGCAGGCAGCCACGCCTTCAGGCAATGGCCACTCCGGGACAATCAGTTTGGTCATAACCAGTCCACTTGATCCTTATGTTCTTCGAAATCAGCACGCATGGCGTCGATAAGATCCACCATATCCTGCGGGATAGGCGCATGCCACTCCATCTGAATACCGGTGATAGGGTGGTAAAGACGCAGCATGGTCGCGTGCAGCGCCTGACGATCGAATTTACGCAATACGCTGATGAACTCATCCGATGCGCCTTTAGGCGGACGCGGGCGGCCCCCGTAGACCTGATCCCCCACCAGCGGATGGGTAATGTGGGCCATATGCACACGGATCTGGTGAGTACGTCCGGTTTCCAGACGCAGACGCAGGCGCGTATGAATACGGAAGTGCTCCATAATGCGATAGTGCGTCACCGCCGGTTTACCCATCGGATGCACCGACATATGGGTACGTTTGGTTGGGTGACGGCTGATTGGCTCTTCCACCGTTCCGCCAGAGGTCATATGCCCAATGGCTACCGCTTCATACTCGCGGGTGATTTCGCGCAGCTGCAGCGATTCCACCAGACGGGTCTGAGCTGGAACGGTCTTCGCCACTACCATCAAACCGGTGGTGTCTTTATCCAGACGGTGCACGATGCCCGCGCGCGGGACATCCGCGATCGGCGGATAATAATGGAGAAGTGCGTTAAGTACCGTACCATCAGGGTTCCCCGCGCCCGGATGTACAACCAGGTCGCGCGGCTTGTTGATCACCAGAATGTCATCATCTTCATAGACGATGTCCAGTGGGATATCCTGCGGCTCGAAGCGGATTTCCTCTTCGATTTCAGCATTGATGGCGACAGCTTCCCCACCTAACACTTTCTCTTTTGGTTTGTCCCAGATCTTGCCGTTTACCAGCACGCGCTGGTCAAGGATCCATTCTTTTATGCGTGAACGCGAATAATCAGGGAACAATTCGGCCAAAGCCTGATCTAAGCGTTGACCGAGCTGATTTTCGGAGACTGTTGCGGTGAGTTCTACTCGTTGTGCCATAAACTGCTTCTTCGTTTAACGTTGGGTTTTACGGCTTTGCCGTTTAATATAGTGTGCTATTGTAGCTGGTCTTAATCGGGAGCAGGAACAGAGTTTCTCCCGGACAAACATTTGAGGAAAGTCAAAACGTCATGACGCGCATGAAATATCTGGTGGCAGCGGCCACGTTGAGCCTGGCTTTGGTGGGCTGCTCCGGTTCAAATGAACAGGTCCCTGACAATCCGCCGAATGAAATCTATGCGACTGCACAACAAAAGTTGCAGGACGGTAACTGGAAACAGGCGATAACGCAACTGGAAGCGTTGGATAATCGCTATCCATTTGGTCCATATTCGCAGCAGGTACAGTTAGATCTCATCTACGCATACTATAAAAATGCCGACCTGCCGCTGGCTCAGGCAACTATCGATCGTTTCATGCGTCTGAACCCGACTCATCCTAACATCGACTACGTGATGTACATGCGCGGCCTCACCAACATGGCGCTGGACGACAGTGCGCTGCAGGGCTTCTTCGGCGTGGATCGTTCCGACCGTGACCCGCAGCATGCGCGTGATGCCTTCAATGACTTCTCCAAGCTGGTGCGCGGCTATCCGAACAGCCAGTACGTGACCGACGCCACCAAACGTCTGGTGTTCCTGAAAGATCGTCTGGCAAAATATGAATACTCCGTAGCGGAATACTATACCCGCCGCGGCGCATGGGTTGCCGTGGTTAACCGCGTAGAAGGTATGCTGCGTGATTACCCGGATACTCAGGCAACGCGCGACGGCCTGAAGCTGATGGAAAATGCCTATCGTCAGATGCAGATGACCGCTCAGGCTGAAAAAGTGGCGAAAATCATCGCCGCGAACAGCAGCAACACCTGATCTTGCCTCAATGCAAAACGGCAGCCCGAAGGCTGCCGTTTTTTTATTCATTTTAGCGCGTCGCTGAAGCGCTTAAGCCCCAACACATCCAGTCAACTATGGCCCCAATTTTTTCCTTCGACAAGGTAAATCTCACCTCTTCCTGCCCTGCCTCACAAAAAAGATTCCCTGACAAAAACCGACAAAATAACGTGATCTAAATCACACATTTTGACATTAGGTCGGGTATGCTGGAATCACCAAGACGGAAAGACAAGAGGTAAAATTTATGACAATGAACATTACCAGTAAACAAATGGAAATTACTCCGGCAATCCGCCAGCACGTCGCAGACCGTCTCGCCAAACTGGATAAATGGCAAACTCATTTGATTAATCCACATATCATCCTGTCCAAGGAGCCGCAGGGTTTCATCGCTGACGCAACTATCAATACTCCAAACGGCCATCTGGTCGCCAGCGCAAAACACGAGGATATGTACACCGCAATTAACGATTTGATCAACAAGCTGGAACGGCAGCTCAATAAAGTGCAACACAAAGGTGAAGCCCGTCGCGCCACGACGTCGGTGAAAGACGCCAGCTTCGCGGAAGAAGTTGAAGAAGAGTAATCCTTTAAATTGAGTGTACCGCCAACGCGCCTCCGGGCGCGTTTTTTGTTTTTTATTGACAGGGTGAAAACAGTACGGGTACTTTAACGGTATCAATCACAGGATGACTTCATGAAACTTACGCCGTTCTTCTTCGCATTCTTTTTTACCTTCCCCTGAACGGGAGGCGTTTCGTCGTGTGATAAAGAATGCGAAGACGAACAACAAGGCCTCCCACACCGGGGGGCCTTTTTTATTGATAACGATAAAATGAGACCGACAACACTATGACACCGGAAAACCCGTTACTGGATCTGCGAGTAAAAATCAGCGCGCTGGATGAGAAACTGCTGGCGCTGCTGGCCGAACGCCGCGCGCTTGCCGTTGAAGTGGGCAAAGCCAAGCTGGATTCCCATCGTCCGGTCCGTGATATTGACCGCGAGCGGGATCTGCTGGAACGTCTTATTCAGCTCGGCAAAGCGCATCACCTCGATGCCCACTACATTACCCGGTTATTCCAGCTCATCATTGAAGACTCCGTTCTCACCCAGCAAGCGCTGCTCCAGCAGCATCTGAACAAAACCAATCCACACTCTGCGCGTATCGCCTTCCTCGGTCCGAAAGGATCTTATTCTCACCTGGCCGCACGTCAGTATGCCGCACGCCATTTCGAAGAATTTATTGAGAGCGGCTGCGCGAAGTTTGCCGACATATTTAATCAGGTTGAGACCGGCCAGGCGGATTACGCCGTCGTACCGATTGAAAACACCAGCTCCGGCGCCATCAACGACGTTTACGATTTGCTGCAACACACCAGCCTGTCGCTGGTTGGCGAGCTGACGATCCCAATCGATCACTGCGTGCTGGTCTCCGGATCAACCGACCTGAGCAAGATCGAAACGGTTTACAGTCATCCACAGCCGTTCCAGCAGTGCAGCCAGTTCCTGAACCGCTATCCGAGCTGGAAAATTGAGTACACCGAAAGCACCTCGGCGGCGATGGAAAAAGTGGCGCAGGCTAACTACCCAACCGTCGCTGCTCTCGGCAGCGAAGCGGGCGGGGCGCTGTATGGTTTACAGGTGCTGGAACGCAACCTGGCGAACCAGACGCAAAATATCACCCGCTTCGTGGTGCTGGCCCGCAAGGCAATCAATGTATCAGACCAGGTGCCGGCCAAAACCACGCTGCTGATGGCGACCGGCCAACAGGCCGGTGCGCTGGTTGAAGCCCTGCTGGTACTGCGTAACCACAACCTGATCATGACCAAACTGGAATCACGCCCTATCCACGGTAACCCGTGGGAAGAGATGTTTTATCTTGATATCCAGGCCAACCTGGAGTCTGCTTCCATGCAGAAGGCCCTGCGCGAACTGGGCGAGATCACGCGCTCCATGAAGGTGCTGGGCTGCTATCCGAGCGAAAACGTCGTCCCGGTCGATCCAACCTAACGTTCGATAAAGCGGCTTTTCTTCATCCCTGCCACGTTCACCGGCAGGGTGAAGATGGCGCCGGAGAGCGGATACTTCGCCACCTCGTCCGCATCCATATTTTCCCGCGTGGTGGTAATAAACAGCGTTTTCATGTCATCGCCGCCAAAACAGACCATCGTCGGGCAACGTACCGGCATGCGATATTCTTCCAGCTGTTCCCCTTGCGGAGAAAAACGCGCAATACGCCAGCCGTCAAACAGCGCGCTCCAGTAGCAGCCTTCCACATCCATCGCCGCGCCGTCCGGTATCCCTTCGCCCTCTTTAAACTGACGAAACACCTCACGCCTGCCGGGTTCGCCCTGCTCATCAAGCGGCGTACGGTAAATAACGCCATTTGGCGTATCTGAAGTAAACATCCACTGCTTATCCGGGCTAAACGCTAAGCCGTTGTGGCCGTGAATATCACACTGGATCACTTTCGGCGTCAGGTCGTTGTCGATGCGCATCAGCAGGGCACCGTTGTAATCTCCCGGCCCCCAAAACGTGCCCGCGTAGAATCGTCCCAGAGAATCGGTGCCGCCGTCGTTAAAGCGTGCGAGCTGTGGGTTAGAGGGGTTATCGCACACCTTGCGCTGCAGGAGGCCATGCTTATCGGCAAGCCAGATGCCATTACGCATGGCGACGATAAACCCGCCGCGCTCCCGCAGCGCGAAACAGCCCACCTCTTCATGGAAAGAAAGCACAGTGTGTTCTTCCGTTGGCAGATGGTAGCGGTGGATCTCCCCTTCCAGAATATCGGCCCAGTAGAGCGCGTGCTCTTCTGCGCTCCACGTCGGGCATTCAGGCAAATGCCCGGTGTAATTCAACAGCAGCTGCGGTTCAGCCATGACAGTTCCCCAAAATAAAAAAAGCCAGCATTGCTGTTTTAATTTTAGACGCAATCCCATGAAACAAAAGGATTTGTTTCTTACGATGTCCACACGTCGTCCACACATCGAAAAAAAGCGTCCACGGACGCACACCAAACCCCGCTTTTCTGCGGGGTTTTTTACATCTCATTTGCAGATCGTTTTGATGGGTAAAAGTCGCAGCGTTTTGCAAAAACTAAATTATCCCCAACAGTCCGCCAGCCAGCGCCGTGCATGGCCTGACCGCATTACCTTTTAAAAAACCAGACAACCGCCGCTCACATTTGATCGTGACGGAAAGTAAAACGATCCTTTTAAAAACATCATGTTAACCAATCGGTTAGGCGCTGACTGGTCGGCAACTTTTGCAAAGCGCTGCAAATCCTTGCGCGGTGTGCAAACGCCAGCAGACCGCAGAAGCCCAGCGGTGGCGCGGGCTGACGGGTTGCTTTGCGCAAAAATTCTTTTGCAAAATTTTTATGATCCAAATACCGCAGGCGGGTGCGGTGTAGCGCCGTTTCCGTCTCGGATCCGCTTCCGTCTGCGCTCTGTCGCTTCGTCTCTGGGGCGTGGTTAAACGAACGCAAAAAAGGCCGAACGGTGTCGGCCTTATGTTTCTGCGCTTGCTGTGGGGCGTTCTGTGGCGTCTGGTGACGTGATGGTTTTCGCCTGCGTTTTGTCAGGCAATAAGGGGGCTGTATTTAGCTTTCAAAGCGTTGGTTTTTTCGGCGGTTCCGGTGAACTGCGATGCCTGCCCGCTGGCTCCCGTGTTGGGGTGCGTATGGGTCGCACATAACTGCGCCAGTTCGCGGACAACGTCCAGGGTGTCTGTCAGCAACGTCAGGACGTTGGTTTCCTCGCTGCCCAGCTTAACGGAATCCCCGATCAACTGCTGCGCTGCGGCAACGCTTTTTTTAATGCCTGCGATTTTCTCGTTAAGCGCTCCGCCGATAGTGACGTCGGCGTTACCCTGGATGTTGTCTTCCAGCTTGCCGCCTACATCGCGTTTTACGTTCTGGCCCACACTGACAGAATTGTCTTTGCTGCAAGTCACCGTCAGGTTGCCAGACGTGCCGACGCTGTAATCACCCTCGCTTACATGCACAACCGCACCGGCCAGAAGTGTGGCCGTTCCCAGCACGGTTGTTTTATCCGTGGCCTGGACTGTTGTTTCACGGGCAACCAGCTTTCGCTTTTCATCATCTGCGGTCACTTCCCGCGTCATGGATGTTTCGCTTATCGCCTGGTCGGTCTGGCGCACCCAGTCACCGGCAACGGTAACGCGCTGTGATACCCCATCGCGCTGTTGCTGTAACTGTTCGCCAGGCTTAACCGCTGGCAGGTTATGCCCCTGCGGCATGATCTGACGAATAAACGGTTTATCCTGTCGGCCCTCCACGAAACCAATCTCAACCAGCGTGCCAGGCGGCGGAAACTGAAACATTCCCGATTCACTCCCGGCCATTGGAACCGGCAGCGGCACAGCGGAATAAACCGGCGTGTTGGCCGCCGCGTTGCCGTCTTCATCCAGCAGTTGCAGATCCACAGCGTAACGGGGCCGGAATGGGTCCGCGATGTTACCCCCTGAAACGTCTTCGCTTGGCGCTTCTACCCTGGCGAGTTTTGGCAAATGCAGCCCGGAAGCCAGTTCCGGGTATACGCTTTCTATCTGGCGCTGAATCGGTGATTTTTGCAGTGGCTTGCCGGTTGCCTTATTGCGTGGCAACCAGGTGATTGTCATATCGTCATTGTTAAGCTGAACCTGGCTTAAGCGCTGGCCGTTGACCTCAACACCGGGGCGCAGGCTCTGGATCATCGGCACAACCATTGAATTACCGGCTGCGGATGCCTGGCTAAATTCGTGTGGGATCTCCACTGGCTTACCGGCAAAAAGGCTATGCTCTGCTGCGCCGGTAAAGACGGCCCCGTCCGGCAACTGATACCAGACATAATCTTTGATTGAGAAAGCCCGCCCCAGGCTGGCTAATAGCTGATAGCCGGTTCCGCTGTGGGTAAAGTGCGGGATAGGTTTATCCGCATAAGCCGCACCGGCAGGCGGTGCCACGGTTAACCCGCTTTGCTCCGTTAACCAGTCAGTGATCTGGCGTAACGTTGGGTGCTGGAACGAACACGGCCACAGCTTATCGAACACCCCGACAAGCTCACGCACGAACAACCGGCAGGCTCCATTATCAGCAGGCTGCGACCGCTCAACATAGCCGGTGAACCAGCGCAGGACCAGCCCGTCATAACCCACATCGACCCGAACCAATTTGCCGGTGTAATCCATTTCAGTGCTGGCCGTGATGAATCCACGCCCGCAGGCGTTTTGCTCAAGCACGATATTGCAGTCCACCATGTGGACCGGGTCACTGGACAGGAAAAGGCGTTTAATTGGTTTCATGCTTTACCCCAGCGCATCATTGACGGGTTTCAGGACTTTTTCTTCAAACCAGCTCATTTTGTCGGCTGGTTCATCTGCCGCTGCGCCACCTTTACCCCCCGCGCCTGTTTGCTTCGTGCTGGCGGTTGCGTTGCCTTTTCGTGCCTGGCGTTTTTCCGGCACGCTGTTTTTTTCCCGCAGCGTGAAACTGACCTGCCAGGCGAGGCGGTCTTCCTGGGGAACGGCATCAATCTGACCGGTAAAGGTGGCTTCGCGGAAGTTGATTGCGGTTGCCGTGGCATTGGCGACGCGATAAGTTTTCAAGGCTCCGCTGGCCTCTGTAGCGGATGCCAACTGGAAAAGGCGCTGTAAAACTGCCTCGTCGTCAAACGTCACCAGGCCCGACACGCGCAATTCTTTGGCTTTGATGCCCTGTTCGGAATTGGTCGTGCTCGATGTCTGGCCTGACTGGTCTTTTTCCTGAAATTGCATAGAAGGGGAAACCAGCATGTTTTGCATCGCGATCCCTTCACCATTAAGCGCGAGTAGTGCGGTCTGGCTCATTAATCATCTTCCCCAAATCTGCAAGCGAATCACCGATAAACATCATTGCCGCTGTATGCACGGCGGTTGCCTGCGGTATGTCTTTTAGCAATTCAATAGCCGCCATTCTGTGATTGCCGGTGTAACTGAATGACCAGGCTTTCGCGCTGGCCCCTTTCAGGTCTTCAAGCGACTGACTAACCGAAGAAAGCAGGCCAGCACGCGCCTGGACGAATTCGGCAATTTGTTTTTTCAGCCCTTCGGTTGTCGTGCTGACAGCGGCAGCTAGCTGCGCGGTGGCAACCCGCTGCGCGTTCACCGCAAGGCGGTTTGTCGCGACGGACAGCGGCGCGGCGACCGGCAGCGAACTGGATTTCGACGGCAGTTGCATTTTAACCGTGCTAAGTTCGGCCGCCGCAGCCGCCATGCGGCTAACCTGGGTAAATGCGGGCGCAGGAAATACCGTGGCAAGCCCGTTCAGGGCTTTCATAAATCCATCATGGGTATTTTCGGCAATCATCATCACGATAACGTCACCGCTCCCGCTGCTGGTTGCCAGCTTCCCCGCCAGATAGCCCAGGGCATTAGCCGGACTCAGATACCCCCCTGAATCTGCCGACTGACCCAGACCATAAACCCACGGATGCGCCGGGATGATTGAGCAACTCAACCCCGCCATATCGTCGGCAATTTTAATAACTGAATCACGCCACATCTTCGGGAGGCTCCGGCCATTCGGGCCTGGTGGTATCAACCCGGTTTAATAAAACGCGGTATTTTCTCCACTCCGGCAGGTTTTTTTCCTCTTTATTGGTCGCCATACCCAGATCAACGGCATCCTGAAGCGTGGCAATCACGTTATTCGCCTGGTTTAATAACTCCAGCTTTTTACGTTCTGCCTCTGCCTCATAATCAATAGGCGCGGCAATGATCTCCCCACCATCAAAAAGAAATGCGCCGCCTAATGCTTTCTCGCCCGCTGCGGTAAATTCATCCGGTACACTCTCCGGCGCGACTTCAACGACAATCTGATTAATCGGGAAAATCGCGCTTGCATCATAAGAGAAATGGATAATTTCTTTCGTGTCAGGGTTAAATGATACCTTTAGCGTTTCCTGTGAAAGCGTTTTAAGCCACAAATACCAGTCATTGCCGTTATCATCTTTCAGGAAAACAATATTCACCTCTGGCGATTTTGCAACGTAATATAATTCGAGTTCCTCCGGTGATAGTTTGGCTACCTTCGCCGGGGTGTATTTCCCCCACTTATCTAATGGGTCATATTTTTTAAACACTCCAGATTGCTTCGTCATTAAGCCACCCATGCTGTGTACCAGTTTCCGCCGATGTTATATTGAAGAGAACGATATTGTACCGCCGTGTAATTCGTTTTTTGCTGCACAGCAGTAACTACCGTTCCGTTAGGCGCATACGCAAATTCGTTATCATTATTTCCGTTTGTGGCGACTCCTGCTGATGCCAGCCTAAGCCCCCCTTGCAGGAAGTTAGCGATAGTCCATGATGTTGTTGCATAAGCGCTTAAATTTGGGGGGTTGTTCGAAGAATAAACCCGCACACCCGGAGTATCGAAAACGCCAGCGCCAGCTACCAATTTGTCACCTGCGGAAATTGCACCGGAAGATATTAAATTACCATTCTTATCTATTCTTAGGCGCGTATATCCGTTGTGCTGAAATACTAAACCGTTTGTGCCGGTGCTTCCGTCGCGGGTGATGCCGACTGTAAATTTTTGACCGTACCAGTTAAATTCAACACCTGACACAACCCCACCATCACCTGCCCGTACATTATAAAGGGCAGACATATTTGATTCTGTAGGCAAGGTTTCAACTCTTCCCAGCTTGAATGTGGCGTTATAATCACCTCCATTCGCTGACACCGCACCAATATCTGACGGTGTAGGTTTATTGGCTGAGTCATACTGTTTTGCCCAGGGTGTCCATGCGCCATTATAAAAAATCCGGATATATGAGCGTGAATCAGCATAAATCCGATATACCTGCGTAACACCTGCATGTTTGTAAACTTCAAGCGACCCTGCCACCGTTTCGGGATAGTTAGTTCCAGCTTGCGCCTGCGCATTGGATGACTGGTAATATAATCCCGGTGTAGTAAAGCTATTCAGATCGGCAGCATTCCCAATCAGCACGGCCTGACCATTAAAAATGTCCTGCGAAGTGATATTGATATCTTCTGTCAGCGCTCGCCCGTTAACCTTCCGCCCTGACGGCACGCGGCCATTTGCGTTGTCATTAGCAGCTTTTACCGCTTTCGGTGTTGCGGCTTCCGTTTCTGATTCGCTATCGACTGCGCTACTTAGCTTTGTAAATCCCTTTTCGGTAGTGGTCGCGTCAGGGTGATTTCGTGATTTTTCATGCTCTTTGATTGACTGGTCGTTAAGGGAGCCTTTCGGGCGCAGATCGGTAATATTGCCGCTTGCGTCGATGCTCGCCACGGCAAACACATAATGCTGGCTACCGTTTTCCACATAATCGGCATGACTCGCAGCCACAGTAATTTTGCTCTTTACAGCCCATTCGCTTGTCAGCGTTCCCGACCAGGACACATCCAGCCAGACCTTTACCGGCCTGGCCGAAACGGTGATGTTCTGATTCTCGGCCAGTTCTGCACGTAGCCCGGCAACGTAGCCCGCACCTTTTGTTACGTAATATTGTGCGCCACTTTTGGCGACCAGATAACCGCTATCAAAAAATGCCGCCATACCATAAAGATCGATATTCTCCCGGCGCTGACGTTCGTCAATTGCCGCCAGTCGTGCGGTAAAGTCAATCTGCCAGGTTTCTGCTGGCGTGGTGATATTGGTTGCCGACTCAGCCCCGCTATACTCCATAAGCATGGAACGGACCAGGACGTTACCTTGTTGCCCGCTGGCGTTCTTAATTTTGCTCTGGGTAGGGGCGTGAATAATCATCGCCAGCGCACCGGTTGCTTTGTTCGCCAGACCGATCCAGTTGAAATTAAAGTCGCCGACGTCCGCACCCAGAGTGACGGAATACACAACGGAATTCGCATTAACCACGCCTGATTTGCTCACCGCCTGGCGATGGACGATTTTATCGGCAGGTGGCAACCCCTCTGTATTCTCAACCGGCTTTGTCACATCCAGATCGGGAATATAGGCGAAAATAAATTCATCCAGATTAACCGGCTGATTATCAATTGCCTGTTGGGCTTTCCACTCTGTGAACGCTTTTGTAATGACTGTCTGAGCCATAATTCCTTTACTCCAACCTTGCGCTAAATGTCGCGCTTAACTCGTTTTGCACATCGCCCAGGGTCGCAGGCCAGCAAACATAATCACCCTGATACCATCCAACATTGATATGCAGCGGCATGGTGGTGATCACTTCAAACTGATAACGGCGGCAGGTCCGACCATACTTGCGGATAATCTCCAGCAGGAGATCGCTGTTATCCGCTATCTGGCTATCAGTGACGCGGACGGTAATCACGTCCCAGTCCATCCCCTCCTGGCGTTCCAGTAGTTCGACATACCCGATCCCGAGCCGCTCAAAAATGGCAATAAACCCCGCCACCTCGCCCGCCTGCTGCGCATTGATAAAGGCGTAGCTGACTCGTTTACGAAACAGGCTTAACGGCTCACCTTTAAAGCGGGTGATATCACGTTCCCATGCGATCAGGTTCAACACTGGCTCGACGCAGGTCAGCGGGTCGAACTGCCTCAACGGCCAGGTGATCCACTCGTAAACCTGCAACCAGAATTTCACGCAGGCACGCAGCAGTCGCGCGGGGTCGCCACGGCCCATCCATGACGGCAGCTTCAACCCGGCCAGCAGTCTGGCAAACTCAGTCATTGAGGATCTCCACTGATAAGGAGGCCAGACGCGGGACCGATAATTCGCTGACAATATCTGTCAGTGAAAAACTCAGTGAATCTATGACCGGGAATGCTTTGTGAATCTCCCGGCCCAGGTTCGAAAAGGAATAACGCGAATACGGCCACGTCTTTTTAACGTCGTAATTGGCGTTTTCCCTGAATGCGCACCGGATCAAATCTGAAACCCCGCTTTCTAAGTGGCTCAGTTCTTCCGGCTCCATATTTTCTTTGCTTTCCACATACACCTTTACCGCCAGCGCGTGGGTCGTTTCCGGCATCGCGTAGCACTGCAAATCATCGCCGTGGCCGTGGTGACCCTGGGAGTTAACGTAATCGTTAACCGCATCAATAAAGGGCTGCGACGTTTCCCCACTATCCAGTAGCAGGTAGGCATTTGCGGTTCCCGGTCCGCGCGGGGCGTCATGCAAAAAGAAAATGCGATCAATGCTCAATCCCACAACACCCGCAATCATGCTGCGGTATATGGCATCGGTGTGGTAATTGCCCACCAGGTTGAACTGGTTGCGCGTTCTGTCGCGTAACTCGTCGTCGCTTTCCTCGTCTGCGCCCGGTGTGATCAACCAGTCTTCCTCATTCACTGCGCTGGCGATACCTGCAACGGCCACGGGCAAAATACGAAAATATCCCGGCGCAAGGTTGTAACCGCTGCCGGTGTCGGTCGCGGTAACGGGAACAAGCCCGCTTTCAAGACCCGCCCCCAGTGTCGTGTCTTCGTTGACGGCCAGCACATAGATCACGCCGTTGATTCGCTCCGTCTGAATCAACGTGCCGGCAGGCACGATCACAACGTCCGAAGGATTTGTCTTGTAAAAGCGGATTACCCCTGCGGCAGCGCTTGCCGGTTTCGGGGTGATGTTCACCGCCCAGGCGAGCAAGCGCAGCATTGCACCCGTGGCGGTTGCCACAAACATGTTTCGCAGGACGACATTGATTAGCGCAGCCTGCAACCACAGCACGGGTGTGGTGACAATTTTCGAAATCAGACGCCAGAACGGTGACATTCGGGAAGTATTGGTAATAAATCCCTCAGCCTTAACCGTCTCTTTAAACACGGCTGTGATTTCCGCTTCCGTCGTTGGCATCCCGCTGTCACTCAGGACTTTTTCGAAATCAACTTCCGGTTTCTCAGTCATAATTCACCTCCGTGCCAACGCTGCCGAAATCGTAGGTTTCAGCGGTGACATACAGCCGCGTGATACTTTCTTCTGTGATCACAATCGTGCCGGGGACCAGACGTTCGTCACTTTCAACCAGTAGCGATAGCTGGGTCAGCGCGTCGCCTCGCATGGTCGGGCTTCGTTCACCGATCAGGCGCGTGGTGATGCCGCTTTCCAGAATGCTGTGGATTATGTCCTGGGCTATGCTGTCGCGGTTATTGCACCGCTGCGGCTCGTTGCCACTGTCCAGCGTGAAATCGCCGTCAGTGATCAAAAGGTCGATGTATAACGGTTCGGTACTCATCCGGCGTTAAGCTCCTGCCATTCGGCCAACTGGGCCGGGGTGATTCCATTCGGGGCGTTGATATAGGTATCGCCCCACGTCTTGCGGCTATCCACAACGGTTTTACTGTCGGTTTTTACCTGCCCCATCAGGCCGCCACGCGGGATATCTGCATTAACCGTGTTACCCGTCAGCAAGGACGGGCCGTTCAGTTTTGGCGGCGCTCCGGCTCCCGCAGGCGGGGATACGTTTTTCAGATCGATATTGACGCCGGGGATTTTGTTTAGCTTTTCCGCAATCCAGTTATAGGTGGATGCAAACGTACTTTTCAGGACGTCAAAAAGCTTGCTGAATACACCGCCGATGGTGTCCGCGAATCCTTCAAATGTGGCGAGTGGTGAAAGACCGGCGAAGAACGCAACCACAGAATCCCAGCCGTCAGTGATGGATTTCCAGACGTCAGAAAAGACCTGGCCCACCTGACCGGCAACATCCATCACCCATGCAAAAGCCTCGGTATTCATTACCGCCGCTTTCAGCTCCTCCCAGTGATTCACTACATACCAGACACCCAGCGCCAGCAATGCCAGGGCGGCAATAATCAGGGTGATCGGACTGGTCAGCAGTTGCATGGCCACACCGGCAAACATGGTCGCAACGCCATAAATGCGCATGGCAACCGCACCGGCTTTTAACACAACGTTCCAGGCGGCCAGCGCGACACGACAAACGCCGGTCCACAGGGCTAACAGCTTTGACTGGATCCACAGTGCGGCCAGCCCGATGCGGGTTGTAAGCAATGACGGGCGCAGCAAGTTAAGGGTCCATAACAGGGCTTTCCATACATTGCCCAGACCTTTGGCGATACTGGTCAGGCCCGTCATCGTGAAACCAAAGATGCCCATCACGATATTGGTTGCCGCACCGGCCAGCCCGAAGGACAGCACGCCCAGGGTGATATAACCCAGCCAGCGGGCAATGTTGGGGAACATCTCCAGCCAGCGGGCAAATTTTGCCCCCACGTCGGCGACACGGTTCATCATCGGCGTAAGGATAGGGATCAGCGTATTACCCAGCGCGACGCGCATCGCGTAAAACGTCGCGACGATGCGTTCCCACGGCTTCGCCATACGTTCGGCCATTTCCTGGGCGCGCTTCATGCCGTCATTGCGCCCCAGTTCTGCGATGCTGCGATTTAAATCATTCTGCTGGCCGTACAGCTTTTTAATAACATCAGCACCGCCGCCGAAGGCCGCGTCCAGCGCCTGCTGGGCTTTGACGTTCCCTTCAATGCTGGCCCCGTATTTGTCCTGCAACTTTTGCAGGATGTCGCCCATAGGCAGCATTTTGCCGGTCGCATCTACAAAGCTCATGCCCAGCTTTTCAGCCGCTGCCGGTGCGCTTCGCAAAAACTGCTCGTAAATGCCGCTGGACTCCGTGCCCAGGGTGCGCGAAAGCGTACCCAGCACCGCGAACTGTTCATCCATGCTGACGCCAAAATCAGCACCGGCGTTTTTGGTCCCCTCGATAAGCTCCTGCATGGTCTGCATTTTCACGCCGAAGTTTTGCACCATGTACGCCGTTTTACCGGCCAGTTCTTCGGCAAATTTCACATGCCCCAGGCTGGACAGTTCCGCGTTGAAACGGGATGCCATCGCGCCGATATATTCGCCCGCTTCCTCGCCGCTGGCCTTAACGCCTGCCGCCAGGGTGTTGGCCGCCACTGTCACGCGTGGCAGATCTGCATCGCTCAGGCCGGACATTGCGCCTTTCATCGCATAGCTGGAATTCACCACATCAACCGCGCTTTTACCGTAGCGCATGCTGAATTTCAGGACTTCGCTGGACAGCCTTTTCAGCGTGTCTTCTGCTACGCCTTTGGCGCCCACTTCGGAAAGCGCAGCATTCATTTCATACGCGGGGCCAACCACGCCCGCGATGGACTGGGCAACACCCCAGACCGCCGCCGCACCGATGCCGATCTTTGCAAAAGACGCCTGCGATTTTTCGGCAAAGCCAGTCAGCGAAGACTGGGCCGTTTTTAGTGGCCGCGTCAGCTTATCAATCAGGCTCAGCGTAAAATCCAGGTGACTCATATCAGCTTCCGTTTAGTGCAATGGCGATACCTTCCGCCGTTTTATTCGCCCTGGTTTTGGCGAAATACTCGTCCAGCCAAAGGGCGCGGGCGATGCTTTCTTCGTCGTCGGGTTCATGCGGGAGGTAGTAGCGGCGAAGGGCAAGGTATTGCTCCAGCCCGTTCGTGCGAATGGCCGCCACCCGCGCCGCTAGTTTTTTACTTCGATCTCAAGCTTCGGCGAGTAAATCTCATTAACCTTCTCGACGATCTGCATTTCACAGCCTGGGTAATCTTCCATCAGCTTGTTTAATGCCTCTTTGGATTCGGCATCAACAATGCGGCCCAGATAGGTGACCATCGGCGCAACTTTGTTGGTCATGGTCATTTCGTTAATCAGGTTGTTGTAAGCGGTTTTGTTTGGCTCAAAGCTCAGGCTGACGCCCGCAACGGCCAGGGCAATTTTTTTAGAATCAGACTTGCTCATTTTGTTAAATCCTTACGTTGTCGAATGATGCCCACCAGGGCGTTATGTCTTACGGCGCAATCGGTGTACATCTGCCGATAGGCAGTTAACGCCGCGTCAAAGTCGTTACCGGTTGGCCCTGCCAGTCTGGGCAGATTCACCGGGCAAAGCGTTAGCTGGTTTTCCTGATAATGCTCGCTCGGCGCGATCTGCACTTTCGTTGAACAACCGGACGTAATCATCAGAAGCGCAAACGTTGCTAAATACCGGCTTGATGATTTCGGTGCGAATTTCCCGTTCCGTGTGGATCTCATTACCTTTTAGCTCCGCGATTTTTGCTTCCAGCGCTTCACCAGACTGCCGCGTCACTTCGGCGACAATCTGGCGGGTTTGCTCTGCCGATTCGTTGGCGGCCAGCTTTAGCTTTGCGTCGTGCCAGTCGTGCGCCTGCCACCCTGCTGACATGGCAGCAATCAGGATCAGCAGCAACCCCAGCAAATTACGCATCAGCGCACCCCGTTATGCTCAAGGGAAAAATGATTGCCGTCCGGCTTACTGAAACGGCCACCCCATGAGCCGCCGATTGATTCCCAGTATTCGCCCAGCGGGCGATAGGCGGCGCTGTCGGTCTGGTACTCCCCATTGATAAACAGGTTGAAATCCACGGCCAGGCGCTGGGTATGCAGGCTGTTTGCAATACCGCTGCCTTTTTTGGCATTTAGCGCGGCCTGCTCAGGCGTGCGGTATGCCTCGCCAAACGTCAGGCGGTAGCCTTTTTCCTCCGCGAAGTGGATCAGATTTGCGATCATCACGGTGAAAAGCTGTTGTTTTTCACTCAGTTTCATGGCGTTTGCTTCCCCATCGTTTAATCCAGTATTCCGCGAGGCGTTTTAAACCCGCCTCGATAAAGGCGCTCCCCAGGATGCCCAGGGCGCAGGCAATGCCCACGACAACCAGTTCCGGCATATCGGGAAATTTCAGCAGCGGGATTGCGGCGAGCGGGGCCACCGCAGCCCCCAGAATCATCCGCCCGACCAGCAGGCGGGTTGTGATCTGCTCACTGCTGACCATCAGTTGCCCCAGGCCGATCACGGCCCCGATCAGCAGCAGCTTTGCCAGCAGTGATGTTTCTCCATTTGGCATCTTGTTAACCTTTCAGATCGCGGGTGTCGCGGGCTGACAGGTACGGAACGCCGTCAATCGCCATAAAGTCGGGGCTGGTCACCATGAATTTAATTTTCTTCGTGGTTTTGCTGGCCTCGTTGGGGTTGATGTTGACGATGTCAGACAGCGCGGGAACGCAGCCAAACACCTCGATTTTTTCTTCGTCGTCTCCGGCGTTCGCATAGAACAAAAAGTCCTTTGCGGGGATGCCGCGCCACGAACCGGCAGCGCGGGCCACGGCGGTGAATTTTTTAAAATTCTGGGAATCGACTTCGATTTCCACATCCGCCGACACCGATCCCTTTGTGTGGCCGTTCGGAACGCCACGCGTTTGCGCCACGGCGCTGTTATCCGTAATGGTGACGGTTGCGTTTTCGACGTGAATCATGACGCCGTCATAGTTCACATCGAACGAACCGCCGCTAATGCGTTCTCCGCTCATGCCTGATTCTCCAGTGATGAATCCAGTTCGATGCTGACGCCGATTTCCTTCGCGCTCTCATACGGGCGGACAATCAAATAAATCTGCACCGCAACGCTACTGATCCAGGTGATAGTGACGTCGCCATCTTTTGGCGGTTTCACTTCACCGGGGAACTCCACGCCGTTGATCTGCGTTGCAATCGACATTTCGCGCAGCGGCTTGCCGAAATAGGTTTCATGCGCCGCAATGCTGCCCGGTGTGCTGTTAAGCGAGCGATCCGCGATTTTTGGAATGGCGCGTAAACGGACGCGGCGGGATGCCTTATCCACGACGCGGACGTTTTCAATGACCTGATAATCGCCGCCCTCAACATCCAGCGTGCGACCGTCTGACCAGTAAATCCCGTCATAGTCGTGATACCACATCGGCACGCTGAAGCGGTTTGCCTGCAATCCCTGCAAGACGGCCAGATCAATTTCTTGCCCGGTTCCGTCTTTCGGCAGGTCGTCACTGCCCAGCGCAGTGACCGCGCCGGTTGCTACACGGGCCGGACTGTCTGCGACGGTCACCGCACGGTTGCACAGGCGACCGGCGAGAACGCCCGGTTCGTTGCCCCACAGTCGCGGCACAAGCTGGACGCCAGGCGATGCGATACCGTTTTCAAGCGCAGCCATGCGCGTCTGGTAATCCGCCCAGGATTCGTCTTCCTCCGGGCCACCCACAGACAGCACAAACCAGACAAAGCGCCCGAATTTAGCCTGTAAGGTCGTTCGCATTTCTGTGGCGCGGCTGATGGTCGCTTTTTCAGTCACATCAACCGCCAGGACAACCCCTTCAACGGATGCGACGGACTGGGCAGCCGTGACGGCTTTCATCCACGCATCATCGAATTTGTAGTCTGCATTGTCTGGATCTGGCTCAGGCATGACATGCACATAAGCAAACCAGTTCTGACCGGCGTTATTGGCGGCTGCGGCCACAATCCGCTTTAACAGGCTGTCGGTATCGCCCAGCGCCTTATCCAGATCGGTATCGGTGTTGACCGCCTGGGTTTTGTCGGTGTTGGTGTCACCGTAACCGACATACAGGACAACGCGTTCGATATCGTTCGTCGTGCCGTTGTAGCGGTTTTTCTGACTAACTGTGACATTCGGCCACGTCATTTTTACCCCCTGATATCCTGCGCGTTGACGTCCCAGCCGAAGCCGATTGCCTGCATTTGCCGCGCTATGATTTGGTTAAATTCGTCGTTACTGACACCCAGAAAAACGCGGCCCGGTATGTCTATGGTCCATGTGCGTTTGGCCGGTGTGCCTTTCAGCTTGCGGATAACCAGCCCGGCCTGCGCCATGCTCATGGTTTCCATGATTTGTTTGCTGGACGGCTTCACCCAGCGCTTGCCCTTGCGGACCTTGTACCCCAGCGCCCGCAGCCGCTTTGCCTGGCGCGGCAGCGCTGGCTGATTCGTCTGCGGTTTACGCGGGGCGTTGCTGGCTTTCATCTGGATCCGCGCACCGTCCTGCTGGACCGCGCCGACCAGACCCGCCGCGACGGGCTTATTTCCGTTGCGATAATTACCGCCTTTTAGATAAACCCGGACGCCCTGAATTTCCGGCATTTCCCGGACGGCCAGCAGCTTGGGCAATCCCTTTAGCATCTTTCCTTTGCCGCGCTTACGTGGTTCCCACGGCGTGCCGTCCGGGGCCGCCTGCTGGCGCTGGTGACGTTTGGCGGCCGTAATAATTCCCAGCTTTGCGACACGCCACAAAAGGCGCTGGCGCTTCCGTGGTGGCAGGTCAGCTTTTGCCAGCGCTTCGCGCATTTGCTTTAGCTGTTGCTGGTTTAACTCCCCACGGATCACGACGCATCACCATGCTGGACAATGAATTCCGCTTCCTCCGCGACCCAGATTTCCGGGTTGACGATGTCCCAGGCTTTGCCCCTGAACGGGATCGGACCGTCTTCCACTTCGCGGATAATCACCGGATCAGCCAGCCCGACCACCACATCAAGAATGCAGCTTCCTTCGTCGTCGAACTCCGGGTCCACAGTGGGATCGGGTAATTTCAGTTCGTCGCGCAGCTCGTTGGCATGTTCATCCACCCAGGCCAGCACCAGGGCATAAATCAGCCCCGGTGAATATTTGCGAAACGGGAAGTTATCCCACGACAAACGAGCGCTATACGTCAGCACACCGATGCGGCGTTGATTGTTCCCCAGCGCTTTGGCGCTGCGGACCAGTTCGCAATCGTCCATTGAACTGGAAAACATCTGCATGGCGTCGGGCGGCAAATTCGCCGTGATAAACGCCGTCAGGCTTTCAAGCTGGCTCATATCAGATGCACCCCCACGCGTGGCTGTTGCAGCATGTTGCGCATCACGTTGGCCGCTTCGGCCAGCAGATTGGCGCGGGTGTCCAGGCTTTCCTGGCCCGGGTGCGACTCACGTCGCCCGATGGTGGCGAACTCGCCCAGCAAATCGGCTTTTGCCCGCGCATAAACTGCTTTTTTGTACTGGGCTGTTAACTGGTTTTCGTCTCTCAGCTTTGCGCCCGGAACATCGGCGGCCCGCTCGCATCCTTTCCCGTTCCAGTAGGCCACCACGTCGGCCAGCGTCGTGTTTACCTCCGCAATGGCGGCCAGCAGGGCAACGCCTGCGGTGTCTGGCGGCAGGTCAGCGGGCAGGGTGCGCGACGTCTGAAATTCAGCCAGATCCAGATCAGGCCAGAACGTCACGCCATTGGTGATCACCGTTGGCGTCACCGTTAACGGCTTGCCGCTAATGCTGAAACTTGGACCACTCATGGTTTACACCTTGTTTGCAAAAGAAACGGGCTAACGGGATCCATAGCCAACAACCCAAAAGAGTTGATGCCTCCCCCGCGCCCGTCCCGGCTTTGCGGGAGTCGTTATTGCTTTGTCAGGCTGTTAATCCGGGCGCGAATCTTGTCGCGCGCGGTCCTGACGCCAGAGTTATTGTTAAAGGCGTGCGCCTGGGCCAGCAGGGCATCGGCCTGTTCAAGCGTTTCCACATCCTCCACGGCAGTGGCACGCGGGCGGCCCCGTTCGTCGCGCAGCAGATAAAGCCCCGCGAACTTGAACCATTTCGCGTTAATGTCTTCGTGCAAACGCCACTTTTCGCGGATGTTTTCAAACGTGCGGCTGAAATACGGCTCGATGCTGTGACCGGCTTCCGCCTGGCTCGTTGCCCACTCCAGCACCGTATCGGCCACAAAGGCGGGCAGGGTACTTTTGAAGTTTTCCGGCATCGCCTGGTTTTCAGTGATAGCCACGTCGGCCCAGTCCAGCGCCTGGCTCATTTCCCCCGTGTCGAACAACCAGATCACGCAGTAGACCAGGGCCGGATTTGCGAAGCGGGCATCACCGGCAAGATAGGACTCAACGGTCGGCATCCAGCGCGGCAACAACACATCGCGTTTACATTCGATGCGGTCTTCGGTGCGCGGCAGGCTGCGGAGTTGCTCAACATCTTTTGCCAGTTCCAGCATTTGCAGGTGGAAGCTGACCGGCGACGACGCCAGGGCTTCGCGTTTATCCAGCGTCTTTGCGGTCTTAATGCGTGCGCGGTGTCGCTGACACAGGGAAAGAGCCATGATTATTCGCCCCCGCCTGAAGCTGGCGCGTCGGTTGCCAGGGTAATTTTGTCGTATGCGGCGTAAAGCTCGTCATGCTCGACGGCGTACCCTTCCATACGCAGGTAGTTATTTTCAAAGCGTTTGCGGTCGTCGTTCCATTCGGCCTTGCGCTTGCGGGTTCCCTGCTGGGTGTAGATATGCAGGTTGTCCAGCGTGGTGACGATCAGGCGACCAGACGGCATGAATGGCGGGGTGTACACTGTGCGGCCCGCGATCTGGCGGCCAATCAACTGCGCCGCAACTTTCTCAGTCGGACGATCAATCTTATTCATCAGCGTGGTGACGTCTGCGCCGATAAGGTCAGCGGATGCCAGCACAACCAGACGCGGGTCATTGCGATAAGGCTCATAAATGCAGCTATGCACCAGATCGGTGACCGCTGCGTCCAGCCCCATAAAATCAGCATTCGCACCACCGATAGTGACGTCGCCGGTGATGATTTGCTCGGCTGAACGGTCCTTAACAATTTTATGCCAGCCGATGTTAACGTCTTCACCGTTCGGGTTCGCTTCCGGGTCGGTGTTTTCTGCAACTTCTACACCGTTGAACGCCACGCGCAGCATATCCAGTGCAAATTGCTCATTGCTGTTCGCCTGAATGCGCTGGAAGAACTCGTCTTCACTGCCCGCGTTAGCCCAGGTCACAAGCATGGAATATGACAAATAAGAACCGGAATCCGTTTCGGCCAGCTTATATTCGTTTCCGCCCACGCCCATCGCACGCGAGAATCGACCATCTTTTTTGCGGCCCGTGTAGATACCCACCTGGCCTGTGGTTACCACCTGGCCGGTGATCTGGTCCACGTCCAGCACGTTAGGCAGCAGGCGCAGGAATTCAGAACTTGCCAGCAGCGCATCACGCAACTGGGTTTCTTTAGGTGGTGTCAGCGAGAAGAATCGCGACGTGTCCGGCTGGCCGTTGGCTTTCGCCAGGCCTGCGGCGTACTTACGCAACATCTGCTCTGCTTTTGGGGTTAATTGCATTTCGTTTTATCCCTGGAAAGAAATTGATTAACAGAAGTCAAACGGCTTGTTGCTGCCGCCTGGCGCATTATTCGGGCGCTGCGTGCTGCCGTTTTCCATCGTTGACAGCTTCGTCATGACGGTGGTCAGTTGCGCGGTCAGCGTGTCCATCTGGTTTCCACCAGACTGGCGACGCGCTGAAAACTCACGGCGACGGCTGCGGCGCGGGCGTTTGGACGGGGTCACGTTGAAAGCTTTCATTGCTTTAGCCAGGTTGGCTTTTGCAACGCTGAACTCCGCCGCTTTGACTTCGTCTTCCGGGTTCTCTGCCACTTCCTCGGCAAGATCGGCAACCTCTGCCGCAGCTTCGGCGATATCTGCGGCGATATCTGCCACTTCGTCGGCGGCCTGTTCTGGCGTATCGACGTTGTCAGCGTCGCCGTTAGCGGCCTCTTTGCCGCTTTTGACTAAATCCAGCAGTTGCTGGATGAGGGCTTTTAACTCTTCCATTTTTTGTTCCTCGCCCTCATTGGGCTTGTCGGTGTTAGGTTCTGGTGTTGGCGTGAACTCTTTACGGGCCGAAAATAATCTCGACCAGAAAGAATCTTTTTTTTCTGGCTTGCCTGCCTGCAAATTACCCAGGCTGAAAGTTTCCAGGCTTCCGCGCTCGCCGTCCTTTTCTTCCCCGGCGAGAATAAATTTAAGCCTTTCAGTTCCGAGGCTCGCGGGAATATCCGTAACAGCCAGCCCGAAAAGATAATCGCGTCCGCTTCCGCCAAAATCCGGTATAAACTCAGCAGACGTAAAAAGCTTTTGCTGCATTCGGTTGGCATCAATAAGAAACTGATTTGGGATTAACTGGGCATATAATTTTGTGACGTCACCTTCCGTCTCTACTTTCAGCGCGTCCACAGTACCCAGATTGCAGGTAAACTCACGCTCCCCAATAGCATTTTGCGGATGATGCGGCCAAATCATGGCGGTGTAAGTTTTCGGAGTATAAGTCTCTGCCGCGTCAATTAACCATTGCGCTTCAATGGTACGACCGTCCACGGCCTGCCCCGATGTGGCGATGCATAGCCAATCAGTTCGGTAACTGGGTTGCGTCATAACTGACCTTTAATAATGAAATGAATAATACAATTCGTTTGTGATGGTCAGTATTGCCAATAAAAAAGAATGTCGCGACCGCTTTATTTCTTATGCATTCGGTTATAAATGGATAACCACTTTTTGCCGATATTTAATTATCAGGTTGGTCAAATAATCCCGTCATAATAGCCTCATGGCTAAATATTCCGATGAATTAAAAGAAGCGGCCCGCACGCTTTACATTAAAAGCTGGACGCCGAAAGATATTGCGCAGGAATTGAATATTCCACCGCGCACCATATACCACTGGGCTGACGTCGGGGAGTGGGCATCACTGCTGCCCGTCGAATCAGTGGAAAATGTCATCGCCCGCCGCATTGACCAGCTTTCCCGCCGCGAGAAAAAAACGGCGCTGGAACTGGAAGAACTCCGCGATCTGATTGCCCATCACGTCAAGCTTATGGCGCAGCGCAATAAGCACGCCGAAAAACTGGCCGAAATTCAGGCCAAAAAAGCATCCTATGACGGTGAAGGCTACTGCCTCAGTAGCGCAGGCGGGGAACCGGGGGAAAGAGAAGGAAAGCGCCGGTATAAGAAAAACGACGTTTCCGGGCTGACACCTGAAATGCTCGACACCTGGGCGCGGGAGCATCTTTTCGAATATCAGCTACATTGCCGCGAGCATAAAGGCGAAGACTGGCGCTTTATTCTGAAAAGCCGCCAGGTCGGCATGACCTACTATTTTGCATGGGAAGCCTTTGAAGACGCGGTAATAAGCGGTGATAACCAGGTCTTTTTCTCCGCATCCCGCGCACAGTCTGAAATCTTCCGCGAATACATTGTCCAGATTGCGCAGAACCATTTCGGCATCACGCTGACCGGCAAAAATATCCGCCTCAGCAACGGCGCAATCCTGCGCTTTCTGTCCACGAACGCCAGCACCGCGCAGGGCTTTAACGGCCACCTGTATGGTGATGAAGTCTTCTGGATCCCGAAATTCACGCGTCTGCACGAAGTTGCGAGCGCAATGGCGACGCACAACAAATACAGAACGACCTACTTTTCAACGCCCAGCGCGAAGACGCACCAGGCCTACCCGGTATGGACTGGCGAAGAATGGCGCGGCGATGATCCGAAGCGAAAAGGGATTGAGTTTCCAAAAGAAAACTCCATGCGCCAGGGCATCATCTGCCCGGACGGGATCTGGCGATACATCATCACGATGGAAGATGCTATCGAAGGCGGGCTGGGTGCGCTCGTCGATATTGAGCGGCTCCGAAACAAGTACAACCCGACCGCGTTCGCCATGCTCTACATGTGCCAGTTCGTTGACAGCAAAGACGCGGTCTTCAAATTCTCGACGCTGGTCGGCTGCGAAGTGGACCGGGCAACCTGGGGCGATTATGATCCGACCGCCGCGCGGCCCTTCGGTAACCGCGAAGTGTGGGCGGGCTTTGACCCGTCGCGCTCCGGCGACAACTCCACTTTTGTGATAATCGCGCCCCCCATTCACGACGGTGAACGCTTCCGCGTGCTGGCCTGCTGGCAATGGCAGGGCTTTAACTTTAGCTGGCAGGCTGACCAGATACGCCAGCTTATGCGCCGCTTTAATATTACCTACATCGGGATCGACACAACCGGCATCGGGAAAGGGGTGTATGACCTGGTCAGCAAGTTTGCTCCGCGCGAAGCGAACGCCATTCTTTACAACGTCGAAAGTAAAAACCGCCTGGTAATGAAGATGATCGACGTCGTGGAACGTAAGCGCATCGAATGGGCAAAAGACGCCATAGACGAAACCAACAAAGAGCGCGTCGAAATCCCCGCGTCGTTTATGGCTATCCGGCGCACCACAACTAACAGCGGCAACGCGTTAACGTTCGTTGCTGAACGTTCCGACGCAACCGGCCACGCGGATGTTTTCTTTGCTATCTCGCACGCCGTAATAAACGAACCTATCGATCACGAATTTGACCGCCCATCGACCTGGGCTTTTGGGAATGCAGCATGACGACAGAGAAACAGCGTAAAGCGAAAAAATTCAGGGCAATGACCGGCAATAACGTTGAAACGTTCACCCCGGGGCGCGGCAGCGTGATCACGTTTGGCGAACCAGAACCCATCCTGACGACTGGCACCGATTATCACAATATCTGGTATGACAACGAGGCGGATCACTGGCGGCTTCCGATTGACCGGCTGGCGCTGGCTCAGTTGCCAAACCTTAACGGCCAGCATGGTGGCGTATTGTATGCGCGGCGTAACATGGTTGCCGGTGGCTATATCAGCGGCGGCCTGACGCCTGACCAGGTCGAACAAGCGGTCTTTGATTATCTGCTGTTTGGCGATGTCGCAATCCTGAAAATTCGTAATGTATTCGGGGAGGTGATCGACCTGCTGCCGCTGCCGTCGCTTTATCTGCGCTGCCGTAAAGACGGAGCGTTCGCCGTTCTCCAGGAAGGGCCTGCGCTGATTTATGACCCGGAAGACATTGTCTTCTTTAAAATGTATGACCCGCGTCAGCAGGTCTACGGCCTGCCGGATTATATCGGCGGGATCCATTCCGTTTTACTTAACAGCGAAGCGACCATCTTCCGCCGCCGCTACTACAACAACGGTGCGCATATGGGCTTTATTCTGTATACCAGCGACCCAAATTTAACGCTGGAAATGGAAAACGAAATCAAAGACAAGATTGCGCAGTCCAAAGGGCTGGGCAACTTCCGCAACATGTTTATCAACATCCCGAAAGGCGACCCGGACGGGGTCAAAATCCTGCCGGTGGGTGAAGTCAGCGCAAAGGATGAATTCCAGAACATCAAAGGGATCACCGCGCAGGATATCTTTACCGCGCACCGCTTCCCGGCTGGGCTGGCAGGTATCATCCCGACAAACGGCGCGGTAATGGGTAACCCTGAAACTGCCCGCACGACCTACCGGAAAGACGAAGTTATCCCGTTACAGCGTAAATTTATGAATGGGGTTAACAATGACCCAGAAATCCCGCCGCGCTTACACCTTAATTTTGACGTTGAATTGCCGGTAATTACCGCCGATAAGGGCGAAAAATGAACGTAATTAGTTTAAAATCATCCCCATTGTTAGCAATGTCGTGCGGGGTGGTGAACATGCGAGTTTTTAAAATTAAATGTCCTGAATGCGGTCAACCGGCCATCATTCGTAAATCTGACTGGAAAGACAAAAAACTGGCGGATTTATACTGCGCTTGCACCGAAGTTGAATGCGGCCACACGTTTGTTTTTAACGCCTCGTTTTCTCACACTCTCAGCCCCAGCGGGTTGACCGGTAACAAGCTGGTCAAATTCCTGATTGACCGACTCAAGCCAGAAGAACGTCAGTTCGCGTTAGACTTATTAAAAAACTGAAAATCAGTTGTTGCTCCTTTATAAAGGAGCAACCATTTTAACTAAATCGAGCCACGATAAACAATATTGAGCGCTCTTGAACAAAATGCAGATAGCTCCCCATGAATAACTAGCTCATTAGCTGCATTAGGATTTGTGTCATGATGGAACCTACCTGCATAACTATTGATCTGATTCAATTCATCAGTAATCGATAATGCATTATGAAGAGGCGTATTAGGCTGCGCTGACAATATCAACTGAATAATTTCACCAAAAAGTTTCCCCGGTGAAATATGCCCTGGGAATCGACGATGCAAATAACCTTCCAGAAGTGGCCTGATAGCAATAGCTACATCTTGCGGATTGAATTGCTCTCCATTTAAATAACCACTCACTAGCCTATGATTTTTATAGTAAGGACTCTCACATTCATCATCAAGATTTAGAGTCATCAAATCACTGAATTGTCCTTGCGCATGCACTACCTTTATCAATGAAAGAGTATTTACATCCACTCCCCTTTTCAAGAATTCATCTCTTAAACTTTTTATAAAATAAGCATCATGTGCCAGTATAATTAATTGTTTGCACCTGTCATTTAGGAGTTTTAATTCTGTAATGGTTTGCTGTTTTCTATGAGTATCAAAACTGCACATTGGATCATCGATTAGTACAATTTTGTCATTTAAATTTTCATCTTCCGAAATTACTGCAATGAAGAATGCAAAAGCTAGAGTTCTCTTATCTCCTTCACTCAAACAGGTTTTAAAGCCTGCGTCTTCTCCTTGCAATGTAATTTCACTGCCTCTTAGCTTCAACCCATACTCGGTTCTTGGCTCACCGGTTCCAAGATAATTATAACTTATCTCTTCAATGGTAAAAGCCGCGCCGAATTTGAGTAATAATGAATTAATAGCCGACTCGTATCTACCGAGAGTCGTTTGCATAATAGTATCTAGCGCTTCTCTTTTAGCGGCCTTTGTTGCCTTAGCAGCCGTTTCATTAGCTTTCGCTATAGTGTACTCATCAATTAAATCTTGCACTGCTTTTGAATGTCGTATTTTGATTGCGTTTAGTCTTGTATTTTCTTGAGTAAGAGCTTGAACATTTATATTCTCCAAACTCGACTGGTACTCATCAATTTGGTTGTTCAAACCATCAATTAGAGTATTAAAATCGCTAACACATTGGCCCATTTCATTTATTATTGCTTTAATTCCCTCCTCATACTTAACATCTAGCTTCGAAAGAGGATTGGATGATTTGAACTGAACGCACTCTTTTAATTGTGCATCAAGATTATCTTTCAGTTCTTTCAGTTTTTCGAAGTTAGGATTAGATATATTTAATTGTAAGAATTCGCTCCAAGAATGAATACCATCAGTTACATTGACATGCTCCTGCTCGATAGCTGGCAAGTTAAATTTTGATAAAATTGATATTCTCTTACTATCTAGAGAAGCAATTTCTGAAATGAAATTACTATACTCAACGTTGAAATAGTTTTTATAAGCATTTATTAAAGCAATACCTTCAATGTTTTGAGCGCAGAAAGGGCAAGTATTTTTATGAATGAATTGCTGACCTTCCCCTATCCATTTCTCGCTCCCATCGGCAGGAAAATGCTGAAAATGCTCTTTCACGATCACACTGGCATTTTCATCAATTTCATCAACAGTTTTGTACATTATGTTGAAAAAAGAATCCAAACTACAATTGAACTCGGTTAATTTCTTTAATTTATTTTTTCTTTTTATTAGATCGATTTGTTGGGATTTCCCTTGCTCAGCAACATTTGCTGCAATCAAATCATCAATGTTATTTTCATTGCTTAATCTTATGTATTGAGAAATAGTTAACTGTCCACGATACCCTGTTAATTTTGCTTCTGCCTCTCGTTTTAATCTAGTACATTCGGTGACTGCTGAATTAGATGCATCAAATTCTGCCCTGGCGTTTACCGCTGAATGCCCTAATGCAAAACTCAGTAATTGCTGTCTATGTCCCGGGCTGATTTCACCGCCAGAGTAAACATTCGTATCGATAAAGTCCAAATCGAATACGTGAAAGTCAGAAAACTTCGCATTCCAAGATTCATTTTCGAATTTAGCTCTTCTTCCCCCAGTAAATTGTAAATCAACTAGTTGCGATAGAGTTGAATTTAAAGTCTTTCTTTTCAATAAGATTGATGGGGCTGTTTTTGTGTAAGAGCGCATTATTGAAGCAAGCGTGGATTTGCCCCTACCATTATCCCCGTAAATCAATGAAGTTTTTTTAAAAGAAATCCTAGTAGGAGCAATGTCATTAAACAAACCAACACTAGTAATCCTTTGTATTCTATCAAGCATAAAAATCCCTCAGAGAAAAAATGGAACTGACAATTTACGATTTTGATTTGAAAGCATCAACTCTAATGGCAATAATTTTATGGCAAAAATTAATAGTTTGATTAAGATCACTTTTTGATACTATAGAGGTAAAAAACTGATTTAAACTAATTAATATTATGATCTATTAATTTCAAGAAACAACTATTAATCACCTAACAATCTCTTGTAGAAAAACTTATTTGTTATGCTTATATCTTAAATTTTTAGCATACTCACCCATTGGGTCAAATCGTATACGAGTTGAACAAATGCCATGATTATCTCTTAACCATTCCCATAGTTTGTTTACCGTCTGCCCTCCGTCAGGTTGTTGACGTGTGATTAACTCGCCGTCCGAACTAGTGCGGTAAACCTGCCCGTTAATTTCCAGCCTGCTGCCTTTCAGCAGTGAAATTGCCTGTGCTTCAGAAATATCCAGCCCATAGAGGGAGGCATCAGCCAGCAAGCTGGTAATCGCTGGCGCAAGCGCGGCCCGTTTGGCGCTTTCCTCAGCCGATTTTGAGTTAATTTTCTCAACTGCGACACGCCAGGAGACATCCAGTTCACTACCGGGATCATACGGTGAATCTGTTTTTACCCTTCTGATTGGCATTTCCCGCAACCGGCGAACCAGCTTGCGCCGAGTGGCCTCATCCATGTTTTCAAAATCGACCATTTCTTCCTCTGAATCGTCTGTCACATCCTCCACGTGTGGCGCAAAATCGGTGATTTTTTCGTCTTCCGTAGAGTTATTGACAGAACTCCAAGCGTCGCCGGGTGGCGACGGCAAAACGTCAACCCCCAAACTAGGACCGCTTTTGGCCCCGGTGGCGGCTTTGGGTTTGGCGCGGATTGTCCACTTAACCAGACGCGTGCAAATGCGCGACCCTTCGCCCAGACGTGGCGACCAGACCCCGAAGACCTTTTCCGGGATCTCACAGTAGGCGTTCATTTCATCGGCTGGCTGATAGGCGAGGCGGACGACATAGTTTTCACGCGGGATCAACACACCGCCCTGGCGCAAAATGTATGTGGCGAAGCAACCCACATCGGCAGCGGCGCAGACCGCATCCATTTCTGGATCTGCCAGCATTGCCGCGCCACGTTTGAAGGTATTCGCGATTTTGCGTTGGTTGGTTAGCTGGTTGCTCAGTTTGCGCAGTTCGCGATAAACGGACACAGGCGGCTGGCCCAGCGGCTGAAACTGGCGGATGCGGTGAAGCGATGCCCACGCCATTGCATATCTGGCCGTTTCATTCAGCGGCTTGCCCGTCTCGTCGTCCAGCTCACCGGCCAGCGCGTGGCCGTCGATATTCTTGGAAATATATTTCGCGATGTAGGCCGTTGCTGACCCCTTGCGCGGGTCCATTTTTTTGGACTTGAAGCGAGCGCCGGTATTGCGGCCCAGTTCGTCGCTGTCCTCCGCAATGAAGTAAGCACGAAGGATCGCGACGGTGGCTTTAACTTCCGCCTGCGGCATGAATAACAGGGCGTGCCAGTGTGGCGTGCCGTCGTGGTGTGGCTCTGCGACACGGAAGCCATAAGGGCGCAAATCTTCACGCTTCAGTTTGGCGGTTGCGCGGTTCCAGACGCGGCATAAATACCGCTGCGCCTGGGCAACGGTGGTGTGATTCCACTTGCCGTTATGGTGACCGGATTCGACATTGCTGTGATATTTGGACGGGCAAGTGATGGTCAGGAAGATGCCCACATCGCCGCGCTGTTGTGCGACAAGCTCCACGCCAGCCATACGCGCCATTAACTCATGGCGGCGGATCGCCGGATTGGATGTGGACTTGTTTATCATATCTTCAAGCGATGAAACGTTGCCGTCTTCGTCTACAAGCTCATGACTCTTGAAAAATTCGCGGTTCTTCCGGCGCTGTTCCTGCCACTCAACCAGGCTTGATGCGCTTACATAGGCGTGGGCCTTGCGATGAACTGCACCGACTGCACGCAACTGGTTTTCGCGCCAGTCACAGCGAAGACGCCAGATTTTACGGCCCCACCAGTCCGGCGAGCACATACGCAGAATGGCGGTAAAGATCCGATCACGTTCCCACGGCGCGGTCCATGCGGGCGGCACAACGCGAAGGGCCAGCATTTCGCGGCCCAGGTGGCAATAAATCCAGTCCAGTTCCTCAACGCTCATGCCCTCGGCGGTCAGGCCCAAAGCGGCGCATTCGGTTTCAAGCATTTCAGCCAGGCGGTTGGCAATCTCATGCGCGGCGCTTAACGCTTCCCGTTTGGTGAAATCTGCCAGGCGTTGCCAGCGTCCATGCCAGTAGGCGGCCAGTTCGCTGTTAATGTCTGTTGCAACGCCTTGTTTGCTGCGCACGACATCAAGACGCAGTAATGATTTTTTCACGGTCCCCATAAGAAAATCATTAATGTGTCGGGCTTCACGGTTGGCGCGTAACCAGACGATTTTTTTGCGCCAGACTTCGCGGATAAAAAACGGCTCAGACAACAAACGGGCCTCCACACCTTCCGGCGTACTGGCCCATGCGGCTGCGGCGGCCTTTGCGGCGGCCATATCTTTTCTTACCATTTCTTGATGTACGGCGAACGGCAGGCCGTGCGGCTCGTATTTGTCCAGCGCATGGATCAGCGATCCACGATTCCGAACCTCAGCCGGGTTATAACCGGCGCGTTTGATAAGCCGGTCGATATGCTTTTCAACGGCAGGATGATGCGCCACCGCCCCGGCGAGCGGGGCAAGTTTTGCAGATTCAAAGGTAAACGCCCCGATAGCGGGGCGGGGCTTATTCCATGGCCAGGCGAAATCCGTCATTTCTTACTTTCCACGTTGTACTTTTCGTGGGTCAGCAATGACCAGACCTTGCCTCCGTCCTTACTCAACAACCGCCAGCGGCAACCCAGACGGATCACCAGGTAATGATGTGGCGCAATGCGGGAAAAATTTCTCCGGCCTTTCACGTACTGGCTTAATTCAGCGGTTGCACGCTTGCTTACGCACAGCGGTGCGGCGCATGAAATCTGCAAACGGGTAGTCACTGGAAAACCTCCACACCATTCGCCGCAGCCGTCGCGATCATTTCTTTGTATGTCGCATTACCCATTACTGGGCCGCAATCAGGGCAGCAACCGCCACCGGCACGCCCGCAGCCGTCGCACACTTTGAGGACGCCGATCACCTCGCTGGCGGCTCCCCTGGTAATGGCGTTCGCACTCACTGAACGGTTAACGCTGATTTCCTGGAATTTGAAAGCGCTGTAAATATCACGGGTGGCGGGGGTATCACTGTTTGACAGGATCACCGGCGAACCAGTCAGGCGGTTGGCAGCCAGCAGGGCCGCAGCTAACTGGCGGTGTTGTTTCTCACCAAACGGGGCGGTGTGGTACTGGGTAAAATTGGCTGTTTCGCTCGCTGGCAGGTACGGCGGATCGCAGTAGATAACGGCATCGCTGCCAATCATGATTTTTAATGTGCTCTGGTAATCGCAACAAACGAAAACGGCCTTCGTGTCGTTGGCCTTTTCAGAGAACAAGCGGATCTGTTCTTCGGGGAAGTAAGGTGGGGTTTTATGCTTACCAAAGGGAACGTTATATCCGCCCTGGCGGTTGTAGCGCACAACGCCGTTATAGCCGTGGCGATTCAGATAAAGGAATTGCGCAGCGCGAAGGATCTTGCCCGCGTCCGGGCCGTTTTCGAAAACTTCACGCGAAGAAAGATTATCTCTGGCACGGGCGTTGAAATCATCCCGGACCCACTGATAGCCGTCTTTATCGCCATACACCTTAAACAACGGGCGAGCGGCGTTAATCACCGCGTCCGGCCAGCGCGTTATCTGGCGGTAAAGGTTAATCAGGTCGGGATTAATATCACCCAGGATATAGCGGCGATATTCAGTATTGAGGAAGACAGAAGCACCGCCGACGAACGGTTCAACCAGGCAATCCGCTTTAGGCAGAACGGGCAGCAGATCGGGAATTACGCGGCTTTTACCACCAGGCCATTTCACAAGCGAACGAATCATTTTACTTTCTCCAGAGTGCAAGAAGCCCGACGCGTTAGCGCCTGTTTCTTTTTTGTGGTCAGTTATTTGTTAATTGGTTGGTTTGTCTGGCTCTGGCGGCTTGTCACGTAAAGCCTGCATTTCAGCGCGGGGCGCGGCGTAGTCCTCAAATTCCCACGGCATTGACGCGGCGAACTCTGAAAGGCGCTTAATCCCCATCATCAGGCAGGTTTGTTCCGCTTCGGTCAGATCAGCAAAAGCTAAATTCAGGTGGCGGCGGGTCAGTAGTGGTAAACCGGCCACGCGGCTGGCCGCATCATTCGCCAGGATGAAAACCACTTTCTTGCGAGTTTCATCCAGGCGATTGAAGCGGGTTGCCGTATCGTTCACGCGGTTGGCGTTCAAACTGGCTTGCAGTCGGGCGCGTTGTTTCAGAAAACTGCGGCGGCCCGGTTGCTGTCCTGTTTTATCCATGAACATATCCACCTCACCAGAACTAAGCGAAGATGCCCATCAGGCGGGCAAACCAGCGGCGCTTATTGCGCGGGCGAGACATAAACGGCAAACGTGACTGTTTGATGAACTGCACGTCGGTTGCCTTTGGCTGGAAGAAGCGACCGTCTGGAGTTTCAATCCAGCCACGGGTGTGGGCGCGGTGTGTTACCTGCTGGCTTCTGGTTAACAGGCTTGCGAAAGAAGGGCTAGTCGTCAGCGTTGTCATGATCACAGCCCCATCCATAAAAGCCACGCATCGCGCTGTTCAACCGGACGGTTGTAAAACGCTTCACGAACACCGCGATTGAACTCTGGAACATAGACCAGCTTGTCACCTGCGCGGGCTTTCGGTTTTGTAGGATCGCGAAACTCAACGATCGGCAGTTTGTTTTTTTCAATCATCGCGGCTACTGCGGTGCGGGGTTTCCCCAGCAGTTCCGCGAACTTATCAGGGTGCACCGCATCAAGCGGATACTGGATAACGTAGTCGTTTGCTTCCATGACACTCTCCATTCTCATCTGGTTACATGCTAACCTTGTAGGATCCAGCGTCTTAAAAACGGTTCAGGAAGCTTCCTGAAGCGCTGGACTTACGCCCAAAAAGGTAATCCATTTATTACCTTGATGGGGAATATAAGTCACCAATAGGTTACTGTCAAATGCAGACATTTGAAAAATTAAAAGCCATCAGAAAAGCCGAAGGACTAACTCAGACAAAATTCAGTGAATTGAGCGGGATAGCTTTAGGAACAATCAAGAATTATGAAAGTGGGCAAAAGGATCCGGGGTTAAGTGTTGTTCTTCGAGTCACTAACGCTCCCCAATTTCAGAAATACACCCTATGGCTTATGACAGATAAAACCGCCCCGCAAGCTGGTCAGATCGCACCGGCTTTCGCACACAGTGGGCAAGAACCAACAGAATCAGACCACTCCGAGACGAAGATTGGCTAACTCTCTATAAGCATTACATTTTCACTATTTGTTACCAAGATAGTTACAACCCCACCGGAGGGCTTTCTTATGTCAATTAAGAAGCTCGATGATGGTCGATATGAAGTGGACATCAGGCCGCGCGGGCGCGAAGGACGTCGCATTCGCCGGAAATTTGAAAGGAAAGCCGAAGCGTTAGCATTTGAACGCTACACGTTGGCGAACGCTAATACCAAAGAGTGGGCTGGTCAGCGGGCAGACAGGCGAACGTTAAAAGAATTGCTGGATGTATGGTGGAAGTATTACGGGCAAAACCTGGAGCGCGGAACGAAGGAGTTTAATCACCTGGTTAAAACCATGGACGACATTGGAGATCTACCCGTCACCAGATTAAACAAACGGATCTTGATGGATTACCGTTCCGCGAGGTTGCGCGACGGTGTTAGCGCATCAACGATTAACCGTGACCTGTACCGTTTATCTGGCATGTTCTCCAAGTTGATGCAACTGGACGAGTTTGCCGGTCCGCACCCCGTTCGTGGCCTGCCGCCTTTGGCAGAAGCTAATCAGGAAATGGCGTTCCTGGACAAAGCCGAGATTTCACTGCTGCTGAATTCCTGCACAGGGGATGATCTGCTCGTCGCGCTTCTCGGACTCAGTACGGGCGGAAGATGGACGGAACTCGTTACACTGAAACCAACGCAGTTAGTTAACGCGCGGGTCACGTTCCTGAAAACGAAGAACGGAAAAAAACGCACGGTTCCAATCTCTGCCGAACTTGAAAAGATGATCAAGGAAAAGGCCAGCGGGAAGTTTTTCAACGTCGATTATGTGAGTTTTTGCAAGATACTGAAGATGGTCAAGCCCGACATCCCAACAAATCAGGCAACGCATATTCTGCGGCATACCTTCGCAAGTCATTTCGTGATGAATGGGGGCAACATCATTGCACTACAGAGAATACTGGGCCATGCGAACATCCAGCAAACTATGACGTATGCGCACCTTTCGCCGGAGTACCTCCAAAATGCGGTTGCATTGAATCCGCTGGCCGGAGGCATATCGCTGTAAAATCTTACACCCCGGAGTGTCCACATTGCGTCCACACTTCGGGGTGTTTGAAACGGTTCCAGATGGTTACAGATTTTTTTAAATTACTGTTTTTTAAAGGTTTTACATGTAAGTTATTGATAAGCAGTAACCATGCATTATATGGTTAAAGCCAGCATTGCTGGCTTTCAGTATATACATCATCGCATTACTGGCGACTGTCATTTGCCTGGCGCAACAGCGTCCGGCTCTCACTCTGGAAACGCTGCGCGTAATCGCCAAACCAATGCTCGACCTTGCGGAAGCTGTCGATAAACGCCTGCTTGTCTCCGTGCTCCAGCAGCGTAATGGCTTCGCCAAAGCGCTGATAATAGCGCTTGATGAGCGCCAGGTTGTTCTCGGAGGACATAATAATGTCCGCGTAAAGCTGCGGATCCTGAGCAAACAGGCGCCCGACCATCGCCAGCTCCAGACGATAGATAGGTGAAGAGAGTGCCAGCAGCTGTTCAAGCTGCACGTTCTCTTCCGCCAGATGCAGACCGTAGGCAAACGTCGCAAAGTGGCGCAGCGCCTGAATGAATGCCATGTTCTGATCGTGCTCAACCGCGCTAATGCGGTGCAGTCGCGCGCCCCATACCTGAATCTGTTCCAGGAACCACTGATAGGCTTCCGGCTGACGACCGTCGCAGTAAACCACCACCTGCTTAGCCAGGCTGCCGCTGTCCGGGCCAAACATCGGGTGCAGACCCAGCACCGGGCCCGTATGCGCAGCCAGCATCGCCTGCAGCGGACCATTTTTGACGGAGGCCAGATCCACCAGGATGCAATCTTTCGGTAAAGGAGGAAGCTTCCCGATGATCTGCTCCGTCACGTGGATCGGTACGCTGACGATAACCATCCCGGCATCTTTCATGAGTTCCGGAGCATGCGCCCAGTCATCTTTTTCCAGAATGCGCACCTGATAGCCAGAAAGCGTCAGCATTTTTTCAAACAGACGCCCCATTTGCCCAGCCCCGCCGACAATCACCACCGGCCGCAGGGACGGGCAGAGGGTTTTAAAGCCCTTGTCGTTTTCGCTGGAATAGGATTCCCGCATCACGCGACGCAGAACATCTTCAATTAAATCAGGCGAAACGCCCAGCGCCTGGGCCTCTTTGCGACGAGAGGCCAGCATTGAGGCTTCGCGCTCCGGGACGTAAATCGGCAGGCCGTATTTGCTTTTCACCTCACCGACTTCGGCGACCAGCGCCATGCGGCGCGCCAGCAGGTCCAGCAGCGCCTTATCCACTTCATCAATTTGATCGCGCAGTGCGGTCAATTCAGCAACCATAACTAACCTCTTAAGCCAGACGCGTCGCCAGCTGGCCGTTCAAATCTTTGTGGATCTCACGCAGCAGCGCATCGGTGGTTTCCCAACTGATGCAGGCATCCGTCACGGAGACGCCGTGCTTCATTGCGCTACGCGGTTGTTCCGATGACTGATTGCCTTCATGAATATTGCTCTCAATCATCAGACCGATAATCGAACGATTGCCATCTTTGATCTGTGCGACCACGGATTCCGCAACCGCAGGCTGGCGACGGTAATCTTTATTCGAATTACCATGACTGCAATCTACCATCAGTGCCGGGCGCAGTCCCGCCTGCTCCATCTCTTTTTCACACTGCGCCACGTCCGCCGGGCTATAGTTCGGAGCTTTCCCGCCGCGCAGGATCACGTGACCGTCCGGGTTGCCCTGCGTTTGCAGGAGGCAGACCTGGCCCGCCTGGTTGATACCGACGAAACGGTGCGGCATGGCGGCAGCGCGCATAGCGTTGATCGCCGTCGCCAGGCTGCCATCGGTACCGTTTTTAAAGCCAACCGGCATCGACAGGCCAGACGCCATCTCGCGGTGGGTTTGCGATTCCGTGGTACGCGCGCCAATAGCTGACCAGCTGAACAGATCGCCCAGGTACTGCGGGCTGTTCGGGTCCAGCGCTTCGGTTGCCAGCGGCAGCCCCATGCTGACCAGCTCCACCAGCAGGCGACGCGCAATCTTCAGGCCTGCTTCCACATCAAACGAGCCATCCATGTGCGGATCGTTAATCAACCCTTTCCAGCCGACGGTCGTACGTGGCTTCTCAAAATAGACGCGCATCACCAGATAGAGGCTATCGCTGACCTCCTCCGCTAACGCTTTAAATCGACGAGCATATTCAATGGCGGTTTCAGGATCGTGAATGGAGCAAGGACCGCATACCACCAGCAGGCGCGGATCGCGGCCGGCGATAATGTCAGAAATGGTCTGGCGAGATTGCTCAATCTGAGCTTCCTGCGCGACGCTCAGCGGAAATTCCGCTTTCAGTTGATCCGGAGTGATTAACACCTGTTCGTCAGTGATATGTACGTTGTTCAGCGCGTCTTTTTGCATGATGGCGATCCTGTAAAGCTCGTTTGCGATAGTTGTATTCCTCAATGAGGTGAAACCACGATACCATAAAAAGTAAACATTTCAATCCAAAATACGTACACATTAGTTTACACAAGCCAATTTATTGCAAAAATCAGTCGATAAAAATGTAAACTTTAAATTACATACAGATTTTCTTTAGCCAGGCTATGCTGAAGAAAAAAGGAGAATGGCTATGCGTTCAATTGCTTTCGCGCTGTTGTCGCTGTTTTTAACGGGCTGTCAGATCAATCCTTACACCTTCCAGCCCGACTGGACCAGCCCATCCTGGTTTGATGCAGGTAAAGAAGACGCCATGAATGGCCTGCCGGTTAAAGATAACCAGACCCTGGCCGATAGTTTTAACGACACACACGTTGATCGTAGCGAATATCTTCGCGGCTATGCTGACGGTCAGAAGAAAGTCTGCGAAGAAGGGTTTATTCACGCCTGGGGATTAGCCGGCAAATCTTTCCCTGCCAGTTGCGATACAGCCGAAAACGCGGCAAAACTGCGTGCGTCATGGCAGCAAGGGATGGATGAAAGTATGCGCTCCAGCAGACTGAATTAATCTATTTTTATCCACCGGAAAATAAACAACAGTAGGATTTAGCTTAGGTCGGCCTCATGCTATTTCTGACATAATGACGGCCCTGATAAACAATGGTATTCTGCCCGCAACTCTTAAAGACATCTATTTCCGGAGCGATGTGGCGGATTCTGGTGAGAAATTTATTCTTGATCTCTTTTTTCCGACTCTCTCTGGTGTTAATGCTGTTCCTTATGGTGGGCCCTGCTGCGGCAGGCACGCTTTCGGAGACGGATAAATCGGTACGCTCGATTGTCTCAGGTATTGTGAGCTATACGCGATGGCCGTCACTTTCCGGGCAGCCTAAACTCTGCATCTACGCCACTTCTCACTATACGCACGCCCTCAGCGGCGATGAGGGGCATAGCGAGTTACCTTATACGCCAGTTATTGTACGTAACGATCGGGAAGCCCTGGCCGCGACGTGCGATGCGATCTATTTCGGGTCTGAATCACCGGCAAAACAACTTGAATTAATAAGCCAATATCAGGGCAGAGCGTTGCTATTAATCTCAGAGCAAAATCCGGAATGTGTAATTGGCAGTGCCTTTTGCCTGATAATCGATCGCGGCCAGGTACGGTTCGCCGTCAATCTGGATGCATTGACGCGCAGTGGCGTAAGAGTCAATCCGGATGTATTAATGCTGGCACGGAATAAGCAGCATGGATAAAGATTTCACTTCAACGCCACGTCCGACGTTTAAAAGAACGTTGAGGCGAAACAGCATGATAAGCGTCATCATCACGATGACGTTAATATGGCTGCTGCTCTGTTTTGCTTCCGTCGTGACGTTAAAACAATACGCTCAAAAGAATCTCGAATTAACCGGCGCAACAATGAGCCACAGCCTTGAAGCGTCGCTGGTGTTCAACGACTCGCTGGCGGCCAACGAAACGCTGGCTGCGCTGGGCAAACAGGGGCAGTTTGCCGTGGCCGAGGTGATTAACGCGCATAAAAAGCGGTTTGCCTACTGGTCCTGGAACCCGGAGGACAACAACGACACGCTGGGTGCACTGGTCAGCCGCTGGCTTTTCCCCGTACCGGTTGCGCAGCCCATCATGCATAACGGCGCAACGATCGGCGAAATTCGCCTTACCGCGCGTGACAGCCTGATCGGCCATTTCATCTGGATGTCGTTTGCCGTACTGACCGGCTGCATTCTCTTTGCCGCCGTGGTTGCGCTCATCATTACCCAGTCTTTGCATCACGGGATGGTCACGGCCCTGCAGAACATTACCGACGTCGTGCATGACGTACGCACGAACCGCAACTTCTCCCGCAGGGTGAAAGACGGCCGTATCGAAGAATTTCACCAGTTTGGTGAGGATTTCAACAGCCTTCTGGATGAGATGGAAGAGTGGCAACTGAAACTTCAGGCCAAAAATGCCCAGCTGTTGCGTACCGCCATGCACGACCCGCTTACCGGTCTTGCCAATCGCGCGGCGTTTCGTAACAGCATTTCGGCCTTAATGAATGACCCTTCTGCCAAAACAAACTCGGCCCTGCTCTTCCTCGACGGTGATAATTTTAAGTTTATTAACGACACTTGGGGACACGCGGCAGGAGACTGCGTGCTGATAGAAGTCGCCAGCAGAATGATGGAGTTTGGCGATAAACGTCATCAGTCGTACCGCCTTGGCGGTGATGAATTTGCCATGGTGCTCTACGGCGTTCACTCTGAGCTTGAGGTTCAACACATTTGTGCTGCGCTTTCGCAGCAGTTTATCCGTCCGTTTGATCTTCATAACGGACAAAAAGCATCGATGTCACTCAGCATTGGCTTTGCTCTGGCGTGGGAAAATGCTTCCGTGGAAGCGTTACTGGAGAGGGCTGACCGCAACATGTACCAGGTGAAAAACCAGCGTACGAAAACAATAAGTTAGAAAGGATACACTATGTTAAAACGTTACTTCGCGCCGATAGTACTGGCCTCACTGGTTCTGGCAGGCTGCCAGTCGCCGCCGGAAGGCAAATTCACTCCTGAGCAAATTACGGCGATGAAGTCTTACGGTTTTAACGAGCTGAACGGTGACTGGTCCCTTGGCATGTCGGACACCATCCTGTTTGATAAAAATGACGCCAGGCTGCGCCCGGAAAGTGAAAAGCAGATCCAGTCCATGGCCTCTCGTCTGGCAGAAACCGGCCTGAACCACGCGCGGATGGACGGTCACACGGATAATTACGGTGAAGAACGCTACAACGAAGCGCTGTCGTTAAAACGCGCCAACGCCGTAGCCGATGCCTGGGCGAAGGGCGCCAATATCCCGCGCAGCAATCTCACCACGCGGGGGTTAGGTCAAAAATACCCGGTTGCGAGCAACAGCACTCCGCAAGGGCGCGCTGAAAACCGCCGCGTTGCAGTGGTGATCAGCACGCCATAGGGTTATTTAGCGGATGATTCGGCGAGCGTCACCCTGGTTGCCGCTCGCCAGCGCAGCCAGTCTACCACAACAAACAGCGCCAGACTCATGCCCATAACGGGCAAGCACAGCCCCAGCAGCAGGCTAACCATCGCCGTAACGCCTCTTCCCCATCCTGACAGCGCCAGCCAGCTCTGACAAAGCGTCTGTACCGGACTCACTGCCGACTGTGCCGGACGACGCATCCACCACATCCGATATCCCCAGATGATGAGCACGCACAGGGCGAGGCCGAACGCCACCAGCAGCAGCTGATTCACCAGCCCGAATAAGATCCCCATATGGAAATCCACGCCCCAGCGGGTCAGTTTTGCCATTAACGGGAAATCCTCGAATCGGGTTCTGTCCAGGATCTGCATCGTAGAAGGATCAACCGCCACGGCGTCCACCTGAGTCGGCCAGCTGCGATCGATTTCCGTCACGGTCCAGGCGCGATCTGCCGTTTTTGCCGGGCGGATCTCCAGCCTGTTGGCATCAATTCCTGCTTTACGGGCCGCACTTAATACTCCGTCAAACTGCGTCAGATCCATCGCCATTTCCGGCATCATCATGCCGCCGTGATGGCCACGGTGTTCGGCGTGCTCATCCACGATCTCCTGTTGGCCGGAAAGCGTCGTGTTCACCTGCGGGGTAAGCCAGTTCATCTCTGCCCGCAGCTTATCAACGTTCCCGCCTGCCCATTGAGACCAGGTCAGGCCGGTTGCAGAGAACAGCAACATTCCGCCCAGCAGACTCCAGCCCAGCGTCACGTGCATCCGACGACGATTCTGGAAGCGATTATTGATCCGCCGTTTGGGCCGGGTATAAAACCACAGGGCAATACCGCCCAGCGCGGCGACCCACATCCACGAGGCCGCAAGCTCGCTGTAAAGGCGCCCAATGTCGCCCAGCATCAGGGACGTATGCAGGTAATCAATGGTCTGACGCAGGGGTAAAATCCCGCTGGTGCCGTATACCGTCAGATCTCCCAGCATCGCCAGGCTCACCGGATCGATAAAGATAGCCCGGTTCTCCGATGGCCCAAGTTTCGGGTCAGCAAACATCACGCGGGTGGTTTCACCCTCAACCAGCCCCGGACGCACGGCGTGCAAACGTAAATCTGATCCAACGGTTTTTTCCGCCACGGCGATTTGCTCCGCCAGCGGCTGCGGCTCGCCCACGGAATCCGTGTGGAGCGCGTGCCGGTAGAGCGCATTCTCCAGCTGCGGAGTCGCCACATACAGCGTACCGGTCAGCGCGGCAAAGAAGATAAACGGGCCGACAAAAAGCCCGACGTAGAAATGAAGGCGACGCAGCAGGTTTCCCCATGCCGCGCGCGGAGTGCAGGTAGTCATACTTTTCCTTTTTAAGGCAAAAAGTTATCGATTAATTTTTAAAGGGAAAAAGCAGACTGCCGCGGCGGCGCGCGGGTATCAGGATAAAGCCAGGGGAAAAAGTGCCAGTGGCTGACCGCCCGGCGCGGCGGCTTAACGCGAAGCCTCTGCAGCATCACGCTGAGCAGGACGATCAGCGCCAGCATCACGCCAGGGACATGCGCTAACAGCACGCAGTAGCCGCAAGCTTCCGCATGATCGACAGGCATCGTATGCGGCATATCGCCCTGATGCTCATCCATCGACATCATGCTCATATCATGATGCATGCCCGGCATCGCGCTCATGGGATCTTTCTGCAATGAGACGGAGATAAGGGGTGCTACCACGATCAGCAGGATCGCAAACAGCGCGGTCAATGCCGCTGCGCGTTTCCGGTCAGGCTGATGCAGTACGTTATCCACTTCCCCTCCATTCAAGAGGCAAGCATTGTAAATGATTTATGACGAAAGGGTTAATGCGAGAGGTGCGATGGGATAAAAAAAGGGCCAGCCTTCCGGCCAGCCCTTTCTAACAGGATGTCGCTTAAGCGAATCTTAGTTCAGACGCTCTTTAATACGAGCAGACTTACCAGTACGCTCACGCAGATAGTACAGTTTAGCTTTACGTACAGCACCACGACGTTTAACAGCAATGCTGTCAACTACCGGAGAGTGAGTCTGGAAGACACGCTCAACGCCTTCGCCGTTGGAAATTTTACGAACAGTGAATGCAGAGTGCAGACCGCGGTTACGAATAGCGATAACCACGCCCTCGAATGCCTGCAGACGTTTTTTGGAACCTTCAACAACCCATACTTTCACTTCCACGGTGTCACCTGGACGGAAGGAAGGTACGTCCTGCTTCATCTGCTCTTGTTCAAGTTGCTTAATAATGTTGCTCATAATTTAATCTCTTATCCTGGGTAAACTGATATTCGGGAGCGTATTACGCATTCCCATCATGTTCATGCTGCTGGTGCGCGTGTTCTGTTTTGAACTCGGCCAACAACTTTGCTTGCTCTTCAGTCAGAGCCAGGTTTTCCAGAAGTTCAGGTCTTCTAAGCCAGGTTCGGCCCAGCGACTGCTTCAAACGCCAGCGACGTATCTCGGCATGGTTTCCAGACAGTAACACTGCCGGCACTTCCATCCCTTCTAACACTTCAGGACGAGTATAGTGTGGACAGTCCAGCAACCCGTCGGCAAAGGAATCTTCCGTTGCCGAAGCTTCATGGCCCAGAACCCCCGGAATGAACCGGGCGACGGAGTCAATCAGCGTCATTGCGGGTAACTCACCACCGCTGAGAACGTAATCGCCGATAGACCATTCTTCGTCAATCTCGGTTTGAATTACGCGCTCATCTATCCCTTCGTAGCGCCCACAGACCAGAATCAGCTTTTGATTCGTCGCTAGTTCGCTCACGCCCGCTTGATCAAGCTTGCGTCCCTGAGGTGACAGATAAATCACCTTTGCGCCTTCACCTGCCGCGGCTTTTGCTGTGTGAATGGCGTCCCGTAAGGGTTGCACCATCATTAGCATCCCCGGTCCGCCGCCGTAAGGACGATCGTCCACGGTACGGTGCCGGTCATGAGTAAAGTCACGAGGACTCCAGCTCTGGATGCTCAGCAGGCCATTCTTTACTGCCCGGCCAGTTACCCCGTAATCGGTAATCGCGCGGAACATTTCAGGAAACAGGCTAATTATGCCAATCCACATAGCGCCGTCTTTTACCGTTTATCCGGAGAATTTAAAAACCAGGATCCCAATCTACTTCAATGGTTTGAGTAGTGAGATCGACTTTCTTGATAACCTGTCCATCGAGGAACGGAACCAACCGCTCCTTGATGCCAAATGCATCTTTCAGGTTTGCCTTAATGACGAGAACGTCATTTGACCCGGTTTCCATCATATCGATGACTTTCCCCAGGCTATAGCCTTCGGTAGTGACTACCTGGCAACCCATAAGATCTTTCCAGTAGTAGTCGCCCTCTTCCAGCTGTGGCAACTGCGACGAATCCACGACAATCTCACAATTAGTCAGCGCATTCGCAGCATCACGATCGTCAACGCCTTTCAGCTTGATGATGATGTCCTGATTGTGGTGACGCCAGCTTTCCAGCTCGACCTCTTCCCACTTACCGCCTTTCTGGATAAACCAGGGCTGGTAATCAAAAATGCTATCAGCGTCTTCAGTGGAGGAAAACACTCTGAGCCAACCACGGATACCGTAGCAAGAACCCATTTTTCCCAATACGATCGGTTCAACAGGTGCTTTATTGCTCATCATGACCACCGTGACAGATTAAGCTGCTTTGTTTGCTGCTTTGATCAGCGTAGCAACGCGATCGGAAACAGTAGCGCCCTGGCCAACCCAGTGAGCGATACGATCCAGATCCAGACGAGTTTCTTCTTCTGCGCCAGCGGCCAGTGGGTTGAAGAAACCAACGCGCTCGATGAAGCGACCGTTGCGTGCATTACGGCTGTCAGTCACAACAACCTGGTAGAACGGACGCTTTTTAGCGCCGTGACGAGCTAAACGAATAGTTACCATAACATCCTCTTGTGTGAATAAAACAACCGGGCCCCATCGAGGAACGGAGCCCGGGTGTCATATTAAAAGCCCGAAAATTTTACTCATTTTCGGGCAAAAAGCAATCTCAAAAGCGATTAACGCCCTGGAAAACCGGGGGGCATCATGCCTTTCATGCCGCGCATCATCTTCGCCATGCCGCCTTTCTTCATTTTCTTCATCATGCGCTGCATGTCGTCGAACTGTTTCAGAAGGCGGTTAACGTCCTGCACCTGCATGCCGCAACCGGCTGCGATACGGCGTTTACGGGAACCTTTGATGATGTCCGGGTTAGCGCGTTCTTTAAGGGTCATCGAGTTGATGATCGCCTCCATACGCACCAGCACCTTGTCATCCATCTGCGCTTTTACGTTGTCAGGGATCTGGCCCATGCCCGGCAGTTTGCCCATCAGGCTGGCCATGCCGCCCATGTTTTTCATCTGACGCAGCTGCTCAAGGAAATCGGTGAGATCGAAACCGTCACCTTTTTTCAGCTTGCTGGCCAGCTTCTCGGCCTGCGCGCGGTCAACCTTGCTCTCGATATCTTCGATCAGCGACAGCACGTCGCCCATGCCGAGGATACGGGATGCAATACGATCCGGGTGGAACGGCTCGAGCGCTTCAGTTTTCTCGCCCACGCCGAGGAATTTAATCGGCTTACCGGTAATGTGACGAATGGAGAGCGCCGCACCGCCGCGGGCGTCACCGTCCACTTTGGTCAGCACCACGCCGGTTAACGGCAGCGCTTCGTTAAACGCTTTCGCGGTATTCGCCGCATCCTGACCGGTCATGGCGTCGACAACGAACAGGGTCTCTACCGGGTTGATAGAGGCATGCACCTGCTTGATCTCGTCCATCATCGCTTCGTCAACGTGCAGACGACCGGCGGTATCCACCAGCAGCACGTCGTAGAATTTCAGCTTCGCTTCTTTCAGCGCCGCGTTAACGATGTCGACAGGCTTCTGCGCCACGTCGGACGGGAAGAAATCCACGCCAACCTGCTCGGCCAGGGTTTCAAGCTGTTTGATCGCCGCCGGGCGATAGACGTCCGCAGAGACCACCAGCACTTTCTTCTTGTGCTTTTCACGCAGGAATTTACCCAGCTTACCGACGCTGGTCGTTTTACCCGCCCCCTGCAGGCCCGCCATCAGCACCACGGCCGGCGGCTGAGCCGCCAGGTTAAGCACCTGGTTCTCTTCGCCCATCGCCGAAACCAGTTCATTACGAACGATTTTGACGAACTCCTGACCCGGGGTCAGGCTCTTGTTAACTTCATGACCAACCGCCTTCTCTTTTACGCGGTTGATAAAATCACGAACAACCGGCAACGCGACGTCTGCTTCCAGCAGCGCCATGCGCACTTCGCGCAGCGTTTCCTTGATGTTCTCTTCAGTAAGGCGTCCGCGGCCGCTGATGTTGCGCAGCGTGCGCGACAAACGATCGGTTAAATTATCAAACATTGTCTCTCGCCTGAGTAGAAACGTTGGGCCGCCATGGGCGACACATACACAGAATTTTGCCGGAGTATAACATGAAGGCGCCTTTGTTGTTATGCAACGGTTGGAGCAGGCGTCACGTAACGTTATACTGCTTCTCTTTCTTATTAAGACAACTGTCGATGCCTATATGCCTGTTTTCGCACTGATCGCCCTTGTTGCCTACTCTGTCAGCCTCGCGCTGATCGTTCCCGGACTGCTGCAAAAAAACAGCGGCTGGCGGCGCATGGCTATTCTTTCCGCGGTGATCGCACTGATTAGCCACGCGTTTGCGCTGGAATCACGCATCATTCCCGGCGACGGCAGCGTGCAAAACCTGAGCGTCCTCAACGTCGGCTCGCTGGTCAGCCTGATGATCTGTACGGTAATGACCATCGTCGCGTCTAAAAATCGCGGCTGGCTGCTGCTGCCGATTGTCTATACCTTCGCGCTGATCAATCTGGCCCTCGCCACCTTTATGCCTAATGAATTCATTACGCATCTGGAGGCGACGCCGGGGATGCTGGTGCATATCGGCCTGTCGCTCTTTGCCTACGCGACGCTGATCATCGCCGCGCTTTACGCCATGCAGCTCGCCTGGATTGACTACCAGCTGAAAAACAAAAAGCTGGCGTTTAACCATGAAATGCCGCCGCTGATGGTCATTGAGCGTAAGATGTTCCACATCACCCAGGTGGGCGTGGTGCTGCTGACGCTGACGCTCTGCACGGGCCTGTTTTACATGAAGAACCTGTTCAGCGTGGAGAATATCGATAAAGCGGTGCTCTCCATCATCGCGTGGTTTGTCTATATTGTCCTGTTATGGGGCCATTACCATGAAGGCTGGCGCGGTCGTCGCGTGGTCTGGTTCAACGTCGCGGGTGCGGGCATTCTCACCCTTGCCTATTTTGGCAGCCGCTTCATACAGCAATTTGCTGGCTAAGTAACAAAAGGAGTTCCCCCTGGAACACATCTCTACCACCACGCTGATCGTTATCCTGATCGTCATGGTGGTCATCTCCGCCTATTTCTCCGGCTCGGAAACCGGCATGATGACCTTAAACCGCTACCGGTTACGTCATCGTGCTAAACAGGGTAACCGTGCCGCACGTCGTGTTGAAAAACTGCTCCGCAAGCCGGATCGCCTGATAAGCCTGGTGCTCATCGGCAACAACCTTGTCAACATTTTGGCCTCCGCCCTCGGCACTATTGTCGGGATGCGCCTGTACGGCAACGCCGGGGTGGCGATTGCCACCGGCGTGCTGACGTTCGTGGTGCTGGTGTTTGCCGAAGTGCTGCCGAAAACCATCGCCGCGCTTTACCCTGAGAAAGTCGCCTACCCGAGCAGCTTCCTGCTGGCACCGCTGCAGATCCTGATGATGCCCCTGGTCTGGCTGCTGAACATGGTGACGCGCGTACTGATGCGGATGGTGGGGATCAAAGCCGATGTCACCATCAGCAGCGCGCTCAGCAAAGAGGAGCTGCGCACCATCGTGAATGAATCCCGCTCGCAGATCTCCCGGCGCAATCAGGACATGCTCCTGTCGGTGCTGGATCTGGAAAAGGTGAGCGTGAACGATATCATGGTGCCGCGTAACGAAATCGTCGGTATCGACATCAATGACGACTGGAAAGCCATCGTCCGCCAGCTGACGCACTCCCCACACGGACGCATTGTGCTCTATCGCGACTCGCTTGATGACGCCATCAGCATGCTGCGCGTACGCGAAGCCTACCGTCTGATGACCGAGAAAAAAGAGTTCACCAAAGAGGTGATGCTGCGCGCCGCCGACGAGATTTACTACGTGCCGGAAGGAACCCCGCTCAGCACGCAGCTGGTGAAATTCCAGCGCAACAAGAAGAAGGTCGGCCTGGTGGTCAATGAGTACGGCGACATTCAGGGGCTGGTGACGGTCGAAGATATTCTGGAAGAGATTGTCGGGGACTTTACCACCTCAATGTCGCCTTCCCTCGCGGAAGAGGTCACTCCGCAAAACGACGGCTCGGTGCTGATTGACGGTAGCGCGAACATTCGTGAACTCAACAAAGCCTTTAACTGGCATTTGCCGGAAGATGAGGCTCGGACCATTAACGGGATGATTCTGGAAGCACTTGAAGAGATCCCGGCGGCGGGCACGCGTGTGCGCATTGAGCAGTACGATATTGATATCCTGGACGTGCAGGACAATATGATTAAGCAGGTGAAAGTCCTGCCCGTAAAACCCCTGCGCGAAAGTATCGCGGAGTAAGGTTGTAGGCCGGGTAAGGCGCAACCGCCACCCGGCACTACGAATGGCAAATTAGGCTTTCGCTTTCGCCACGGTCACCATCGCCGCGCGAATGGTACGGCCGTTCAGGGTGTAACCTTTCTGCATCACGCCCAGCACTTTACCGGCTTCGACCTCTTCGGACTCCACCATTGCAATCGCCTGGTGAACGTTTGGATCCAGCGGAACGTCGGTATCGGCAATGACTTCTACGCCAAACTTACGCACCACGTCGAGCATGGATTTCAGCGTCAGCTCGATACCTTCGATCATCGCTGCGTTGTCCGGATTCGCTTTGTCAGCCACTTCCAGCGCGCGGTCGAGGCTATCGATTACCGGCAGCAGTTCGTTGACGAATTTCTCCAGCGCAAATTTATGCGCCTTCTCAACGTCCTGCTCGGTACGGCGACGCAGGTTTTCCATTTCCGCCTTGATGCGCAGAACACCATCGCGTTCGCGATTCTGCGCTTCTACCAGCTGGGCTTCCAGATTCGCAATTTTTTCATCGCGCGGGTCCACCTGCTCAGCAGACGCGTCTGGCTCTACAGCCTCAACTTCATCGTGCTGTTCCGTGATAATTTCTTCAGGGGCTTGCCCCTCAGGCGTTTTCTGTTCTTTACTACTCATGAATTTCTCCGCGTTTTTCTGCATTCATCTCGCTAACTTCGCTTATTATGGGGATCAGTTTCCGGGATTCAAGGGAACAAGACAGATTGTCATCATTCATCAGGCACAAGGACCTCCAGAAAATGAATAATCATTTCAGGTGTATTGGGATCGTCGGGCATCCGCGTCACCCTACCGCACTAACGACACATGAAATGTTGTATCGCTGGTTGTGTAGCAAAGGCTATGAAGTGATGGTCGAGCAGCAGATTGCTCAGGAGCTGCAGCTGAAGAGCGTCAAAACCGGCACGCTGGCGGAAATTGGCCAACAGGCCGATCTCGCCGTGGTAGTGGGCGGCGACGGCAACATGCTCGGCGCAGCCCGCACGCTGGCGCGTTATGACATCAAGGTCATCGGCATCAACCGTGGCAATCTCGGCTTTTTAACCGACCTCGACCCGGACAATGCGCAGCAGCAGCTGGCCGACGTGCTGGAAGGGCACTATATCAGCGAAAAACGCTTTTTACTGGAAGCGCAGGTGTGCCAGCAGGACTGCCAGAAGCGCATCAGCACCGCGATTAACGAGGTGGTTCTTCACCCCGGAAAAGTGGCGCACATGATCGAGTTCGAAGTTTATATCGACGAAATTTTTGCCTTCTCCCAGCGTTCTGACGGGCTGATTATCTCCACTCCAACCGGCTCAACCGCCTACTCGCTTTCTGCCGGCGGCCCGATACTGACGCCTTCGCTGGATGCCATTACCCTGGTGCCAATGTTCCCGCACACGCTCTCCGCCCGCCCGCTAGTCATCAACGGCGACAGCACGATACGCCTGCGCTTCTCGCACCGCCGTAACGACCTGGAGATCAGCTGCGACAGCCAGATAGCGCTGCCAATTCAGGAAGGTGAAGATGTCCTTATTCGTCGGTGTGATTACCACCTTAATCTGATTCACCCGAAAGATTACAGCTATTTCAACACATTAAGCTCGAAGCTTGGCTGGTCAAAAAAATTGTTCTGATTTTGCATCCAGTACTTTACTGTATAAAAAACCAGTTTATACTGTATGAAAACACAGTTATGGTTTTTCATACAGGAAAACAATTATGCTGGCACAACTGACCATCAGCAACTTTGCCATTGTTCGTGAGCTTGAGATCGATTTCCACAGCGGCATGACGGCGATCACCGGGGAAACCGGTGCAGGTAAATCCATTGCCATTGATGCCCTCGGCTTGTGCCTTGGCGGCCGCGCAGAGGGCGATATGGTGCGCATGGGCGCAAACCGTGCCGACCTGTGCGCCCGCTTCTCCCTGAAAGACACCCCTGCCGCCCAGCGCTGGCTGGAACAGAACCAGCTTGAAGATGGACGTGAGTGTTTACTTCGCCGCGTGATCAGCAGCGACGGTCGTTCACGTGGCTTTATCAACGGCACGGCAGTTCCGCTCTCCCAGCTTCGCGAACTCGGCCAGCTGCTTATCCAGATCCACGGCCAGCACGCGCATCAGCAACTCGTCAAACCAGAACAGCAGAAAGCGCTGCTCGATGGCTATGCGGGTGAGTATGCGCTTACTCAGCTTATGGCGGAGCACTATCGCCAGTGGCATCAGAGCTGCCGTGAACTTGCCCAGCACCAGCAGCAAAGCCAGGAGCGCGCTGCACGTGCGGAGCTGCTGGCGTACCAGCTTAAAGAGCTGAACGAATTCAACCCGCAGCCGGGTGAGTTTGAGCAAATCGACGAAGAGTACAAACGTCTGGCGAACAGCGGTCACCTGCTCTCAACCAGCCAGAATGCGCTCAACCTGCTGGCGGACGGCGAAGACGTGAACCTGCAAAGCCAGCTGTATAACGTCCGCCAGCTGATTACCGAACTGGTCGGCATGGACAGCAAGCTTTCTGGCGTCCTGGATATGCTGGAAGAAGCGGCCATTCAGATCTCCGAAGCCAGTGACGAACTGCGCCACTACTGTGAACGTCTGGATCTCGATCCGAACCGTCTGTTTGAGCTGGAGCAGCGTATCTCCCGTCAGATTTCACTGGCGCGCAAGCACCACGTCACGCCGGAAGAGCTGCCGGGCTACTATCAGTCTCTGCTGGAAGAACAGCAGCAGCTTGACGATCAGGCTGACTCGCAGGAAACCCTCTCTCTCGCGGTGAATCTGCACCATGAACAGGCGCTGGCGACAGCGCAAAAGCTGCATGAAATCCGTCAGCATTACGCCCATGAGCTAAGCCAGCACATCACCGACAGCATGCACACGCTGGCGATGCCGCATGGCGTCTTCACCATAGATGTTCGCTTTGAAGAAAACCACCTGACGGCAGAAGGTGCGGACCGCATCGAGTTCCGCGTCACCACCAACCCGGGGCAGCCGCTGCAGGCAATCTCCAAAGTGGCATCCGGCGGTGAACTGTCGCGTATTGCACTGGCGATTCAGGTGATTACCGCGCGTAAAATGGAAACCCCGGCGCTGATTTTCGATGAAGTGGATGTCGGCATCAGCGGCCCAACGGCGGCAGTAGTGGGCAAACTGCTGCGCCAGCTAGGTGAATCAACGCAGGTGATGTGTGTCACCCACCTGCCGCAGGTCGCGGGCTGTGGTCATCACCACTTTATCGTCAGCAAAGAAACCGACGGAGAAATGACCGAAACGCATATGAAGCCGCTGGATAAACGCGCGCGTCTGCAGGAGCTGGCACGCCTGCTCGGCGGCAGCGAAGTTACACGTAACACGCTCGCAAACGCGAAAGAACTGCTGGCAGCATAAACTTTTTCGGGATCTCAGGGTCATACAGAACAACAAAAACGCCGCCAGACCGGTTTCAAAGTGGGGCAAGGTCTATTATCATCGGCATATTACATATGAGCCGCGTTCTGCTCGGGCCCGAAAAGGAATCAAATCACTATGCGTTGTAAAATGCTGACCGCTGCCGCAGCGGTTCTTCTGATGTTGACCGCAGGCTGTTCCACTCTGGAGAAAGTGGTTTACCGTCCTGACATCAACCAGGGGAACTACCTTACCCCTAACGATGTGTCCAAAATCCGTGTGGGGATGACACAACAGCAGGTCGCTTATGCACTGGGAACCCCGATGATGTCCGATCCGTTCGGCACTAACACCTGGTTCTATGTATTCCGTCAGAAGCCGGGCCACGAAGATGCGACCCAGCAGACCCTGACGCTGACCTTCAGCAGCGCCGGTGTGTTGACCAACATCGACAACAAGCCTGCCCTGACCAAATAATCAGAAGTCAGAAATGCAAAAAGGTGCTCATTGAGCACCTTTTTTGTATCTGAACTCTTGCGCAGAATCGTAGCCCCGGTAAGCGCAGCGCCACAGGTGGAGGAAGAGCTACTTAGCCGCTTTCTCCGCACGCTGACGTCGCAGCTCTTTCGGATCGGCAATCAGCGGACGATAAATCTCCACCCGGTCGCCCTCTTTCAGCACATCACCCAGCTTCACCGGACGGCTATAAATCCCCACCTTATTTTTTGCCAGGTCTATATCGTTGCGAAGTTCAAGGATGCCGGAAGCGCGGATAGCCGCCTCAACGGTTGCTCCCTCTTCCAGCATTACGCGCTGCAGATACTGCTTCTCCGGCAGCGCGTACACCACTTCTACAGCAATCTTATGCGACACTGTAAACCTCTTTGGCGCGGGTGGTGAACGCCTGAACCATATTCGAAGCCAGCTCTTTAAAAATGCGGCCAAACGCCAGCTCAATCAGCTTATTGGTAAATTCAAAGTCCAGCTGGAACTCGATGCGACAGGCGTCAGCGCTCAGCGGCGTAAACTTCCAGCCCCCCATCAGGGTTTTAAACGGACCATCCACCAGATGCATCAAAATACTCTGATTGCTGGTCAGCGTATTGCGGGTGGTGAACGTTTTGCTGATCCCCGCTTTAGAGACATCCACCGCCGCAGTCATCTGCGTCGGGCCGGACTCCAGAACGCGGCTCCCGGTGCATCCCGGAATAAATTCTGGATAAGACTGAACGTCGTTCACTAACTGATACATTTGTTCCGCGCTGTAAGGCACAAGCGCAGTACGGCTAATCTGAGGCATAGCATTTCCCATGGTCATACAACGGACAAATAATAACATTTATCACCTGTTAAAAAAACGCTAAGCCTCATCTCGTGCTAAGATAGCGCGTTAGACCTCACAGGACGCAATGAGGTGACTTTTTGAAATCAGATTACCGACGGCTTTACGACACTTATGACGAAGAAAAAAGCACATAAACCAGGCTCGGCGACCATTGCGCTCAACAAGCGTGCTCGCCACGAGTATTTCATTGAAGAAGAATTCGAAGCTGGCCTTGCGTTGCAGGGCTGGGAAGTAAAATCGCTGCGCGCCGGGAAAGCCAACATTGGCGATAGCTACGTGATCCTGAAAGATGGCGAAGCCTTCCTGTTCGGCGCGAACTTTACGCCACTGACCGTCGCCTCCTCACACTATGTGTGTGACCCAACGCGCACCCGCAAGCTGCTGCTGAACAAGCGTGAGCTGGAATCCCTCTACGGACGCATCAACCGTGAAGGTTTCACCGTGGTCGCCCTGTCGCTGTACTGGAAAAACGCCTGGTGCAAAGTGAAAGTTGGCGTCGCGAAGGGTAAAAAACAGCACGACAAACGTACTGACCTGAAAGAGCGCGAGTGGCAGCTTGATAAAGCGCGCATTATGAAAAACGCAGGACGTTGATTCTGCACACTTATTGTACTATTCAATAAGTTAGCGTTCCGGGCTGGTATCCAGGAAGTGAAATCTGGTATACTGAGTTCAACACTATTGGGGCTGATTCTGGATTCGACGGGATTTGCGAAACCCAAGGTGCATGCCGAGGGGCGGTTTGCCTCGTTAAAAGCCGCAAAAAAATAGTCGCAAACGACGAAAACTACGCTTTAGCAGCTTAATAACCTGCTCTGAGCCCTCTCTCCCTAGCTTCCGCTCTTAAGACGGGGATCAAAGAGAGGTCAAACCCAAAAGAGATCGCGTGGAAGCCCTGCCTGGGGTTGAAGCGTTAAAACTAATCAGGCTAGTTCGTTAGTGGCGTGTCTGTCCGCAGCTGGCGTGCGAATGTAAAGACAAACTAAGCATGTAGTACCGAGGATGTAGAAATTTCGGACGCGGGTTCAACTCCCGCCAGCTCCACCAAAATTCTCCATCGGTGATTACCAGAGTCATCCGTTGAAGTCCTAAGAGCCCGCACGGCGCAAGCCCTGCGGGCTTTTTTGTGCCCTCAATTTGTCCCGCGAAGTCCGAACTGAACTAATTAAATCCGAACCTTTTAGGCACCTCGTTAGGCACCTCATAAAGCTTTATTGTTTTTGAGGTGCCTAAAACTAAGGAAACCCGGCAATGGCGAGACAAACCAAACCTCTATCCGTTAAGGAAATCGAAGCAGCCAAACCCAAAGAAGCGGACTATGTTCTATGATGGTGATGGCCTTGAGCTACTCATCAAATCCAGCGGAAGTAAAATCTGGCAATTTCGCTACATTCGACCTGTCACCAAGAAGGGTGCGAAGAAGAGCATAGGCCCCTACCTGTCTGTTACGCTTGCCGATGCCAGAAGCTATCGAGCAGATTCTCGCCTCACCTGGCAAAACGAATCGATTCACAGAAACATCAGCAAGTACAACTGCGAAGTTTTCTGGAAGCATTTGTGGGCGGTTATTAAATGAATAGCTGAATTTAGTGGAGAACTATTTCGAATAGCCATTTAGATTAACATAATCTAATGTCTGTTTCTAACTCCTGATAAAAGCAGGTTTACTATGTGAGCTGGTTTGGTACAGTTATATGATAATACTATATTAATTACTATTCTGGAGTGAATACAATGCCATATATAAAGTCTATTAAATTTAAAGACCATAACATTTTCAATAATTCAGAGATTAATATCAATCTATCAAAAACTAACGATTCAAATAATCACATTACGGTAATAATTGGTGAGAACGGGACAGGAAAGAGTGAACTGCTGAAAGAAATAGTTGAACTGTTTAGATCAAACAAATCAGGTAGCAGAGGTTCTCAACAAAAAAGTCTTCATGTTGATTTGAAACCTGCCCGAGTGAAATCTTGGCCTAAAAAGTTGATTGCATCTTCTTTTAGCCTTAACGATAAATTTCCATTCGTGAATAAAGATAATAAAAATGAAGACAATGGGTTTTATAAATACCTTGGCATAAGGACCGCAAGTAATAATGCTTTCACGGGAAAAATCAGAGACGAATTATTTACATGCATGATAAAAATCTTCTCCAACCAGAACAAACTTAAAAAGTTTATTAATATTATTGAAACATTCGATTTACCAATAACCTATACCTTTGAATTTTCATATTCAAGAGGATTAGATGACTTGTTCACAAAGCCAAACATCAAAACATCCAAGGAAATAACCAATAATATAATCAACAACTTAATATTATCCAGAAGATTCAACCTCCCGGCATTAGAAAGAATGCAAGAAGACTCTTCTTTTGAAACAGATGTATTAACTAGCATCAACAAAACATTTAAGGAAGGAAAAAAGACAAAAATAATAAAATTTGATTTAGATGAATTCACTAAATTACGCTTACCAGAAAACGCTACAGAAATGGAGTTTATGTTAAACTCAAGACTGGTATCAATAAAAGAGTTCTCTCCGGGTGGTGATGTTAAATTTCAACATATGAGTTCAGGTCAATTTCATATCCTTAAGAGTGTTATTACTATAATTTCTGAACTTGAAGATGACTCATTAATTTTAATTGACGAACCAGAAATCAGCCTACATCCAAGTTGGCAAATGAATTACATGTCAGTTTTAAATGACATGATTTCAGGATTTAAAGATTGTCATGTTTTTGTTGCTACCCACTCCCATTTGATAGTGACAACCTTACCGATAAAAAATTCAGATGTTATTATCTCTAGAAAAAGAAAAGATAATAAAGAAATCTATTTCGAATCTTTTGAAGGGACACCGTCTGGGTGGTCATCTGACATGATATTATATAGCGCCTTTGGTGTTATAAATAAAAACAATCAATCTTTTGATTACGATATAGATCAAGTTGCTTCATTTATGAGTAATTGGAAATATTCAAAAGAAAATCTGATAAAACTTCAAAATTCAGTAAGGCGACTATCTCAATACAAATTACCAGACAATGATCCATTAAGTGTTTTCATCCTAAAATCTGAGGTTTTTTTAGCAAAGGTAATAAAAGATGAGAACTTATAAAATAGTGAAGCCAATCGAATCAATTACGTTAACCCCTAGCGAAATGGCTTTAGCAAAAAAATGTAATCAAGCTGGAAAAATAGCTTGGTCGGGGGCTGCTAAAAACATTTCAACTTTTGTTCATGGCGATATAGATAAAAGAAAAAAACTAAAAGCAAAAATAAAAAGAAAATTAAGAAAAAACCAGCAAAATTATTGTTATTATTGTGGGGTAGATTTCTCTTTCTTAAGAAACGAAGATGTTAACTCTCACATTGACCATTTTTATCCCAAAGGCGCTCCTCACAGATTTTATGAGCGTTTTGTCCTGGAAACAATGAATCTTGTTTTGTCTTGCTCTATTTGTAATGGTCTAGGTATGAAGGGTGAAAACGACTACGGCATTGACCATTACGCTTCAATAAGCAGAATTGGCTCGACCATAATACACCCCTATTTTGATGATATAACCGAGCACTTTAAAATTAATGAAGAATCAGGAGTTATCGATTTTATCAATCAAGACAAGACCAAGGCAGAACTCACTGCAAAAATTTTCAAATTAAATAAAAAAGCACAAATAAGAGCAAGACTAGGAGATATTCTTGTCGAACAAAAGGAAATTGAAGATGCAAATAGAAATTCCGCAGAAGCAGCTAAAAGATCAATTCCATTACAAGGAAGAACAGCTTCGAGAATATAAAATATAACGTTATCCCGCGGTAGAGTACCATTACTCTATCGTGGATAATTTAAATTACTCATATTATTACTCAACATAATTTCAAAAATATGCTACCAAAAACCACCTGTTGGCATAAGATAAAAGCACATAATTCAATTACAGCGCCTGTTGATATTAACAACCAATTTATCTAGTAGTTCAAAGTAGAATTCAAATAGTAAAGATAAAATCAACATTGTCTTTTAATAATAGACTTCAGTGTTTTTTAAACTACTTAACAATCGTTCTACGTAACAATTCTGCCTTAATAGCATCTTAATAAAATCACAGCCACAACCACAGCACTGACTTATGCGAAAAAAAACATTAGGTTACTGTGCATATCGTTAAGTTTTGTATATTTGCGAATTGACTGGTTGTAATCCATTCGAAAAAAACGCCCATATGCGGTAAATACTCACTTATGAATTTTTTCAGTAAATTTGTTTTAGTTATAGCAAAATAAATAATTACTGATATCACTGTACCAAAACATAAGATAAACTATCTCATTATACACCTAATTCGGACACCCCTTTACCTACCAAATTCCTAAAGAAATGCTCATCTAATTTTTATGATGAGGTTCTACGTGTCCGCATGATACAAGGCCTTGTTTTTTCCACGCACCACAGTCTTCCATCCCTTTGACAAACATCAACGACACCTCCCGTCCCCTTATGCAGAATAAAAAACACACCACCCAGCGCTACGGATTAGCCGCCCCAACCCGGAAGTAACCCCACCATGTACAGACCCATAACCGTCATTATCTTTATTCTCCTGACCCTCGCTGCCCTCGCGGAAATAGGCGTTTTATCCTTTGGATAATCCTCAGGCGAAATATCCCTCATCATGGCACATTGATCTCATTACAGTTTTTTCCTAAAGCCATCCCGCTTCGCCTGTGCCATGCTGAATCACGCTCATAACCGATAACGTTAAATGAGGATATTATGAAAAAAACAATTATCGCATTATCTGCCGTTCTGCTGGCTTCCCCAGTATTTGCTGCGACCACACATGCAACTGACGATACCGTCGCGGCGGCGAACGCAAACGCCAACGAGGCGAAGCAAAAACTGCACGAAGAGCAGAACAAAGGTGAAGAGCTGAAGCTGAAACAGAAGCATGCTGCGGAAGGCAAAAGCGAGAGCCTGGGCAGCAAGGTCAGCGAAGATTCCCAGAAAGCCTGGCATAAAACCAAAGAAGGCACCGAGAAAGGGTGGGATGCCACCAAAGAAGGCGCGGAGAAAGGCTGGAACAAAACCAAAGAAGGTGCCAGCGAGCTGGAAAAGAAAGTCACTGAGTAAGCATTTATACTCACAAAAAGGTCGCGCTTGCGGCCTTTTTTATTTCTTCGAATACAATTAGCACCTCGGGCGTTTACGCAGTGCGCACCTATCGGAGAAACCACGATGTATCGCCTTTTGGCCTTTCTGACCGTTCTGCTGTTATGTCCTTCCCTGCATGCTGCCCCGAAGAGCTACATAATTGACACCGATAACACCGCCATTCGGCTGTCGTGGCATGCCTTCGGCGGCATCCTCTCCTGGGCGACGTTCAGCGGCGTGACGGGCGCCGTGACGCTCAACCCGGAAAATGACGTCGACGACCATATTCACGTCACCATTCCCGTAGCGACTCTCGTAGCCTCAAACAAGCTGCTCACCTGGCAACTCAAAAGCGACATGTTTTTTGAATCCGAGCGCTACCCGACTATTGAGTTCATCAGCTCTCGCGTGGTCGCCCAGGGCGACGGGCGGTTCAGGGTGTTCGGCACGCTGACCGTGCGAAACATTGCCCGCCCGGTGATCCTGGAGGCCGTCGTGAAAGACCCGCACGCGCAGGCACTCACGCTGGATGCCACGACGGCAATCTCGCGCGCGGCCTACGGAATGGATAAGTTTGCGCTAGTCGTGGACGATCGTATTGCCATCGACATTGCCATTCAGACGAACGACGTGCCGTCATCCTGAGATGAGCCGCTGTAGCTGCTCCGCGTTTCCCCGCAGGTGAGACGGCGGGTTGCGGCCAATGAGGACAAACTGATAGCCCGCCTCCTGCCACCACGCCAGGTTCATGCCGTGCCGCTGCTCCTGGCGCAGAGAGGCCGTCGCCTTTTCATCAACAGGAGAGATACAGAGCGCCATCGGGCCGTAGTCGGCGTTGATCCAGGCAATCTGCGCGATCGAGGTGGTTTCATAGCGCAGCATTCGCACCATTTTCAGCTCTGCCCCCTGCAGGACAAGCTGCGACATATTCAGCTTCATGCCGATGTCCTGCGCGGCCCGTTCCAGCCCGCGCTGCAGGACCGGCGTTGCGCTGTCCATATCCAGCAGCGTCTCGACGCTGTACAGGGACATATATTGCGCTTCGAGGTCGCGAATATGGGCGTTCTCATCCGCTGGCGAGGAAGCGGGCCTCAGCAGGTAGCCCAGCCCGGATCCGACCATCAAAAAGCTGACCGACGCGGCGATCAGCGCCCGCCTGCTGACGCCAGCCGGCGTGGAGGATTGTGGATCGGGAAGGGCCGCCAGACGCGCCTGCATTGTCTCCAGAGGTGCCTCATCCAGCAGGGAGGCAAACGCCCCGGCGAAATCCTGGCTGCTTTTCATCAGCTCGGCGGTTCGCCCGGAGAGGCGTTCATCACTTTTCAACTGCTCTTCAAATTGCTGCGCGTCGGCGCGGCACATCTCGCCATCTATCCATGACACGATAGCGTCGTCGTTATAGGGCGGTGCAAAACGGTGCGCGTTCAAGAGCGTTTCTCCTTTACCGGAGGCAGTGCGTCAGCGGACCTGGCAAGCCGAGCCCGTGCCGTCGCCAGCCGGCTCATCACGGTACCGATAGGCACCGCCAGAGTGTCCGCCGCCTCCTGGTAGGTAAAGCCTTCGACATAAACCAAAAATACCGCGTTGCGCTGGGCTTCAGGCAGCGCGTTGACGCGCTGCATCACCTTAAGGTAATGCAGGCGCGTCTCATCCAGTTCACGGGTGTCCGGCGCCAGAAGCTCGTCGCTGGCGACAAATCCCTGCCCCTGACGCACGTGTCGTGCCCGAAGTTCAGAGATCCAGATGGAGTGCAGTATCGCGAACAACCACCTGTCGATGCGCGTGCCCGGCGTATACTGGCTGCTCCGTTCAAGCGCACGCACGCAGGTAGACTGAACCAGCTCTTTGGCGATATCCCTGTTTCGCGACAGCACCAGCCCATAGCGCCAGAGACGCGTCAGGTGTGCGGCTAACTGTTGACGAACCTCACGGGTAGCGATGTGTTTTCCCTCCACGAGAAAATCAGGATTCCGGATGTCCGTTGATAGCGGCCTGCAGGTCACGATACTCCTCGCAGGACTGGCCACAAATACCGGCAATCACCTTCAGCTGTTCTTTCGCGAGGTCAGGACGTCCTTTTACCATCCACGCTTCACCGAGATATTCCCGGGCTTTGGCATAATCCGGTGCGATAGCCAGCGCGCGCTGGTAGTAACCAATCCCTTCGTCCGTGCGGCCCAGTTTGCGCGTGGCGAACCCGCGATAGTTCCACGCTTCAGGAGTATTGCCATTTTTCAGCGAATCAAGCAGGTTCAGCGCCGCCTGGTACTCGCCTTTCTTCGCGAGATGGTACGCATAGTTGGTTTTGTCCTGGTCGCTGAGGCTGCTGCTCTTGTCCGGCACGCATTTCTGGGTGGCGCTGTCATACACCTGTCCGGAAGGACAATCGGGCGTTTTGCTCTCGGTACTATTATTGCCCATGGCTAGCGCCAGGGGGGACAGCAGGGAAAAAATCAGCACCGGGATCAAACGAAACGAGGTCGTGTTCATATAATGCTCCAGGGTAAGAGGGAAGTGACGTCAGTAAACGCCCGACTAACGATTTTTATTCATTCTCCCAGTGAATATTTTGCTGTTGCAAAATCATGCTGACATCGTAGCCCCAATGGCAATGAATCAGATTATTTTATCCTTGCCTTAACGTTATTATTTTCGCGTGATAGCAGAGTTTTAAGTCTGCATAAGAATATATTTTATTGTGCGGGTGACATAATATATCTTATATCAAAAACGTTACCCTAACTTAAATGCATATTAAGCGCGCTTAAACAATAACGTTTTCCAATATATTAAAAATGTCCCCTACCAATTATCATACTGCGTTAATCATATTTATAGGCAGCCTCGAAAGGAAAAGACAAAACAATATAAAACAGGATGTTATGCAATATGAGCTATTAACACCCCCTATGTATTAATGCCATCTTCATTGTTTTGTCACTTATTTACGAAAGCTTAAGTTGCACAACTATCGTTTTCTGTCTATATCATTTTTATATTCTGAAAAATAATTCCTCTATTAAATACAGGGTTTTATAAGACGCAAAACACCCATAAAAACGGTTCTCTTTTATAAGTCATTAGATTCGCTCTGATGTTGCCACTCTGAATACTGGCGGGCATCGTGCGCGCTAAAAACAACGGTGAGTGCTGCGTTATAACAGCAACTGCGCCGGGGGCGCCCTTTACCTTCTGCAGAGATGGCTCGTCTTGTTCGCCATTCATGAAACTTCTGCTGGAGTAATGCCTAAATGAGCCAAATCTCTGTTATATCGAAACTTACTGGCGTGGAAACGACCACGGAAGGCACACAGATTACGCTGAGCCATTCCTCTATCGTTGAGCTTCATGTCGAGCGAGCGAGCGTCTCCAACTTCGCGCGAAATGGGAACGATCTGCTGGTTACGCTGCACTCCGGCGAGGTAATCACCCTTAAAAATTTCTACGTCACGGACGCGCAGGGCGTGAGCCAGCTGGTACTGCAGGACAGCAACGGCGCATTATGGTGGATTGAAGATCCGACCGGAGCCGCCACGTACGAATCCATCGCGTCCACGGACGTGCTGCTTGCGGCCTCCGGGAGCGACGCTGGTGGTGCCGCCATCTGGCCATGGGCCTTGGGCGGTATTGCCGCCGCGGGCGGCATCGCGGCGGCGGCAAGCGGTGGGGGCGGCGGCGGTGATAGTGGCAGCAGTAATAATTCGGCCGATCCGGATACGACAGCGCCGAACGCGCCTTCCGGCCTTAAGTTCTCTTCAGATGGCAAAACCGTCACCGGTACCGCGGAACCCGGCAGCACCATCACGCTGAAAGACGCGAACGGCAACGTCATTGGCACAGGAAAAACGGGCAGCGATGGCAATTTTACCGTCTCTCTCGACACACCGTTGACCAACGGCGAGCAGGTGACCGCCACCGCGACGGATAACGCCGGGAATACCAGCCCGGGCACGAATCTTACCGCCCCGGACACCACCGCGCCCGATGCGCCAGCCATCACCAGCGTAACTGACGATATTGCCCCGCAGACGGGGGCAGTCAGCAGCGGCGGCAGCACCAACGATCAGCGCCCGCAGCTTACCGGCACCGGCGAAGCGGGCTCGACCGTGACGATTTATGACGGCGGAGTCGCTATTGGTACGGCGGTCGTCGCCAGCAACGGCACCTGGACTTTTACCCCGTCAGTTGATCTGAGCGAAAGCACTCACCAGATTACCGTGCGGGCAACCGACGCCGCCGGCAACACCGGGCCAGCCTCGCCGGTGTTTACCCTGACGGTGGATCTTACTCCGCCGGACGCGCCGACCGCGATTGTGTTGACCGACGATACGGGCAATATCAGGGGAACCATCACGTCGGTCGCGCCTACCGATGCTTCACTGCCGATCCTGGCGGGAACGGGCGAGCCCGGTGGGACCATCACCATCTACGATAACGGCGTGGTTGTTGGCACAACGACGGTGCTGCCCAACGGCACCTGGAGCGTCACGCCGAACGGTCCGCTTCCGGACGGGACACACTCCATAACCGTCACTGAAACCGATGCCGCCGGCAACCTGAGCGCGACCTCAGAGCCCGTCATCTTCACCGTGGACACCACGCCGCCGTTAGCCCCTGGAAACCTTGAGGTTTCGAATGATGGCGACACCATCAGCGGCATCGCGGAAGCTGGCAGCACGGTGACCATCCGTGAAGGCGATGTCACCCTTGGCACGGTTGTTGCCGACAGCCAGGGTAACTTCAGCCTGACGCTGACCCCGCCAAAAGTTAACGGCGAAATCCTGACCGCTGACGCCACCGACACGGCAGGCAACACGGGGCCCGCAACCTCCGCGGCGTCACCGGATATTACCCCACCGCAGACGCCAGTTATCGTGTCGGTGATAGATGACGTGCAGGCCACCACCGGCCCCGTGGGCCAGAACGGCCTCACCAACGACCGGGCCCCTACCGTGAACGGAACGGGCGAAGCGGGCTCGACCATCACGATTTATAACGGCAGCGATGTCCTCGGTACGGTGGTTGTTCCCTCCTCCGGCCTGTGGAGCTTTACGCCGCCCGCACCGCTGACCGATGGCACGTACGAACTGACGGCGAAGGCGACGGATCCCGCCGGTAACCCGAGCGGGTTATCAGCCCCGTGGACAATTAACGTCGACGGCACGGCACCTGGCACCCCGGTGATTTCACAAGTCGTGGACAATGTTCCCGGTCGCACCGGCTCGCTCGACATTAATGAGACCACTAACGACGCCACCCCGACGCTCAGCGGTACCGCCGAAGCAAACGCGACGGTCACCGTGCGCGTGGACGGTGTTGCTATTGGTACAACCGTCGCCAATGGTCTTGGCGTATGGATCTTTACCCCTTCCACCCCGATCGGTGCAGGCCCCCACGCCCTGACCGCCGTCGCGACCGACGCGGCAGGTAACACCAGCGGTATCTCCAACATCTGGACTCTGACGATTGACAGCGTCGCGCCTGCCGCCCCGGTCATTACCCAGGTGCTGGATGATGTGCCGGAACGCCTCGGCGCGCTCACCCCTAACGACAGCACCAACGACACCACGCCGACGCTCAACGGCACGGCTGAACCCGGCTCAACCGTCACCATCCGCCTCGATGGCACCGATCTTGTCACGATTCCGGTCGACAACAATGGCGCGTGGACCTATACCCTCACGACGCCTCTTGTCAGCGGGCCTCATACCTTTACCGTTGTCGCCACCGATACCGCGGGTAACACCAGCCAGCCGTCAGGCGGCTTCACCCTGACCGTCGATACCACGCCGCCAGCGGCGGCAACCATCGCCACCGTGACCGATGACGTCGGTGGCGTTCAGGGCACGCTCAGCAGCGGCGATACCACGGATGACACCCAACCCCTGCTGCAGGGCACCGCCCCGGCTGATGCGACGATCACCGTCTATGACGGTGCTACCCTGCTCGGTACCGCCACCCTCGACGGCAGCGGAGGCTGGAGCTTTACGCCCGTTACCCCGCTCACCGACGGCCCGCATTCCCTGACGGTTCACGCCACGGATGCCGCCGGCAATACCACTATCTCCAGCCCGTTTGTGTTGACGGTAGATACCGTCGCACCTGCAACGCCGGATATCCCGGTCATCACCGTCAATCCTGACGGAGCAGACACAACGCTGAACCCGGGCGAAACCACCCGCGACACCACGCCAACCCTGAGCGGTACCGGCACGGCGGGTGATACCGTGACGATCTATAACAACGGCACCAAACTTGATGATGTCATCGTGGACGGTACCGGCAACTGGTCCTGGACGCCATCACCCCCACTGTCCGGCGGTACCTATGACATCACCCTGACCGTCACCAACGTGGACGGCACGGGCAACGAAAGCGCCCCGTCGCAGCCGATAACTTTCACCATTGATACCGAGGCGCCGGCTACGCCTGCGGCACCGATCGTCACCGACAGCGTCACCCAGATCACCGGCCCCGTTCTTGATGGCGGAACCACCAACGATCCGCGCCCGGTCCTGAGCGGCACCGGTACGCCAAACGACGTCATCAACATTACTGACACCGTCAACGGCATATCGACCGTCGTGGGCACCGTCACGGTAGACAGCAGCGGTAACTGGAGCTGGCGCCCTGGCAGCGACATTGCTGAGGGCAGCCACGCCTGGACCGCCACCGCCACCGATGAAGCGGGCAACGTCTCTGACCCGTCGCTAGCGATTACGATCGTCGTGGATACCGTGGCGCCGGATACGCCGGCGATCAGTGCAGTGGGCGGTGAGCCGAACGGTGGCTACATCACGGATACCACACCGACAGTGGGTGGAACCGGGGTTAACGGTGAGACGGTGATCGTCTACAACAACGGCGTCGAAGTGAGCCGTGTTGTGGTGGCTAATGGAGAATGGAGTCTGACGCTTCCCACGCAAACGGACGGTCCGCTCAACATTACCGTGGCGGGCGTGGACGCAGCGGGCAACGTCAGCGCGCCGAGTTCGGTCTTTACCGTCACGCTGGATACCGTTGCGCCTGAGATCCCCGTCATTGGCGCCGTAGCTGACAGCCAGCTGTCAAATAACGTGCTCTATACCCGCGACGGCACGCCGACCCTTACCGGGACCAGCGAACCCGGCACCACCGTTATCGTCTCCATCGACGGTACCCCGTCGGGCGTGCCGGTCACGATACAGCCGGACGGCAGCTGGAGCTGGACCGCAGGCACAACGCTCTCAGACGGCCCGCATACCTTCACTGTCTCCGCTACCGATGCGGCGGGTAACGCTTCAGGAACTTCAGCCCCGCTGAGCGTGACGGTAGATACCGCCGCGCCTGCAGACCCGATCAACATGGTCCTGGCTCAGGAGGGAACACCGCTGACCGGTAACGCCGAGGCAGGAAGTACCGTTACCGTGAAAGACAGCGGTGGTACCGTCATTGGTAGCGGCGTTGCCGCCAGCAACGGCAGCTTCTCCATTGCGCTGAGCCCGGCGCAGCTGGATCCGACCACGCTGACCGTGAACGCTACGGACGCCGCAGGGAATGCCAGCGCGGGCGTGCCTTTTGTCGTCACCGACTCGTCGCTTGAGCTGCCGCAGGTGCCCGTCATCACGGCAATCGTCGATGACGTGGCCCCGGTTACTGGCGATGTGAAAGGCAAAACCACTAACGACACCACGCCAACGCTTACCGGTACGGCCGAAGCGGGCAGCCTGATAACCATCTATCAGGACGGTAGCGCGACGCCATTGACGACGGTGACCGCCGACGGCAGCGGCAACTGGAGCTATACGCCAGCCGCGCTTGGCGAGGGGCTGCACACCTTTGAGGTGACGGCGACCCTCAACGGCCAGACCAGCGGCCGCTCTCCGGCGGCCAGCGTCACCGTCGACCTCACCGCACCGGGCACGCCAGCTATCGGCGCGGTGATTGACGACGTCGGCCCGGGAACCGGTCCGCTGACCAGCGGCCAGACCACCAACGACAACCAGCCGACCCTCACCGGCACCGGCGCGGTCGGCGATACCATCTCCATCTACAACAACGGCGTGCTGCTGGGGACCGCGGAGGTCGGCAATACCGGCACCTGGAGCTACACCACGCCCGTTCTGGCTGAAGGCAATAACGTCCTGACCATCCGCGAGACCGATCCGGCGGGTAATCAGAGCGGTCCTTCGGCGGGCTTCACCGTCGTGGTGGACTCCGTTTCCGCCACGCCGGTCATCACCAACGTCACGGATAACGTCGGTAACGCGGCCACCACGGTGGTTAGCGGCAGCGAAACGAACGACGCCACGCCAACCCTTTCGGGGACAGCGGACGCAAACAGCGTGGTGACCATTTTCGACGGCGGCACCCAGATTGCCGTGGTAACGGCTGACGGCACCGGCGCGTGGACGTTTACTCCTGACACCGCGCTCGGCGAAGGCTCACACAGCTTCACCGTTCGGGCAACCGATCCGCTGGGCAACGTCAGCGCGGTCTCAGCCCCCTGGAGCATAGAGGTTGACCTGACGGCACCGACGGTTCCGACGCTGGATAATGTGAACGACAACGCCCCTGGCGGCGCCCAGGGTAACCTCACCAGCGGCCAGGTGACCAACGATAGCACCCCAACCATCAGCGGTACCGGCCAGGCGGGCAGCACGATTCACATCATGAACAACGGCACGCAGATTGGTACGGCGCTCGTTGACGGCAGCGGGAACTGGTCCTTTACGCCGACCGCGCCGCTGGGCGACGGCAGCTACTCCCTGCGCGCGTATGCAACGGATGCGGCAGGCAACGCCTCGTCGAACTCATCGGTCTTCGCCTTCACCATCGATACCGCAGCCCCCGGCGTACCGGTGGTGACCAGCGTGATTGACGACGTCGGTCCGGTCACCGGGACGCTAACGTCGGGTAACAGCACCAACGACGCGCGTCCAACCTTCAGCGGCACGGGTGACGTGGGTTCTACCGTGCACGTGATCGTTGATGGCAGCGAAATTGGCACTGCGGTGGTGAATGCCCAGGGCAGCTGGACCTTCACTCCGGGTACCGATCTGCCCGATGGGCCGCACGCCATCACCTTCAACGCCACCGACGTGGCTGGCAATACCGGCAGCACGACGACACCGTTTAACCTGACGGTGGATACGGGCGTGCCGTCGGCGCCGGTCATTTCGACCGCGGGTGACAACGCGGGCAGCATTCAAACTCCGCTCTCTTCCGGGCAGAGCACGGACGACACCACGCCGACGCTGAACGGCACCGCGACCGCCAACGCCACGGTCACCGTGTACGAGAATGGCCAGCCGGTCGGCACCGTTCAGGCGGACGGTACCGGCGCATGGAGCTTTACGCCGTCAACGCCGCTTACCAGCGGCAGCCATACCTGGACCGCCACGGTCACCGATGCAGCGGGCAACGTCAGCCTGAACTCGCCGGACTTTACCCTGATCGTGGATACCACCGCACCGAACGCCCCGGTTATCAGCCAGGCGATAGACGACGTGGGCAGCATTACCGGCCCGCTCACCTCCGGGCAGACAACCGACGATACCGTTCCGCGCCTTGTTGGGACCAGCGAACCGTTTGCCACCGTGAAGATCTATGAGGGAACTACGCTGGTTGGTACGGGCACCGCGGATGGCAACGGGAGCTGGAGTATCTTGCTCAACACCACGCTGACGGCGGGCGCGCACAGCTTCACCGCGCAGGCGACGGATGCGGCAGGCAACACCAGCGTGTCGTCCACCAGCTTCAGCCTCACCGTCGACACCACGCCGCCTGCGCTGCCGGTGCTGACCAGCATTCTGGATGACGTGGGCAATGCAGCAACGCCGGTGGCGAACGGCGGGTTCACCAACGACGCGCAGCCAACCCTCAGCGGTACGGCGGAAGCCGGGTCGACGGTGAAAATCTTTGATAACGGCGTACAAATCGGCAGCGTGACGGCGACCGGCGGGGCGTGGAGCTTTACGCCATCCCCGGCGCTGGGCAACGGTTCGCACAATTTGACCTTTACCGCCACCGATGCGGTGGGCAACGCGAGCGCGCCGACCGCCGGGTATGTGATTAACGTCGATACCCTCGCGCCGGGCGCGCCGGTTATCAGTTCGGTGATTGATGATGTCGGCAGCGTCACCGGGCCGGTGACCGGTACAAATCCGACCAACGACACGCGCCCAACGCTGAGCGGGACGGCCGAAGCGAATGCCACGGTGCGGATCTACGACGGCATTACGCTGGTGGGCACGGTGACCGCAGACGGCAACGGCAACTGGACCCTGCCGCAAACCACCACGCTGACGCAGGGCACGCATAACTTCACCGCCACGGCCACCGATGCGGCGGGCAACATCAGCGCGGCGTCAGGCGTGACGACGATTATCGTCGATACGACCGCCCCAACGGCGCCAACCGGGACCCTCAACGCCGACGGTAGCGTCCTGACCGGGACTGCGGAAGCAGGCAGCACCGTCGCTATCCGCCTTGCGGACGGCTCAACGGTGACCGCCATTGCGGGCAGCAACGGCACCTACAGCTACACCTTCATTAACAAACAGATCGAAGGCCAGACGCTGCAGATCACCGCTACCGACGCCGCGGGCAACACCTCCCTGCCGGGCTCCGCCCTTGCGCCGGTGGTGCCGCTCTCAGCCAGCAATAACGTCGAAGAGCTGGACCTCAGCACCACGGCAACCGTGACCAACAGCCAGTACAGCGATTACGGCTTCCTGCTGGTCGGCGCCGTCGGCAACGTCCTGACGCTGCTGGGCAATGATACGGCCCAGGTCAACTTCACGGTGGGCAACGGCGGCAGCGCGGATATCGTGGTGAACGCCAACGCCACGGGAGCGGTGCTCTCTCTGCTCAACACCCTTGAGCTGGTGGTTCAGCATTACGTCAACGGCGCCTGGACCACCGTGGTGGATACCGGTCAACCGCAGTTTGCCGATCTCCTGACCCTCGGCGCAACCGGCGTTTCGCTGAACCTGACCGGGCTGGCCGACGGCAACTATCGCGTGCTCAGCTACAACACCAACCTGCTGGCGACCGGCTCCTACACCAGCCTCGACGTGGCAGTGAAAGAGACCGGTCCGGGTACGGTCACGGGCGATACCAGCCTCAACGGCAACGTGATCCTCGATACGGACCCGACAGCCGGCAGCGACAACGCGCCGGCCGGAACCACTATCTCCACGGTTACTAACGCGCAGGGCGTCACCACTAGCGTGAACGCCGACGGCACGGTGATCCAGGGCCAGTACGGTACGCTGACCATCAACCGCGACGGCAGCTACACCTACAACCTGACCGACACCAGCGCCGCGGTGATTGGCCGCACAGAGAGCTTCAGCTACACCATTACCCACAACGGCGTCAGCGCCTCGGCGAACCTGGTTCTCTCTCTGGGTGCCGGTACGGTGAACGGCATTGTGGCGGTGGACGACACGGCCTCGCTGACCTTTGACACTACCGTGAGCGAGATTAACAACGGCACATCGTCTCAGGGCGGCGTTACTCTGGTAGGCATTAATCTCGGCAGCACGCTGGGGCTTAACCTGCTGGACGACATGACCAACCCAATCATCTACAACGTGGAGGAAGGGACGACCCGCACCATGACCATCCAGGCCTCCGTGGGCGGCGTGGCGCTGGCGTCGGTGTTCGACCTGTACGTCTATAAGTTCAACAATGCGACCCAGACCTTCGAGCAGGTTCGCGTTGAGTCGGGCTGGCTGCGCGCCCCGGTGCTGGGGGGAACGTCACCTCAGCTGACGCTGAACCTGCCTGCCGGGGAGTACCTGTTCCTGCTGAATACCGCGTCCGGGATCGCTGTACTGACGGCCTACACGCTGAGCGTCCTGCAGGATCATGTCTACAGCGTGGCGAGTATCAGCGAAACCACCACGGGCGACGTGCTGGCGAATGACCCGGTTCCAGCGGGCACGCTGGTTACCGAAGTGAACGGCGTGGCGGTCAACAGCAGTGGAACCACCACCATTCAGGGAGAATACGGCACGCTGACCATTAATTCGTCCGGACAGTACACCTATACCCTGAGAAGCGGCGTGGGGGCGGATCATATCAGCACGCCGGACACCTTCGTCTACACCGTTACCGCGCCTGACGGCTCGAAGGATACGGCATCGCTCAACATCACCCCAACCGCCCAGGCGATGAATGCGGTCAACGACGTCAGCACCGCAATGGACCTCACCTCGGTGCACCACACGTCGGCATACTCGGATACGACCGTGGGCACCGCCAGCTGGACGACGGCGCTGCTCTCGTCAACCCAGGGCAGCGGCAGCGGAACCTTCGTGGTCGACGCGAACACCGCGCTGCACAACGCGTCGCTGCACTTTAGCGTGGTCTCGCTGCTGGCGCTGGGCGGGCTGACGGTGAACTGGTCTATTAGCGACGGTTCGGGAGTTATCCGCAGCGGCTCCTTCAGCGGCGCCTCGCTGCTGGGCGGCAGTATCGACGTTCCGCTCACCGGGCTGGATCTGAACGCCGGGACCTATACGCTGAGCTTTACAGGTAGCGTACCGGGGCTGAGCGTGGGGAACATCACCATCACGCCAAGCGTGAACGGCACCACCTACTCGCTGAGTGATTTCGACGTCACCGGCAGCCACACCGTCAACGGCAATATCTTTGACGGCACCGATTCCGGCGGCGTCCTGGATCAGCTCCACTCGGTGGATACCCGTCTGAGCGTGACCGGTTACAACGGCGTGACCACCACGCTGGATCCGTATACCGGCAGCGCAACGGTGAACATTGTCGGTCATTACGGCACGCTGGCGATCGGCGCGGACGGTCACTACACCTATACCCTTAACAGCGGGGTATCGCTCTCAACCATGACCTCGAAGGAGACCTTCAACTACACCCTGACCGACTCCACAGGGAGAACGGACAGCGCCACGCTGACTATCAATATGGCGCCACAGTTCATCAGCTCTGAGCATAACGACGCCATCACCGGTACGGCCTACGGCGATACGCTGATTTACCAGGTGCTGAACAGTACGGTGGGGAATGGCACGGCGGGTAACGTCAGCAGCACCGCGGGCGATCACTGGACCGGCTTCTCGCTGGCGCAGGGGGACAAAATCGACATCGGCGATCTGCTGGTCGGCTGGAACGGTAGCGCCGCGACGCTGGGGAATTATCTCCATGTCACTAATAGTAATGGCAATACCGTGATCTCCATCGACCGTGACGGTGCGGGAGGCACCTACACTAATACCACGCTCGTTACGCTTGATGGCGTTCAGACCACCTACGACGAGCTTGTTAACCAGCAGCACATCATTACCTGATAGCACCTGCAGGAGATGACCCGGGCGCACAGCGCCCGGGCATAAATAATAAAGCCGTACTCTTTTTATTAGGGACATGACATGGGAATGAAGATGCCTCACTGGTGGCTCTCGTGCTGCCTGATATCTGTGCCCGCTCTCTGCGCGAACCCGGCGGCAATCATCAATACCGGCCAGCTTCGCGAAACGCAGGAACTCCCCTCGCTCAATGGCCGCGTCGCACCTGCGGCGGGCAAAGCCGCACCCGGTTCATTGCAGCTTGGCGATGCCGTCAACCGCGCCGTCACCTGGCACCCGGCCATCAGCGAAGCCGTGGGGAAACTCTACCAGCAGAGCGAAGAGGTGGACGTCGCTAAATCAAAATACTATCCGCAGATTAATGCCGGCGTGGACAACGGTTATTCCCATGACGGCGACCAGAACGGCTTTACCCCGTCGCTGGTGCTCTCTCTTTCACAAATGCTCTACGACTTTGGCAAAGTGGACAGCCAGGTGCGAGCCGAGAGCGCGGGCGTTGCCCAGCAGCAGGCCAACGTGCTGGTAAGTATCGACACTATCGCCCACGATACCGCTATCGCCATGGTGCAGGTGCAAACCTGGCAGCAGATGGTCGAGACCGCTAAAGAGCAGCTCGACGCCCTCTCCTCCATTGGCAAACTGACCCGTCTGCGTAATGACGAAGGAGCCACGTCGCTCTCTGACGTGGTGCAGACCGATGCCCGTATCGAAGGCGCGCGCGCCCAGCTGATGCAGTACCAGGCAAGCCTGGACAGCGCCCGCGCCACGCTGATGAGCTTTCTCGGCTGGAACAGCCTGAACGCCATCGGCAATGACTTTCCGCAAAAGCTGGGCCGGAGCTGCGACATTGCCGAGCCGGATGACCGTCTGGTGCCCGCGGTACTTGCCGCCTGGGCGCAGGCTAACGTCGCCCAGGCGAACCTCGACTACGCCGACGCGCAGATGACGCCCACCGTCTCGCTGGAGCCGGAGGTGCGTCACTACATGAACGATCGCTACGCGGGGAGCGAAACCCGGGATCGCACCCAGTATTCTGCATGGGTGAAAGTGCAGATGCCGCTCTATCAGGGCGGCGGCCTCACCGCCCGGCGTAACGCTGCCGGACACGCGGTGGAGGCGGCGCAGTCCACCGTTCAGCGTACGCGTCTGGACGTCCGCCAGAAACTGCTGGAAGCCCGCAGCCAGGTGATGAGCCTGCAAAGCACGCTGCAAATCCAGGGCCGCCAGGAAGCCCTCAGCGCCCGCACCCGTGAACTGTACCAGCAGCAGTATCTCGATCTCGGCTCGCGCCCGCTGCTCGACGTGCTCAACGCCGAGCAGGAGGTCTATCAGGCGCGCTTCACCCAGCAGCAGACCCTCGGTCAACTGCACCAGCTGCAGCTCAACTGCCTGTATAACACCGGGCAGCTGCGTCATGCGTTCGATCTTGATAACCGCACCATCCAGACCGTGGAGATCCAGCCATGAAGCAACGCGAAATCCCGCAGGGTGAAATGATGACGGATGAGGCGCTGGCGCAGTGGGCGCAGGCCTTTGGTTTTGTCGCCACGCGCTACCGCGTCGCCTGCTCTCCCGGCGCGCTTATCGCAGGCGCACCGTGGCTGAAAGGCAAACCGATGGTACCCGCCCTCACCCAGCTGGCCCGCGAAGCGGGGCTGTCGTTTCAGCTCCTTACCGACGATCGGCAGGCGATCAACAGCTGGCGTCTGCCGGTGGTGGTGGCGATGAATGACGGCAGGATCGGCGTGATCGAGCATTTCGACGGGGACGATACGCTGGAGGTCAGCTTTTTCGACGATGAGACCTATACCAACCGGCTGTCGATGACGGCGATGCTGCCCGCTATCCGCCACGTCATTGCCCTGCGTCCACTCGCCGCGCTGAAGGACAGCCGCGTGGACGCCTATATCTCAAAATACCGCCCGGACTGGCTCTACCGGCTGGTGATGCGCGACCTGCGCCCCTACAGCTGGGTCATGCTGGCCGCCCTCTTTATCAACGTGCTGTCGCTCTCCGGGATCGTCTTTTCCATGCAGGTGTACGACCGGGTGATCCCCGCCCAGTCCTACCCGACGCTTTACGTCCTGACTATCGGGGTGCTGATCGCCACGCTGTTTGGCTTTGTGCTTCGCGTGGCGCGCGGGCACATCATGGATCTGCTCGGCAAGCGCTCGGACATGCGCGTTTCGGATCGCGTCTTCGGCCACGCGCTGCGGCTGCGCAACAGCGCGATCCCCCGCTCCACCGGCAGCTTTATCTCTCAGCTGCGCGAGCTGGAGCAGATCCGCGAGATGGTGACCTCGTCCACCATCTCGACGATTGTCGATCTCCCCTTCTTTCTCCTGTTCGTGGTGGTGCTGGCGATCATCGCCCCGCAGCTGGCGTGGATCGCCCCGGTCGCGGCGGTGATCATGGTCCTGCCCGGCCTGCTGCTGCAGAAGAAGCTGGCGGAGCTGGCAAAGCAGTCGGCCCATGAATCGACCCTGCGTAACGCTGTGCTGGTGGAGAGCGTGCAGGGACTGGAGGACATCAAGCTGATGCAGGCGGAAAACCGCTTTTTGCAGCAGTGGAACAGCTATATCCAGATCACCGCCGAATCCGGCCTGCGCACCCGCGAGCTGACGCAGAACCTGATCAGCTGGGGGATGACCATTCAGAGCCTGGTCTACGCCGGAGTGATTGTTGTCGGCGCCCCGATGGTGATCGACGGCACCCTGACCACCGGCTCGGTGGTCGCCGCGTCGATGCTGGCCTCCCGCATGATCGCCCCGATGGCGACGCTGTGCGGCGTGCTGGCGCGCTGGCAGCAGGTCAAAGCGGCAAAAGAGGGGCTGGACAGCATCATGCAGCTTCCCACCGAAAATCAGCGCGAGGAGACGCCGATCCGCCAGGACGTGCTGCGCGGTCATTACCTCTTCGAGCAGGCGCAGTTCCGCTATCAGCCGGACGATCCGCGCATGGCGCTGCGCATTAACCGGCTGGAGATCCGGCCGGGAGAAAAAGTGGCGATCCTCGGGCGCAACGGCGCGGGCAAATCGACCCTGCTGCAGGCCATGGCGGGCGGGATGGATCTGGCGGCCGGCGAGCTGCGGCTTGATAACTTCAGCCTGCCGCATCTCGACGTCGCCGACGTCCGGCGCAACGTCGGCTTTATGACCCAGAACGCCCGGCTGTTTTACGGCACCCTGCGCGAAAACATCACCCTCGGCATGCCGCGCGCCACCGATGAAGAGATTTTCGAGGCGCTGGAGCTGACCGGCGCGACAGGCTTCGTGCAGAAGCTGCCCAAGGGGCTGGACTACCCGATCATGGAAAACGGCGTGGGATTATCCGGCGGGCAACGCCAGTCTATTCTGCTGGCGCGGATGCTCCTGCGCGATCCGAATATTGTGCTGATGGATGAACCCACCGCGTCGCTGGACGAGCACACCGAGCGGGAATTCATCCAGCGTCTGGGCGACTGGCTCGGGCATCGCACCCTGATTGTCGCCACGCATCGCGTACCGGTGCTGGAACTGGTGGAGCGCGTCGTGGTGTTGAAAGAGGGAATGCTGGTGATGGACGCGCCAAAGGCCCAGGCGCTGAACAACAGCCGTATGCAGCAGCAACAGCAACAGGCAGCAACCGGACGGGAGTGGAAAAATGAAAATCAGTCAGCGTGACGTGGCGGCAATAGACGATCTGGATAACGCCCTCGACTCTGAAAGCGGCTACACCGGCGCGCGTCGGATCGTGATCTTCTCGCTGCTGATGTTTGTGGTGCTGGGCGTCTGGGCATGGTTTGGCGTGCTGGATGAGGTATCAACCGGCTCGGGTAAAGTGATCCCCAGCTCGCGCGAGCAGGTCTTACAGTCTCTCGACGGCGGGATCCTCACCGAACTGAACGTCCACGAGGGCGATCAGGTGCAGGCCGGACAGGTGCTGGCTCGGCTTGATCCGACGCGTTCCGAATCGAACGTTGGCGAAAGCGCGGCGCGCTATCGGGCCTCACTGGCCTCCAGCGCCCGCCTGTACGCCGAAGTGAACGATCTCCCGCTGAAGTTCCCCCCTTCGCTGGCGAAATGGCCGGATCTGATTGCTGACGAAACGCGCCTCTACAACTCCCGCCGCGCGCAGCTGGAGGATACCCAGCGGGAGCTGCGCGCCGCGTTAGATCTCGCCAACAAGGAGCTGGCCATCACCCAGCGGCTGGTCAAAACCGGCGCCGCCAGCCACGTGGAGGTGCTGCGCCTGCAGCGGCAGAAAAGCGATCTGGAGCTGAAGCTCACCGACGTACGCTCGCAGTATTACGTTCAGGCCCGGGAGGCGTTATCCAAGGCCAACGCGGAGGTGGATATGGTTTCAGCGATCCTCAAGGGCCGCCAGGATTCCGTCACCCGTCTGACGGTAAAATCCCCGGTACGCGGGATCGTGAAAAACATCAAGGTGACCACCATCGGCGGCGTGATCCCGCCCAACGGCGAGCTGATGGAGATTGTACCGGTGGACGATCACCTGCTGATTGAAACCCGCCTGTCGCCGCGCGATATCGCCTTTATCCACCCGAACCAGGAGGCGCTGGTCAAAATCACCGCCTACGACTACGCCATTTACGGCGGGCTGCACGGCGTGGTGGAGACGATATCCCCGGATACCATCCAGGACGAAGCCAAGCCGGAGGTGTTCTATTACCGAGTATTCATCCGCACCAGCCAGGATTACCTGGTCAATAAGGCGGGCAGGCACTTCTCGATTGTGCCGGGGATGATTGCGACGGTGGACATTAAGACCGGCGAGAAAACGGTGCTGGATTATCTGATCAAGCCGTTTAACCGCGCGAAAGAGGCGCTGCGGGAGCGGTAGTCAATCGCCGGGTGGCGGCTCCGCCTTACCCGGCCTACATACCCGGAGGCCCTTGCAAGCGCAGCGCCGCAGGGTATTAAACCGTACGCCAGAACTGGAACCTACCTCGGAGTATTAATCTTTAGCCATGCATCCCACTTCCCTTCAGCCATCGCCCTGGTAATATTAACCGCAGACAAAAACGCACTTGCGCACAGTGCAGGAGTGCGTTACTATTCAATCAGCTTCAAGGACTGGAGCTCAGCACCATTATGATTAGTTATTTTCGGGATCAATGGCTTGAGGATTTTTTTCTTTACGGCAGATCGAGCAATGTTATTCCTGCAAATCTGGAAACAGCGCTTGCGAGAAAGCTCGATATCATCAGGGCAGCAACATCGCACAGAGATTTGCGATCGCCACCGGGCAATATGTATGAAGCATTGAATCCTCCGCTGAAGGGATATTCCTCAATCCGGGTAAACAGGCAATACAGGCTCGTATTTCGCTGGACAGAGGGTAAAGCAGAAGATCTCTACCTCTCTCCACACAAGTACACGCATCACAAGTGAGGCATCACCTATGACACTTCAACAGGCACTCCGCAAACCCACTACGCCGGGCGACGTGTTGCAGTATGAGTATCTTGAACCGCTCAATCTGAAAATCAGCGATCTGGCGGAGATGCTCAATGTTCACCGCAACACCATCAGCGCGCTGGTCAATAATAATCGCAAGCTTACTGCCGATATGGCGATCAAACTGGCAAAAGCCTTTGATACCACGATTGAATTTTGGCTGAACTTACAGCTGAACGTCGATATCTGGGAAGCGCAATCAAACTCCAGGACGCAGGAGGAGCTAAGCCGTATAAAGACCGTTGCGGACGTCATGGCTAAGCGAAAATCTGGCCAGCCGGATGTAGCCTGATTCGGTAAACACTTCATCTATCAATACTTTTAATCGTTAAAAGAGCTGGATCTCAACGATGCCACGCGCATTACCTTCGCCCAAAAGGGCCTTCTTTAATCACCCATTGCCCCGGCGTTTTACCGGTCCATGCTCTGAATACCTCAATAAATGCGCTGACGCTGCTGTAGCCGCAGGACAGCGCAATCCACCCTACCGGCTTCCCCGCCGCCAGCCACTCCATTGCCCGCATGACGCGTGCCAGCTGCCGCCAGTTAACAAAGTTCATTCCGGTCTGGGCGCTAAACCGACGGTTGAACGTACGCACGCTCATCCCAGCATGAATAGCATGGCTCTCAACCGTCTGGTTATCATCGACAAACTGCAGCAAATGGCTGACCACGTTCTTCAGACGCGGATCCGTCGGCACGGGCAGAGAAAAGCGAGCCTGAGGCGTCAGGGCAAGCTCATCCAGCAGCAAAGTAAGCTTTCGCGGATCGTACTCGCTCTCTGCATCGCATAAACGGGAAAACAGTGCATGGGTGAGATCGTCGGGCTCGAACAGAGCGGGCGCATCGGGAAGCATTGCGCACCCGGCCGGGTCAAGATAGATAGCGCAGCCTTCTATCGCACTTTCGGAAAAAGCGGCGTGCTGCCGATCCGGAGGGATCCAGCCAATGTGTTTAGCCGGTACGACCGAACGCGCCTGCTGCGTCTCAATGACCAGCAGCCCCGTTGCAATGCGCCACAGCTGGCCGGTGCGATGGCTGTGCCAGGGCGTTCGATACCCGCCGGGATGAAGGAGCGCTTCAATACTGACCATATCATTTTGACCTAAAATCGTTATTCTTCGGCGTATTACAGAAACTGCGACTTCGGCTGTCAAGGATAATGGTGATTCAACCACATAAGGAGCCCGCATGAGCATTATCACGTCCCTGATAGCCCACACCGACAACGCCGCGCAGCGCGAAAAGATGGCCTGCCTGTTAACCCGCTTATTCAACGGCGATATCGATCCGGCAGAAGTATTTACGCCCGATTACCAGCAGTTTACGGACGGTCACGCGCTTGACTACCGGGGTTTTATCCAGCATCTGAGCCACGTCAGCTCGCAGATCCGCGCGATCGCCTTTACCGTGGTGGAGATAGCCTGTCATGACGAACTTCTGGCTGATCGGCATATCGTGACGGTCACGTATCCCGATGGTCGTCAGGCAGAGATCGAGGTTTACCTGTTTGCCGCGCTGCGTGAAGGGAAAATCTGGCGGATCCATGAAGTCACGCGAGCACTCAGCGGCGATGCTGCAGATCGCACGCTGGCACACGCGACAGAATAACCTTACTCCGCCGGGCGCGGTGCGGCGCTGTTATACACGCCAATATAACGCGCAAATTTCCCGATAAACACACCGGCAAACACGCCGCCGGAGACGATCGCCAGCGCGCTCATGGCGGGCTGCTGCATCGTCTGGGGAGAGACAGCGCTCATCACGCCCAGGACGTACTTCACGCCGAACGCCAGCATCATAAACGGCAGCGCGGTGTAGTCTGCCTGACGGTAAAGGCTGCGCGGCGCCTCTGCGCGGGTGATAACCGCCTGCTTAATCAGGAAATACCCCAGCGCGGCACCGGCGAGGATCCCCGCCGTCCACAATGCCACAGTCTCGGGCGTCAGCGTGCGGTACACCACCAGATCGTAGATATCCCAGATTAGAAATATTGCCGGAATGATGGCAAGCCTCTCCAGCGTAACGGTGGCAGGCCTGCGGGCTTTAATGCCGCGAGAGATAAGGAAGATAAAAAGCACCCACACCCAGGCGGGCGTGTGCGTAACGACACCGAACAAAAATTCAAACATGGAGATCTCCATGGACGATCGCGGCCCGTGCCGCCCTGAACGCGTATTGCGCATAACGGCAGGAAAGCCATTATGCGCAGGTCTTTTACAGCGATTTTTTCAGGCGTTGAACCGCTTCCTTCAGCTCTTCATCCGTTGGCGTGACAAACGACATACGCAGCGTCGAATGGTCTGGCTCATTGCAGTAGAAAAATTCGCCCGGCACAAATACTACGCCGTTACTTAACGTTTTTTCCAGCCAGCGAGTGGTATTACTCCTATTTTTCATAGTCGCCCACAGGAACATGCCGCCCTTCGGCTTGTGGAACGACATCACATCACCCAGCTCGGCCTCCAGCTCGGTTGCGAAGGTCTGGTATTTCTGGCGATAGGCTTCGCGGATCGTTTTAATCTGATCGGGCAGGCGACCGGTTTTCAGATATTCATACGTCATCAGCTGCGACAGCGTGCTGGTGTGCAGATCGGTGGTTTGCTTAAGGTTTACTACTGCGCGCTTCAGCCATTCCGGCACCAGCACCCAGCCCACGCGGGTTCCTGGAGCAAGAATTTTGGAGAAGGTCGAGGTATACACCACGTTCTCTTCGTTGCCGATATCTTTGGCATGGGCAATTAACGGGCGGAAAACTTCATCGGTATAATTAATTTCGCTGTACGGATCGTCTTCAATAATGACGAAATCATAGCGCTTCGATAATTCCACCAGCTGTTTGCGACGCGCCTCGGAAAGGGTTACCCCGCCAGGGTTGCCAAACGTCGGAACAATATAGACCGCTTTGATGGTTTGTTTTGCCGCCAGCGCTTCAAGCTCGTCGACCTTCATGCCGTCGCCATCGGTGCCAACGGATTCAAAATTCGCCTGCGCCAGGCCAAATACCTGCAGCGCAGCAAGATAGGTTGGACGCTCAACCACAACGGTATCGCCCGGGTTAATTAATGCACGCGCCAGCACGTCGAGGGACTGCTGCGAACCGGAGGTCACGACCACATCATCCGCCTTGCAGCTGATCCCACGCCCTTCACAGATGCGCTGAATTTCTTCACGCAGCCCCGGTACACCTTCGGTCAGACCGTACTGAAAGGCCTCACCAAAATGCTGTGATAATACGGCATCAGCGGCAATTTTCAGCCCTTCGTGATCGAACAGGGCCGGATTAGGAATCCCCCCACCCAGCGAAATGACGCCGGCCATTTTGCTATGTTTTAATAATTCACGGATGGCAGATGATTGCAGGCCCTGCGCGCTGCTGGCGAGTTTATTCACAGACATTCTTTGCATACCTTCTTTTTTTATAGTGTGCCCAATCTTAGCAGAATATGGGCGATAAATTCCGTTAGCTTAGGGAGAGGTCGTAAATCCTGACGCCACAGCAAATGCACGGGTCTCGGCGCCGGAATGTACTTCTCCAGCACCCGCACCAGCCTGCCGCTTTCCAGATCTTCCGCCACCAGCACTTCCGGCTGCAGCAGCAGTCCCGCGCCGGCACTCGCGGCCATCCGCAGCCCGTAGCCGTCATTACATCTTAAGACCGCATCCCGCTTCCAGCGCACCTCGCCCTCAACGCCCGGCAGCCGCCACTCGTTGCGCGCGGTCCACACGCTGTGGGATAAGCAGAGATGATCCACCAGATCGGCAGGGGTTTGCGGCGTACCGTAGCGCGCCAGATAGTCCGGCGCGGCGCAGATCACCATCCGGTAAGGGCAGAGGTATTTCGCCACCAGATCGTCGTTGTGAATGTCGCCAATGCGAATGGCCAGATCGATACCTTCCTCCACCAGATCCACCATCCGATTGGTGAGATCCAGCTCGATGCGCACCTCCGGGTAGCGTTGTAAAAAAGAGGCCGTAAGCGGCGCGATCGCGCTGCCGCCAAACGAGGTGGGCGCCGTCACGCGCAGGGTGCCGGACGGCGCGGCGCGCAGGCGTTCCACCGCGCTTTCGGCAATCGCCACCTGCTCCAGCACCCGCTTCGCCTCGTCGTAATAGACCCGTCCGGCGTCGGTCAGGCTCTGGCGCCGCGTGTTACGCTCCAGCAGGCGGGTGCCGAGCTGTGATTCCAGCAGCGCAACGTATTTCCCCACCATTACCGCCGACATCTCCAGCCGTGCCGCCGCGCCGGTAAAGCTGCCGCTTTCCACCACCGCAATAAAGGTCTCCATGCTGCGAAGCTTATCCATATTCCAAACCCCTGGTTAGCAATCTTCTAACTTTAGCCCAGTTTATCTGCATTTTTATTTATTAAAGAATGGAGGCTCACAACATAAGGAGTCGGCTATGAAAATCGTCATTATTGGTGCCAGCGGTACGGTCGGTCGTGCGGTAACGGAAGAGCTGAGTCGTCGCCACGAGGTCATCCGCGTCGGCCGCACGCAGGGCGACGAGCAGGTGGATATCACCTCGCAGGCAAGCGTCCAGGCGCTGTTTGAGAAAATCGGCCCGGTGGATGCGATTGTCTCCGCCAGCGGCGGCCTTTACTTTGGCCCACTCGCGACCATGAAGGACAGCGACTTCAACCAGGGCCTGCAGGACAAGCTGCTCGGGCAGGTGCGCCTGGCGCTGACCGGCCAGCATTATTTGAACGAAGGCGGCTCGATTACGCTGATAAGCGGCATCGTGGCGCACGAGCCAATTGCCCAGGGCGTGAATGCCACCACGGTGAACGCGGCGCTGGAAGGGTTTGTCCGCGCCGCAGCCTGCGAACTGCCGCGCGGGATCCGCATCAACCTGATTAGCCCGACGGTCCTCACCGAATCCGTCGAAACGTACGATGGCTTTTTCCCGGGCTTTGAGAGCGTTCCCGCCGCGACCGTGGCGCAGGCCTATCGCCGCAGCGTGGAGGGCGTACAGAGCGGGCGCGTGTATAAGGTGGGTTACTGAGCCTTAAGGGCGGCGATCAGCACCAGCATCGGGCGCTCTGCCTCTTCGGCCAATGCAGGCCAGGCGTCAATCTGCGCCTGCGCTGGCCCCCACTCGTTGACGTCGCTTATCGTTAATCCTGCCCCGATCAGCGCGTTAAGCGTTGTGCCGAGCGTGCGGTGATATTTCACCACTCCGTCCGCCAGCCAGTTGCTGACGCGTTTGCCTTCGTCCTGATAATGGTTTACGCCCCAGAACCGCTCGCCGCTATCGTCGGTCAGCCAGCCCTGACGGGTGGCGCAGGTGTATATCGGGTGCTCCATCGAAAAGACCAGGCTGCCGCCGGGCCTGAGCGCGCGCTGAACCCTGGCGAATAGCGTGTCCAGTTCCGGCAGGTAGTGCAGCGCCAGCGAGCTATAGACCAGATCTAGGCTGTTCTCGTTGAGCCTGAGAGATTCCAGATCGCTACGCTGATAGTGAATCTGTGGGTCAGCGGTAAGCTCCGCTGCGCGGGCGAGCATCTTTTCTGAGATATCGACCCCCGTGACGTCAGCAGCGCCCAGCTCGCGGGCTGCGCGGCAGAACCAGCCGTAGCCGCAGCCGAGATCGACAACCGCTTTGCCGGTTAAATCCGGCAGCATGGCCTTAAGCGCGGGCCACTCCGGCGCGCCGTCCAGCCCCTGAACCGAGCGCGGAAGCTGGGCATAGCCTTCGAAAAACGCAGGGTTGTCGTAGATGTTTTGTGCCATGGCAGATCCCTCTTTAAGAATGTGACTCCCAGTATAAAGCATTGTCTGCGGCCTGATGCCCTCCCTACTCCCACAGGGAGAGGGAGAAATTCACGTCAACCCACCGAGCCCCAGACAAGGTTGCCCTTATGGAACGTCGCGGTGCGCGGAGAAATGCGCGCCACGGCTTCGGCGGAGCAGGAGGCGTCCACCAGCACAAAGCTGGCATCATCCTGCGCTTTCGGCCACACGCGCTCGCCCTTGTCGTTCAGCGGCAGCACGTCGCCGGTCGCAATCCCCAGCGCGCGGGAGAGCGTCTGCTCGTTCGGACGGATGTAGAGCTGGGCATAGAGATTCGCTTTTTCCAGCATGTCCCCCAGACCGTACGGCGACCAGTGATCGATGACGCTGTCGGTTCCCGTCACCACGAACACGCCCTTCTCGCGCAGCTGCTTTAGCGGCATATGCAGGGTGCCAATCGGCACGGTGGAGGCGATGGTCACCTGCTGCGCCGCCATGCGGGTGGCGATCTCATCCACCTGCTGTTCGTTGAGCGTCGCCAGCGCGAAGGCGTGGCTGATGGTCAGCTTCCCCTTCAGCTCCGGCGTTTTCTCCACGGTCTCGACCATGTAATTCACCGCCGCCACGCCCGCCGGGCTGGTTTCGTGCAGGTGGATGTCCACACCTTTGTCGTAGTCCAGCGCAATCTGGAACATGGTGTCGAGGGATTTCTCCATCGCGCCGTCGACGTTGGTTGGGTCCAGCCCGCCCACGTAGTGCGCTCCGGCCTGCATCGCCTCGCGCATCAGCTTTTCGGAGTTCGACAGCAGCAGCCCGTGCTGCGGAAAAGCGACAATTTCGCAGTCAAAGCCGGGCTTACGGCGCGATAAAACCGCCTGCAGGTTTTCCAGATTCTTCAGACCGGAAACCGGCTCGATATTGCAGTGGCTGCGGGCGATGGTGGAGCCTTTCGACTGGATCAGGTCGATCAGCTTTTCCGCGCGCTCCTGGGTGTAGGGCTGCAGCTCCGGCAGCAGCTTCTGCTCGAGGCGGATCATATCCTGAATCGTCGTGCCCGCCGGGCGGTTCAGGGAGCGCCACGGACCGCCATAAAAGGTTTTATCCAGATGAATGTGCATGTCGCGCATCGCCGGGAGCATCAGCTTGCCGCCCGCATCGTAGTGCGGCAGCGTGGCGTCGGCGTGGCGCTTGTTGTCGCGCAGGGCGACGATCTTCCCGTCGTTAATCTCCAGCGTTTTCAGTTCGGTGCGGGTGCTCGTCGCCACGCCGCCGTCGACGTTAAACCCGGCTTCGAGCAGCACGTTGTCCAGATAGTAATGTTTCGCGGTGATGCTCATCGGTTTGCCCTTCTCGCAGGTTGGCTTCGCGGAGTCAGCAGCATACGCGACGGATCCGGTGGCGCCAAACAGCGCGCAGGCGGTGAACATTTTGCCGCTCTGGCTAATAAACTCGCGGCGGCTTTTGTTTTCACTCATCTTATCTTCCTTCATTAACAATATGGGTGCCGGTTTCCCCACGCAGCGCCGCGGGCAGGCAGTCCGGCGAGGTGATGATCACGCGCCTGCCGCCGTGGTGTAAAAATTCCAGCGAGGCGACGATTTTGGGCAGCATGCTGCCCGCCGGGAAGTGGCCCTCTTCCCTGTAGCGCGTCATCTGCGCCACGCTGACGGTGTCCAGCGCCTGCTGGTTCGGCTTGCCGAAGTTGATGCACACCTTCTCCACGCCGGTGGTGATCACCAGCACGTCGGCGCCGATCTCGCGCGCCAGCAGCGCGGTGGAGAGATCTTTATCAATCACCGCATCGACGCTCTGGTAGTCGCCCTGCTCGCTGCGAATCACGGGTATTCCGCCGCCGCCCGCGCCGATCACCACAAAGCCTTTTTGCGTCAGAGCCTTGATGGCATCCGCCTCGACGATCCGCAGCGGCTGGGGTGAAGCCACCACGCGACGGTAGCCACGGCCTGAATCCTCGACAAAATGCCAGTCCGGGTGCGTGCGCTGCAGCTCGTCGCGCTGCGCCTCGGTGAAGAACGCACCGATAGGTTTGGTAGGGTGAGTAAAGCCCGGATCGTTTTTATCCACCTCCACCTGCGTGACGACCGTGACCGCTTTTTGCTCCCCACGCGCGGCAAGGCGATTGTTGAGCGCCTGCTGGATCAGGTAGCCAATCCCGCCCTGGGTGTCCGCCACGCAGTTTGCCAGCGGCGTCAGCGGCAGCCCTTCCCGCTCGTGGGCGATTTCGGCGCGGCGCAGATCCAGCCCCACCTGGGGGCCGTTACCGTGGGTGAGCACGATGTCATAGTCGGAGGCCAGCATTTCGAGCACCGACTCTGCCACCGCTTTCACCGCCTGCGCCTGATGTTCAACCGACTGGCTGGCGTTGTCTTTGATAATGCTGTTGCCGCCGATGGCGACGACCATAAGCTCTTTCATTTTGTGTCCTTTAGAAGGTGCGTTCTGGTGCCCTCACCCCGGCCCTCTCCCACAGGGAGAGGGGGAGTAACAGAGATATCCAGTACATGCTTCACCACAAACATGCCGCCCATCATCAGATACGCGGTGACGAACATCAGCGAACTGCCCTCGGCAAATCCCACCACCGGAGCGTGGATCACGCCAAACAGCGCCAGCAGTGCACCACCCGCAGCGGCGACAGCCCCGCGCAGCGGCTTGTTGATGATGGCGAAGATGGCGATACAGCCCCACAGCATGCTGGCGAGCGGCGCGCCGCTGCCGAGATGCACCAGGCCTTCGTAGTAAATTCCTTTGCTGTGCAGCACGTCGGTGCCGATCTTCGCCGCGCTGGTGCCCGCCGCCCCCATCACGCTGTTCATCATCGTCAGCGCCCAGTTGGCGATCCACGGGAACAGGCAGATGAAGATCACCGGTACCTCCACCTTCGGCGTCTCCCTTACCACCTGGTTGGCGGTGACCACGCCGATAAACACCAGAATCGGCACGATGGCGGTCATTGGAATGATGGCGAGCATAAACGCCCCCAGTCCGAACAGCGGCACGATGAACATGGTCACGCCGGAGGCCAGCGTGTAGCCGATGCTCGCACCCATCGCTTTCCAGCCAGGGTGGCCGACGTAGACCGTCACCGGGAAGGGGTTCCCCATCAGGCAGCCGAGCATCGACGCCAGGCCGTTCGCCAGCATGACTTTACGCGTCGGGTATTCATCCCCCGCCGCGTGGGCGCTTTCGATGTTCTCCAGGTCAAAGATGTAGTTCGCCAGCCCCAGCGGCACGGCAGAGGCAAGATACGGCAGCGCGTGCGGCAGGCCCTGCATGAAGCTGTCCACGTGCACTTCCGGCGGGTTAAAGCCGAAGGATGACATAGACGCTTTAATCGCTTCCGGGCTTTGCAGACCGGAGATCCACGCCAGTGCCGTACCGGCAATCAGCAGCAGCAGACCGGTCGGGATACGGGCGAAAATCGGCTTTTTACCGAACCAGTTGATGAAGATCAGCAGCAATACGATGAAGGACACGGTCGGCGCTTCGAACGCCTGAAGCATCGGGTTCATCGCCAGCAGCAGCAGGCCCAAACCGGAGAGGCACGACAGCAGCACGGTACGCGGGATCATCTTGCGGATGGTTTCACCGAGGAACGAACCGCCCGCGAGGATCATCGCCTCCACGAAGCACCACACCAGGCCAATCTGGATCGCGAAGTCCGCATCGCCGGTCTGCTGATAAACCGGCATCAGGACCAGGAAGGTCACGGTAAAAATCGACGGCGCGCTCGGGCCGGACGGCAGCGCGGTCACGTCCGTACGCCCGGTGGCGCGCGCCATCTGCATGCCGAACCAGGCGTAGCAAATACTCGCGACCAGCACCGCCAGCCCGAAGGCCGGCGCGATGCGTCCATAAACAATCTCCTTCGGGATGCCAACGACAAAAATGAGCAGCCCCATCATGGTCAGCAAATTGGTCAGGTTGTTGGTCATCAACCCGAAATACGCCGCCCAGTCACCTCTTTTCCACTCCAGCTTCATGTTTTTCATGGATGCTTGCCTTATAAAAAGTAGCGATCGCGGAAGGTCAACAGCGCCTTTTCAAAACAGCTAAACGGCGGGTGAACGATGCCCGCCCCAATCATGCCGATGCCCGCGTCTTTATGGGCAATGGCGGTGTTAATCACCGGCAGAATGCCGCTGCCGGCGACTTTGGTGATGTCGATAGCGGTCGGAATGCCCATAAACGAGAGCAGCGGAATGGTGACGTTCGGGTTTTCGCCGAGGGTGATTTCGCGCATCTGACGGGAGAAGTCGATGGCTTCCTCCACCGTCCCGCCCACCAGCGCAACGATTGCCGGAGCCGTCGCCATCGCAAAGCCGCCGATGCCGTAGGTTTCGGTGATGGCGCTATCGCCGATGTCCAGCCCTGAATCTTCCGGCTTATAGCCCGCGAACATCGGGCCAATCACCTGCTGCGCCGGGCCGGTGAACCACTGCCCCGGCAGGCCGGAAACGCGCAGGCCGAACTCGTAGCCGTTACGCGCCATGGTGGTGACGACGGTGCTGTACTCAATGCCGTGAGCGGCGTCCAGCGCGGCCTTACACATCGCCATCCACGTCGGGCCGGAGAAGTAGTCGCTGCTGGCGACAAACTCGAACACCTCGCGCTGCTGCTCCACCGGATAACCCGCCTGAATCAGCCCCGGCGTCAGCGCCTGAATAAGAAGCGTGGTGCCCGCGTTGTTGCGGTTGTGGCACTCGTCGCCCATATGCAGCGCCTGGGCCAGCATCAGGCGCAGGTCGATTTCGCCGACGATCTTCATCGCCTCGCGCAGCATCGGGCCGAGCACGTCGCGCATCCAGTTCAGGCGGTCGATCACGCTCTGGTCGTTGGCGCCCATGCGCAGGATCTTCGCCATCTGCTCGCTGAGGTTGGTGAACGCGCGGTTGCCGTAAGTTTTGTTCTCCACGATGTGCATAAACATCGACGCGGAGGTGACGCCCGCCATCGAGCCCACGCAGTCGTGCTCGTGGCACGGCGAGAACGTAATATCTCCGGAGGCGGCGAGCCTTGCCGCATCGTCCAGATCTTTCGCCAGCCCTTCAAACACCAGCGCCCCGGTAACCGCCCCCTTCATCGCCCCGCACATGTTCTCCCAGGCGACAGGCGGACCGGCATGCAGAATGGTGGTGCGGGTCATGCCCGGCACAACGTTAATGGCCTGGTCATAGCCCACCAGCACCGGATGAGACTGAATAATGCGCTCAAGGGCGATGTGGTTAGCGGCGGCGATTTTCTCCGCCAGCGGTTTTTCTGCCAGCCGATCGAGCGCTTCAACGACCTGCATATTGCCCCGTCCCGGCGGCGTCCAGTCGAGCTGGGTCACGGGAACGTGCTGTTTTTTGAGATCGTCGCTGAACATCGCAATGCCGACGTTAATCACGTTCAGCGGCTGGTTGAATAAGGTCGTCATTATGCTTTCTCCCCTTTGCAGACAAATTCGCGTGCCAGTAATCCGGTGTTGGTGCTGCTGCTGGCCCAGATGACGCCTGCGTCGGTCAGCAGCTGGCATTGCTGCGCCAGCGACTGCGGATCCTGGTCGGTGCCGAGCACGTAGCCGAGGATCTCCAGCGGACGGTTATCGGCCTTCGCGATGGCCTGCGCCTCTTTGATAGCGTCGATCATCACCCCGACCGGATCCTCGTGCGCGCCAAAGCCCAGCACGAAGTCCATCACAATTACCCCGACTTCCGGGTCGCGGGCTTCCTGCATCAGGCGGCTGATGCGGTTGGTCGGGTCGATCATCGGGTGCGGCTTGCCGTTGGTGAAGTCGTCGTCGCCAAAATCGAGGAAGGTGTGGGCTTTACTGACGCTGATGTCGCTCAGGCGCTTAGCCGGATCCGGCTGGATGTTGCTGTAGACGTCGTCGAATTTCGCAAGCGACGCGAACATCGCCTCGTCGCACAGGGTACCGCCGCAGAACAGGCCGCGAATGTACTTCTGCTGCGGGGTCAGGCGGGCGCGCACCTCTTCAATCAACGGCCAGTTGAGAGGATGCAGATCGAGGGACTCTTTTTTGATGCCGGTGAGCAGGACCGCCTTCAGGGCCGCCTCTTTCGTGCCGCGTGCAAACTGCAGGCCGTCTTCATCGGCGGGCGGTTCGCTGCGGCCGAGGAAGCAGACAACCACCGGCTTGCGGCAGGCGCGCGCGCGGGCCAGCACTTTCTCCGCCACCGCAGGGGCCGGCGGCTTGGAGATCAGCGCAATCACCTGGGTCGCGTCGTCCGCTTCCAGCATGTCGATGGCGTCGAGCATCATCAGGCCGCCGATTTTCTCGCTAAGATCGCGACCGCCGGTGCCGATCAGCTGCGACACGCCGCCACCGAATTCGTGAATGCGCACGCTCAGCTCCTGGCTGCCGGTGCCGGAGGCGCCGACGATGCCAATCGCTCCGCGGCGCACCGCGTTGGCAAAGCATAATCCCGCGCCGTTGATAATGGCGGTGCCGCAGTCCGGGCCCATCATCAGCAGCCCTTTCTGATGCGCCAGCTGCTTCAGCGCCAGCTCGTCATCGAGCGAAACGTTGTCAGAGAAGAGCATCACGTTAAGGCCGTCTTCCAGCGCCTGACGCGCTTCGCGGGCAGCGAAGGTGCCGTTGACGGAAATCACCGCGAGGTTGCTCTCCGGGCGATGAGTTTTGGCGCTGGCAATCGTGGCGTAGCGCGCTTCATGGGTGCCGCCGCTCTCTTTACGCGTGAACAGCGCTTCAATAGCGGCCAGCGTTTCATCATTCGCCGCGTCGCCTTTAATCACGATCATCAGGTCGCCGTTTTTGGCTTCCGCTAATTCCGGCGTTAATAGCCCGAGGTTTTTTAATACGCCTTTGTTCATCTCCGTCGCCATCGCGACAAACGCCTGCTCGACGCCCGGTAATTTATTGGCTTTGGTGGAAACGGACATTAATGAGACGGAGTCAAAATATGTGTTCTTTTTTATGACGATTTTTGTGGGCATTATTTTCTCCTGAATGCGGATAAAAGGGGGCCGCCGTCGTGCAAAATGCACGTCGGTAAAAATGCTTTTTAAATTAACGGCCAGCCGGACGCGGCTGACCGAATGCGTTATGCGCCCGCCGCCAGCAGCAGGTCAGCTATTGCATCGAAGCCTTTTTCCCGCGCCAGCTCGAGCGGGGTTTTGCCGTATTTATCGGTCATGTGCGGGTTCGCGCCGTGATCCAGCAGCAGCTTCACGATCGCCTGCTGCTTAGCGCCGCCGTCGTTAAGCACGATCGCTTCCAGCAGTGGCGTCCAGCCGACAAAGTTAGTGTGGTTGACGTTGATATCCGTTTTCTCCAGCAGCTCGCGAACGATCTCCACGTGCCCTTTTTCACTGGCTGGCGTAATGCCGACGCCGCCAAAGCGCGTCAGGCGATCGAGATCCGGATTTGCCGGAAGGACAAGGCGCAGCAGGGTGATATCGTTGGTCAGGCAGCTAATGAGGAAGGGGTTAAAGCAGGTCTGATCCTGTTTATCAATATCCGCCCCGGCGGCAATTAATAACGCCACGCAGTCATAATGCTTTTTCAGGCTGGCAATAATAACGGCGGTTCTTTTCTGGCGGTTGGTGGCGTTAATATCCACACCTTTCTCCAGACAGGCTTTTAGCGCATCGCTATTGCCCTCTTCTGCCGCCAGCAGAAATTCAGTAACGAGTTCGTTCGCAGACATATTCAGACTCCCGATATTTTTATTTCTGTTGACCTGAGAATAGCAACAGCCTGGTGATAAAAGAATCCGCTTAAAAATGATTCATCGACAGTCAATTCATTGTTGAGGTAAATTCAACAAACCGGTCAAAACGTGCGTCTGTGCAACCTTTTTCTTATGTTTCTCCGCTTTTTAGCGCTTCTGCCTGCATTATGCTTATGTCTGATGAAGCCTTACCGCATGCGGCTTTCGACAAAGAGTCAGAACTGTGATCGGCTTCAAATGCGTTGTAACGACGCTGTTAAAATATGTTCAAAACTGATGGCTGAAGGGAGTGAGATATGAATTCCATCTTTACCGAGGAGAACCTGCTGGCCTTTACTACCGCCGCACGCTTCGGCAGCTTCAGCAAAGCCGCCGCCGAACTGGGGGTAACAACCTCCGCCATCAGCTACACCATTAAGCGCATGGAGACCGGGCTGGACGTGGTGCTGTTCGTCCGCAGCACGCGCAGCATCGAGCTGACCGAGTCCGGATTTTACTTTTATCGTAAGGCCACCGACCTGCTTAACGACTTTCACGCCATCAAGCGCGGGATTGACACCATTTCTCAGGGCATTGAGGCACGGGTGCGCATCTGTATCAACCAGCTTTTGTATACCCCACGCCACACGGCGCGGCTGCTGCAGGTGCTGAAAAAGCAGTTTCCCACCTGTCAGATCACCGTGACCACCGAGGTCTACAACGGCGTCTGGGACTCCATCATCAACAACCAGGCCAACATCGCGATTGGCGCGCCGGACACGCTGCTGGACGGTGGCGGGATTGATTACACCGAGATCGGCGCCATTCGCTGGGTGTTTGCCATCGCGCCGGAACACCCGCTGGCGTTCACCCCGGAGCCAATAGCGGAAAGCCAGCTGCGCCTGTATCCCAACATCATGGTGGAAGATACCGCGCACACCATTAACAAAAAGGTTGGCTGGCTGCTGCACGGACAGGAGGCGATTCTGGTCCCGGACTTTAACACCAAATGTCAGTGTCAGATCCTGGGCGAAGGGATTGGCTTTTTGCCGGAATACATGGCCCGCGAGGCGGTAGTAGCGGGGCAGCTGGTCACCCGACGGATTAATAACCCGCGTCAGGATTCGCGCATGCTGCTCGCCACGCAGCATGCCGCAACCGGCCAGGTCACGCGGTGGATCAAGCAGCAGTTTGGTCCTGCGGGGGTGCTGACCGATATCTATAGCGATTTACTGTGGCGCGCCTAGCTTTTGCTCTGTACCCAAAATGCGTGAATGAGGCCGGGGAAGTAGCCCAGCAGCGTCAGAAGAATGTTGATAATAAACGCCCAGCCAAACCCTTTGCCCAACAGCACGCCCAGCGGCGGTATGAGGATCGTAAAAACAATACGCCAAAATCCCATATAAACACTCCGTTCAATCTAATCCATTGAAAATAATAAAGAGAACGCTGTAAGCATAGCCAGTTTATTCGTCTGTACCAGTTCCGGGCCTCGCGTTTACCCTCTTTTACGCTTTTGACGCTGGTTTAATGCAATGGATTAGTTTAGCATTCACTTAATTAAGTAAATGCTAAACTATCATGACCGAACTTGAACAGCTTCAAGCCAGCGCCGGGCAGGCCGCCACACTCTTAAAAGCGATGAGCAACCCCCGTCGGCTGCTGATCCTCTGCACCCTGTGCGGAGCGCCCGGCACAAGCGCGGGGGAACTGGCGCGAGCAACGGGGCTTAGCGCGTCCGCTACGTCTCAGCATCTGGCGCGCATGCGTGAGGAAGGGCTTATCGACAGCACCCGCGACGCGCAGCGCATTCTCTATTCCATAAAAAACGATGCGGTACATCAGCTTATCAGCACCCTGAAAACCCTTTATTGCCCGTAAGGAGCCGCCATGTCACTTCCTCTTCTTTCACCGCGCCAGGCCAGTGCCCGGGTCGCTGAAGGCGCAAAACTGATTGATATTCGTGATGCCGACGAGTACGCCCGCGAGCATATTCCTGCCGCGCGGTCCGTGCCGCTGGATACCTTACCCGGCGCACTTAACGCGCAGGCGGGCGATACGGTGATTTTTCACTGCCAGTCCGGCGCCCGGACGTCGGGGAATGCCGACCGTCTGGCTCAGGCCGCCGCGCCCGCAGAGGCATTTGTGGTCGAGGGGGGGATTCAGGGCTGGAAGCAGGCGGGGCTGCCAACCGTCGAAGACAAATCCCAGCCGCTGCCGCTGATGCGTCAGGTGCAAATTGCCGCCGGGCTGTTGATACTCTGCGGCGTGGTGCTGGGCTATAGCGTCTCCAGCGGCTTTTTCCTGCTCAGCGGTTTTGTCGGAGCCGGGCTGCTGTTCGCCGGTGTGACGGGCTTTTGCGGCATGGCGCGACTGCTCAAGGTGATGCCATGGAACCGGCGTACCTCATAAGCAGTAATCGGTGAAATACGCTGTACCCGGCGTCATGCGTGGGCTAAGGTGAAGATCGCTAAAACGATGAGGAGGTAATATGTTTTCTGTCGGTGATTATGTGCAACCGCGTAAAGGCGGCCCGAAACTGAAAGTGCTCGAAGTGAACGGTGACAGCATTGTGGCGGTCCAGGCCAGCAATGAGCAAGGCGAGAAATATACGCTGAAAGGCGCCGATGTGGCGCCTTATACCGAAGAAGGCGATTTCGGCGTCTGCTGAACAATAAGCCGGGCGGCGTGTTCCGCCCGGCTCATCCGTTAGATCAGAAAATCATCCAGTGATTTACCGTCTGCCAGCGCGCTGGCGATAGGCTTCGGCGTGCGGCCCTGGCCGGTCCACGTTTTCTCTTCGCCGTTCTGGTCAATAAAGCGATATTTTGCTTCACGCGGCTTACGCTTTTTCGCTGGCTTACCCGCCTGCGCCAGTTCAGAACCCAGCAGGTCAGTCGGGGAAATACCATCGGCTTTCATCCGCTCCAGCAGAGCATTAATTTTTTCCTGCTGCTCAGCACGCTGCTGCTCTAATTCCGTCAGCTCGCTGCGTTTCTCTTCTGTAACGACCCTGACCTTTTCCAGCATTTCCTCAAGAACGTCCAGGGATAATTCACGCGCCATGGCGCGCAGGGTTCGGATATTATTAAGATTCTGTAACGTCAAAGACATATTATTTGAAAACCTTTTCTTTGGGGGATAAATAGATAAATCGCCGACAGAATAATTCATTTGAGTTGAAATATCTACCCAAGGGTCCGTACGGGCGTCGGTGTAAATATATTTAGAGCTCATTGTTAATAATAGCGCAAGGAGCAGGCAGGACACCGGTGAATCCAATCACCCCTATTAATATAAATGGCTAAGCTTAATCCAAATCACAGCATACTCACCCGCCATCAGGTGGGAATGCCTGCTTCTCGCCACCTATAAAATCAAATGATTGATTTTAATATAAAAACTATCAAACGAGACAGATTATAACGATCGAAACAAAAAACGAACAACTTTAGAGAATTTTGTGGACAAAAGGCGATTAAATAAAAATTAATCACTAGTTGTTAGTTCAAACTCAGAGATATACGCTATACACGTCAAACAAACCAACCTAAAGCACTAACCGCTGAAGGAAAATCGTTTCTTTTGTGTTCTTCTCAAGGAGTTCAGACATGTTCTCGCCGCAATCTCGCCTGCGCCACGCGGTGGCGGATACTTTCGCGATGGTTGTTTACTGTTCCGTCGTGAACATGCTGATCGAAATATTCCTCTCCGGAATGTCCTTCGAGCAGTCGCTTTCTTCTCGTCTGGTGGCGATCCCGGTCAATATTATTATTGCATGGCCATACGGTTTATACCGCGATGCGGTAATGCGTTTCGCGCGTCGTATCAGTCCTGCAGGCTGGGTGAAAAACCTCGCAGACGTTCTGGCGTATGTGACGTTCCAGTCGCCGGTTTACGTGGCCATTCTCCTGACTGTCGGTGCAGACTGGCACCAGATCGCTGCGGCGGTGAGTTCGAATATTGTCATTTCGATGTTGATGGGAGCCGTTTACGGCTATTTCCTCGACTACTGCCGCCGCCTGTTTAAGGTCAGCCAGTACAGCCAGGCAAAAGCGTGATGTGAAGCGACTGGCGCACGCCAGTCGCGGATTTACTGTACGTCGCCAAACAGTCCCTTCAAAAATCGCTCCAGCGCCATACGCGAACTGAAACCGTGCGGAATACCATAATGCTCGTGCCGTTCACCGCCTAAATAGAGCGGAAATTGCTGATAATGATCGCAGGTTTTAATATCCGAGGCAGGCTCAGCAAATGACAGACTTCTGTCTTTCAGCGTCGGGTGAATAATGAGAGCGGTGCGTCCCATTCTTGCTTCGCGATTAACATAAACATAATTCTCGCCGCGGCGATATCCATACGCTTTTGGCGTCACCTCATCCATGGTGAATCCCTCTTTTTCAAGAACGCGTGCCACCTCGTCAGGTCGTAAATACATATCTTTTCCTCGTTATCTTTTCCTGCCCGGCAACCTTACAGTATTCAGCAATAGCAGGGCTTTCAGAATAGTCCATAAACTGCCGGATATCGCGTGATGCGCTTCAGATATTAAATTTCTGAACTAAACTGAACGGGAACACAAAATTACGGAGGATCGTATGTTTAACAGACCGAACCGAAACGATATTAATGACGACGCTCAGGATATTCGTAATGATGTCAGCCAATTAGCGGACACGCTGGAAGAGGTGCTGAAGTCCTGGGGAAGTGACGCGAAGGACGAAGCGGATGCCGCAAAGCGTAAGGCTCAGTCTCTGCTCCGTGAAACTCGCGCCCGCATGAACGGACGCTCACGCGCCACGCAGGCAGCCTGCGATATGGCAAGCTGTGCTACGACCTTCGTGCGTGAAAAACCGCTATGTACTCTGGGAACCGTCGCGGCGGTCGGCATCTTCGTCGGTGCCCTGCTCAGCCTGCGTAAATAAGCCCGCGTTTTCTGCCCCGGCAGCCTCAGGCGCCGGGGCTTTTTTATGCCCGTTAGCCTGAAAAACCCGTACAGCCTGCCCTGCCCCGCTGTGCTCATCACAGGGGCGATATTAATCCAAATTTCCCATATCTTGTATGGTTGAAACTTAAGGCAACTACATCTAGTATTCCTTTTAGCAAGATACACACAACCCGACGCGATGATTCGCGCCGCACCCTCATTTTAAATGGAAATACGAATCATGAGCATTATTATTTACACTCGTAACGATTGCGTTCAGTGCCACGCGACCAAACGGGCAATGGAAAGCCGCGGCGTGGCGTTTGAAATGGTGAATGTTGACCAGGTCCCCGAGGCCGCAGATACCCTGCGCAAGCAGGGTTTTCGTCAGCTTCCGGTGGTGGTCGCCGGGGAGACAAGTTGGTCCGGCTTCCGCCCGGACATGATTAACCGCATCGCCGCGCAGGCCGTACGGGCATGAGCAGACTGGTGTTCTTCTCCAGCAGCTCGGAAAACACGCTCCGTTTTATTGAGCGCGTCGGGCTGCCTGCGGTGCGCATTCCGCTGAACGAGCGGGAGCGGATCCGGGTAGAGGAGCCTTACATTCTGGTGGTGCCCAGCTATGGCGGAGGCGGGACAGCGGGAGCCGTGCCTCGCCAGGTGATCCGCTTTCTGAACGATCCTCATAACCGCGGGCTCATCCGCGGCGTTATCGCAGCGGGGAATCGCAATTTCGGCGATGCCTTTGGCCGCGCCGGGGATGTCATTTCTCAAAAATGCGGCGTGCCGTATCTCTATCGTTTTGAGCTGATGGGGACACAGCAGGACGTCGAAAACGTGCGTAAAGGAGTGAACGAATTTTGGCAACGACAACCGCAGAACGGGTGATTCAGGCGACACCGGATTACCACGCATTAAACGCGATGCTTAACCTCTACGATCGGGAGGGGCGCATCCAGTTCGATAAAGATCGTGAGGCGGTGGACGCCTTTTTTGCCGCCCACGTGCGGCCCAACAGCGTGATCTTTGCGAGCCAGAATGAACGTCTCGACTATCTGGTTAACGAGGGCTACTACGACGCGCGCACGCTCACCCGCTACGACCGCGCCTTTGTGGTGAAGCTGTTTGAGCGCGCCCACGCCAGCGGCTTTCGTTTCCAGACCTTCCTCGGCGCGTGGAAGTACTACACCAGCTACACCCTGAAGACCTTTGACGGTAAACGCTACCTGGAAAGCTTTGAAGATCGTGTGGTGATGGTGGCACTGACCCTGGCGCAGGGCGATGAAGCGCTGGCGGAGCAGCTCGCCGACGAGATCCTCTCCGGCCGCTTCCAGCCCGCCACGCCGACCTTTCTCAACTGTGGCAAAGCCCAGCGCGGCGAGCTAGTTTCCTGCTTCCTGCTGCGCATTGAAGACAACATGGAGTCGATTGGCCGCGCGGTGAACTCGGCGCTACAGCTTTCCAAACGCGGCGGCGGCGTGGCGTTTCTGCTCTCGAACCTGCGTGAAGCGGGCGCGCCGATCAAGCGCATCGAAAACCAGTCCTCCGGGGTGATCCCGGTGATGAAGATGCTGGAAGATGCGTTCTCCTATGCCAACCAGCTTGGCGCGCGTCAGGGCGCGGGCGCGGTTTACCTGCACGCACATCATCCGGATATTCTGCGTTTTCTCGATACCAAACGTGAAAACGCCGACGAAAAAATTCGCATCAAAACCCTGTCGCTCGGCGTGGTGATCCCGGATATCACCTTTAAGCTCGCCAAGGAGAATGCCGAAATGGCGCTTTTCTCGCCGTATGACGTTGAGCGAATCTACGGCAAAGCCTTTGGCGACGTGGCCATCAGCGAGCTGTACGACGAGCTGCTGGCCGACGATCGCATCCGCAAAAAAACCATCAACGCCCGCGATTTCTTCCAGACGCTTGCGGAGATCCAGTTTGAGTCCGGCTATCCGTACATCATGTACGAGGACACGGTGAACCGCGCAAACCCGATTGCCGGGCGCATCAACATGAGCAACCTGTGCTCGGAGATTTTGCAGGTCAACAGCGCGTCCGCCTACGACGAGAACCTGGACTACGCGGACATCGGCAAGGATATCTCCTGCAACCTCGGGTCGCTGAATATTGCCCACACCATGGATTCCCCCGACTTTGGCCGCACGGTGGAGACCGCCATTCGCGGGCTGACGGCGGTATCGGACATGAGCCACATCCGCAGCGTGCCGTCTATTGAAGCAGGCAACGCCGCGTCGCACGCCATCGGGCTGGGGCAGATGAACCTGCACGGCTATCTGGCGCGGGAAGGCATCGCCTACGGCAGTCCGGAAGGGCTGGATTTCACCAACCTCTATTTTTACACCATTACCTGGCACGCGCTGCACACCTCGATGATGCTGGCGCGCGAGCGCAGCCAGCGGTTCGCGGGCTTTGAGCAGTCCCGCTACGCCAGCGGGGAATATTTCAGCCAGTACCTCGAGGGCGACTGGCAGCCGAAAACCGAAAAAGTGCGCGAACTGTTTGCCCGCGCGGGGATTACCCTGCCGACGCGCGAAATGTGGCAGCAATTGCGTGATGACGTGATGCGCTCCGGCATTTATAACCAGAACCTGCAGGCGGTACCGCCGACCGGATCGATTTCCTACATCAACCACGCCACGTCGAGCATTCACCCGATCGTGTCGAAAATTGAAATTCGCAAAGAAGGCAAAACCGGGCGCGTTTATTACCCTGCCCCGTTTATGACCAATGAGAACCTGGCGCTGTATCAGGACGCGTATGAGATCGGCCCGGAGAAAATTATCGATACCTACGCGGAGGCGACCAAACATGTGGATCAGGGGCTGTCGCTGACGCTGTTTTTCCCGGACACCGCCACCACGCGGGATATCAACAGGGCGCAGATCTACGCCTGGAAGAAAGGTATCAAGACGCTCTACTACATTCGCCTGCGCCAGCTTGCGCTGGAAGGCACCGAAATTGAAGGCTGCGTGTCCTGCGCGCTGTAAGGAGAAAGGATGAAACTGTCACGCGTGAGTGCCGTTAACTGGAACAAAATCCAGGACGATAAAGACCTGGAGGTATGGAACCGCCTGACCAGCAACTTCTGGCTGCCGGAAAAAGTCCCGCTCTCCAACGATATTCCGGCCTGGCACACGCTGAGCCACGCCGAGCAGCAGCTGACGATCCGCGTCTTTACCGGTCTGACGCTGCTGGACACCATTCAGAATACCGTCGGTGCACCGGCTCTGATGAGCGATGCGCTGACGCCGCACGAAGAGGCGGTGATGTCGAACATCAGCTTTATGGAGGCGGTGCACGCCCGCTCCTACAGTTCGATTTTTTCGACGCTCTGCCAGACCAAAGACGTGGACGCAGCCTACGCCTGGTGTGAAGAGAGTGAGTCACTACAGAGAAAGGCGGAGCTTGTTCTGGAATATTACCGGGCCGACGAGCCGCTGAAGAAGAAGATCGCCAGCGTATTCCTGGAATCCTTCCTCTTCTATTCCGGCTTCTGGCTGCCCATGTACTGGTCGAGCCGGGGCAAGCTCACCAACACCGCCGATTTGATTCGGCTCATCATTCGTGATGAAGCGGTGCACGGGTATTATATCGGCTATAAGTATCAGAAAGGGCTGGAGAAAGTCAGCGAGGCAAAGCGCGAGGAGCTTAAAGGCTTTGCGCTCGATTTGCTGATGGATCTGTACGACAACGAGCTGAGCTATACCGAGGAACTCTACGCCGGTACCGGCTGGGAAGAAGACGTGAAGGCCTTCCTCTGCTACAACGCCAACAAGGCGCTGATGAACCTGGGTTACGACGCGCTGTTCCCGCCGGAGATGGCGGAGGTGAACCCGGCTATTCTGGCCGCGCTGTCGCCCAATGCTGACGAAAACCACGATTTCTTCTCGGGATCTGGCTCGTCGTACGTGATGGGCAAAGCGGTGGAAACCGAGGATGAAGACTGGGATTTTTAATGAACGCTAACGTTCGTTAATTTAATATAAACCCAACAATTCCCGCTCTAATATTTACAAAACAACTACACTGTAATTTCCACGTCATATTCGCCTGAATCATTCCGATTCAGGTGAAATTTCCCGATGCAGCAGCAAAAAATTGAGAAAAATTCAAACCGTCCTCAGCCCTTTATTCATGGGAAATTCAGCCGTTTCGCTTGCGTCAAAATTTTGCCTTCATCCCGACTCAGGGTTGTCTCAGATTCTCAGTATGTTAGGGTTATGCCCGTTAACAATTTACCATGGTAATCATATCGGCATAAACAAATAACAGGACACTCTCTATTGCATGGCAATTAAATTAGAAGTGAAAAATCTTTATAAAGTATTTGGCGAGCATCCGCAGCGCGCATTCAAATATATTGAGAAAGGCCTTACGAAAGAGCAAATTCTGGAAAAAACCGGGCTATCGCTTGGCGTTAAAGACGCCAGTCTGGCCATTGAAGAAGGCGAGATTTTTGTCATCATGGGATTATCCGGTTCGGGTAAATCCACTATGGTTCGCCTTCTCAATCGCCTGATTGAACCCACCCGCGGACAGGTGCTGATTGACGGCGTGGATATCGCCAGAATATCAGACGCAGAGCTTCGCGAGGTGCGCAGAAAGAAGATCGCAATGGTGTTCCAGTCATTCGCGCTGATGCCGCACATGACGGTGCTGGATAATACTGCTTTCGGCATGGAATTAGCCGGCACTCCAGCTCAGGAACGTCAGGATAAAGCCCTTGATGCACTGCGTCAGGTCGGGCTGGAAAATTATGCGCATGCGTACCCGGATGAGCTTTCCGGCGGTATGCGTCAGCGCGTGGGATTAGCCCGTGCATTAGCCATTAATCCAGACATATTATTAATGGATGAAGCCTTCTCCGCCCTCGATCCGTTAATTCGCACCGAGATGCAGGATGAGCTGGTAAAATTACAGGCTAAACATCAGCGAACGATTGTCTTTATTTCCCACGATCTGGATGAAGCCATGCGTATTGGCGACCGTATTGCCATTATGCAAAACGGTGAAGTGGTGCAGGTCGGCACGCCGGATGAAATACTCAATAATCCGGCGAATGATTATGTGCGCACCTTCTTCCGCGGCGTGGATATTAGCCAGGTCTTTAGCGCCAAAGATATTGCCCGTCGAACGCCAAACGGCATTATCCGTAAAACGCCAGGCTTCGGCCCGCGCTCCGCGCTGAAGCTGCTGCAGGACGAAGACCGTGAATACGGTTATCTGGTTGAACGCGGCAATAAATTTGTTGGCGTTGTCTCCATCGACTCTCTGAAAACCGCCCTTGGCGAAAACCTGGGAATCGATGCGGCGTTAATTGACGCTCCGCTTGCCGTGGACGCCGAAACGCCGCTCAGCGAGTTGCTCTCTCACGTGGGCCAGGCGCCTTGCGCCGTGCCGGTCGTGGGTGAGGAACAACAGTACGTCGGCATCATCTCAAAACGGATGCTGCTGCAGGCTTTAGATCGCGAGGGGGCAAACAATGACCGATCAATCTAACCCGTGGAGCACCACCGAAGCAGCGGACAGCGCTGCGCAATCTGCCGACGCCTGGGGTTCCACGCCAGCGCCGACCGATGGCGGTGGTGCGGCAGACTGGCTCAACAGCGCACCCGCGCCTGCGCCAGAACACTTCAATATCATGGATCCGTTCCACAAAACGCTGATCCCGCTGGACAGCTGGGTCACGGAAGGGATCGACTGGGTGGTCACCCACTTCCGTCCGGTCTTCCAGGGGATCCGCGTCCCGGTGGATTACATCCTGAACGGCTTCCAGCAGCTGATGCTGGGCATGCCGGCGCCGGTGGCGATTATCCTGTTCTCCCTGATCGCCTGGCAGTTCGGTAGCGCAGGGATGGGGGTCGCCACGCTGATTTCGCTGATTGCCATCGGCGCGATTGGCGCGTGGTCGCAGGCGATGATCACCCTGGCGCTGGTGCTGACCGCTCTGCTCTTCTGCATTGTCATCGGCCTGCCTATGGGGATCTGGCTGGCGCGAAGCCCGCGGGCAGCGAAGATTATTCGTCCGCTGCTGGATGCGATGCAGACCACCCCGGCATTCGTCTATCTGGTGCCTATCGTGATGCTGTTCGGCATCGGCAACGTGCCGGGCGTGGTGGTCACCATTATCTTTGCCCTGCCGCCGATTATTCGTCTGACCATTCTGGGGATTAACCAGGTGCCTGCGGACCTGATCGAAGCGTCCCGCTCGTTCGGCGCCAGCCCGCGCCAGATGCTGTTTAAGGTTCAGCTTCCTCTGGCGATGCCGACCATCATGGCGGGCGTTAACCAGACGCTGATGCTGGCCCTGTCGATGGTGGTGATTGCCTCGATGATCGCCGTTGGCGGACTGGGCCAGATGGTGCTGCGCGGCATTGGCCGTCTCGACATGGGGCTGGCCACCGTCGGCGGCGTCGGCATTGTGATCCTCGCCATTATCCTTGACCGCCTGACCCAGGCCGTCGGTCGTGATTCACGCAGTCGCGGCAACCGTCGCTGGTATACCACCGGCCCTGTCGGGTTACTCACCCGCCCTTTCACGAAGTCAAAATAAGGAACAACGATGCGACATAACGTACTTTTTGCCACAGCGTTTGCCACCCTTGTCTCCACCAGCGCGTTTGCGGCTGACCTGCCTGGCAAAGGCATTACCGTGCAGCCGGTGCAGAGCACCATTTCGGAAGAGAGCTTCCAGACGCTGATCGTCAGCCGCGCGCTGGAGAAGCTGGGCTATACGGTTAACACCCCGAGCGAAGTGGATTACAACGTGGGCTATACCTCGATTGCCTCCGGTGACGCCACCTTTACCGCCGTCAACTGGCAGCCGCTGCACGACGACATGTATGCCGCCGCCGGTGGCGACAAGAAATTCTATCGCGAAGGCACCTTCGTGACGGGTGCGGCGCAGGGGTATCTGATCGACAAAAAAACTGCCGATAAGTACCACATCACCAACATTGAACAGCTGAAAGATCCGAAGATCGCCAAACTGTTCGACACCAACGGTGACGGCAAGGCCGACATGATGGGCTGCTCGCCGGGCTGGGGCTGTGAAGCGGTGATTAACCACCAGAACAAAGCGTTCGATCTGGCGAAAACGGTCGACGTGAGCCACGGCAACTATTCAGCGATGATGGCCGACACCATTGCCCGCTTTAAAGAGGGTAAACCGGTGATCTACTACACCTGGACGCCGTACTGGGTGAGCGACGTGCTAAAGCCGGGCAAAGACGTGGTGTGGCTGCAGGTGCCGTTCTCCTCCCTTCCGGGCGAGCAGAAGGATATCGACACCAAACTGCCGAACGGCATGAACTACGGCTTCCCGGTGAACACCATGCATATCGTGGCCAACAAAGCCTGGGCGGAGAAAAACCCGGCGGCGGCGAAGCTGTTCTCGGTAATGAAGCTGCCGCTGGCGGACATCAATGCCCAGAACGCGATGATGCATGCGGGCAAATCGTCTGAAGCGGATGTGAAAGGCCACGTGGACGGCTGGATCAAAGCCCACCAGCAGCAGTTCGACGGCTGGGTGAAAGAGGCGCTTGAAGCGCAGAAGTAAAGGACTTAGCCCTCTCCCCGTGGGAGAGGGCTAGGATGAGGGGATCAACCGCACCCAACCTAAACCGCACAATACATCACCCAACAATCCCCCAACTTTCACAATCATTAGCTATTATGGTTTCCGGAAAAATAATCACTCAACTAACGATTCCTGAAACTAATGACAAAAACAACTCAAGGGCTTAGCCCCGCACTCATCCTTTTAATGTCCGTGGCAACGGGTCTGGCAGTCGCCAGCAACTATTACGCGCAGCCTCTTCTCGACACCATCGCCCGCGCGTTCAATCTCTCCGCCAGCTCCGCAGGCTTTATCGTCACCGCTGCCCAGCTAGGCTATGCCGCCGGGCTGCTGTTCCTGGTGCCGCTCGGCGATATGTTTGAACGCCGAATGCTGATTGTCTCCATGACCCTGCTGGCCGCCGGTGGGATGCTGATCACCGCCAGCAGCCAGTCGCTGACGATGATGATTATCGGTACCGCGCTAACGGGGCTGTTCTCCGTGGTGGCGCAAATCCTGGTCCCGCTCGCCGCGACCCTCGCCTCCCCGGAAAAACGCGGCAAGGTGGTGGGCACCATCATGAGCGGCCTGCTGCTGGGGATTTTGCTGGCGCGTACCGTTGCAGGACTGCTGGCAAGCCTCGGCGGCTGGCGCACCGTATACTGGGTGGCGAGCGTGCTGATGGTCATCATGGCGCTGGCGCTGTGGCGCGGGCTGCCAAAAGTGAAGCAGGAAAACCACCTGAACTATCCTCAGCTGCTGGCCTCCGTTTTCAGCCTGTTCACCCAGGACAAGCTTCTGCGCACCCGCGCCCTGCTGGGCTGTTTCACCTTCGCTAACTTCAGCATCCTGTGGACGTCGATGGCGTTTCTGCTGGCCGCGCCGCCGTTTAATTATTCCGAAGGGGTGATTGGCCTGTTCGGCCTGGCCGGCGCCGCAGGCGCACTGGGCGCACGTCCCGCTGGCGGGCTGGCCGACAAGGGCAAATCCCACCTGACCACCTCCGCAGGGCTGGTTTTACTTCTGCTCTCCTGGGCGGCGATCTGGTACGGACACATCTCGGTGCTGGCGCTGATCGTCGGTATCCTGGTGCTCGATCTCACCGTTCAGGGCGTTCACATCACCAATCAGACCGTCATCTATCGCGTGAAGCCAGAGGCGCGTAACCGCCTGACGGCCGGATACATGACCAGCTACTTCATCGGCGGCGCGGCGGGTTCGCTCATTTCAGCGTCGGCGTGGCAGCATACCGGCTGGTCGGGGGTATGCGCGATAGGGGCCATCGTCGCCACCATCAACCTGCTAGTATGGTGGTGCGGTTATCACCGTCAGGATGCAATTAACTAACATTTACATTGAGTTGGCCTCTTAGGGTGTTAAGAGGCCCTTCACTCTGTTAATGTAAACGTAATCATTTATCCCAGAAATTTTAATGTGGGTGACATATTTACAATCGGCATGAATAGTTCAGACCCCCGTCCTCACATCCTCTCTTCAGCGGGTTCACACCCAACGCTTTCTGTGCTCACCGGGTCACGGACTTACCCGGCGCTTTCTGACGGTGACATAAATTTGGCGGATATAACCGCACAAATAATTCATTTACATTATTTGTCACTATCGTTACTATATCGGCTGTAATTAATGAGGTTATGCCCAAATGGATAGTTCGTTTACGCCCATTGAACAAATGCTTAAATTCCGCGCCAGTCGCCATGAGGACTTCCCGTATCAGGAAATCCTGCTGACTCGCCTGTGCATGCACATGCAGGGTAAGCTACTGGAAAACCGTAATAAAATGCTGAAAGCTCAAGGGATTAACGAGACGTTGTTTATGGCGTTGATTACGCTGGAGTCTCAGGAAAATCACAGCATTCAGCCTTCCGAACTGAGCTGCGCGCTGGGCTCCTCCCGTACCAATGCGACCCGTATTGCCGATGAACTCGAAAAGCGCGGCTGGATTGAGCGCCGTGAAAGCGACAACGATCGCCGCTGCCTGCATCTGCAACTGACCGATAAAGGTCACCAGTTCCTGCGCGAGGTGCTGCCACCTCAGCACAATTGCCTGCACAAACTCTGGTCCGCCCTCAGCACCGCCGAGCGCGACCAGCTTGAGCACATCACTCGCAAGCTGCTCACCCGTCTGGACCAGATGGATGAAGACGGCGCCGTTCTTGAGGCGCTGCGCTAACGCGACGACACGCTCACCATTCCAGATTCATAAGAAAACCGACAGGCCAGCACGTCACAGTGCTGGCCTTTCTGACAACAGGTCGGCTCAGCCGATGTGAAAATAAGAAGATCGTGGAGAACAACAATGAGCGCAAATGCGGAGAGCACTACCCCGCAGCAACCGGCCAACAAGAAAGGCAAACGTAAGAGCGCCCTTCTTCTGTTGACCTTGCTCTTTATCATTATTGCCGTGGCATATGGGATCTATTGGTTTTTAGTACTGCGTCATGCTGAAGAGACTGACGACGCGTACGTGGCAGGGAACCAGGTACAAATTATGGCGCAGGTGTCGGGCAGCGTGACGAAAGTCTGGGCTGACAATACCGACTTTGTGCAAAAAGGCGATGTGTTGGTGACCCTCGATCCAACCGACGCCCAGCAGGCGTTTGAAAAAGCACAGACCGCGCTGGCCTCCAGCGTCCGTCAGACCCGCCAGCTGATGATCAACAGCAAGCAGCTGCAGGCCAACATCGACGTGCAGAAAACGGCGCTGGCGCAGGCGCAGAGCGACCTGAACCGCCGCGTGCCGCTCGGCACCGCCAACCTGATTGGCCGTGAAGAGCTGCAGCACGCCCGCGACGCCGTTGCCAGCGCTCAGGCACAGCTGGATGTAGCCATTCAACAGTACAACGCCAACCAGGCGATGGTGCTGGGCACCAGTCTGGAAAACCAGCCTGCCGTACAGCAGGCGGCGACTGAAGTGCGCAACGCGTGGCTTGCCCTGCAGCGTACCAAAATCGTCAGCCCGATGACCGGCTATGTCTCCCGTCGTTCCGTCCAGCCAGGGGCGCAGATTAGCCCAACCACGCCGCTGATGGCGGTCGTGCCGGCAGACAATCTGTGGGTAGACGCCAACTTTAAAGAGACGCAGCTTGCCCATATGCGTATCGGCCAGAGCGCGACGGTTGTCAGCGACATCTATGGCGATGACGTGAAGTACACCGGTAAAGTGGTCGGTCTGGACATGGGGACCGGCAGCGCCTTCTCCCTGCTGCCTGCGCAAAACGCCACCGGTAACTGGATCAAAGTGGTTCAGCGTCTGCCCGTGCGTATTGAGCTGGATGCCAAACAGCTGGCGGATCACCCGCTGCGTATCGGCCTCTCTACGCTGGTAACGGTCGACACCGCCAACCGCGACGGTCAGATCCTGGCAAGCCAGGTGCGAAGCAGCCCGGCTTATGAAAGTAACGCCCGTGAAATTAGCCTCGATCCGGTCAACAAGCTGATCGATGACATCGTGAAGGCAAACGCCGGTTAATCCGAAGGTGAGCGTTATGCAACAGCAAAAGCCGCAAAAACCGCTCGAAGGCGCGCAGCTGGTCATCATGACCATCGCGCTGTCGCTGGCGACATTTATGCAGGTGCTGGACTCCACCATCGCAAACGTGGCGATCCCGACCATCGCCGGTAACCTTGGCTCGTCGCTGAGCCAGGGAACCTGGGTCATTACCTCGTTTGGGGTGGCAAACGCCATCTCCATTCCGATTACCGGCTGGCTGGCAAAGCGCGTCGGTGAAGTGAAGCTGTTCCTCTGGTCGACGGTATTGTTCGTTCTTGCCTCCTGGGCGTGCGGCATGTCCAGCAGCCTGACGATGCTGATTTTCTTCCGCGTCATTCAGGGGATTGTCGCCGGGCCGCTGATCCCGCTGTCGCAGAGCTTACTGCTGAACAACTACCCGCCCGCCAAGCGCTCGATTGCGCTGGCGCTGTGGTCGATGACCGTAATTGTCGCGCCGATTTGCGGGCCTATCTTAGGCGGCTATATCAGCGACAACTATCACTGGGGCTGGATCTTCTTCATCAACGTACCGATTGGCGCCATCGTGGTAATGCTGACGCTCCAGTCGCTGCGCGGCAGAGAAACCCGGACGGAACAGCGGCGTATCGACGCCATTGGTCTGGCACTGCTGGTTGTCGGCATCGGTAGCCTGCAGGTCATGCTCGACCAGGGCAAAGAGCTGGACTGGTTCAACTCCCGGGAGATCATCATCCTGACGATTGTCGCGGTGGTGTCGCTGAGCTTCCTGATTGTCTGGGAGCTAACGGACGATAACCCGATAGTCGACCTGTCGCTGTTTAAGTCGCGAAACTTCACCATAGGCTGTCTGTGTATCAGCCTCGCCTACATGCTCTACTTCGGCGCGATTGTACTGCTGCCGCAGCTGTTGCAGGAGGTATACGGCTACACCGCAACCTGGGCAGGTTTAGCCTCGGCGCCGGTTGGATTGATTCCGGTTCTGCTGTCGCCGATTATTGGCCGCTTCGCCCACAAGCTCGACATGCGCAGGCTGGTGACGTTCAGCTTTATCATGTATGCCGTGTGCTTCTACTGGCGCGCGTATACGTTCGAACCGGGAATGGACTTTGGCGCGTCCGCGTGGCCGCAGTTTATTCAGGGCTTTGCCGTGGCGTGTTTCTTTATGCCACTGACCACCATCACGCTTTCCGGTTTACCGCCTGAGCGCATGGCGGCCGCATCGAGCCTGTCGAACTTTACGCGAACGCTGGCGGGCTCGATTGGTACGTCGATCACCACCACCCTGTGGACGAACCGTGAATCGATGCACCATGCCCAGCTGACCGAAGCGGTGAACCCGTTCAACCCGAACTCCCGGGAGATGTACAACCAGCTTCAGGGAATGGGTATGACGGAACAGCAGGCGTCAGGGTGGATTGCCCAGCAGATCACCAATCAGGGGCTGATTATCTCGGCCAACGAGATTTTCTGGATATCGGCGGGGATCTTTATCGTCCTGCTGGGGCTGGTGTGGTTTGCTAAACCACCGTTTGGCGCCGGTAGCGGCGGCGGTGGCGCGCACTAATTCGCGTTGTCCAGAACGCGACAGCGATTGTCAGTTTCGATAAAGCAGCGCTCCTGAAATCCATTCACGATGGTGAAAAGACAACAGGAGCGCATCATGCTGAACACACCCGCCGACAAGTACCAACCCTATCCAACCCTTTCCCTGCCCGACCGCCGCTGGCCGGAGCAACGCATTACCCGCGCGCCGCGCTGGCTCTCAACCGACTTACGCGACGGCAACCAGGCCCTTGCCGAGCCGATGGATAGCACCCGCAAGCTGCAGTTCTGGGATCTGCTGCTGGGCTGCGGATTCAAAGAAATTGAGGTGGCTTTCCCATCCGCCTCACAGACTGACTTCAACTTTGTTCGCCAGCTGATTGAAGAGAACCGCATCCCGGATGACGTGACGATTCAGGTGTTAACCCAGGCGCGGGAAGATCTCATCCATCGCACTTTCCAATCCCTGCGCGGCGCGAAACAGGCCACCGTCCATCTGTATAACGCCACCGCCCCGCTGTTCCGCCGCCTGGTATTCGGCATGGAAAAAGCGCAAATCGTCGAGCTGGCGACGCGATCCACGCGGCTTATTCGTCAGCTGTGTGAAGAGAACCCGGACACCCGCTGGCAGTATGAGTATTCCCCGGAGACCTTCTGCTTTACCGAGCCGGAGTTTGCGCTGGAGATCTGTGAAGCCGTGGCGGAGATCTGGCAGCCGTGCGACGAACGGCCCATGGTGATCAACTTACCGGCCACCGTCGAAGTGAGCACGCCGAACGTCTATGCCGACCAGATCGAGTATTTCTGTCGCCATTTCAGCCGCCGCCGGGATGTCTGCATTAGCGTGCATCCGCATAACGACCGCGGTACCGGCGTCGCCAGCGCCGAGCTGGCCGTGATGGCGGGGGCTGATCGCGTGGAAGGCTGTCTGTTTGGTAACGGCGAGCGCACGGGCAACGTCTGCCTGGTGACGCTGGCGATGAACCTCTATAGTCAGGGCATCAGCCCGAATCTCGACTTTAGCGATATGAACCGAGTCGTGGAAGTGGTGGAAGCCTGCAACCAGCTGCCGGTGCATCCGCGCCACCCGTGGGCCGGACGACTGGCCTATACCGCCTTCTCAGGCTCGCATCAGGACGCGATCAAAAAAGGCTTTGATGCCCACAGGCCTGGCGATCGCTGGGAGATGCCGTATCTGCCCGTCGATCCGCAGGACATCGGCTGCACCTACGAAGCGGTGATCCGCGTCAACAGCCAGTCAGGGAAAAGCGGCAGCGCGTGGCTCATCGAACAGAATCATGGCCTGAAACTGCCCCGCGCCCTGCAGCAGGATTTCAGCCAGCACGTGCAGCAGGAAACCGATCGCCACGGAAAAGAGATGACGCAAAACGCGCTGTGGCAGCTGTTCCGCACCCGCTACGGCCTGGTAGCCACGCCGCAGTTTGCGCTGCAATCCTACCGCAGCGACAGCCAGCAGGACGGCCAGCTGCGTTTGACGGCAAGCGTCGCCATGCAGGGGGGAACGCGCCAGCTGGAAGGTCAGGGTAACGGTCTGCTCTCCGCCGCCGCTCACGGCTTAAGCCGCTGGGTCAACGCCCCGTTCGTGATTAAGGATTATCACGAGCATACGTTAGGCGAACGCAGCGACAGCCGCTCGGTGGCTTACATCCGCTGCCTGTTCCAGGACGGGAGCAGCCGCTGGGGCGTGGGCATCGACAGCGACGTGGCGCGCGCGTCGCTTCAGGCGCTCTTAAACGCCGTCAGTCGTTCTTAAAGTAATCGCTGGGGGAGACGCCCATCACGCGGCGGAACATCGCCGTAAAGGCGCTGTGGCTGCCGTAACCCAGATCCAGCGCCACGCGCAGTACCGGCTGGCCCTGCGCCAGCCGCACTAAGGCTTCCAGCAGGCGCGCCCTTCTCAGCCACTCGCCGTAGCTTAATCCCGTCTGCTGCTGAAAATGGCGGTTCAGGGTGCGCTCGCTCATGTTCATCATGCTCGCGGCCTGAGCGCCGCTCCAGCTCTTCCCCGCGTTTTGCCGGATTTGCAGACACAGGTGACGTAACGCCTCGCTTTCCGGCTCCGGCAGATGAAACGGCAGCACCGGCATAGTGCGGATTTCATCGAGAATGAGTTCATAGACGCGTTCATCCCGGCTGCCGGGCGAGTACGATTCAGGTAAAGCAAGAGAGACGAGGATCAGCTCGCGCAACAGCGGCGCGATCTGCACGATCTGGCAGGTGGCCGGGAGATCGGCTCGCGCCAGCGGATCGATGAACAGCGTTCGCGCCGCCACGTTGCCGGTGATGCGAAGTGAGTGGCGAGTGCCTGCCGGCAGCCAGACGCCGCGGCCAGGCGGAACCACCCAGCAGCCCGAGACGGTATCTACCCGTACCACGCCGCTCAGGATGTGCAGCAACTGCGCGCATTCGTGCTCATGCCACGGCTCGCTGTCACCATGAACGTAATCATGGGCGAACGGAACGAGGGGACGATGGGTAAAGGAGAAAGTCGACGTTGTGGTCATGGGGTTAAACAACCCTCACCCTACCCTCTCCCGGTGGGAGAGGGAAAAGGTGCACTAGATGTGCAGTTCCTGCAGCTTTTCTTTTGGCAGGGCCAGCTCTTCGTTGCTGTTCACGCGAACGTCACGCTCGATGATGTGGCGCGCGATGTCCTGCGCTTCTTCCAGAGAGTGCATCTGGTAAGTCCCGCACTGGTAAACGTTCAGCTCAGGGATCTGGTTCTGCTCTTTCACCTTCAGCACGTCTTCCATCGCCGCTTTCCACGCATCTGCGACGCGTTTCTCTTCTGGCTGGCCAATCAGGCTCATGTAGAAACCGGTACGGCAGCCCATCGGAGAGATGTCGATGATCTCAACGCCGTTGCCGTTCAGATGGTCACGCATGAAACCGGCGAACAGGTGTTCCAGGGTATGAATGCCTTTCTCTGGCATCACTTCTTTATTTGGCACGCAGAAACGCAGATCGAAGACGGTGATCGTGTCGCCGTGCGGGGTGTGCATGGTCTTCGCCACGCGTACTGCAGGTGCTTCCATACGGGTATGGTCGACAGTAAAGCTATCTAATAACGGCATACGTCACCTCCGATAGTGATTTTTTTTAAAATAAACTGAACTCTTCTACAGAATGCACGTCTGAATATATGAAAGACGCGCATTTGTTATCATCATCCCTGAATTCAGAGATGTATATTTTGGCCACAGCGATGTGGCCTTTTTCTTTTCTGCTTAAGACTGCTTCGCCAGAAACGCCTCAAACGACTCGGTATCCGCCGCTTCAACCTCTTTCTGACGCACCACGGACGCATCGCGTTCCGCGGCAAAATCCGCTTCGCTCAACACTTCTAACGGCTCCTGCATCAGCATCTCACGGTACTCCGCTGAGAGTGAACGCCCCGTGCCGCCAATGCCCTGATCGATCATAGAACGCAGAATACGCGCTGAGAACGTCAGTTCCGGATTATCAAAACATTCCACCAGCTGGTCGCAGATCTGTTGATACGCGTCGCCGCCGTCAATGCTGTCCATTGTGCGGGCAACACGCTTCAGATCGCGGAACAGATCTTTGCCGACTTTGGTCAGCGGGAACTGTGCCGTTTCGCAGCCGATACCCAGCGTCAGGCCCGGTTTACGCCCTTCCAGAATCACGCGATTCCAGTTTGTACGGGTACAGAGCAGTTCGTCTGAACTCATTTCCGGCGCATCCGCCAGCACGCACCAGACCATAAACAGATCCAGGAAGCGAACCTGCTGTTCATCAACGCCAATCGGTGAGAACGGGTTGATATCCAGCGAACGCACTTCGATGTATTCGATCCCGCCGCGCTGCAGCGCATCCGACGGGGTTTCACCGCTGCGCGTCACGCGCTTAGGGCGAATAGGCGCATACAGTTCGTTTTCAATCTGCAGCACATTGCTGTTGATTTGCAGGCGTTTGCCGTCTTTTTCGAGGCCGATTTTCTCGTACTCTTCCGACGGGGTTTTGATCGCCCGCTTCAATCCTGCCACATATTCGTGCAATTCGTTAAACGTAATACCGAGATTGCTTTGCGATTTATTGGTATAACCGAGATCGCTCAGGCGCAGAGAGGTGGCGTACGGGAGATAGTACATTCCGCACTCGGTCTTCTCGAACGGCAGCGTGGTCGGTTTCCCCTGCAGGAACGAAGAACAGATCGCCGGGGAGGCACCAAACAGATACGGGATCACCCAGCCGAAACGGTAATAGTTGCGGATCAGGCGGAAATAGCCTTCAGATATCGCGTCTTTATCCGTTTCACCGCATTTCGCCTGCCAGAAGGCCATTGGCAGCGAGAAGTTGTAATGCACGCCCGAGATCGTCTGCATCAACGCGCCGTAGCGGTTTTTCAGCCCTTCGCGATAGAGCGTTTTCAGCCGACCAATATTTGACGTGCCGTACTGCGCCAGCTCAATCTCCTGGCCCTGCTCGATATAGCACGGCATGCTGAGGGGCCACATACGTTCGTCGCCCATGTTGCGCGCGGTGTAGCGATGGATATCGCGCATGATCGTCAGCATATGATCAATATCACCCTCTACTGGGGTGATGAACTCCAGCAGCGCTTCAGCGAAATCGGTTGTGATCCATTTATGTGTCAGCGCCGAGCCTAACGCCTTCGGGTGACCCGTCGTCGCTAAGCTACCGTCCGCGTTAACGCGCAGCGTTTCACGCTCAAGACCACGCTGAATACCCTTCAATGCCTGAGGGTGGTTTTCCAGCCAGGCCAGCGCCTGAGATACGTCCGGGATCAAATTGACCTCCCGCCTGTCAAAGTAATGTTACTCAGCATAATTGTAATGGTTGACGATTGAAGGTCGCGTTTTCATTCCACCAATTAGTGCCACCACGTCATACCCTGTAGTGTTGCCCACGCCACAAGAACATAGCGCAACGCCTTGCCAAGGCACAAAAAAAAGAGCACCGGTCCCCAGGAGATGCGCATCCATCCCGCCAGCAGACACAGTAAATCGCCTATTACAGGCATCCAGCTTAATAACAGCGTGGCAGCGCCATAGCGTTTTAGCCAGCCGACTGCCTTTTCCTGCCAGCGCGATTTTTCGCGCAGCGGAAAGAAACGCCCAAGAATAACGTTAGTCAGCCCTCCAAGGCTATTACCCATTGTTGCTATTAATACAAGCAGCCAGGGCTGACTCACGCCGGACAACAGCATCGCCACCAGCACCACTTCCGAATTTCCCGGTAACAGCGTGGCGCTTAAAAAACTGCTGGCGAATAATGAAGCAAGTGACAGCGCGTCACTCACAGTAAGCGCACATCCACCGCATCCATTCCGGCATCTCGCGCGGCCTGGATACCGAAATCGGCGTCTTCAAACACGACACATTTTGCCGCCGGGACGCCCATTAATTCTGCGCAAAGCAGGAAGGTGTCCGGTGCGGGCTTGTGGTGTTTAACATGATCGGCGGCCACCACGGCAGAAAAATAGTGGCGCAGGCCAAGATGGTTGAGCAAAGCTTCTGCAATCGCGCTTTCGCTCCCGGTTCCTACCGACATCGGGCGGCGTCCGTGCCACTCTTTTACCACATCAATCAGCGGCAGAGGGCGTACGGTATCTAAAAGCATGGCTTTTACCGCATCGGTTTTTTCGCGCGCGAGCAGGTGCGGGTCGAGATCGGCCTGATTCAGTTCAATCACGGCCTGCGCAATACGCCAGGTGGGGGATCCGTTGAGGGCAATCATCGCCTGAAGATCGAAACGCATGCCGTAGCGGCCCAGGACGTCAGTCCAGGCTTGACGATGCGTGGGTTCGGTATCCAGGAGAGTGCCGTCCATATCGAAGATCAAACCGTCATACTGTGCGTACATCGTGCTCTCGCTAAACGATTAACAAAGCATTACTTTATCGTAAATGGTGATTTTTGTCGCTGATTGCGAAGTGATAACTACGAGAGTGATTAAGAACTAAACATCGAAGGGAATAACAGAAGAGATGGTGCATCCGGGAGGATTACTCGGCTGCGCCTCGCCCTGCGGGCCGTTGCTGAAGCAACGTTATCCTCCCTGGTGCTTGCGATTAACTCGCAGACCTTGAAACAACAGCGGGGCTATTATCTCGGAGAATATGGTGCATCCGGGAGGATTCGAACCTCCGACCGCTCGGTTCGTAGCCGAGTACTCTATCCAGCTGAGCTACGGATGCATCGGGAAATGCTTTTAGAAACAGTAAATGGTGCATCCGGGAGGATTACTCGGCTGCGCCTCGCCCTGCGGGCCGTTGCTGAAGCAACGTTATCCTCCCTGGTGCTAGCGATTAACTCGCAGACCTTGAAACCACAGCGTGGCTATTATCTCGGAGAATATGGTGCATCCGGGAGGATTACTCGGCTGCGCCTCGCCCTGCGGGCCGTTGCTGAAGCAACGTTATCCTCCCTGGTGCTTGCGATTAACTCGCAGACCTTGAAACAACAGCGTGGCTATTATCTCGGAGAATATGGTGCATCCGGGAGGATTCGAACCTCCGACCGCTCGGTTCGTAGCCGAGTACTCTATCCAGCTGAGCTACGGATGCATC